>CALKHT010000038.1 GCA_937988825.1 uncultured Phycisphaeraceae bacterium
GAGGCAGCGCGAACTCCAGGATCTGCTCCAGCACCTGGTGCGCCTTGGCCTGCGGCGTGTCGCCCACCGGCACTTCCAGCGCCGCATCGTCGGCACCCATCAGCGTCATGGTGACGTGCTTGCGTGCCGAGGCAGCCTGCATCTTGTCCACGCGGTTGCGGAAGGAATCCAGCGACAGCGTCCAGCGCGCCTGTTCGGGCACCTGACCGTTGCGGTAGTAGATGTATCCACCGATGGTTCCACCGGTGAGCAGCAGCGCGATGGGCAGGCCCAGCCAGAAGTAGGGGATCATCAGCCAGAGGAAGAATGCCAGCACGCCGACGCCCAGGTGCACCGCGTTCCACACCTTGCGGTGCAGAAAGAAATATTCCGAGTCCTTGTCGAGGTTACTGACGATCCAGCCCCAGATGCCCAGCACGAGCGCGAAGAGGATCGGTTTGTAAACGCTCATCAAAAAGACGGCTTCGGCGAGTGTCATCATCTTGGCGTTCTCGGAATTAACCCACACGAGGGCACAGGAGCACGAAGGTCTGCAAGATCACGCAATGGTTCAGCCGCGATGCCCTGTGTCGTCCAGTTTGTCCGTTTATTTACGAATCGGGGCCGGCGGCCCGGAAAAACACCCAGCATTGGGCAAGGTTGCCCAGCTCCCCGGGACCGTCCATCGCGGTGGGTGGCACCAGTGGATTGTTTGGCACTCACCCATCCATCACGCTGCCCATCGCCGTCCAGCGCGGTGCGTATGCCTCCGCGGCTTGTCATCAGCTGGTCGAGATGCCTCGCAGACGCATCTTGACCTCTTCGGGGCTGGTGGCGTTGGCCTGGGCGACGCGCGGGTGAATGAACTCGCGCTCCACCAGGTCGACCAGCGAATCGGTAAAGCTCTGCATCCCGTACTCGCGGTGACTCTTGATCACCTGGTCGAGTTCGACTTCGCGACCTTCGAGGATGTACTTTCGCGTGGGCGGCGACTGCAACAGGATTTCCACCGCCGGGATACGCGGGATGTCCTTGTGCAGCGTGGGCAATAGTTTCTGATAGATGAACGCCTGCATCTGGAACGCCAGCAGGTTGCGGATGTTCTCACGTTCCTCCGGCGGGAACAGGTCGTAGATACGGCCGAATGCCTGCGTGGCGGAGCTGGCGTGGATTGTCCCGAACACCAGGTGGCCCGTTTCGGCGGCCTGAAGCGCGGCCTCGAACGTTTCTCGGTCACGCATTTCGCCGATCAGGATCACGTCCGGGTTTTCACGCACCAAAGCTCGCAGACCTGTCGCGAAGTTCGGCACGTCGATGCCGATCTCGCGCTGGTTAATCATCGCCTTGGCGTCGGTGAAGATGTATTCGATCGGGTCCTCGATCGTGACGATGTGGCACGCTCGCCGCTCATTGATGTACTGCAGCATCGACGCGATGGTCGTGCTCTTACCGCTACCGGTCACGCCGGCGAGCAGCACCAGCCCTTGATGCACTTCCGCCACCTTGGCCAGCGAGGCAGGAAGGTACAACTGCTCGAACGAGAGGATGTTCCGCGAGACACGACGGGCGGCGATAGCGCTGCGGCTGCGTGTGCGGAAAACGTTCACGCGGAAACGCGTGCCGTCCTCCAGGTCGTAACCGATGTCCACCGAACCGAAGCGGGCGTATTGATCCCAGCGTGCTTCGCTCAGCCCCGCCTCGATCCACTTTTCGAATTCCGTCTCGTCCAGCGGCGGCACTTCCAGGCTCTTGAGCGAGCCGCGAATGCGCAGCCGCGGCACCTGACCGCCACGCAGCAACAGGTCCGACGCCTCATATTTGACGGCGGCTTCGAAATATCGCTTGAGGGGTGTGTTGTTGAACGACCGTCGATCACCAACGTGATCGAGCATCAACGTTTGGGGCGTCGCGTGCGCGGGACCACTCACAGAACCACTCCGAATCAAGGTGATCGGCCCACGGCATGGGCCGGTGCGTTCGGAACCTTCAACTCACGAGACAAGTCGCCACCCGGCACACACCAGCGGGAGATCGCGGGCCAACAGAGCCGGAAGCGGCGCGTCGGATACCACTTAGTGTACCACAAACCGCGTCAACGTATAGTCCTGCGTGCAGCCCCCTTGACCCGCACCCCACCGCTCCCGGAGAGAGCGGAGACTTAACAACCCCCTCTCCCTCAGGGAGAGGGCCGGGGTGATGGCAGAACGTCCCGGGTCAAACTCTCCCCCAACCTCACACCGCCTCCACCATCCGCACCGGCAGGCCGGCCTGCGCCAGGTAGGCCTTGGTTTCGTGGATGCTGTAGGTGCCGTAGTGGAAGATACTGGCGGCCAGAGCGGCGTCGGCACGGGTCTGGGTCAGTACCTGCCGCATGTGCTCGGGGCTGCCGCAGCCGCCGGACGCTACGACCGGCACGTCAATCACCGCCGCCACCGCGCCGGTCATCTCCAGGTCGTAGCCATCCTTGGTGCCATCCGCATCCATACTGGTCAGGATGACCTCGCCTGCCCCCAGTTCGACCACCTGTTTGGCCCAGTCGGTCGCTTCCAGGCCGGTCGGCTTGCGCCCGCCGTGCGTGTGTACCTCGAAAATCACGTCCTGATCGGTGGCTTCGTCGGCGGTGATGGTGCGGCCGTCCGATGTGCGCCACGCCCCCTCCACGGGCAGGCCCAACGCCCTGCGATGTTCGAAGAACTCGGTCGCGGGCACGCGCTTGGGATCAATGTTCACCACCGTGGCGCACCGGCCGAACCGCTGTGCCGTCTGCGTGATGATCTGCGGGTTCACCACCGCCGCGGTGTTGATCGACACCTTCTCCGCGCCGGCCTGGATGAGGTTCGTCACGTCCTCGATCGTGCGGATGCCCCCACCCACCGTGAAGGGCATGAAGCATTGCTCTGCCACCTGCCGCACCACGTCGCGCATGATCGCACGACCTTCGTGCGAGGCGCTGATGTCCAGAAAGACCAGCTCATCGGCGCCGGCGGCGTCGTATTTGCGGGCGATCTCCACCGGGTCGCCGGCGTCGCGCAACTGCACGAAATTCACGCCCTTAACGACTCGGCCGTCCTTCACGTCCAGACACGGAATGATGCGGTGCGTCAGCAAGGCGGCGAATTGTAGCACAGACATCCGCGCCCGTGACACAGGGCACGTCAGCAACGCTGTTCACCGGACGGCGCCGTCTCATCGAAGATGAAGCAGCTGTCACACGCCAGCCCAAACGGTCCCTGGCTTGCAAACTGGGCGCAGGGCTGCATAACTGCCGTGGTGATTTACACTAGCCGATGTGATTACCGGAGAAAAAGTTTTTTGCTGATGCGCCAACATACGCATCGTGGTCTGCGGTTTGGTCCGACTTGACCGACGTGGATCGGCGGGGGATAGTTCCCACAGGTGACGCCGCTGGTTGTCGGCGGCGTGCGGCCGGGCGTCCGTGGGTGGACGCAGTAGGAGGCGTCGGTGGGCGACGTCAGCGGGTTCGAATCCCGCCACGGCCGGTTTCGATGCGGAAGGTGACGGCGTTCAGGGCCAGAGTCGATCAGTCCCATCCGCCAAACTTTCTGGCCCAGAAGGAGCGCCCATGATCCCGCGTCAGCCGCCACGTCGTTCCCAAATGGGATTTGTCCTCGTACCGCCCTTCCGTGTGCAGGGGTTGAGTGTCGCCGGCGAGGAGACGGTCGTTCAGATTCCTGAACTGGATATCGCCTTCGATGTGGGGCTGTGCCCCCGCCCGGTGCTGGCATCCAAGTTTGTCGCCCTGTCACACGGCCACATGGATCACGTGGCAGCGGTCTCCTACTACTTCTCCCAACGAAACTTTCAGGGCATGGGCACCGGCACCGTCATCTGTCCGCCCGAACTCGAACAGCCGCTGCACAACCTCATGAAGGCGTGGGTGGATATCGAACTGCAGCGCACCCCTTACCGCATCATCCCACTGAACCACGAGGAAGAGATCGAGATCAAGAACAACCACTTCCTGAGGGCGTTCAGGACGGTGCATACCTCGCCTTCGCTGGGTTACGTCGTTGTCGAACGGCGAAGCAAGCTGCGGCCGGACCTCGTCGGCCTGCCGCAGGAAAAACTCGTCGAGCTGAAGCAGCAGGGCGAGCAGATCACCCAGATTCTGGAGGTGCCGCTGGTGGCCTACACGGGCGACACCGCCTGGGGGCCGCACTTCGATCGACCGGATGTCCTCGAAGCGCAGATTCTCATCACTGAATGCACCTTCGTGGAGCCGGGCGATCAGTCACGTGCGGCGATCGGCAAGCACCTGCACGTCAACGACGTCGTGCGGCTGGTGCAGCGCAGCAAGGCCGAGGCGGTCATTCTCACCCACCTGTCACGACGAACGAATCTTGAGCGGACGCGCAAGCTCATCTCCTCCGCCCTGCCGCCGGAGGATCGCGATCGCGTGGTGATCCTTATGGACCACCGCAATAACCAGTTGCGTTACGAACGGCAGCAGCGTGAGGCGGAAGCTGCCGAGCGTGCAGCCGCATCGCGTCCGGCCGAGGCGTGACCGCACTTTTCGCGCCCGTTTCGCGATGCTGTTGAACTGTGCTTATGTGTCCATCGCCGGAAGATGCCGCAGGTGATTCGACCGTGAGCGTCGCCGTGTGCGCCGATCCGTCGGGCGATGCGCGATTGCATCAGGTGGCCGAGGCGCTCGCGCAGGAACTTGGTTTGCCGCTGGTGTTATGCAGCAAACCGGGCGATGCGACGCTGCTGCTGGTCGTTCGACCCGAGAGGCTGGAACTGCGGGTGGTGCGGGGCGAACTGGCGGGGGGCAGGCCGATTTTCGTCGATCTGCTGGCGATGGATGTGCAGTCGCCCGCGGGTCGGCGTGTGCGTCAACCGATCGCCCGGGCGGTAGGGCTGGTTGCACGGAAGGAGGCGGGCAAGCCGCTGCCCGTGGTGATCGACGCCACCGCCGGGTTTGGTGAGGATGCCTGGCTGCTCGCATCCCTGGGCTGTCGTGTCATCGCCATCGAACGCTCACCCATTATGGCGGCCCTGCTGCAGGATGGCCTGCGCCGGGCGGCATCGCAAATGCCTGACATCGCTCAGCGCATCGAGCTGCGCATCGGCAACAGCATCGAACTTCTGTCACGCTGCGAACCGGTGGATGTGATTTACCTCGATCCGATGTTTCCCACCGGCCGCAAGACGCTGGAACGCAAACCGATGCGGGTGTTGCGAGCGCTGGTGGGGGCAGACACGGATGCCGAGGCGCTGTTACGAGCAGCGCAGGCTACCGGCACGCACCGCGTTGTGGTTAAACGCCCGCTGCGCAGCCCGCCGCTCGGCAATCTTAAGCCGCACGTCACGCACGAGGGGCGGGCACTGCGGTTTGATGTCTACGTGCGTAATGTCGAATGTCCAATGACGAAAAAATGACAAAAGTCCGAATGACGAAGTGCCATTCGCACCGCCGTCATTCGGACTTTGCCATTTGTCATTGATTCGTCAATCGGCATTAGTCATTCGTCATTCCCTTCACGTCTTGCTGGTCTGCGGCACGCTTGGCGTCACGGCCTTGTTGCCCCACAGCAGCACCTGTGTGGCGATGGCGACGGAGCTGTAGGTGCCGACCACGACGCCGATGAGCATCAGTGCTGCGAAGCCGTGGATGCCGTCGCCGCCGATCCAGTAGAGCACCGCGATCGCCAGGAACGTGGTGAGCGAAGTCAGCAGCGTGCGGCTGATCGTCTGGTTGATCGAATCGTTGATGATCGCGGGCGTGGCGTGCGCCAGTCGGCCGCGGTTCTCGCGGATACGGTCGAAAATGACGATCGTGTCGTTAAGCGAGTAGCCCACCAGTGTGAGCACCGCCGCCAGCAGTGCGAGATTGATCTTGTAATCGCTGAGCATCAGGATGCCCATCTGGCCGAACTTCACGTACAGCAGGCTCATGATGGCGATGAGGCCCAGCGCGATCACCACGTCGTGCGCCAGCGCCAGGATCGCCCCAAAGCTGTAACGCAGCGAACCGAAGCGGAACCAGATGTAGACGAACAGTGCCAGCATCGACAGCACCAGTGCGACGATTGCCTGCTGCTGCATGGTGCCGGAGACTGCCGGTGAGAAGTTGGTCACGCTGCCGAAGATGGCGTCCTTGATCATCGCCTCGCGCACCAGATTCCACTGATGGGCGGCGAACCCGCCGGGAACGGTGAAGGCGTTGGGGTCGTCCAGGTAGTTGATCTGATCGTCAGCAGCCAGTGCCACCGCGGCGCTGTACAGCGGCTCACCGGTCTTCGCATCCACGCCGGCCGGCGTCAGGCCGATCACATACGCCGGACGATACGGCGCCTGCTCGAAGCCGGGCTGCAACTGCATCCGGTTGATGCGGTCGGCGATGTGCGCGACGGTCGCGGGCGGGTTCATGTTCTCCAGCAGCACCGCCACACCGCCGCGGAACTGCGCCACGTTATGCTCGACGTCCGGCCGGTTGATGACATCGCCCAGTCGGTCACTCGTGACGGCATAGACCGGTGCATCGGCTACCGATTCAATCCCATCACCTGTGAAGTGGATCGGCTGCTCGACCTGCAGCACATCGGCAAAGGCGGTGCGATAAGCGTCGCGCACCACATTCGGCTCGGTGTGCAGCGTGGCGATGCTGAACTCCTGGGCTTTGCCCTCGCGCATGTCGCCCATGGCGATGAGCGTCGCACCCTGGTTGCGTTCCAGCGTCGGGATGCCGCTGGTCTCAGCCGCCTTGCGCATGCGCTCAGCAGCCTCCTCCATCGACAGCCACTGATCCTCCGCCAGGCGGAAGGTCAACTGTGTGCCGCCGCGGAACTCGATGTCGAACATGTCCGAACCACGCATGGTCAGTGCGATCAATCCCACCACCGCGACGACAATGCTCGCGCCCAGGAACCAGTAACGGTTGCCGATCCAGTCGAAGTTGGGCGACAACATGCGGCGGACAGCCGACACCGTTGTCGCCAACATTCCCATGTTCTTCACATTGGTTGCGTCGACGAACATTTCGATGATGACGCGGGTGCAGAAGAGGGCGGTGAACATACTCGCCACTACACCGATGCCCAGCGTCAGCGCGAAGCCCTTCACCTCGGCCGTGGCGGTGTAGTAGAGCACCACGCAGGTGATGAGGGTGGTAATGTTGGAGTCGATGATGGCCGACAGCGCCTTGTCGTAACCCAGGCGAATCGCCGTACGCAGGTCAGCATTGCGATCCAGTACCTCGCGGATGCGTTCAAAGACCAGCACGTTGGCGTCGACTGCCATACCAATGGTCAGCACGATGCCCGCGATGCCCGGCAGGGTGAAGGTGGCATCCAGCAGCGACACCGTGCCGAGGATGATGACCACGTTGGCCAACAGGGCGAAGTCTGCGACGACACCCCAGGCGAAGTAGTAGATCGCCATGAAGATCGCCACACCGATGAGCGCCAGCACCGCCGCCTCCAGGCCGCGCACCAGGTTGTCGTGGCCGAACTGCGGACCGGTCGTTTTCTCGCTGATGGGTTCCTCGCTGAGCGTGGCGTTGAGGGCGCCAGCCTGGAAGGTGTTTACGAGGTAATCCTGCTCCTTGATGCTGAAGCCGCCCGAGCCGCCCTGGATGATGCCCTGCCCGCCGGTGATCGCGCTGTTGATGTTGGGGGCGCTCATGACCCGGCCGTCCAGCACGATCGCCATCGGCTCGCCGATGTGCGCTGCGGTCAGTGCGCCAAAGAGCTGCGCTCCAGTGCTGTTGAGCGAGAAGCCCACCGCGCGGAAACCGCGGTTATCCGCCGTGCGGGTGGCAGAAGTGATCGACCAGCCTTCCTGCGCCTGGGTGAGGGAGTTCTGCGGCGTGTTGCCCAGCAGGACATACGCCTCGCCGCCGTAGTTGCGGCCGATCATGCGGTGACGAGCAAAATAGCTGGCCGCATCGGTCAGCATGAACTCGCGTTCCTGCGGCGAGTCGGCGAAATCGGGATCGACCACGAACCAGCGATAGGGCTTGTTCAACCCGCTGCGCGGGCCTCGCTCCATCAGCTCCCGCTCATACTCAGCCAGATCCAGCACCTGGTTCGGCTGCGGGGCGATGCGGAACTCCAGCACACCCGCACCACGCAGCAACTGCTTGAGATCCTCCGGATCGTCCAGCGGCCCGCGCACTTCCTCATAGGCTGCGTGTGCTGCGGCGAGCTGGCGAATCTGTTCCGCCCGTTCAGGGTACCGCAGTTCCAGTGCCCGAAGCTCGATGTCGCGATGGCTCACCTTTTCGCCCCGCGCAATCGCCTGCGCGAACTTGTCCAGTTCCTCGGCGGGAAGACGGTCAGGCGGCAGTTGCTTGCGCAGGTTGTCGAACTGTTTGGCGTTCATGCTCGCGCTGGACACCGTCAGCGCGTTGTCAATCAGTCGGGCATCCAGGTTTCGCGCCAGCACCCGCTGACGGGCGGTTTCGTGACGGTTACGCGCCTCGACGAACTGCCGCGTCGCTTCGAAAAGCTCTTCCTCCTGCTGCTGAACGCTTGCCTCGATCTGCTGGCGTTCCTCCGCAGGAACATCCGCGGGCAGGGTGTCGAGCACCTGCTTCGCCTTCTGCAGGGCGTTGGTCGCCTGGAGGTACGGCTCACGCGCCTGCTCCATGGCCTGACGGGCGGCGATCAGCTCCTGAAATGCCTCCCGCTGAACGCCGGTGATGTTGTCGGGAATCTGACCCGTCTGGGCGATGGCGTCGACCTGCCCGGCTGTGAGATTGTCCGCCAGCAGTGCGTTGCGCAACTGCATGTAGGTTTCGCGGCGCTGACGCACCTCGGGCGAGGCCAGCGGCATCTGAATCTCGATGCGGTCTCTGCCCTGCGCCTGCCAGATCAGGTTGCGCACACCGTTGGGGTCGACGCGCCGCTTCAGCACGTCGATCGTCGCCTCCAGCGTCGCCTGGGGATTGCGGTCATCCGGGTCGAAGTTCACCTGGTAGACCAGCGTCGTGCCGCCCGCCAGGTCGATGCCCAGCTTCAGCCGTTCCTGCGGCGGATAGAGCAGCAGGCCGCAGCAGACCAACACCAGCACGATAACGATCGGTTTCCAGAGAGGTGTTTTCATAATCTCGCGTTCGTCCAGGCGCGGCTTGCACCGCGGTTCAATTCCAGGCGAGTCATGTCAGGCAGCCCGGTGATGAAAGAAGGCGACACGGCCACCATCGGATGCGCCGCCGCTTGCGTGGGTCTGCCCATGGTCATCGATGGCGCGGGCGCCTCATTCCTTGTCCTTCAGCACGGTCTGAATGGCGCTACGATCCATGCGGATGCGC
Source organism: uncultured Phycisphaeraceae bacterium (assembly GCA_937988825.1). Taxonomy (GTDB): domain Bacteria; phylum Planctomycetota; class Phycisphaerae; order Phycisphaerales; family Phycisphaeraceae; genus CALKHT01. The sequence goes on from CALKHT010000038.1 coordinate 9,257, forward strand.
GTGTTCGAATTTTCATCGACCTTCAGCAGCACTTCGTTGTCGCGTATCTCCAGCACCGTGCCGAGAATGCCGCCGATCGTCTTCACGCGGTCACCCTTCTTCAGCGCGGCGAGCAGTTCCTCCCGCTTCTTACGCTCGGCTCGTTGGCTGCGTGTGTTGAAGATCATGAAGATCAGCAACACCGCGATCATGATGAAAAGCAGTCCGCCGTCGAAAAGACCGGGGGGGCGCTGTGCGGGAGCTGTGCTCTGGCCCTGCGTGCCGCCATTGGCACCTTCGCCTGTCGTGGGCGCCGGGGCGTTCGTCGTTGGCGGTGCATCTTCCTGAGCGAGAATCAAGGGAATCGTGTCGAACATGAAAGCGTCCTTCGTGAAACCGAGGCAGGCTAGCGCCTGTTTCGCATGAAGCCAGTGTGGTCAATGTACCAAGCCTGGCGTGTTGGCTTATCCGGGCTTGTGGCCTGAGCGGGCGGTGCTGGGCCCCCCTGCCCGGGCTGATGACACCGGCCCCGCCGGTTGACGTCAGGCCTCCTGCAGCACCGGCCAGCGGCGGTGCAGATAAGACCAGTCATTGTCTGCGATTGCGCGGCGGATGTCCAATAGCAGACGCTGGAAGTGCCGGATGTTGTGGGCACTGACCAGAATCGGCCCGAGCATCTCCCCAGCCATAAATAAATGCCGCAGATAGCTCCGTGAAAACGGCTCGACGCACGCCGGGCAGTCGCAGCCTTCCTCGATCGGTCGGGGGTCCTCGGCGTACTGGGCGTTGCGCAGCCGGATCGGGCCGGTGCGCGTGAAAGCGTTGGCATTGCGGCCGTTGCGCGTCGGCAGCACGCAGTCGAACATATCCACCCCCGCCTGCACCGCCGCGAGAATGTCGCGCTCGTAGCCCACGCCCATGAGGTAGCGCGGCTTGCTGGCCGGCAGCAGCGGGGCGGTGTGACGCACCACCCGTACCAGCTCATCGAACCCTTCGCCCACCGCCACCCCGCCGATCGCGTAGCCGGGCAGGTCGTGGCTGCACACCTGTTCGACGCTGCGGGTCCGCTGGTCCAGGTCGGTCCCGCCCTGCACGATGCCGAAAAGGGCCTGCTCGTCGCGGCGCTGGTGGGCGGCGATCGAGGCTTCCAGCCAGCGGGCAGTGCGGTCGCACGCCGCCATGACGCGCTGAACGTAGTTCGCCCAGCCTTCTCGTGTTGCTGCTTCGCCAGCAGTCGCCGGGGTCGGGGCGCTGGGCGGGCAGTCGTCGAAAGCCATGATGATGTCCGCCCCCAGCTCGTTCTGGACCTGGATCGACCGCGCGGGGGTCAGTTCCACCAGCGACCCGTCCAGATGGCTCTTGAAGACGACCCCCTGATCGGTGATGCGGTTCAGGTCCGCCAGGCTGAACACCTGGAAGCCGCCTGAGTCGGTGAGGATCGGTCCCGACCAGCGCATCCATTGATGAAGCCCGCCCATGCGTGCCACCAGAGCGCTGCCCGGCCGAAGCATGAGGTGGTACGTGTTCGCCAGAATGACCTGTGCCCCCAGTTCCGCCACCTGGCGAGGCAGCAGCCCCTTGACCGAGGCGCGCGTGCCCACCGGCATGAACGCGGGCGTGTCAAACGATCCGTGCGGCGTCGTCACCCGGCCCACCCGCGCGTGTGTCGTGCTGTCCCGATGCAGAATCTCGAACCGCAAGGCCATAGGCAGGAAGTGTAGCGTCCGGCCTTGCCTCCGGCCCACCCCGCCCTGAAAAAGAAGCACCGCCGCGTAAGCGACGGTGCGCTCTACCTATTTAAATGAGGCTTAGGCCGACATCCGTGCTTCCGGCGCAAGCTCGAACGCGTCGCATCCGCTGATCGGTGTGACCCGCAGGTGCAACGACGCATGTTTGGGCTGGTTGCACTCTTCCACGAAAGTCTCAGGCGCCTGGTGTGTCAGGCGAATCTGCACCAGCTGCTGATTGCCCGGATGCGCCTCGCCGAAATGCACACACAAACCACACTGGCCAGGGTCGACGCGCAGCATGACAGTCTCCTTTTGAAATCCGAAGCCCGAATCCGAACGTGAGACAGCGCCTAACGAAATCATTCTAAGACTGCCTGCACGTCGGACGGCTCGGTGGATCGTCGTAACCGCGCCTGCGGGAATCCCGCATTTCACGGCTCGCCATCGTCCCGCCCCATCATGCCGCGTGCCCCGCCGGGATTCTCCAGCTCGATCTTCAGTGCCAGGAAGTTCATCAGATCCTTAAGTGCCAGAATCCCCGCCAGTTCGCCCTCGTGCACCACGACCATGCGCGAGACGCCCTGGTTGTTCATTTTGGCCAGCGCCTCAGTGACGTCCGCGGTGTCCTCGATCACGTTGTCGGGCGAGTAACGCTGGTAGACCTCGCCCACCGTGTGGTCCGGCCAGGCCTCAGGCGGCAGGCCACGCAACTGTTTGGTCGAGATCGAACCCAGCAGCCGGCCGTTGTCCATCACCGGGTAGAGCTTGTAATGGTGGCGGTAGACGTAGTCGCGCACGAACTCGTCCAGCGTGATGTCGGTGGGCACGGTGATGGGGTTGGGCCGCATGAACCGCCGTACCTGCTCGCCCTCCAGTGCCCGGCGGATGATGAGCTGCTGATACGACATCGCGGACGCGCCACGCAGGAACATGCCCAGGATAAAGAACCAGATCGCCCCGATGAAGTCGCCGCTGGTGAAGAGCCAGACCACACCCAGGACCATCAGCATCGTGCCGAACCCGCCGCCGATCTGGGAGGTGATGCGCGTCGCCCAGTTGAGGTTGTCCTTGAGGTGCCAGAGGATGGCCCGCAGCACCCGCCCACCGTCCAGCGGGAACGCCGGCACCATGTTGAACGCCACCAGCACGAAGTTGATCAGTGCCAGGTATCGCATCACCCCATACGCTTCGATGGGGATGCGTTCAGGCCCGGGCAGTGACAACAGGAAAAAAAGGGCCGACAGAAAAACGCTTACCAGCGGCCCGGCGATGGCGACCATGAACTCCGCTCGCGCGCTGGGCGGTTCATTGGCCATCTCGGCTACGCCGCCGAAAATGAACAGTGTGATCCCGCGCATCTCCACGCCGAACCGTCGGGCCATCAGTGCGTGACCCAGTTCGTGCAGCACCACCGAGGCGAACAGCGCCATCGCTCCAATCACGCCCATCAGCCAATAGGAGTGGATCGCCAACCCCTTGTAGTTGGCAGGGAAATACCCCCTCGCCAGCGACCACATGAGCAGCACGGCGATGATGAACCAGCTCAGGTCCAGATAGAGCGGGAACCCGAACAGATTGAAGAGCTTAACGCGTTTGGTGAACACGGCGACGACCTCGCTTGGCGGGTGACCCAGACACGCATGCGCAGGGGAAGCGACCCGCCACGCCCCCGCCACAAGGTTAGCCCGGACGGGAACACGCCGCCACTTTTTAAAGACGAGTTACGGTTTTTATCGCCGGAGGAGAGACCGCCCGTAGGCCAGCAGAGTCGATCATTCCACCCGCTGCATGGCGCATCGGCCGGTGCCTGCGCACGATTCGCACTCGGGCGCATTGCCCGCCACGTGGGCCAGGCAGTGGTCCAGCCGTGCCTGGATCACGTTGCGCATCATCGGGTGCAGGCCGATCGGCGCTCCGACGAGGAACTCGATACCCGGGTAGCGTGAGGCCGCCTCCTTCACCAGTTCGGGGATGTCCTCCTCCCAGTGCTTGCCGGGCAGGAGGAAGTAGGGGATGACAACGACGCGCTTGGCACCGCGGGCCACGCAGCGTTCGAAGGCGGTGTCGATCGATGGCTCGCTCAGCTCCATGTGAGCCGCCTCGATGATTTCGTAGGGGCTGAACGCGCGGAAGTCCTCGACGAACTGTTCCAGCATCCGGTTGGACTCTTCCCGGCGTGAGCCGTGGTCCACAATGATGACACCGGTGGTCGCCACGTCGGCCACCTTCGCCGGAGCCGACGCCTGCATCGGGGTTTCATGGAGCGTACTCATGCCCACCATCATAGGCCACGAAGCCCCAAAGGGCACGAAGGCGTGAGACGAGAGGTATTGGCCCCCTCCCCGAAAGCCCCGCCACACCCGTGACTGGGTCCACCCCCTCCGTAGCCTGACACACTCGCCGCATTAACACGGCATCTGCTTTGTTACAGCAATGGTTCATAAACGACAGGACGACGAGAGGTCTTCCACACGGAAGGCGAAAGCCGCCGAATTTACAAATCGCGGGCAGGTCTTACATCAGGAGGAGGCGTGATGACGGTTCAGCGACAGGTGGGGCTGGCGATCGTGTTGGCACTGGGCGGGTGTAACCTGCGCATGGCGGCGGTGCCCGCACCCCCCGTGACGCACTACGTCGCGGTAGATGCCCCGCAGCCCACGCCGCCCACCATCGAGGCTGTGCAGGTGCCGGCTGGCTACCGCGCGGAAATCGTCGTCCGCGGCCTGACTTACCCCTCCAGTGTCGAGTTTGACGATGAGGGCAACCTCTACGTCGCCGAGGCAGGTTTCGTCTACGGCGACCCCTTTGCTCCAGCCCGTATCCTGCGAATCACCCCACGTGGCGACATGCGCTACGTCGCGGACAACCTCAACGGCCCAATCACTGACCTGCTCTGGTTCGATGGTCGGCTGTACATTTCGCATCGTGGGAAGATCTCTGTTCTTGAGGGCGACCGCGTGCGCGACCTGGTCATCGACCTGCCCAGTTTCGGCGACCATCACAACAACCAACTCGCCGCCGGGCCGGATGGCAGGATCTACTTTGGGCAGGGCACCGTTACCAACTCGGGCGTCGTGGGCATCGACAACTTCCTTTATCAATGGCTGGCGCTGCGGCCGGAGGGACACGACCGCCTGCCCTACGACGTGACCATCGACGCTCGCACCTTCACGACGATCAACCCCTTCATCATGGCGGGCGGCCGGGGCGGCTGGTTCGCCCACACCGTGCCATTCGCCCCATTCGGTGAAAGCGGCAGCGGCATCGAGGAACGTACCGGCGAACGCCTGGCCAACGGGACGATCATGCGCATGAACCCGGATGGCTCGGGCCTGCAGGTGTACGCCTGGGGGCTGCGAAATCCCTTCGGGCTGACGTGGGCACGCGACGGTCAGCTTTACGTCGCCAACAACGGGTTCGATGAACGCGGTTCCCGACCTGTCGCTGGCGACACCGACCAGCTCTACGCGATCAAAAAATGCGGGTGGTACGGCTGGCCGGATTATGCGGGAGGTGTTCCTGTCACCGAGCCGCGATTTTCCTCTGCCCTGGGCGATCAGCCGCGTTTCATCCTGCGCGAGCATCCACCGGTGGAAAAACCGCTGATCCACTTCCCGGCCCACTCAGGTGTGGCGAAGCTGGCGACGGGCAGCCACGAACGCTTTGGTAACCCGGGGCATCTGTATCTGGCGATCTTCGGGCCGATGACGCCGCTGACCGGCAATGCCCCCGGCGGGCCGCGCGGTTTCGAGGTTGTCCGCATCGATCCGGTCATCCGGGCGGTTACCCCTTTCTTCACCAACCGCAACGCCTACCAGTCCACCACGCCCACGCGCGTCAACGGTGGGCTCAATCGACCGGTCGACGTCGTTTTTGCGCCCGATGGGCTGACGATGTACGTGGTCGATATGGGGGTGATCGAAGTGCTGTCGACGCGGATACCGACAATCGAGCCGCGACCGGGCACGGGCGTGGTCTGGCGCATTGTGCCGGAGGGTGTTCAGCCGATGGGCCCGCCCGCCAACCTGTCAGTTCTGCCCGACGAACGGCCGACCACGCCCGAACCACCCGCCCAGACCGTGGAAAACCGCCCAGCCCTGCCCGGTGCGTTTCCGGGCGAGTGAGGGTGGAACAGAAGGCCGGGGAGAAGAGCAGGGGATGACGAATATCGAATGATGAAAGAATGACGGGGCTGTGCCACATGATGGAGGCGACCAGCCTGCTGCGCTTCTTAGCCTGAAGTTTGCTGAGGACGCGAGTCTCAGAATCACGCCTGGCGATCAACTCAGCAGCGCGTTGGCCTCGTCGTCATCGACAAACCGCTCGTTGTCCGGATCCCACTGCAGCGGGCGGCCCAGTTCCAGGCAGATCGCACCCAGCAGGCAGATGCTCGTCGCCCGGTGCGCTACATCAACCGGCGCGATCGTCCGCTGATCGCCCCGGCGGACGCAGTCGGCGAAGTTTGCTTCGTGCACGCGCGAGACGTACAGCCGCTCATCCGAATCCTTGAACTTCACCCGCAACAGCTCGCGGTCGCTGGCGTCGATGCGACTGCGACAAAAGACCCAGTCCCGGCCGTTCTCGTGCATGAACCGTACGCCGTGCTCGTTGCGTGAGGTGTCGGTCATGATGATGCGGCGGCCGTCGGCGAAGGTGAAGGTCAGCTCGTAATCCAGAACGGTATCGAAGAGTCCTTCAGTGGGGAAGGTGCCACGTCCTTCGATGCGTACCGGGCCGGTGTGTTCCAGCCCCAGGCCCCACAGCGCCAAGTCGATGTCGTGGACGCCGTAGCCAGCGATCCATCCAGCGCGGGAGAAGCGTTTCATGAAGTACCAGCCGCGTAACCCGACGTCGGGAATCTCGCCCACAATGATGTCGCGGTATTCAACTGGTTCGCCCGGTCCCAGCCACATCGGCCAGTCAACATCCTCAGGCACCGGCTGCGGCGGCACATTCCCGATCGCCAGCCCCGGCGGCGAACCAATCACCACCTCCTTCACGTGTCCCAGATAGCCGTTACGCACCAATTCACACGCCAGTCGCGCCGGCGTCGATGATCGCAACTGTGTGCCGTGCTGGAACACCACCCCCGTCTGGTGAATCGTCTCGACCAGCGATCGGCCTTCCGCAATCGTGTTGCTCAGCGGCTTCTGACAATAAATGTGCTTGCCCGCACGCGCCGCGGCGATCGCGATCGGCACGTGCCAGTGATCGGGCGCGGCGATGATGACCGCGTCCACGTCCGACATCGCCAGCAGTTCGCGATAATCGCTCACGCAGCGATCAGCCGGCACGTTGAATGCCTCGCGATAGCGCGTCATGTTCCGGCGGATCGGATCACACAGTGCCGTGATATCGCATGCACCAAAGTTGCGGATATTCTGCGCGTTGCTCCAGCACATCGAGCCGGTGCCGATCAGCCCGACCTTCAGCCGATTGGAAGGCGCATCATCGCCCCGCAGCGGTGTGCGCACGAACAGTGGTGCGGTCGCCGCGATGGCTGTCTTCAACGCCTGACGACGGGTGGGGTATCGTTTCATCGCGTCTCCTCCCCTTCGTTGAAAAGCCGCCATTGCTGTCGATACGCCGCTTCGGACACCTCCGCATCACCGCGAATCCACAGGCGGTACTCCAGCACGAGCGGCTTCTCAACGGACAGACTGTAGCGCGTCCCGGAGCGCGGGAACGTCGTCTGATGCCAGGGCAGTTCCGGGTAACGGATCGCGTCGTTGGGATAGTCGGGATTGGTTGCTTTCTCGAAGATGGCCACACCCACGGTTTCGTCGCTGTTTGCGCATCGGCCGATCGTGTCGATCCATGCCATGCGGGGTAAAGCGGGTACATCGGGAGGATCGGCGTGATGCACGAACTTCAGATCCTCCAAAGGCGCGAACCGCATGTTCAGCCCGCCGTAGGTCGTGGTGTCCCGGCGGGCGATGGTCACGCCATCCACCAGCGCGGTCAGCTCCAGCCGCAGGTCGATCCATCGGTCGTGCTCCGTTGCGCGATAGGCACGGATTGTCACCACCTCGCGCACGATCGGCGTCCTGTCCTCCCACAGCCATTGATTGGTCGCGACGATCTCGGCGAATCGATCGGTGATGCGCGTCTCGATCTGGCCGGTCGGTCGGGCGAACACGCCCTGCAGCGCGTGCAGGTCAGCCACCCGGCCGTCATACCCCACCTCGGGCCAGGCCCAGTAGATCCCGCGATGATGAGGATGATCCGGCGACAGGTCGGCTGTCAGTTCCTGCCCATCGGGTCCATATAAAGGATGGATGTAATTGCTTCGCGGCCGGGCGTACCTGCGGTTCTGCGGTGCGAGCTGAGCGAGGTATTCATCCTCCGGTTCGAGCGTCTCATATCGGTATCGCAGGATGGGCCGATCACCCTCCGCCAGCTCCACCATCCCCGCGGCGGTGGTCGCACGCAGGGCTGGTTCCTCCCCCAGCGTCGCCGTGCCGCAAATCCCCAGCATCAGGGCGATGCCAGCCATCAGTCCGCCACGCAAACACCTTCGCATATGCATGAAACCGCTCCTCACTGCCTCGGTTCCCTCGTCATAATAAGAGTGCGATATCCTTTGTCCAATCGCGCGACCGTCATCGGAAGTGGTTTCGCTCACGCAAGTCCAACTGAATTGAGCGATTACAAACGCGAATGAATGGACAATGTGGCTGCGAGGCGCGCGGATGGACGTGCAGCCGCCTTGCGGATTTGCCGTGGCTTCGGCGCATTTTTTGTCGCAGGTTGCCCCGCCCTGTTTACAATGAATGTTCTGCTCTCAGGCGTCTGCCCCGCGCGCCGAGGTTCACCCTGTTTCTCAGGAGTTCATTATGACCGACCTGACGCGACGGCACTTCATCCGAAACGTGGCGCTGGGCAGCGGCGCAGCCATGCTCATGAGTACCACCGCCAGAGTCCGCGGGGCCAACGACGCGATCCGTCTGGGATTCGTCGGCATCGGCGGCCGCGGATCACACAGCATCAACTGGTTCCGTGGTGTGCCCGGCGTACGCATTACCGCGCTGTGCGATGTCGACCGCCAGTACCTCGAACGTGAAAAGAAGAAGTGTAACGATCGTGGGGAGGAGGTCGCGACCTACGTCGACTACCGCCAGATGCTCGATGACAAGAACGTCGACGCCGTCGTCATTTCCACCACCAACCACACGCACGCACTATTCACCATCTGGGCATGCCAGGCGGGCAAGGATGTTTACTGCGAAAAACCCGCATCGCACAACCTCTTTGAAGGCGACCAAATGGTCGCGGCGGCCCGCAAGTACAACCGCATCGTCCAGATCGGCACGCAGAATCGCAGTGATGTGGGACTCATCCCCGCCATCCAGTACATCCACGATGGCAACCTCGGCGCGATCAAGATGGTCCGGGCGTTCTGCTACAACAAACGCGACGGCATCGGCAAGGTGAGTGGCCCCACCCGTGTCCCCAACCACATCGACTACAACCTCTGGTGCGGCCCAGCCCGCGTCGAACCGCTCATGCGCAAGCGCCTCCACTACGACTGGCATTGGGTGTGGGAAACGGGCAATGGCGACATAGGTAACCAGGGCCCGCACGAACTGGATCTGGCGCGATGGGTACTGCGCGAGCAGGGCCTGCCGCGACGCGTGCTTTCAGTGGGCGGCCGATTCAAATGGGATGACGATGGCGAAACCGCCAACACGCACCTGGTTTACTACGACTACGATCCCGTGCCCTTCATCATGGAGGTGCGGCACCTGCGCACCAATGCCGAATCGGACGCGATGGACCACTACAAGGGCGTGCGCATCGGCATCGTCGTCGAGTGCGAGAATGGCTACTTCGCCGGCGGTCGCGGCGGCGGGTGGATCCACGACAACGATGGCAACCGCGTCCAGCAGTTCAAGGGCGACGGCGGCGGCAAACACGCCCGCAACTTCATCGACGCCGTCCGCAGCCGAAAGATCGAGGACCTGAATACCGATGTCCAGGAAGGCGTCTGGTCAGCCGCTCTGGCGCACATGGGCAACATCTCCTATCGCGCCGGTGTCACCAGTTCCGTCAGCGACATCAAGTCCCGCCTCAACGACTACCCGGTCATGGCCGAGCAGTTCGCCAGCATTGAGGAACACCTCAGGCAGAACCTGATCAACCTCGACAAGGACCGGCTCACACTCGGTGCGCTGCTGGAATACGACACCGCCAGCAACCGCCTGACACACCCGGACGCCAACGTGCAGCACGTCGTCGATGCGCTGAGCACCCGGCAGTACCGCCCGCCCTTCGTCGTCGAGAAGATCGCCTGACCAGATCCTGGTGTGGTCGCATCAGCGAACCACGCGAATACCTCTGAACCCGCACACGCCGGACACCACCGTGCCCGGCGTTTTTTTCTTTTGTATTCCTACGACGTCGGCGTGCTCGCTTCAGCGATCCACGCCTCCCGCGTTCCCCGCCCCGGAACGCGCCCACGCTATAATGATGCGCTCGTCGCGGGGCTTACCCCGCGATTTCGTTCGGACCAGCCAGTCTCCCAACGCAGTGACGGGAACCCAGCCATCAGTGCCGATCCTGAAAAGACTGACCGTTCGCCGGCCCCCGAGCCGTATGAACTGAACGCGGATGATTCCGGTGAAGTCGAGGCCTACGAACTGGCCGACCCGGATGCCGATACCGCGCCTGCTGCCAGGCCCGTTCCACCGCAGCCCGTCGTCCCGCAACCTGCCACGAGCGTCCCGGCGTCCGGTGAGGATGAAGGCGATGTGTACGAGCTGGCCGAGTCGGACGACCCGGCCCCCGTCGCCTCCGGTCTTGATCTGACCTCCGATCCGCGACTTGCCGGCACGCTGGATGAGGCGGTCGACGACGCACCCGCCGCAGCCCCGTCCGCGTCCGCCGAACCATCCAAAGCCCGGCCGGTTCCGTCCGACCGTCCCATCCCCGCCATTCACTCGACGGAAGAGCCCAAATACGTCGACCCTGAAGTCGCTGCTCGCCGCCGCGAGGAAGCCCGCGCCCGCGCCGCCGAACAGATGGCCATCGAACACGCCAAGCGCGTCCGCCGCAACCTCATCCTCGCCGCAGTCGCTCTGATCACCGTTGGCATCATCGCGCTGATCATGTGGCTGTGAGCTGCAACCTTCACGGCGCAAACAAAAACCTCCGCCTGTTCAGGACGGAGGCACTTGTTCACTGCAGACAGCTTGCCATAGCCCGGAACGACAACGGAGAGGGCGGGATTCGAACCCGCGGAAAGGAGTTATACTCCCTTCAACGGTTTAGCAAACCGTCGCCTTCAGCCGCTCGGCCACCTCTCCAGATGAAGGCTGTCCCCGTGAGGGTAGCCGATTTTAGGTTGGATTTCCACCCGGTGCCAGATGGGGGGTGACCGGGGGGATGGAGGGATGGGCCCTCACCCAGCCTCTCCCGGAGGGAGAGGGGAAAGTGGATCGCTGGAGCGATACGCTACATCGCCAGATCACCAGATCGCCAATCACACATCCGCTTGTCCCTCGGGCGGTTCCGGCCTAGATTGACGTCGTGGGTGGCAGCTCGCACAACAAGAGGCTCACGCCGCGGCGGGCGGTGAACCTGAACCGGCTCAGCGATGAGCAGTTGCTGGAGATGCGGCTGTGCGATCTGCCGGTGCGGATCGAGGGCAGCGTCATCGAGCGGCGGGTCCAGCGGCTGTATGACGAGCTGGCGGCCCGGGGGCTACGGTTTCGCCCACACGTCTGGCTTTCCAGTGAGTGGTTTTCGCCCGACGGGGTGCCGGGCATTGCGATCCCGTTCTATCTGGCGCACCCGCGGCTGGAGAAACTCGAACACAGGCAGATGCTGGAGGTGGAGGGCGGCAGCGAGAAGTCCTGCATGCGCATCCTCCGCCACGAAGCGGGCCACACGATCGACACCGCCTATCGGCTGCACTATCGCAAGCGCTGGCGGGAGCTGTTCGGGTCGTATCGGCAGCCTTACCCCACATCGTATCGCCCCCGGCCCAACAGCCGGGCGTATGTGCTGCACCTGGATTCGTGGTACGCCCAGGCGCATCCGGCGGAGGACTTCGCCGAAACGTTCGCCGTCTGGCTCACGCCCGGGTCACGCTGGCGGCAGCGATACAAGGGATGGCCCGCGCTGCGCAAGCTCGAGTACGTGGATGAGCTGATGCGGGAGATCGCGGGCAAGCCGCCGGTCATCCGCGCACGCCGGAAGGTGGAGCCACTGCGTGAGCTGAAGCAGACGCTGCGCGAGCACTACCGACAGAAGCGGATGTACTACGCCGATGAATGGCCCGATTTTTACGATCGGGACCTGCGGCGGCTGTTTTCCGACCACCCGCGTTATGCCCATCGGCCCACCGCGGCTGACTTCCTTCGCCGGATCCGACCGCAGATTCGTGAGGTCGTCGCCGAGTGGACGGGCACGTATCAGTACACGATTGACCAGGTGCTCGCGGACATGATCGACCGCTGCCGGGAGCTGAAGCTGCGGCTGGCACTGCCCGAGCGGGTGGCGGTACAGCAGGCGATGATCATGCTCACCGTGCAGACGATGAACTATATCCATGCGGGCCATCACCGGGTGACGTTATGAGCTACGTGCCCCGACGCAAACTACGCATCGTGGTGCTGGTGCATGAGGACCTCGTGCCACCCGATTCCATTGACGGCATCAGCGACGAGGAAATGGCGCCGTGGAAGATGGAGTACGACGTCATCGCGACGCTGCGTGACATGGGGCACCAGGTACACCCGGTGGGCGTGTACAGCGACCTGGGAGTGATTCGCAACGCGATCGAACAAACCCGCGCCCACATCTGCTTCAACCTGCTGGAGGAGTTTCACGGCCAGGCGCTGTACGACCAGCACGTGGTCAGCTACCTCGAACTGATGCGCCAGCCTTACACCGGCTGTAATCCGCGCGGGCTGACATTGGCGCACGACAAGGCGCTGTCGAAAAAGGTTCTGGCGTACCATCGCATCCGCGTGCCGAATTTCGCGGTGTTCCCGATGGGGCGGCGCGTGCGTCGGCCGGCGAAACTGCACTTTCCGCTGCTCGTGAAGTCGCTCACGGAGGAAGGATCGGTCGGCATCTCACAGAAGTCGCTCGTACACGATGATGAGGGGCTGGCTGAGCGTGTGAAGTTCATCCATCGGCAGGTGCAGACCGATGCGATCGCTGAGCAGTACATCGACGGGCGCGAGCTGTATGTAGGTGTGCTGGGCAATCATCGTCTGATGACGCTGCCGCCGTGGGAGCTGATTATTCAGCGCTTGCCGGAAGGCGCACCGCGCATCGCCACGGAAAAGCTCAAGTGGGATTACAAGTATCAGAAGCGGGTGGGGGTGGTGACGCGTGCGGCCCGTAACCTGCCAGCGGGGCTTGAGACGCGTATCGCTCATCTGTCCCGGCGCATCTATCGCATCCTGAGTTTGAGCGGATATGCCCGGCTGGACTTCCGCCTCACCGATGATGGCGAGCTGTACCTTATCGAGGCGAACCCGAACCCGAACCTGGCTTACGGTGAGGATTTCGCCGAGTCAGCCCATTACGCGGGGATCGGGTACGAAGAATTGCTGCAACGGATTCTGAATCTGGGATTGGGCTATCACCGCCGCGCGACGCGGGAGTGAGGGCGGATGGCCCGTTCATTCGGAACGCGCGGTGGCGTCCGGCCGGGCCGGTGCTTTGCTTTCGGTGGGCGGAGCGGGTTGATTCGCGGGTGTGTCGGGATCGCTCTTCTTCGTGTCGTCGCGCTGCGGTTCAACTTCTTTTTGTTTGTCTGGTGGCTGGACGGGTGGCGTGGTCGGCCGGCGCAGGACCGGTCGCGGGCCGTACATCGTGCGGTTCTCGGCGGGCCAGACCTGTCGCAGACGAGCGTTAGGGTCGTGCAGCGCATCGATCAGGCCGGTGCGTTGGATATCCGGTTCCAGCGTCGGGTTGTAGCCGTAGCGCACGCGCGGGTCGATACGCGTGTCCAGCCGGGGGTCGGGCTGCTGTATGGCGGGCGGCTGATCAGCCAGGGGTGACAGGTTTAGACGTCCATCCGCATCGCGCAGCACGATCGGCCGCAGGTCATACACCGTGTTGGCCGTTGGAAATTCCACGAAAAGCCCGTCCAGACCCGCGACGTTGACGCCCAGATCACTCTGGCGAATCTTGCGAACGGGGAAGGGATTGGCGATGACCACGTAGTCCAGGCGATTCACCCGGGCGCGGAAGCCGGGGCCCAGGCGGTAGTAAATCGGCTGGCCGGTGGAATCGACCGTCTCGCCATAGGGGTCGAGCTGGAAGAGTGAGGTCTGCTCGCCGTTGTCGTTGAGTCCGATCTCAACGCGGCGAAGGCTGGTCATGAGCGGGTCCAGGTCGCCGAACGCCTGATCGACGGGGGCGAAGGCAGGCTGAGCGGGGCTGGCCTCTTGCGCCAGCAGCGGCGTGGTCAGACACGCAAGTGTCGCCGCCAGTATGGTGCATCGCCTGCCGTTCATGCCGTCGATTATATCGGTCGGTCCCCGCGGTCGGTATATCCAGGGCGTAATCGGCATGGTTCAGCCGCTACATTCCTCGCGCAACCGCCGCATCCAGTGGACGAAGTCGGGTAGTTGATAGTGGGCGTTGAGTCCGCTGGGGTTGGGAAGGAGCCAGACACGGCTATCGTGGATGGTCAGTGGTTGCTGGCCGACCGTGGCTTTGCGGACGCCCATCGCCTTGCGGTAGGCGTCGATGCCAAGGATGGCGAGGCAGCGCGGCCGATAGCGAGCGATCTTGCGTCGTAATATTTGGCCGCCGCGAGCGAGTTCCTCGTCAGTCAGTTCAGCGGCAGTGGCGGTGGTGCGGGCGACAAGGTTCGTCACCCCGCAGCCGTAACGCGGCAGCAGCACATCCTCCGTCGGATTGAGCTGGCGGTCGGTCCAGCCGGCCTGGTGCAGTGCGGGCCAGAACCGATTGCCCGGCCGGGCGAAGTGGTGTCCCACTGCCCCGGAGTACAGCCCAGGGTTGATCCCGCAGAAGACGACCGCCAGCCCCGGCGCCAACACATCGGGAATCGTTTTGTTTCGGGCGGCAGCAAGTTCCTGTGCGGTCGGTCGTCGGGCCATGTCGAGCATTGTCGCCGTTGAAGCAATAGATGCCACCGCGAATAGCGTTTCTACACACAAGTCATTGTGCGGCAGCCTGTTGGTGATTTCAGGTTGCCGCGGGTCCATGTGTGAACACAAAATATTTCATCTTTGCGAAGGCTAATTTCGCGGCTCCTGCGGAATAAAACTACAGAACCAGGGTGCGGGTTCACATCAGCGGCTTTCCGGCCGCAGACGCTATCGGATTGAAACAGCATCTCTGTAACGAGTGCTGCACGCGTTGATTGACGGATCCTCATTTCTTCAACAAAAGGAGGTTTCTTATGCGTCAACTGATGGGATTTGGGCTGGCGGCAGCTGTACTCTTCGTCGGCGTGGAAGCCCGGGCAGCAGCCTTCAGCGAAACATTTGATCTGGATACAACCCAGGCAGACTTTGCAGCGACATATCCTTATCTGACGGATTTCACAAACGTCGGCGTGTTGACCGGTAGGGTCGAAAATGGCGTGCTGAAGCTGAGTCAGTCGTTTGCCTTCATCAATGTTTATGAATTGGTCTACGTTACGGCCTCTCATGCCAGCGGTGGCCAGCGGTCGGTCTTTGCGAACCCCGGCGAAAGCTATACCGTCAGTGCTGATCTTGGCACGAGCGGCGGCGTCGCGCTGAACTATTCCGCGGGGCTGGTCATCGGCTCCAACCTGTTTGTGGAGTTCGGTCGCAGCAATGCATCGGGTCAGGAATATTTTCGTGTCATCGCCCTGGACTTCTCCTCCAATCAGGCTTCGACCGGCGGCATTCCGGTGCAGGTGGTGGACATTGGTTTCGATATCATCAGCGATGCGATGTATCACGTGACCGCAACCGTCCAGCGTCACCTGGATTCCAGCGTGACGCTCAACGTCAGCGTGGCGGATGCCAACAGTGATGCGGTGTTTGTGATGCCGACGCTGAACCTCTCGGCTGCGGATGCGGACCTGCTTTTCAAAAGCTATGACCAGGTTGGGTTCGTGCAGCGTGGCTTCAATGGAACCGCGCTTTTCGACAACCTCAAGGTGACGTTTGTGCCTGAACCGACCAGCGGTGTCCTGATAGCGCTGGCGGCGATGGGGCTGTTGCGACGATCTCGCCATGCCAGCCTGTCGTAACGTGTGCCTGATGGGAAACCCATGAGAATCGTGGTGTGACGTGTCGGATGTACCTCCAGCCATGCCGCCTGACGCCGCACAAACCGCGAAGTTCGTTGAACTGTTCACCCGTCACAGTCGGCGGATCTATTCGTACGTGCTGACACTTGTGCCGCGTGCTGCCGATGCCGACGAGGTGTATCAGGAGACGAGCAAGCTGCTGTGGGAGAAGTTCCACACCTTTGAGCCGGGCACCAACTTTGGTGCGTGGGCCTGCCGGATCGCCTATTTCAAGGCGATGAGCTTCTACAAGCAGCAGGACAAGAACAGGCTCATTTTCGACGATGAGCTGCTGCGCCTGATCTGTGAGGAGACGAAGCGGCAACAGGATCTGACAGAGGCACGTCAGGAAGCGCTCAGTGAATGCCTGCGCAAGCTTGGTGAACGCAATCGGCGGATGATCGAGCATCGTTATGCACCGGGAGCAACGGTGAAGTCGGTGGCGGCGGAGTTTCAGACGACAGCCAACGCTGTCTATAAAGCGCTCAACCGCATTCACCGGATGCTTCTGGAGTGCGTCAATCGCAGCGTGGAGTCGCGCGTAGTCTGATGAACCAGCAGCATGGATATCCCGCCGAGCTGTTCGAACTGCTCGATGTGCTGCGTGAGCACAGCGAGCTGTCGCCCGAACAGCTTTCGCGGTTTCGCGAGCTGCTTCGTGAAAGCGAAGCGGCCAGGCGGGTTTACGTGCAGTACATGGAGCTGTGTGCGGGGCTGCGCTGGATGTGCGAATCGCGGCAGGTTGCGCCTGTGTCAGCAGTGCCTGATGTCGGGATGTCGTCATCTTCCTGTGAGGATGATGCGGCATTGCTGAGAGAGGTGCTGGAGGAGGAGCAGCGCGCGGCGGTGCGCCGGGCTGCACAGCGAAAACTGGAGGAGCAGTTGCGTGCCGAACAGGAGGCACAGCGCCGTGTAGCGCATGCCTGCCTGCTGCCACAGCAGGCTGACCTGCGCCCGGTGCGGCACATCGTGATTCCCCAGGCAGTGGTTTATGCGGCGATTGGTGCGGTTGCAGCGATGGTGGTACTGATGATCCATATGTGGATGCGGCCGCCCGTTCAACCATCGATGGCACCTGAGGCGATCGTTTCCACGCCAAGCCATGCCGCCACGCTGACGGAAGTGATGGATACGGTATGGTCAGATCCAATGGTACCCGTGAATGCCGGGGCGAAACTGAAGCCGGGCCGCCTTCATCTGCTGAAAGGGCTGGCACGTGTCACGTTTGCTAATGGGGCGGAAGTCATCCTTGAGGCGCCGTGTGAGTTTGAGGTGCTGGATGGTGAACGGGGTTATCTGCGCAACGGCCGCATCGCCGCGACGGTACCTCCTCGCGGCAAGGGATTTTCCGTTCAGACACCTGGGCACCATGTGGTCGATCTGGGTACGTCATTTGGCATGAATTACATCGATGTGACCCAGACACTGGAGGTGCATGTCTTCCAGGGGCTGGTTGAGGCGAATGTAATCGATGAAAACGGTGCATCACGGCGAAGCCAGAAACTTCGGGGGACAGAGGCAGCCCGGTTTCGCGGCGATGAGGTTGAAACGCTGGCTGCCAATCCATCCCTGTTTGTGCGCGAGCTGAACCCGATCGCTTTGAAGCTGGCGTCGGCGTACAGCCGGGAAGTGCTGGCCGATCGACCACTGGCGTACTGGCCGCTGAATGATGCGGCAGGCAGTCGCACAGTGCTGGACCTGTCGGGCAGCAATTTTCACGGCACGTTGCACGGTGAGGTCAAACTGGGTGAGCCGGGGCCGTTCGGTTCCCGAAGTACCGCGGCGTTCATTCATCGCGATGGACGGATCGACATTGGCTACGAACCGAGCTTTCGATTCACCAGTCACTTTACGATCGAAGCGTGGATTCGTGTGGATGATCTGAAAGCGCGTGGCGGCTGGATGGTGTCCGGCTACACAGTGGGGCCCAATCGCGGCTGGGGCATGGGCTACAATGCGCCAGATGACACCCGCATTACCGCTCATCATCCCGGGGTGCGCGGCGCGGTGTTCAGCAAGGCTGATTATGCATTCCCACGCGTGGATCCACTGATCGAACAGGGTAAATGGGCGCATTGGGTGTTTACGGTCGATGGGAATCACGTGGGGCGGTTCTATCTCAACGGCAGACTTGTACAAACAGTGCAGGGCAGCGGTCCTGGCGTTGAGGACCGCTACCACGTGACCATCGGCAACATGGCGCACACGACCTCGTCCGCGTGGAGCGGCGGCATCGCCGAGGTGGCGATCTACACCCGGCCGCTGAGCGAGGAACGTATCCGCGCACACTTCGAAGCAAGTCAGCAGTGACGGTTTTGTGTCATTGGTTCTCCGGTGGCTATGGTAAAAAGGTGGGTCTCATGTCCAGAAGATCACATGGTTTCACTTTGATCGAATTGTTGGTTGTTATCTCCATCATCGCGTTGTTGATCGCGCTGCTGTTGCCCGCGCTGAGCCGAGCGCGTCATGCGGCCGCCCGGGTGCAGTGCCTCAGCAACGAACGGCAACTGATGACAGCCTGGTACGCCTACGCTGGCGACAACAACGGACAGCCGCTGCTTAGTGCTCATTCGACTATTCCAGGCGATGTCACCATGGGTGAGACGTGGCATATTCGATTGTGGCCATACATCACAGCAAATCGTGGTGTAATCCTGTGCCCCACAGCAAGTGAACCTTCACCGCCGCAGGGAGGCTGGTCGCCCTGGTTCCCCTACGGCAGTGCGACCAATTGCTGGTGGGCGCCGCAGACGACGCAACTGGGTGCTCGCGACAACGAGTTCGGCAGCTACATGTACAACAACTGGTTTGAAAACAGCGACAACGTGAAAGGCCAGATCGTCAGCCAGAGCAATTGGCGGCTGCTGTTCAACGGCGTGGAGGACAGCGTCCCCACGAGCGAAACAGCCGTGTTTGCCGAGGGGATCTGGTCGGACATGGGATGGCCAAAGGAAACGGATGGCTGGCCATCGACACTGCAGGGCGACATTTTCGACCCCGCGCCGGGGGTGATGAAGCGGGCGGTTCTCGACCGACACGACATGGCGATCAATGTCGCGATGCTTGATGGATCGGCCCGTTTTGTTGCACTTCATGACCTGTGGCGCATTCGCTGGCACAAAGAGTGGAAGCCACAGGACGCTCCCAACTGATCGTGTGTTTTCGGTTTGGTGGGACGCCTGTCCCACCGAAATACCAGTTTTAGCGGCGGCGCTTGCCGCGACTGTTGCGGCGGCTGTTGACCTTGTTCTTCTGCTTGAGCTGGATCGTCCTGGCGTGTGCCTTGCGTGCGCCGAGTGGCTGCCGTCGCTTCTTTTTTCGTGTCGTGCCGGACCGCTTTTCGATGATGACGACGTCCAGATGACGGCGGACCGGGTCGACCTTCGCGATGCGTACCGTGAAGCGGTCGCCGATTGAGATGGTCCGGCCGGAGCGCATCGCCACCAGGCTGCCCGCGCGCTCGTTGAGCTTCCATCGGTCGCCCGGATCACCCGGCAGGTCATTCAGCCGGACGAAACCTTCGATGAGGTAGCGATCGAGCTGGACGAACAGGCCGCTGCCTGTTACGCCGGTGACGGTTCCCGCGAAGTCATCGCCCAGCGATTGTGCCAGCAGCTCCAGCACGAGGTAAGCCCGCAGGTCGCGTTCAGCGTTCTCGGCGTTGCGTTCCGTCGTGGAGCAGTGTCGCGCGATCCCGGTGAGCCGTTCCTCATCGGGCAGTCGCTTGTCCTGCTGGAAGGCTTTGGAGAGCGTGTCCTTACGTTTGCCGCCCGTTCGCTGGTGCTGCTGTTGCAGGTCGAGCCACACATCCAGTCCGCGGTGGACGACCAGGTCCGGGTAGCGGCGGATGGGGCTGGTGAAGTGCGTGTAGTGTTCGCTCGCCAGTGCGAAGTGACCGATGAGCAACGGGGAGTATTCGGCCCGGCTGAGCGTCTTGAGCACCGCCAGGTGTACCGCACGCTGCTGTGGCTTGCCGCGCACCGCATCGAGCAGTTGCTGTAGTTCCTGTCGTGTCGGCTTGGCGGGAATGTTGTACCCCGCCACCCGGGCGAACTCGCGCAACTCACCCAGATCGTGCGTGTCCGGGTCGGGGTGGATGCGGCGGATCATCGGCACATTGTGTGCGTTGAACAGCCGTGCCACTGCTTCGTTGGCCTCCACCATGAAAGCTTCGATGAGCTTGTGGGTGAAGGCGTCATCCTCGGGTACGGCGTCGATGACCCGGCCGCTGTCGTCGAACACCAGTTCCACCTCGGGCAGATCGAGCACAATCATGCCTGCCTTGAGCCGCCGCTGACGAATGACCTTCGCCAGCTCATCCATCTTCTGAAGTGTTTTGATGAGCGGCCCGCCATACTTCGGCTCGGATTTCGCGTGCCTGCGTGCCTCACGCAGGTCGCCGTCGATCAGTGCCTGGGCTTCGAGATAGGTCAGCCGTTTGGCAGAGCGAATGACTGTGCGGGCGAATCGTTCGCCCAGCACGTTGCCCTCGGCGTCGTAGCGGATGAACACCGACTTGCAGTAGCGGTTGACGCCCTCCTGCAGCGAGCACACACCGTTGCTCAGAAGCTCCGGCAGCATGGGCACGACCTTGCGCGGCAGATACGCGCTGTTGCCGCGCAACGCCGCCTCCTCATCCAGCGGCGTACCCTGCCGAACGAAGTGCGCCACATCCGCGATGTGGACGCCCAGTTCCCACTTCGCCTCACCGTCGTTCAGTTCCGTCAGGCTCAGGGCATCGTCGAAGTCGCGTGCATCGGGCGGGTCGATCGTGAGGATGAACTGGTCGGTCAGGTCGAGGCGATCGGGGGGAATGACTTTTTCGTCGAACGATTGTGCGGCTTCGCGCGCCTGTTGCAGCACTTCCTCGGGGAAACGTTCAGCCAGCCCGAACGCCCGCATGACCGCGCGGGTTTCCACATCCGGCTCGCCGCTCTCGCCCAGCACTTCGGTGATGACACCTTCAGCCAGGGCATTGTCGTGTGGGTAGTGAATCAGCTCGATGGCGACCTTGTCGCCCTCTTTGGCGTTCTTGGCGTGGGGGTCGCGCACGATGACCGGGTCGTGCAGCAGTTTGCCATCGACCTGCACAAGCCAGGTGCCGCCCCGGCGGATGAGGTTGCCCACATAGTTGCGGTGGGCGCGCTGGATGATCTCGACGACCCGACCGACATAGGGCGATTTGGCGGAGCCGCGTCGCCTGCGGTCGGGCACGACCTCGGCGCGGACGCGGTCGCCGGTGAGTGCCCCGCCGGTCTGGCCCGCGGGGACGAAGAGGTCGCCATGCTCGGTGGGTGAATCGGGTACGACAAAGCCGAAGCCGCGATCGGAGAGCCGGAATCGGCCGACCATCTCCCGGCCGACGGGCGGCAGGGCGATCGTCTGGGTTGAGCCGATCACCACCTGACCGTCTTCGATCATGGTGGCGACGGTGCGGGCGAACTCGTCGTAATCCTCGGAGGGGATCCCCAGCGAGGCGGCCAGTTCACGCACCTGCTGCGGGCGATAGCGGTGGTCTGCGATGTGTTCAAGGATGCGTCGAGTGAAACGGTTGTCCATCGGTGATTCCGTGGGAGATGCGATGCGGTCGGGTGGCGCCGTGGCCAAGCCCGCCGGCTGCGACTATGCTACCACGAACAATAGGCGCGGGTTGTCGAGAAAGGAAACACATGGCCACCACGGAAGAAATCCTCGAAGCAGCACGCCAGTTGGGCAAACTGCTCGCGTCCCACCCAGCGGCGATCCGATTCGAGGAGACGGTCCGGAAACTTCAGAACGATGTCGACGCCCAGCGCGTGCTCAACGATTACAACCGCCACCTCGAAACCCTGGCTCAGAAACAGGCGGCTGGCCAGCCCATCGAAGTTGAGGACAAGCGCAGGCTCGATGCGCTGCAGCAGAAGGTGATCGAGCATCCACTGCTTCAGGAGTTGCAGGTGGTGCAGATGGATTATCTGGACCTGATGCGCCGGGTGGATGAGGCGATGAGCCCGGGTTCGCCCGCCGCCGCGCCCCCCAATGTCCCGCCGATCGTCGGGCCGGACATGCTGATGTAACCATCCACGCGTGGAGCTGATGTCCGCTCCGCGCGATGTGGCCGCCTCACTGAACCTTTTCGTCCTAATTTTGAATATCGGAATGGTCGATCTCCCCGCGGGGGAAGACCATGGCCGAGCGTAAGCCCATCAAATTATTGGTGGTCGAGGATGACCCTGACACCGCTGCACTCATCGGCGAGACTTTATCGGACCACTTTGGCCCGGCGTTCGTGTGCTGCTGTCGCACCATCGCCGATGCTCTGGCGACCGATCCCTACACCGTCGACATGGTGTTATCGGACATGAACCTGCCCGACGGTACGGGGCTGGAGCTGCTGGATCGGTTGCTTCAGCGTCGGCCGGACCTACCCATCCTTTTTGTCACCGGGGAAAACTCGCTGGAACAGGCAACCAACGCCATCCGCCGCGGCGCGTACGACTACGTCGTCAAGACCGGCGACTACCTGTTCACAATCCCGCTGATCGTGGAAAAGAACCTGGCGATCTGGCGCACCAAGCAGGATAACCTCAAGCTGCAGGAGGAGTTGGCACGCACGCTCGCCGAGGTGAAGCGCAAGAACGAGCAGCTCGAGGCGGCGGTAGCGAAGCTGGAACAGGTGGCGGCGACCGACCCGCTGACCGGGTTGGCGAACCGGCGCGCGTTCAATCGGGCGCTGGAGTCGCGATTCGCCGATTGCAGCCGCACGGGTCGGGACCTGGCGTGTCTGATGATCGACCTGGATGGGTTCAAGCCGCTGAACGACACGCTGGGGCATCAGACCGGGGATGAGCTTCTGCAGAAGGTGGCCCGGGTGCTGGAGGCGAACTGCCGGCGTGCCGACGTGGCCGGCCGGTTCGGCGGGGATGAGTTTGTCGTGCTGCTGCCGGGTGCGGACGAGGTACACGCCACACAGGTCGCCCGCCGCATCGCTGATGAATTCGACCTGACCGTCCGCAACACCTTCGGTGACAACGCCCCGTGCCCCATCACGATGAGCATGGGGCTGACGACGCTCTCGGGGGGGCGGCCAGCCAGCCCGGAACAGGTCATTGCCCAGGCGGACCACGCCCTCTACCGCGCAAAATACTCGGGCAAGGCACGGCTGGCGGTCTATCGCCCGGCCACGCAGCAGCAATCCCATCAACAGTCTGCCACTTGCAAATGACAGCGGCGACAGGGCGACCGGCGACCACGAAGTGGTTCGGTGCCTCTTCATTGTGGTACGCTTAGGCGCATGAATCCGCTGCATGGGTTGCACGAGGCGGCTGACGCGACGTATCTGCCCTATGGGCCTGCGGATACGGCGGTGCAGGTCGTCGATACCTTTGGCTACTACGAACTGGAGTACGCCGCGATCCGCCGGCGCGTGGGTGTGCTGGACATGCCGCAGCGCGGTGTGGTCGAGCTGCGCGGCAGTGATCGGCTGCTTGTGCTGCACAACCTCCTGACCAACGAGATGAAGTCGCTGCAGCCGGGCCAGGCGCGGCGGGCGTTCCTGCTCAATCAGAAAGGCCGCATCGTCGCGGACATGGTTGTGCTGCATGAGGCCCATCGCACGGTGCTCGTGCTGGATGTATTCCAGGCGGCCCAGGTGGCGGGCGAGATCGATCGGCTCATCTTCACCGAGGATGTGCAGGTCGCGGATGTCAGCAACACATTGCATGTGCTGGCTTTACACGGTCCAGGCGGGCAGGCGGCGCTGGCGGAACTGGCAGGGACGGCGGCCGGGGCGTTTGCCGACTGGCCCAACATGACCCACCGTACGCTGGCGCTGGCGGAGGGGCAGGTCACCGTCTACCGGCGGGATGAGACCGGCACGCCAGGGCTGCACCTGCTTGCCCCGGCGGACAAGGTCGCGGCGATCTACCAGCGATTGATGGCGGTGCTGCACTACGACCCGAAGCAGGAGCAGGACGCCGCTGTCACCAGCCAGCGCAGGGGCCGGCCCGTCGGCTGGCTGGCATACAACACCGCCCGCATCGAGGCGGGCACCCCGATCTTCCGAATCGACTTTGGCACCGACAGCCTGCCTGCAGAGACCGGCGTGCTGCACGATGCGGTCTGCTTTACCAAGGGCTGCTACCTCGGTCAGGAGGTCGTCGCGCGAATGCAATACCTGGGGCACCCCAAGCGCGTGCTCGTGGGGCTGCGCTTCG
Organism: uncultured Phycisphaeraceae bacterium; assembly: GCA_937988825.1. Lineage (GTDB taxonomy): Bacteria > Planctomycetota > Phycisphaerae > Phycisphaerales > Phycisphaeraceae > CALKHT01. The sequence continues at coordinate 33,412 of CALKHT010000038.1, forward strand.
CGGATGACCGGATGCCGGTGGCGGGTACACCGGTTCGCGCAGCGAAGGCCGATGAGGTTGTGGGGGCGGTGACCAGTTCGACCGTATCGCCCATCCTCGGCAACTTGGCGATCGCCTTCGCCGTGATGAAATGGGGCAGCCACGAGCCGGGCACACAGGTGATCGTGCCGGCGGAGGGGCAGAACGTGACGGGGACGGTACAGGGGTTGAAGTTTGTGGAGGGGTAGGGGGCGTAGGGAAGTCGCGGGTGGCTCGATATTGCAATCCGTGCTCGGTGCCCTAGGATTACCCCGCCTCCGGTCAAGGCGCGATCCAAAGGATTCTTCGCATGTTTGGGACGCTGTCGGACAAGTTCAGTGCCGCGCTGCGCAAGCTTTCGGGCAAGGGCAAGATCACGGAAGCCAACGTCCGCGAGGCGATGGATGATGTGCGTAAAGCCCTGCTGGAAGCGGACGTGCATTACGAGGTCGTCCAGACCTTTACCAAATCGGTGCTGGAAAAGTCACTGGGCACGCAGGTGCTGGAAAGCGTCTCGCCCGGCCAGCAGATGATCAAGATCGTCTATGACGAGCTGGTCCGGCTGATGGGTGCGGAAGAGACGGACGGCCCACCGATCATGCAGGTTGAGCCGGGGCCCACCGTCGTGATGATGTGCGGTCTGCAGGGCTCAGGCAAAACCACCACCTGTGGCAAGCTGGCAGCCTATCTGAAAAAGCGCAATCGCAGCGTCATGCTCGCGGCGGCGGACCTGCAGCGGCCTGCAGCCGTCGACCAGCTCGAAACGCTGGTGCAACAGGTCTCCGAAACGGTCGAAGGTGGTGGACGCGTTCATTTCTACGCTGAACGCGACAAGATCGCCGAGTACGGCAAGGCGGTTGGTGCAGCTGTCACCGTCTGCCGCAACGCGCTGCAGGCAGCGCGACAGGCCAAGTGCGATGTGCTCATTCTCGACACAGCCGGCCGACTGCACGTCAATGAACAACTGATGAACGAGCTGCGCCAGGTGAATCAGGCGCTGAATCCGCACCAGATATTCCTCGTCGTCGATGCGATGACCGGTCAGGATGCGGTCAACAGCGCCCGGGCCTTCAATGAACAGCTCGAAATCGACGGGGTGATCCTCACCAAGTTCGACTCGGACACCCGCGGCGGGGCTGCCCTGTCGGTGCGGCAGATCACCGGGGCGCCGATCCGGTTCGTCGGTGTGGGCGAGAAGCTCGATGCCCTGGAGGAGTTCCATGCTGACCGCATCGCGTCGCGCATCCTGGGCATGGGCGACGTGGTCAGCCTTGTCGAAAAGGCGCAGCAGCAGGTCACCGAGGAAGAGGCTCTGGCGCTTCAGGAGAAGATGGCCAAGGGCCAGATGACGATGGAGGACTTCCTCAACCAGCTGCGCACGATCCGGCGCATGGGTTCGATGAAGTCGCTGCTGGGTATGCTGCCGGGCATCGGCAGTGCGCTGAAGGACATCGATCTGGATGAGCGGGAGATCGACCGGACGGAGGCGATCATCCAGAGCATGACGCCGGAGGAACGCCGCAACGTCGAGATTCTGGACATGTCGCGTCGCCGCCGTATCGCCCGGGGTTCGGGGACGCGGCAGGAGGATGTGGGCCGGCTCATCAAGGGGTTCAACATGGTGAGCCAGATGAGCAAGCAGATTGCGAACATGGGGATGCTGCAGCGGTTGAAGGCGATGGCGGGTCTGGGTTCACCGGAGATGCTCGCAGCCATGGGCGCCGGCGCTACCCCGCGCATCGACCCCGGCCGCCAGAAGCAGCGCTCGCGCTACAAACAGCGCAAGCGCCGCAAGTGAAGCGGACCTGCTTGAATGGACGCGATCCTGATCGTCCCGATCGACCGACTCACAAATGATGTAATCTCCCTCTCATGACCACCGAACTCGCCAAGACGTATTCGCCGGTTGATGTGGAACCTGAGGTGGCGGCCCGCTGGGAGGCTGCTCGTGCCTTTCATGCGGAGCCGACCGATCCGGGTAAGCCCTACAGCATTGTGATTCCTCCGCCGAACGTGACCGCGGCGCTGCACATGGGCCATGCGCTCAACAATACGATTCAGGACATCCTGATTCGCCATCACCGGATGCTGGGCGACAACACGATGTGGATGCCCGGCACCGATCATGCCGGCATCGCCACGCAGACGGTGGTCGAGAAGCGTGTGCTGAAGGAAGAGGGCAAACGCCGCACCGATTTCAGCCGCGAGGAATTCGTCGCGAAGATCCAGGCGTGGAAGGATGAATACGAAGCGGTCATCACCGGCCAGCTCAAGTCGATGGGCTGCTCGTGCGACTGGGAACGCCAGCGCTTCACGATGGATGAGATATGCGCCCGTGCGGTGCGCGAGGCGTTCTTCCGGCTGTTCAGGGACGGCCTGATTTATCGCGGCAAGCGGCTGGTCAACTGGGATCCGGTCACGCAGACCGCGCTCGCTGACGACGAAGTGGAAATGCACGAGATCGACGGGCATTTCTGGTATCTGAAATACCCGGTCGTCGAGCGGGTTGGCGAGTCAAGCGACGAGTGGCGCGACACGGGCGAGTTCGTCACCGTTGCCACCACGCGCCCCGAAACGATGCTGGGCGATACCGCTGTCGCGGTGAACCCCAACGATGCGCTGCGTGCTCACTACATCGGCAAATTCGTGCGTCTGCCCATCGTCAACCGCATCATCCCCATCATTGGTGACGATTACGTTGTCATTCCCGACCCGGACAGCGACGATGCGAAGGCGAAGTACGCTTCGGGCTTTTTGAAGGTGACGCCCGCGCATGACCCCAACGACTGGGAGATTGGTCTGCGACATGGGCTGCCTATCATCAACGTGATGGCGCCGGACGGCACGATCAGCAACGAGCACGGCTGGCCGGCCGACGATTTCACCCGGGCTGATGTGGAAGCCGTGCCGCTGAAGCTCGATCGCTACGAAGCCCGCAAGGCGATCGTCGAGTGGTTCCGTGCGAATGATCTCTTGGCCGATGTGAAGCCATACCGTCACGCGGTGGGCCACAGCTATCGCAGCCATGTGCCGATCGAACCGTACCTGAGCGATCAGTGGTATGTGCGCGTGACAGACGACCGTCTGGCCGGTGCCGCCCTGCGTGCGATGGCAGCGGATCAGCGGACCGATTCAAGCGGTAAGCCCGCCGCGGAAGGCACGGAAAAGCGCGACTGGGAAGGCTGCCTGCGGTTCTACCCGGCCCGCTATGCCAAGACGTTCCAGACGTGGCATGAAAACATCCGCGACTGGTGCATCTCACGTCAGTTGTGGTGGGGGCATCGGATTCCGGTGTGGAGTCAACTCAGGTCGGCCGATCAGGGACCGGATGAAGGCAATCCGATCGAAGCAATGGCGAAATCCGACGATCGCATTGCGGTTGTGCGGACCGACACCGATATTTACGTGTGCCTGCGCGAGGATGATTCCGCACTGATCGCTGAACTCGAATCCATCGGTTTCACGCGCGATCCCGACGTTCTCGACACCTGGTTCTCCTCTGCGCTTTGGCCGCTGTCGACGATGGGCTGGCCGGAGGATACGCCGGTGCTGGCGACGTGGAATCCGACGAATGTGCTGTGTACCGCGCGTGAGATCATCACGCTGTGGGTGTCGCGCATGGTGATGTTCAATCTCTACTTCCTCGACCGGCTGCCGTTCCACGATGTGTTCATCCACGCGATGATTCAGGACGGCGAAGGCCGGAAGATGAGCAAGTCGCTGGGCAACGGCGTCGATCCATTGGACATCATCCATTCGCATGGCGCCGATGCGATGCGCTTCACACTCGCGTCCATGACGACGAACACGCAGGACGTGCGCATGCCGGTGAAGCGCGACCCGCAGACCGGCCGCAACACCAGCGAGAAGTTCGACATCGGCCGCAACTTCGCCAACAAGCTCTGGAACGCGGTGCGCTTCGCGCTGGGTAAGCTGAGCGAAAACGCGAATGCGAGCGCGGCCGCGAACACGCAGACGGGGGCTGCTGATTTCAATGCAGCCGATCACTGGATTCTCGCTCGGCTGGCCGCGACGATTCGCGACACCACGCAGGCGATCAATCACTACGAGTTCGCCGATTACGCCCGGGCGCTGTACGACTTCATCTGGCGTGACCTGTGTGACTGGTACATCGAAGCGGTCAAGCCCACCGTGGCGGGCAATGAAACGCAGCGGCAGGTGCTGGCAACATGCATCGACGCAGCGTTGCGACTGCTGCACCCGGTGATGCCGTTCATCACGGAGAAGCTGTGGGAGCATCTGAACGCGGTGATGCCACAGCGTGGCGTGTCAGGCGTGCAGATTCCACCGAGCGAACTGCTCATTCGCGCCCGCTGGCCGCAGGTCAGCCCTGATCTGGCGGAGGTGGACACGAAGCCGTTCACCGTGGTGCAGGATGTGGTCACCGCGATCCGTCAGGTGCGCACGCAGCACAAGGTAGCGCCGCGGCAGGTCGTGCCGGTGTCGATCCAGTCGCGCGATGGCGAGCTGATTCGTCAGCAGCGTGAACTGATTCAGACGCTGGCGAATGTGACCCTGGAAGCGGTTGGGCCGGACGTCCAGCGTCCCGCTGATGCGGCCGCGGCTGTGCTGGGCGAGGATCAGATTTACCTGCACGGTCTGATCGACGCCGAGGCTGAGCGCACTCGCATCGCCCGCCGCGCGGAGGAGCTGCGCAAGTCGATCGAAGCGTTGACGAAGCGGTTGCAGAACCCCTCTTATGTTGAAAAGGCTCCCGCCCACCTGGTGCAACAAACCCGCGACCAACTCGTCGCCGCGGAAAAGGAACTGGCGGCTTTGGAAGGGTGAGGTTGAATTGGCCACGAAGACACGAAGGTCATGAAGTTGAACCATCAAGGACACCAAGAACACCAAGGAAGACAAGAGAAAGATAAAGTTGAATAGAGCACAACCCTTTTCCAAACTTGGTGTCCTTGGTGCTCTTGGTGGTTCCTCTCTGTTTTCCTTCGTGATCTTCGTGTCTTCGTGGTTAGAGTAACCCCATGCCGCGGTTTAAGGATCAGGCGATTTGTATTCGGCACTTTGACTGGTCGGAGACCAGTCAGATTGTCGCCCTGCTGACGGAGCACCACGGCAAGATTCGCGCGGTTGCCAAGGGGGCCAAACGCACCAGTCCATCCAGTGTGCAGCGGTACAGCGGCGGCATCGAACTGCTCACGCTCGGGCAGGCGGTTGGCATCATCAAGCCGACCACCGAACTGGCAACGCTCACCGAATGGGATCTGCAGCAACCTTATTGGCATCTGCGGCAGGATCTGGAAGCGCAGCAGCTTTCGCTTTACGCGGCCGATCTGGTCAACGCTTTACTGGCTGACCGCGACGACCACCCCGCCTCGTTCCATGCTCTGCGTGAGTTCCTCGAAGCGCTGCGCGATCCGACCGGACGACAGGCAGCCCTGCTCCGTTTTCAGTGGCGCATCCTCACGGACAGCGGTTACCGCCCCGAACTGAACCGCGATGTCGAACGCGATGAACCGCTCACTCCCGCGGCTTCGTACATCTTCGATGCTCAGGCGGGCGGACTGACCACGCAGCTAGGCTCACAGCGCACCAGTTGGAAGGTTCGACGCGAAACGGTGGAGCTGCTTCGGCGTGTGGCTCAGAATGATGTGGATGACCTGCGCGATGCTGACCCGCAAGCCATTGGCCGTGCGAATCGGTTGCTTTGCGTCTACGCCCGATCGATTCTGGATCGGGAACTCCCGACGATGGCGTTCGTGTTGTAAAAGTCCGCGTGGCTGGTCAGGGGGTCGGGGGCGTGAAAAGCTGGCGATCTTCATCGAAGCCGATCGCATCGAGCTGGCCCGTGCTGACGTCGTAGACCCAGCCGGCATTGACGTCGATCTCCGCGACGACGGTGGCGCTGCTGTTGAACGGGTTGATGGGGACGTTCACGAGGTACGGCCCCAGCCAGGCGCCATCCACGCCGAGGTTCCCCTCCACGTCGCTTTTTTTGATGAGCGGGTCCCACTGATGCGTCACCAGATCGGGCCAGACGTCCTTGTGCTCGAAGCGATAGCGGGCGATCTGATCGCGCACATGTCGCAGTTGCGACAGGGTGGCGCTGGCCTTGGCGCGTTCACCGGCGTTGGTAAAGCTGGGCAGCACCACAGCCGCCAGGATCGCAAGGATCACGACAACGATCAGGATTTCGACCAGGGTAAAGCCGGCGTTGCTCCGGCGAGCGTGATGGAACGGCCACATGGGATTGTTCCGGATGCGGGTGCGCGCATGTCGCATTTCGGCGATCGACGCCGAACCGATTACCGCATCGGCGTTCGCGGCAGGTGCCGTGAGCCGTTCCACATGAGAACCTTTGGGATTTGTTGAAAAGATGGTGATTGTGCGGGTCGTAACGCGCGTGGGGCCGCGTCTTATCCTGCCGCGAGCATGCCGTTCGTTGCCGCATCGTCCACACGTCGTCGCAAATCGTCCAGTATCTGCCGCATGATCCGCGGTTTGGCGAGCATGGCAGGGTGCATCGCGAACGCCTCGTGCAGTGGCACCCAGCGGACCTCCAGAATCTCACGGTGGTCGTAGCGTGGCTTGTCACCGCGAACGTGCCCCCAGAACACGCATCGCAGCCGATGCTGGCCTGACCGGTTCACATAGCCATAAAGCCCCGCCACACAATGGACGTGCAGGTCGTAGCCGGTTTCTTCAGCCGTTTCGCGGACGACCGCATCGAGCAGCGTTTTGCCCGGGTCGACCTTACCGCCGGGCAGGTTCCAGCGATTGCGATGCCGCCCGCGCGCCTGCCGCACCATCAGCAGACAACCATCGCGAATCACCGCTGCCGAAACGGTCGGCCTCACATGAGCGGGTACAACGGGCAGCTCGCTGCAATCCATCTCGTGTGACATGCGTGGCTCCGGGAAGCGCATAGGCGGCGCAGGTCCGCATGAAGTTATCGCTGCATCACTCTATGTCGGGCGAGATGGCCGGGCTGCTTCATTTTCCCGGGAAATCGAATATTGGGGGCAACTGAGGCGAACCCCGGATCGGCTGCGCTGCCGAGAGAGGCTGGACATCATGCGGGGTTTACTGACGTACAGACACTCACCCCGATCCTCTCTCGCGAGGGAGAGAGGGGTTTGTCATATAAGTTGATGGGACAGGCGGGTCAGCGCTTGATGAGGTTGAGCACCTTTTCGGCGGGAACGCACTGCTTGAAGACCATCTGCAGGTTGTCCTTGCGGCCGTTTTCGGTGTTGTAGTAGACGCTGACGGTAGAGCTGACCAGTCCGACGACGGCGCCCTGGCGGTTGAGGACCGGGCCGCCGCTGGAGCCGCGGGCGTAGTCTGCGGTGATTTCCAGCATGGCGGTTTCGGTGCGCTCGCGCTGGATGGTGCCGTAGCGGGCGACCACACCCTTGCTGAAGGTAAAGAAGCGGCGGTCGGGGTGGCTGATGACGAACACATCCGAGCCGACCGGTGCGTTGGTGGACAGGGGCAGGGGGGTGAATTCTCCTCCTTCGAGGCGAATGATGGCCACATCGTCGACGGCGCTGGCAGCGAGCACTTCACGCACGGGCACCACCCGTCCGTCAGCCGTCATCGCCACGAGCGTGGCGCGGTCGGGGCTGTGGACGACATGGTGGTTGGTGACGGCGATGCCATCGGCGGTGATGACGAAACCGCTGGCGGGGGCGGCATGCCAGTTATCGCAGCGGTCGCACTTGAAGATGCCCGCGACGACCAGCACACCCGGCCGGCAGCTCTCGTACACCTGCCAGGGCTCCAGCTTCGCCTCGCTGGCAGCGGGCAGTTTGATGTTGCAGCTTTCACGATTGAGCTGTTCGATCAGCGTGGCCATCTCGGTCGTGCGACCGGCTTCGATCAGCTCGGAGGCTGCCCGCTCGATCTGACGGATGACCTGTCGGTCGTTGATGATGGTGGGGGCTGCGGTGGTTGCGGCCGGGGCGGCGGGGTTTGCCTCCGGCTCGGCGTGGGCCGCATCGCAGGTCTCCGTGATGGTAGTAGGAACCATCTCGGTGGTGGGAGCGGCCTCAGCGGGGACGGCCTCGGTGGGGGCGGTCTGGGCGAGCAGCGACCCACCAGAGAGCGTCAGCACCCAGCTTATCGACAACAAACCGGCCGCCACGGCATTGGCACGCATGAGAATCCCCTTTTTATTGGCAGGAAATTGCGGGTCAGGTTCACTCGATTATATGCCGGGTGGGAAAAAACTGCTATCGATTTGTAGGGACGCGTGGGAGTGTGAGGGGAAGCGTCACGCAGCAGGAGAGTTCTCGGTCCTTGTTCGCTCATTTTGGGGGTGGATTTGTAGCGACTGTGCCGGCTGCGTCGGTGGGGGGTAGCGCGGAGGGCGGAGAATGCGTGCCGGGCAGGGTGGGCAACTTATCTGACGGGTGAGGCACGTCGATGACGGCCCTTGCAGGCGCAGCGGCCTGGCCCGCGCTGCGCCGAGGGTTGTTTCCCCGCGGGCCTCGAGCCGAGACTGGCATGGATCTGGACACGATTCTCAAGACGGCGGTGGATCTGGGCGCCTCGGACGTGCATCTGATTGCCGGCCATCCGCCCATGGCGCGAATTCACACCGTGATGACGCCGCTGGACTATCCGGTCATCACGCCCGAAAGCGCCATGCGGATGCTGCGCCAGATGGCGACGGAGGAGCAGTTCAAGCAGTTCGAAAAGATTCGCGACGCGGACTTTTCCTACTCCATTCCCGGTCTGGGTCGCTTCCGTGTCAACGCCCACATGCAGCGGCAGAACGTGGGTATCGCGCTGCGAACGATCAAGGAAAAGATTCCGCCGTTCCATGCGCTGAATCTGCCGGACATTGTCTCACGGCTGACCTATCTGCCACGCGGGTTGATCCTGGTGACCGGGGACACCGGTTCGGGTAAGTCAACGACGCTGGCGGCGATGATCCAGGCGATGAACGAGCGTTACGCCAAGCACATCATCACGCTGGAGGACCCGATCGAATACGCGTTCGTCTCGAACAAGTGTCTGATCGAACAGCGTGAACTGGGCGACGACGTGCCCAGCTTCGCCAGTGGTCTGCGGCACGTGCTGCGTCAGGACCCGGACATCATTCTGGTCGGTGAAATGCGCGACCTTGAAACGACGGCGGCGGCGATCACTGCAGCGGAAACGGGGCACCTGGTGCTCTCCACACTGCACACCGTCAACGCCTCGCAGACGATCGAACGTATCATCGACATGTATCCCGCCGACCAGCAGAACCAGATTCGTTCGATGCTGGCCAACACGCTGCAGGCGGTAATCTCGCAGACCCTGTTCAAGCGCGTGGATCAGAAGGGCATGGTGCCTGCGGTGGAGGTGATGCTGTGTACCCCCGCGGTGCGTAACCTGATTCGCGAAAACCGCGCGTTTGAAATTCCCAACGTCATTGAAACGAACCGCGCGCTGGGCATGAACAGCCTCGATAACGCGATCGCGGAGCTTTACTTCAACGGCATGATCAGTCGCGAGGACGCGGTTGCGCAGGCGGCGTATCCCGACAAGCTCGATCGCATGCTGGCGGCTTGAGTCGGCGCGGGTGTGACGCGTGGTTCGGCAAGTTATGCCGTTCCGCACGTGCCGGTCGGTGTCCGACGGCCACTGATCCGGGGCGAATAACGACAGGCGAGTTCCATGGCTCATTACCGATACCAGGCACGATCCGCGGGGGGGCAGGTCACCACGGGGGTGATCGCGGCTGCCAACGCGCTGGCGGCGGCGCAAACGCTGCGCGCGCAGGGCAACCAGGTGCTTCAGCTCACCCCCGTGGCCGGCGCCGCCCAGTCGATGTCGGAACGTCTCAAGGCGCTGAACTACACGTCCGGCCCATCGCAGCGCGACGTGCTGAACATGACCACGCAACTGGCGGTCATGATCCGTGCGGGTATCTCGCTGCGCGCGGCGCTGGAAGGCATCGCCGAGCAGACCGAGAACCCCAAGTTCCGCCAGGTGCTGCTGGGTATTAAAACGGACGTTGAATCAGGTAAACAGTTCTCTGAAGCGCTGACCAAGCATCCCAAGCTGTTCGGCCCGCTTTACGTGAACATGGTGCGGGCATCGGAAATGTCCGGTTCGTTCGCGAAGATGCTTGAACGCATCGCGGCGTATCTGTCGCAACAGCTCGAAACGCGGGCGATGGTGATCGGCGCGATGATCTACCCGGGCGTGATCGCATCGCTGGCGATCGGTGTGACGATCTTCCTGCTCACGTTCGTGCTGCCGCGCTTCGCCGCGGTGTTCGAAGGTAAGGAATCCGCCATGCCCGGGCCGACCATCTTCCTCATGAACCTCTCAGCGTTCATGGTGGAATGGTGGTGGGCGGTGGTTGGCGGGCTGCTGGGGCTGATCCTGCTCTTCATTCTCTTCATCAAGACCGAGCCGGGTGGCTGGTGGTTTGACGCAATGAAACTGCGCTTTCCGATTTTCAAGCGCATGTTCCGCGCGCTGTACATCAGCCGGTCTCTGCACACAATGGGCGAACTGGTCAACGCGGGCGTGCCGATGCTCGACACCATCTCCATCACCGGTGATGTGGCTGGCAACCGGTTGTACCGGCGGTTGTGGCACGCTGTCTACGCCTCGGTGAAGCAGGGTAAGAAGATCGCCAATCCACTGCAGAAGTCTCCGCTGCTTCCCAAGGCTGTGGTGCAGATGGTCAGTGCAGGTGAAGAATCCGGTAAGCTCGGCGAGGTACTGGATGAGGTGTCCAACTTCTATGCCCGCCAGCTTCGTGAGGTTATCAAGACTGTCACATCCATGATCGAGCCTGTGATGATCATCGTGATGGGTGGTATCGTCGGTTTTATCGCGATGGCGATCATCCTGCCGATCTTCAAACTGTCCACCCTGGTCAAGTGACGTGTGTCAACGGTGCGGAACCTACTGAAAGGAAAAGGCGAAAAAAGCCGAACTGGCGATGGCTTTGGCGGGCTTTGAATCGTACTAGTTGATGGGGAGAACTGCCATGATGCACACCCGATCAACAACCGGCGTTCGTTCGCGACGCCATCGCTCAGCGGGCTTCACGCTCATCGAAGCGGCGCTGACGACCGTGATCGTCGGCACGGGCGTGCTGGCCATCGTCGCGGCGCAGCAGACGTACGTTTACAAGAACGACTGGGCTCAGCGCACGGCCCTGGGCATGATGCTCGCCAACGAACTGCGCGAGCTGACGCTGACGCTTCCCATGCACGATCCGCTTACGGGTGATTCGAACATTGGTGTGGAGGCGGGTGAGAACAGCGTAGCGGACTTCGATGATCTTGACGATTTTGCCGGACCGATCGTATCGGGCTACGGCCAGGGACTGACCTTCAGCCCGCCGATCAACGCGCTGCGACAGACGCTCAACGATCTGGAAGGCTGGAGCCAGCACATTAAGGTTGAAAGTGTCCTGCCGGAAAGTCTGGATTCGGTGTTCACGGCGCCGCTGGGCAGCACCGACATGATGCGCGTGACGGTGCGGGTGGACTATCAGGGGCCGAACGACAGTGAGCCGATGACGATCACGGAGATGACGTGGGTGGTGTCCAACTGACGCCGCGATGAAGAAGTGCAGTGAGGCGTCATGGAGCTTGTCATGCATGGGAGCAGGTCGCAATTCAGGATGAGTCGGCAGCGATCGCAACGCGGCGCGGCGGCGATCATTGCGATGATGTTCCTCGTCATCTTCGGTTCGCTGGCGGCAGCGATGGCGATCGTGTCGCAGGGTAACCTTGCCATCGCCGATTCCCAGATCAAGATTCACCGCGCGCTGGCCGCGGCGGAAACGGGCATGAACCTTGTCCGCTACCAGTTCGATGAGGTGGCGCGGCAGGTGCTGACGCGTTACGGCGAGATCGATGCTGATCGAGCCGAAGAGCTGTGGCTGGATCCCGATGGTGGGATTCGACAGCGGCTGTATGACGCTTTTGCGGAGGTATCGGCGCTGCAGCAGCCGTCGTTCACCACGCGTGGCCTGCGTGTGGGACCGATCGCTGTGGGGCCTGATGCGCCGACGTTCACCGCGACATTCGAGCCTCACCCACTGCCGGGCAATCTTTCGCGTTACGATGACCCCTTCTACAAGCGGGCCCCGTATAACGATCCAAACCTTTTCGATCAGCCGGTCTCCAGCAGCAATCCACTGGATGCGCGGTGGATTCGAGTGGTGGTAACGGCGCAGGATGGGCCCGAAGGCAGAGCAATCACGCGGTCGATCTCGATGGACTTTCGCGTGGACAAGAAGCTGCGGTTCGCCATCCTGTCGCGCAGCAGGGTGATGATCGGCCGCAACGTGATGATTGAAGGCCGCGTGGGCAGCCGCTTCATGGACACGCACCTGGAGCACGGCCACCCGGTGCAGATGGAAAGCGATTTTCGCGGTTTGCATCCGGACCTGGATGAACTGCTGGATGTTCTGAAGAACACGCTGATTACCAACGATGTAAACGGCGATAACCGGATCAACCTTGCCAGCGCGACGGAAACGAACGGTATCAGTAACCCGCAGCAGTACGATGCCAACGGCGATGGCTATCTGGACGATTATGACTTCTTCCTGACACACTTTGACACCAACGGTGATGGGCGTGTGTCGCGCACCGAGCTGGAAGCCGGCTCGACTTCGCCTATTCTCGCGGCGCAACTGATGGAGTTGATCGATACGTTCGGCTCAGACTCGCGTTCGGGGTACAACGACGGCTTCATCGACGATTATGATCGTTATGCGAAGGTTCGTGGTCAGGTGATGATCCTGGCGTCGATGCAGGACTGGCAGGAAGGGGCTGCCAAGGGTGCGTATCAGGACTACTTCCAGGGGCCGATCGTACCCAACTACAACGATCCGGCACTGAAGTTCCAGGCTACGGAAGCCAACGCTTATCAGTTCGACCCCAGCGACTTCGATGTGGCGACATTCCGCGCCATGGCGACGGGCGATCTGCTCGCCGCTGCTACGCAACAGGCGCAGAACCACAACCCGGACGATCCGGCCTCGCCGCGCATGGACCTATCAGGTCAACATCGTGAGCCGGTGCCTTACGGTGCAGCGTATCCGTATGACTACTATGAGCGGCCGGTGTTCGAGAACATGACGTTCGAGAATGTCCGAATCCCCAAGGGCCTGAACGCGCTTTTCAAGAACTGCCGGTTCATCGGTGTGACATTCATCGAAACTGAAACGGACAATGAGGACCCCAACTTTGCCTACGCGGGGATGCTCAATCCCGACGGCACACCGAAGCATCCGGGGCTGGTTGCGATGGTGAAAAACCCGCTTACTGGCGAGAACATGCCCGTGGCGGACACCAAGACGGTGTCGAACAACATCCGCTTTGACAATTGCGTATTCGAAGGCGCGGTAGTGTCCGATGCGCCGCGACAGTTCACGCAGACGCGCAACAAGGTGGCGTTCACCGGCCGTACTCAGTTCCAGATCGATGATTCGACGCATCTGGATGCGGCTCAGAAAGCGCTGTTCAAGCGCAGCACGCTGTTGATGCCGCACTACTCGGTGGAAATGGGTACGTTCATCTCGCCGACCGATCCGAGCGAGCGGCTGGAGTTGTCGGGTACGATCGTCGGCGGCGTGGTGGACATGCGTGGTCAGATTCGCCTGGAAGGCTCGCTCATCACGACATTCGAGCCGCAGGCCGGCGTCGCACCGGTGCTGGGCGATACCAGCCCGCAGTTCAACACAACACTGGGCTACTTCGCGTCGTCTTCGGGCGACCTGGAAGCGGAACTGCCGGCGGACGGCCTGGGCGTGATCCAGATTCGCTACGACCCGCGGCTGGCGATGCCGGATGGCATTCGCGGACCGGTCGAGATCAAGCCCCTGGTCGCGACTTATTACGAAGGAGTCGCGCCATGAGACAGCCGTCAACCATGAAATGCTGTGCTGCTGTGCCGCGTCGACCGATCCGTCGGCGCGTGCATGGCTTCAGCCTTGTGGAAATGCTGATCAGTCTTGCGATCACTGCGGTGCTGCTTACCGCGACGATGGTCGCGATCGATGCCAGCTTCCGCAGCTATGCCACTGCGGCGGAACTGGCCAGCACGCAGGCCTCCAGCCGCCTGGTTACGCATCGGCTCATCAAGCTGGTGCGCACCAGCACGGCGCATGGCCCACTCTTGCCTGATCTGACGAGCAATCCGCCCATCACACTCAGCGGCAACACGATCGAAAGCTGGTATCTGGAGTTGATCGACCCGGAAGGGCAACTGGTGCGCGTGGAGCATCGCCGCGACAAACAGGAGCTGTGGGTGATCATCCACAACAGTGACGGCGGGGTCACACTGGAACAGCCGATCCTCGCGGGAGTAACGGACGCGAAGTTCTACGCGCATCGGCGCCGCGATCGGGACGGTGTATGGGTGCTGGAACGTGGCAGCATTGATCTGACAATTGAACCGGGGCGTGACAGCACACTGGCGATTGAGAACGGCTCCAACGCTCCGGTTCGTGTGATAGCTTCCACCATGCCAAGGAAGCTGGATTGACAAGGAGCGGGTCATGCGGCCAAACACGCCGAAAACAAACGACAATCACGTCGTCGACACGCTCAAGATTCGCGATATGGAATACCAGCGGATTCTGGGCAAGCTCGACCACGAGGCCGGTTCAGCACCGCCGATGGTGTTGCAGCAGCGTGCCCAGCCACGCTATCCACATGCGGTGGTGTTCGTAATCCAGATTCACCACCCAGGTGGTACGTGCGTCAACTATGTCGGCCGTACGCGCAACATCAGTCGCTCCGGCCTGGCGTTCCTGCACGGCAACTTCCTGCATAACGGCACGCGTTGTGTCATCTCGTTGCCACTGCGCGAGGGCAAATGGATGCGCATCACGGGCACGATTGTGCGTTGTCGCCACGTGGAGAGCAAGGTACACGAACTGGGTGTCCACTTCGACGAGCCGATCGACCTGAGCGACGTCATTCAGGCGGCTGACGAACCGAGCAACACGCTCACGCTGCCGTTCGGCCTGGGCCGTTATCTCAAGCCGTTGTGATCGCTTCGCTGCGGCTGTCCGCCTCGCGCTGTGCCAGCCGCTGGATGTAGAACGTCAGCATCATCGACATCAGCACCGCACCGCCGAACACATACACTCCTGCACGAGGCTGGGCATCCAGCAGGCTGCTGGTCTTGCTGACCAGCACGATCAGCGACACGACGAACACATCGAGCATCGACCATTTGCCCAGCACCGCCAGCCAGGCGAGCGTTCGTTCGCGCTGCTCGATGCGTTGCGGCACGAACCAGACGAGCGCCAGCATCGCCAGCTTCAACAGTGGAAAAACCACCGAAAAAAGAAGAATGATGGCTGCTATCCCCGTATCCCCCTCGTGGTAAAGCTGATGGATGCCCGTTAACACGGACCAGCCCTCTTCCCAGAAAATGAGCTTGCGCACGGTCAAAACGGGCAGCGACAGCCCGGCAATGAGCATCCCCGTCGTCGCCAGAAGCAGCAACGGCACCTCGATGTGCCATGGATAAGCCCGCATCAGCGATCGCCGAACCATGCCCGGCCACCTCCAGAGTGAAGTTGTAACGTCTGTGCGGACGCGACGTCGGGTTTCCCACTTTCACCAGCCCGCGAAAGTGGCCCGATCCGTTTGCCCAATTGTAAGGTTGAGCGTGTCGGCTTGCTGCTGTTTTCGATCCGACGGGGTTCCGTCAAACCCGCAGCGGCGCTGACGAAGACGTGAGGCGACGAAAGGACCTGCACATGGCAATGCGACCGACACTGGCGTTGGCGCTGGCGGGCTTGCTCAGTCACGCCGCCGGCGTGGCAATGGCTGAGGACCTGCAACTCACAGGCATCCTCCGCGACTTCAAACGCGGCGACCGTGCCGGGGGGCACCCCGACTTCGAAACCGCACATACCGTCCGAGGGCACGGCGACTACGGGCTGGTGAACGGACTGGTCACCATGTATCTGGGCGAGGACGGCAAACCCGTCTACAACCCCAGCCGACCCTCCAATGACACCATCCAGTCGGCTCAGAGCCTCTATTCCTGGTACAACGATGTGCCTGATGTGAACATCAGCATGCCGTTCACCCTCACACTCAAACCGCGCTCAGATAACCCGAGCATCTATTCCGTCGAATACACAGGGAACAAACAGTTTTTCCCACTGGATGGACAGGGCTTCGGCAACGAGGGACTGTCGCACAATTATCACTTCACCTTTGAACTCAAATCCACCTTCGCATACGCACCAGGACAGCGGTTCACCTTCGTCGGCGACGACGACGTGTGGGTTTACGTCAATGGCACCAAGGTGATCGACCTGGGCGGTGTGCACTCGGCTGAAACCGGCTCGGTGCTGCTGTTCGACGGCAAGGCGTTTGTCGAAAAGAACCACTTCCCCAAGGGCGGCATCGTCAAGGAAGTTTCCAGCAGTATGGCCAATGAGCTTGCGACAAAATGGTCGCGCCTGGGTATGTCCGGCACCTGCCCGATTCGCAGTGGTGACCGCTACATCGATCTGGACCTCACCAAGGGTGGCGCGGACGTGCGCTGTGAGTTCGAAACGAACAAGCTGAAGGTCTGGTCGTCCAGTCAGATCAATACTGTCGTGCTGAAGCTCGCCAACGGCATGGAAGTCAGCTTCGACAACCAGAGCGGCTACTCCCGCAGCTACACCGCGCAGGAACCGATCATCGGCGCGTGGGTCACCGCGGGTGGCACCGAGGCTCGCTACTATACCCCCAAGGGCTCCAGCGACGCCTGCTCGCTCCACTTCTTCTTCGCGGAGCGTCACACCACCGAATCGAACTTCCGTATCGATACGAGTATCTACCTCGTCGAAGTGCCCCCCACCAGCATCAGCCCACTCTACGACTAAACGCCGTCAGAGCGTACAAAGAAACCCACGGTGCTAAAAACACCGTGGGTTTATCTTTTTATTGATACATGAGTGATCTTTCGAAAGCCCACCCATTCCGTGGGTGGGCCCCCTTACCACGGAATATCCCACTCATCCTCCCCTATCTCAAACTCATCCACCTCCTCCTCATACTCCGGAAACTCTCCGCGCTCCATCATCGCATCCTCATACGATCGCGGCAGAAATCGATCGCGATCGTAAGGCGGCTCCTCCCGCGGCGGCATCGTCATGTCCGGAAACTGCTCCGCATGACGCTCGCGCGTTTCATCATCCGCGTAATAGCGCCAGTACGTCTCCAGATCGCCATCGTCGCACATGTCGATCGTCTGTACCCACGCGCCGGGCCCGGTCAGCTCCTCCGGGTCCAGCACCGCGGCGTAATCCTTCGCCGGTTCGTGCAGCACCTCATAATACAGCCGTTCGTAAAACTCACGTTCAGACAGGTGATCCGTCTGATAGAAGAACGTGTTGCGCGTCGCCATGCTTTCGATGATCTTCCAGAGCAGATCGGTCAGCTCGTCATCATCCATGTCGTCGGGATTACGCAACTGAACGCCATCACGCTGCAGCAGTTCATATTCGGTGACCCACGGTGCAGTTTCCCAGGCGGCAATGGCGCGGCCGTACTCCCGGGCGATCTCGTGAAACTTGATCATTCGCTCCGTTTCGTCCAGATCGTTGGGGTCTTCGACAAACATGCCGGCACCTCCTGCGCGGGAGTATACCAGAGATACCCTTTATCCTCCCCGAAGCTCATCCACGGAATGGGTGGGTCATACGCCTCCCGAATCCCCCCTCACTCCCACAACCTTGCCCCCACCCTGTCGTTCTCCGCGTTGAGCTGATCCAGCCCCCGCTGTACTGCCTGTTCCGCCGCTGCGGTGACTGCCTGCGCCGCCTGCCGCGGCCGCGCTTCCAAATGCTCGGTCAGGTCGATCGGCTCCCCAAAATGTACCAGCGCCTCCCGCCGACCCACCGGGGGATGCGCCCTCGCATATACATCCTCGCTCAGCTTCTCGATCGTTTCCGCAAAGCGATCGATCGTCGGCCGGGCCTGCAGGTAATTGCCCGAATAGCTCGCAATGCGAAACGCCAGCATCGCCTCATCCGCCCAGTGAGCTGCCAGTGTGTGCTCGTGCGCCCGCTCGGGGTCGCTGCGAATTTCGTGCACCACCTTTCGGGCACGGCGAATGCGGTCGATCAGCGAGTCCTCCAGGCCGGGCGTCAGCTCCATCTTCGCCTCCAGCCGGGCGATCACCGTTTCCGCCGCCTGCTTTACCAGCTCGGCCAGTTCCGGTGCCTCAGGCACGTTGTGCCCGCGATGGCGCAGGTTCTTTGCCAGCGCGGTCAGCCCTACCCGCTTCACCTTTTCCAGAGGCGGATGATCCGCCTTCACCGGTGACGCCAGCGCTTCTGCCAGCCGATGCAGCCGATGCGACAGCGGATCACGCACATCCACCACGTGTGTCACCTTGATCGACACCGGCACCGCCAGCACCCGCCCTTTTTCCTCCGCCAGTGCTCGCGCCCCGCGCAATGCCAGAAACGCCGCCCCCTCATGGAACGGCGTCACCACATCGTTTTGCAGATAAACGTTGCCCTCGGGAAAGATTGTCAGCGCATGATGCCCCTGCGTCAGCGTCTCGATTGCCTGCTTCATTGCCTGCTGGTCCGACCCCTCGCGGTCGACCGAGAAACAGCCCATTCGTTGCATCACGAACGCGTTGAGTCGGCTGCGCAGGAACACGTCATACGCCGCCATGATGTGCGTACTCACCCCGAGCTGCCTCAGCGCCTCCATCCAGATATAGGCGTCGTCATGTGTCGGGTGATTGGGCAGAAACAGCAACCGATCGCGCGACGTCCGCTCGCGAATTGCATCGAGCTGCCCCGTTACGCGAACGTTTTCGATTTCCCGCCGTCGCGGCAGATAGACATAACGGTTGTAATGCCCCAGCGCCCAGGCGAACAATCCGCTCCGCCTGGGTGGAAACCAGCGATAAGGTTGATCTGAAAAGTCCAGCATCGCCGAGTTCCGCAATTATAATCCCCCATCACCCCTCCGAAGGGTTGGGGCGAGGACCGAACGTCCCTCGGCATACGCAATGGTTGCTCCCCCTCAAAAGTCTCTCGCCCTTGCCGGTACATCTGATACCATGTTGCCTTCCCAAATCAGGAGAGACGAACCATGAAGCAGCGTTTGGCGACGATCGGTTTGATGGCGGGTTTCCTTGTCATGGGTGGTTGTGCGGCGAAGTCGAAGACCTCGAAGCCCTCGCCTGAGCCGGCCACGCCGCGCGCTGCGGAACAACCTGCTGCCCAGCAACCCGCTGCACCGGTCTGGAAGTGGGAAGTCCACGACATGAATCGGCCCAAGCCTCCCGTCGTTACGCCGGGTGGGTTCAACGGTGTCGCCGCCCCCGCTGACGCCATCGTCCTCTTCGACGGTACCGACCTGAGCCAGTGGGTGGGCAATGATGGCAAAACCGCGCGGTGGGCGCTGGTCGACGGCGCGATGATGGTCAACGGCACCGGCGGCATCCGCACACGCGAAGCCTTCGGCGACTGCCAGCTGCACATCGAATGGGCCACGCCGGAGAAGGTCCAGGGCGACGGCCAGGGCCGCGGCAACAGTGGCGTCTTCCTCATGGAGCGCTACGAGGTGCAGGTGCTCGATTCCTATGAAAACGTCACCTACGCCGACGGTCAGGCGGCTGCGCTCTACGGTCAGTACCCGCCCATGGTCAACGCCAGCCGCAAGCCTGGCGAATGGCAGAGCTACGACATCGTCTTCCGTCGTCCGCGCTTCAACCAAGATGGTTCGGTCCGCGAACCCGCCCGCGTCACCGTCTTCCACAACGGCGTGCTGGTCCACCACAACGTTGCCTTCCTTGGCGCCACCACCCACAAACAGCGCGCCCGCTACAGCCCCCACCCCGACAAGGCCCCCCTCAGCCTCCAGGACCACGGCGACCCCGTCCGTTTCCGCAACATCTGGATCCGCCCGCTGGATCTGGAGGAGAAGGACTGAACGACCATATACGGGCAGACATCATTCCTTAATCAAAAATCAAATCGTCCGACATCATTGCGGTGTCGGACGATTTTTTTCCCCATTAACTCCGCGTTGTGTGGAATCCAGATAAACAGATGTTCGTCAAGTGGTTGATATCGCCAATCGCAACATTGGGTCAGGTCAGGGATGCGTCGCACGTGGATCCCTGAAGCGACCACGCCGAGAGGACGGGTCCAAAACCTTGAACTTCTTGAACCCCTTTTAACTTTGCACTCATTCCACTCCCTCGGGCGTTTCCCCGGTTAGGAATCAGCGCATCTTTTGTTGGTCAGTCGGGTTACTGGTGGTAAAGTGAATTGAGGCGCTTTGGCCGAGGTGGGTTCGGCCGCGGGGCTGTCGGAGGTCAGGCCGTGTGTCCCAAAGCGACGGTTCAGACCCGTGATGTGCTTGTCCAGGCTGAGAGCGTGGCGCTGGAGGGCTTCCTGGCGGTGCCGGAGAGGGCGCAGGGCATTGTTGTTTTCGCCCATGGCAGTGGCAGCAGCCGGTTCAGCTCGCGCAACCGGTTCGTTGCGGAAGTGCTGAACGATGCGGGGATTGCGACACTTCTTTTCGATCTGCTCACACCGCAGGAAAGTGTGATCGACGAGCAGACGGCCGAGTTCCGCTTCGACATTGGTCTTTTGTCGGAGCGGCTGATCGGAACCATTGACTGGGTGGCTCGTTACGACACGACGCACGATATGCGGATCGGCCTGTTCGGCGCGAGCACGGGCGCGGCTGGCGCGCTGGTTGCTGCGGCCCAGCGGCCGGGCCACGTGTCGGCGGTGGTGTCGCGTGGCGGGCGGCCGGACCTGGCCGGCTCCATGCTGCCGCTGGTCAAGGCGCCCACGCTGCTGATCGTCGGCAGCCGCGACACCGCTGTGATCGAATTGAACCGGGAGGCCGCCCAGTTGCTCACCGCGCCGCACCGCATCGAACTGGTTCGCGGAGCATCACACCTGTTTGAGGAGCCTGGTACGCTCGAACGTGTGGCGCATCTGGCGCAATGCTGGTTCACACAGTATCTGAGCCCCGACGGCCAACCGGATAGCAGAAGGATTTAGCCATGCGGGTGCGACCGCTGCCGTTCGCCGGCTACTTCGAATCGGATGGCGAGCAGACCTCCGAGACGCTGCAGATTGTCGAGCCGGAGGACACATTTGAAACGGAGCTGTTGTCCTGGGCGATCATGCCACACGGCGAGACGGTGGAGGACGACAGCGCCCGGCGGGACTACATCTTCCACTACGAGATCGGCGAGTACCTGGGCGAGGGGCTGTTTCGGCTGAACGTGACGGGTCGGGACGCCTCCGGCCGCGAACATCAGACCCAGATCGCCGCGGCACTGGTGGTAACGCCCACGACACTGCCGATGCAGCCGGGACGCACGGTGAGCTTTGCGCCGTTCTGGTTCATCAGCAAGCGACTGCATTTCAAACCGGTGCGCGCAAGCGATCCTTACCCCGGGCCTTCCTACGGACATCTGAGCTTTGGCAACGGCGAGGTGCTGCCGCAGCGAAGGCTCTTCGGCATCATCAGTGGTGTTTCGGGCGAAAGCGCCTGAACAAGTGACCTGGACGGCATCACAACATAATCAGCTTAACGAACCGGCCCTCAACCAACCTCTGTGGTGAAGGAACCCGATCATGATCAGCACGCATATAAGCTCACTGGAAGCGACGTATCACAAAACGCTGGAGTGGCTCAAGGAACTGAAGGAGATCGGCCGGTTCGATGACGAAGCTCAGGCCTACACCGCGATGCGGGCTGTGCTGCAGGCGCTGCGCGACAGGATGACCGTCGAGGAGGCGTCGGATCTGGCGGCCCAGTTGCCCATGCTCATCCGCGGCTTCTACTACGAGGGGTACAACCCCGCGATCACACCCATCAAAACGCGGTCGCGCGACGACTTTTTCCTGCTCGTTCGCGAGAAGATGTCCGGCGGCAGCGCGGTGGATGAGGAGCACGCGGTACGCTGCGTCTTTCAGTTGCTGGAGCGGCGTATCTCTGCGGGCGAAATCAGCGATATCAAGCAGGTGCTGCCACAGTCGATGCGCGACCTGTGGGAATCGATCTGACCCATAGCGGTTGTCACCCCGCCTCGCGAAAAGCGACCCAACGTGGCGCGATCATTTTCCCTCCGTTCAATGCGTGACGCCCGGGTCGTCCTGATAAAGCGCTCTGACTTCCTCAGCCGACAGAGCGCGGCGAAGGATCATGAGTTCATCGACGAAGCCGTCGAACGGTTGATGCACGTTGACGCCGCTCGGATGAACGAAGGTACCCACGCGCATCGTCGCGCCGCGGAAATCGAGTGTGCCGGTCGCGGTGAGCGTGGCGATGCGCTGGCCGTTGACGTAGAGCGAAAGGTTGTCGCGTTCGAGCGAGGCATCGTAAACGGCGACGATGTGCAGCCACTGATCGACCGCGGGGGTGGGGCCGCGTGTATGCAGCCGATGTCCGAAGACCGGGTCGCGTGCTCCGGGGACGCCGAGCGTGACGATGAGCTGACCTTCAGCCAGGTCCAGGCTGAGTTCCGATTGTGCATCGGACGCAACGCCGATCTGAAAAATCCCCTGATGTGGGGGGACCGCATGTCGCCATCGTGCCCACAGGGCGACGGTGAACTGCCGCACATCGTGGCCAAGCACCTGGCCGATTGCCGGGCCGAACTCGATGACAGACCGGCCTGACAGTTGGAGTGCCTGCTTGTCGGGGATGCGTCCAGTCTGCCATGTGACATCAGCGGGGATGCGGCCATGCAGGTCCGGGGCGTTGGGGTCATGGGCAAGGCGAGCTTCCAGGGCAAGCTGCGGCCGCTTTGCGTCACGCTCGAAGGTGTAGAGCGCGACCACCGATGGATCACGCTGCCGACGAAGCACCTGTTCCAGCCAGCGTCGATAAATCGGGGATCGCTGCTGCTCCGTCTCCAGCCGCTCGATCTCGCGCGTGCCGAGGAACCGGGTGGGCTGCGACTCGATGGGCTGGGTGTAACCCTGCTGGTCCAGATGATGCGCCTCGCCCGCGACGATGCGCTGCCGGTTCGTCGTCTGAAATCGCGGGTCAGGCTGGAGTGACACTTCGCCATCGAAGACGTGGACGCTGGTGCCGGTGTTGAGTGCAGTTTCGATGCCGAAGTGCGTGCCCAGGTCGATGACGCTGCCGTGCGGAGTGAGGACGGTGAAGCCGACCGCTTCTGCAGGTACCTCGCCGGTGACCTTGCCCGACAGCAGCATGGCGCGATCGGCCGAAAGCAGTTGCAGCGTCGTGGGCGCTTCCAGGACGAGCTGAGCACCGCGGTCGAAGGTGATTTGCGCGAAGCCGCGCGTCAGCGTGAGGGTGCTTTCGGTGTGGAGTCGGTCGCCCACGCGCGGCGTCGGCCCTGCTGCCTGCCAGGCGGCATCTGCGGAGCGGGTGATCTGCGCCACCGACGCTCGCGCTTCCTGCACGATCCATGGAGACTCCGACGCCGGCGGGGCGACAAGCCAGGGTTTCACCGCCAAAATGAGCAACGCCGCCATCGCACCAATCGCCACGTAAACCACCACCTTGGGAATGATGATGTGGCGCACCGGCGTCAGATCGGGCTCTTCGGGGATGAGCAGCCGAAGCTGTCGTTCCTGAGCCTGCTCTTCGAGCAGCCGCTGTCCCTCCTCGATCTGGGCGCGACGGGCGGACGTCTCGATATCCTCGATCGCCTCGAGCAGCATCGCTCGCGATTGCTCGCTTTCAACGAGCATTTCCAGCGTTTCGCGGTCCCACGACAGGTCCGAATGCAGCGCGATGTAATCGAGATAGCAGCGCCGCGCTTCGGGACTGGCCAGAAGCAGCGTTTCCAGTTGCTCGATCTGCTCGCGCGTGGCGGAACCGTTCACCAGCTCGGCGGTCAGCTCGATGATTGGCGCGAATTGTTCAGAACGCGTGGGCATGAGCTGTCGGGTTCAGCGGAACACAGCCGTCACATCGTGATTTGGAGTTGACGATCAATGCAGTCGAACAGAGCACGGCGAATGCGGTTGATGGCCTTGTAAACCGTGTTGATGGGACGGCCCAGTTCGAGAGCGACATCCTTGAACGTGTTGGATCCGCTGTAGCAGCGCTGGATGAGCAGCCGATCAATGTCACGCAGCTTCTGCAGACATTGCGCCAGGGCTTCGCGGCGGTCATTCAGTTCGTCCGCGATGGGCAGCCGTTCCTCGGCGAGTTTTTGCAGCAGGTCGTCGCTGAAGATGTGGCGGTCGCTGCGAATCTGCCGGCGAAGTTTTCGGACCTGGTTAAAGGCGATGGCACAGGCCCACCGGCCAAAGTCGCCATCGGCACGAAAATTGGGAAACTCGCGCCACAGAATCACGCTCGTTTCCTGGAAGACCTCATCAGCGTGGGTGCGGTTGGGCAGCAGCGCCTGGATGTACGCGAAGATTCGTCGATGGTGCTCCGCGAACAGGCGAACGAACTGTTCGTAGGACGCGGGGCCCAGCGGCGGGGGAGGCGTCTGTGATGAGGCTGGCGTGGTGCCTGGCTGATCGTGCATATGGCTTTCTCGCGTCACCTGAACCACGCAAACAGATGTCGAGTGCGACGGGAACGATCCGTACTCCTCTCCCCACCTGTGTATGGCGCGCCATAAGGGATTTTGGTATTGCGCTGGTGGAAAATTTTTCTGTGCGTCTGGGGTGAGTTATCGGGACGATGGGCACTTCCGATGGGGGACTTCAGGGGGCTCCTGCTGCGGCTGGGGGATAGCTCCGTGTAGCCGGGTGATGCTCGCATCATACCGTCTGACCGAGGTTTGCAGAAAATCGCCCGAAGTGGCGTATGAGCGAGTTGTTCAATCTCTTGCCGTGGCTCGGACGCGACCGTTGTCCTCGTGGAGGTGGAGGTAGCACCGTTGGCAAGGTCCGAACAACCTCGCCACTCGTCAGTGATCGCGGTCGTTAATCAAACAGGTCGCACATGCGATGAGACTCAGGTATTCGCCTCACCCGGTCTCTCCCAAACGGTAAAGAAAACGTCAAACGCTTGCTGAATGGCTGGATTATTGGCGTGAATTACTGCGTCTCGGGTGGCACGCACGGATAAATCATTTGACCTTCCTGCAACTCTTGGCCAAACTTTGCACCTGCCCGCGTGAATCACAACCTTTCAGAATAAGGAAGTTGATCATGGCTCGTACCGATGTGTTCGCTCCGACTCCGGCTGACAAGTTCACTTTCGGATTGTGGACGGTGGGCAATCCCGGCCGCGACCCCTTCGGCGAGCCGACCCGTGCCAAGCTCAGCCCCGCGGAAATCGTCGACCTGCTGGGCGATGTGGGCGGGGTGTATGGCGTCAACTTCCACGACAACGACCTGATCCCCATCGATGCCACACCCGCTGAGGCGGAGGAAATCAAGCGTGATTTCCGCAAGGCGCTTCGCCGCAACAAGCTGCGGGCGGTGATGGTGTCAGCCAACCTGTTCACTGATCCGGTGTTCAAGGATGGCGCGTTCACCAGCAACGATGCGGAGATTCGCGCTTATGCGATTCAGAAGACGATGCGTGCCATGCAGCTCGGTGCGGAATTCGGCGCCAAGTACTACGTCGTCTGGGGCGGCCGGGAAGGCGTGGAAAGTGATGCGACCAAGGATCCGGTTCTCGCCGTGCAGCGCACGCGCGAAGCGCTGAACTTCGTGTGCAAATACAACCTCGATCAGAAATTTGGCTACAAGATCGCACTGGAAGCCAAACCCAATGAGCCGCGTGGCCACATCTACAATGCGGTCACCGCATCCTATCTGGCGCTCATCAACACGCTGGATCATCCGGAAATGGTGGGGCTGAACCCCGAATTCGCCCACGAGCAGATGGCCGGCCTGAGCTTCCTGCATCAGGTGGCGGCGGCGCTGGAGGCGGGCAAGCTCTTCCACATCGACCTGAACGATCAGGAAGTTGGCCGTTACGACCAGGACTACCGCTTCGGCAGCGTGAACTACAAGGCTGCATTCTTCCTCGTGAAGTTGCTGACCGACTACGGTTACAACGGCCCCAAGCACTTCGACTCGCACGCCTATCGCACGGCTGACTATCAGGACGTCAAGGCATTCGCAGCTGGGTCGATGCGTTCGTACAAGATTCTGGAAAGCAAGGTGGCGAAGTTCAACAGCGACCGCCACATCCAGAGCCTGCTGCGTAAGATCAACCGCGAGAACCGCAAGGTGCAGTCACTGACCAGCAGGTATTCGAAGCGCAATGCCGCCGCACTGCTGGACATCGAGTTCGATCGTCAGAAGCTGGCTGCCCGGCCGCTGCCCTACGAGGAGCTGGATCAGCGGGTGTTCGACCTGCTGATGGGCGTCTGATGTGGCGGCGGGCAGGCCGTCCATTGCGGCGACCGGCCCACTTTGGCGCCGAAATGCCCGAAAATTCTAAAGTTGGGCAAACAATTCCCCGACGCCACCATCGGGTTTGCGGTTTAGCCTGCCCCGATGGCGCCCTACAATAGACGCGATGTGTGAACGATCGCAAAAACGGGGAATGGACATGGCCAGGCAGATGTACACCGGCAGGAAACGGTGGGCGGTGGTGTTTGCTATCGTCGCCGCGACCACGCTGCTGATGACCGGCTGGGAGCTGCGTGCCCAGAGCGTGGAGCAGAACTACGCCCAGCGCTGGGCCGCCCGCGAGCGCAGCGCCACCAGTGTCTCAGCACGCCAGCAGCTCACACGGGAACTGATCCAGGCCGCGTCATTGTCGAGCGAGGAGCAGGCGATGCGGCTGTATCTGTGCCAGCGGGCATACGCAATTGGCAGCCGCGACCGCGAATGCTTTCCGCTCGCAGCCAAAGCGCTGGAACTGATGCAGCAGATCGATCCGTCCACCCGGCTGGATGCGCTGCAGAAGCTGCGACAGCTTTATCAGCGGGCGTATGAGGCTGCGCCTTCGCGTTACCTGGGCATGGGCGTGGGACTGGCGGACGCCACGATTCAGATCGCCGAGCAGCGCCGGCAGGAACTGGATGCCAGACGCAGTGCGGGCGAGCTTCAGCTCGCTGAGGTCATCGATGAGTTGAGTGCGATCCAGCGCGAGTATCAGGCAGCCCAGCGTGTGATGCAGCGCGTGCTGATGCAGGCACGAAGCCTGGCTGATTCAACGCGAGGCCGCAACGCTGCTGCGCACGAGCAGCTCGCCGCCTTCATCGAGCGAAACCAGCGGCTGGCACGCGAGATCGACGCCGCCATCGAAGGTATCACGGTGCATCAGGGCGAGATTCGCAGCCTGATCGAGGCGCTGGAAGCATTTCGCAGTCTTTCGACGGCGTTGCGGGCTGAGCGCGTTGCGCAGCTTTATCTGATCCATCTCGATTCGCCAGCCGAGGCGGTGCCGTATGCTGAGCTTTACATGGAGAAGGAGAAGCTGGCACTATTGAAGCTGGCCGCCTCTCCGGAGAAGAACCTCAGCGCGGAAGATGCGCTGAAGCTGGCTCAGTGGTACATGCAGATCGCGCAGATGGCACCGCCTGCTCATCAGCCGCGAATGTACATCCGGGCGTACAACTATCTGTCGCACTGCAACGATGGCTTTACCGCGGGGGATGAGCGGCTGGCCGAAGCGCGTCAGACGCTCGCCACACTGCAGGTGCGCCTGATGGAGCTTGGTGTGGAGCCGCAGCCGCTAGCGCTGCGAGCGATGGGCGATCGCGGTGAGGAGCCTGCCGTCGCTGCGGTGCCGACGCCGCCTGCCCGCCCGTCGCAGGATGAGCCGACGATTATCGCCGGCACCACGCCTGCCGATCCGGGCCGAACCGCCGCAGCCGAGCCGATGCCGCCCACCGCGACGGCGGATCGACCCGTCACGCCCCCAGCCACGGCTGCAACAACACCGCGCGAACCCGCGACGGCCACGGCGACACTACCCACCGACCGTGCCGGCCGCCCCATCGCCACCTGCATCAAATGCCGCTTCGAATTCAGCCCCCTGCCCGGCGACTCCACCACCCTCTGCCCCCGCTGCGCCAGCGGCCGGCGAAATATCTTCGATTTTGGGGATGAATGAGGGTAGTAGGAGTGGTTAGTGGTGGCGATTGCGGACGTTCGCGCTTCTCCCTGAGGGAGAGGCGTTCAAATTGCCCCTGGATTGCCGCAAATTGAGCATGAAGTTACGACGAAAAGCAAAGAAGCCCGCGTCGACTCCGACGTGGGCTTCTTGCTCTGCACACGGTCAGTGGAACACTGACCCCCATTCATACCAACAGAGTGAAACAAGCGTGACGCAACTGTGTGTTCACACCGCTCGCGGATGTGCTTCCTGATACGCCTGACGCAGCCGCATCGTTGACAGGTGCGTATAAATCTGCGTCGTCGACAGCGACTGATGGCCCAGCAGTTCCTGCACGCTGCGCAGGTCTGCGCCATTTTCCAGCAGGTGCGTCGCGAAGCTGTGACGCAGCGTGTGCGGGCTGATCGACGGGTCCAGACCCGCGGCCAGCAGATACTTGTCGAGCTTGCGACGGACCGATCGGCTGGACAGCCGTCCACCATTCTTATTGACGAACAGCGGTACCGGCATCGTCGGGTCGGCTGCCATGCGCTGGCGCAGGGTCGCGAAGCGCGGGTCCGGCTCCAGCAGCGTCATGTAGTGCCGGATTGCTGCCATCGCGTGCGAACCCAGCGGCACGATGCGTTCCTTCTTGCCCTTGCCGCGAATGTGCAGCGTCTGGCCGACGGCGTCGAGGTCGTTGCGATTGAGATCCACCAGTTCACTCACGCGCACACCGGTGGAGTAGAGCGTTTCGAGGATGGCCCGGTCGCGCGCCCCCAGTGTCTCGCGGTTGTCGGGCATGGACAGCAGCTTGTCGACTTCCTCAACGGTCATCGCCTTGGGCAGCCGCTTGCTCTGCTTGGGCGTGCGGATGAGCAGCATCGGATTGGCCTCGATGATGCCGCGTTTGTGCAGCCACTTGTAGAAGCTTCGCAGCGTGGCGATCTTGCGGGCCGTGGTAGCGGGGCTGTAGCTGAAGCTGTCCAGGTAGGTAAGGAACGCCCGGATGGTCATCGCGTCGGCGTTCTGGATGCGCTGCTGCACCTGCGGGTCATCGACTTCACACGCCACCGCAACGCCACCTCCCGAGTTATCCGCGTGATACTCGGCGTACTGGCGCAGGTCCGCGCCGTAGCAGCGGGCGGTGTACGGGCTGAAGTGCCGTTCGTATCGCAGGTAGTTGACGAATTGCTCGATCAGGTTCGGTTGGTCGGACATGGGTGGGGTTCCTTCCCGGTTGCTGCACCGCGCGGACGGCGGATTTCGGATGACGTTTCACGCTGACGGTTTAACCAGCTTCAATGGCATCTCCCATCCGAGGTTCGCGTTCGTGCCCTTTCATTCCGTTGTGTCAGATGACGGTGAGGGTTTGATCGCACGTTCCAGTTTGTCGCCCAGCCGGCGGCCCATCTGGTGGCTGAGTACCGCGGCATCGAACCAGTCCAGGTCGCTTTGGCCGCTTCGTACCAGATCCGCCAGGTGAGCCAGAATCTGGGCTTCCTGTCCTTCCTCGTAGCGAAAGACATAACGCTGGCCCTTCTTGATGAGGACCAGTTGACGGGCGTCCACCTCGGCCTGTCGGCTGGCGGCTTCGTAGCCCTGCGTTTCGTCTTGCGAGGATTCGGACATTCCTGACGTCTCCGGGCCTTCTTCGCGGCCCGGCGACGTGCCGATGTCCGCTAAGAGGCAGGTTTAACTTCCGGCGGCGCAATGCGCTGAGCCTCGGCCCGCAACAGCCGCCAGCACATCACGTAGCTCACAAATTCGCTGTACAGATCCATGTTGATGCGATAGTGCACTGCCGCCTCGCGGGTCGGAACCACGCCGCGGTTCACCGCGTAACGTTCCAGGTTCTCCCGCGTGCCCGGGCTGCGCGCATCCAGTATCGCGCTCACGGCGACAACCGGCTGCGACAGGACCGGCGGGGGCGCCAACGACAATTCATCCGTCGAGGCTCGCGTCAGACGACGCACATCCACCTGCGCCTCATCCGACATGCGGCGCGGATGCAGATAAAGCTCCAGCGCCACCCCCATGCGCGGCGGATCGTACGGGTCGTACGCGCTGATCGTGCCCACCACCAGTCCATCGGCGCCGAGCACCTGAAGCAGCTTCATCGCGTCCTGCTTCGTGGTCAGCTCCGTCAGACCCAGCAGCGCCATCGCGTGGAGCGTGCGGTTCACCGGCAGCACATCCAGGTTTGCCGCGTTCTCCAGTTGATACGCCAACTGGTCCGCCAGCTTCACACCGTCGGCATGAAGCGAACCGCTTTCATTGCGCAGCGGCGCGACCGCCCAGACCTGACGTTCGGCGTACGGGCTTGCCAGCGGCTCGACCGGACGGGCACTGGGCGCATAACAACCCCCCAGCGCCAGCACCAATACCGCCAACATGACCTGTTCACTTGTCATGGCGTCCTGCCGTGGTATGTCGCAGGCTCCGCTGCGACGATCGTTTGTCCATTTCCCGTTTCGCCACCCCGGTTCAGCCGTGCCCGACGGGCATCCTGCCCATCGGCGCGACTCGTGGCGTCGCGGCATTTGTCATTCGCGGTCGGTCGGCACCGTAGCGGTTGCCTCCTTCGCTTTCTTTGCACCGGCTGCCACCCGCAGCGCGGCGTCGGGACGAATGGCCCAGATGTTCTCCTGGCCATACTTGCCCCGGTTCGACACGAAGTAGATCGTCCCATCCGGCGACCAGACCGGCTGCAGGTTCGCGAACCGGCTGCGCGTCAGGTTCGACCGCCCGGTCCCATCCGCAGCCACCACCCAGACGTCCGCCTGAGTCGGCCTGATCGTTTCATCGGCTGAGGGGTCGATCACCGTGCAGAAAACCAGATGCTTGCCATCCGGGCTCCAGTCCGGCGTGATCACCGCCGCGTTCGTGCTCGACAGGATTTCCGTGGGCCGAACCGCCTGGCCGCCTTCCAGCTCCACCGTCCAGATGCTGAACCAGCGTGTGCCACGCTCCCGTGCCCGCTGGAATACGATCCGGTTGTCGACCGGCGACCAGCTCGGGAACAGACCATGCGCGATGTAGCGCTTCTGCGACGGGTTGTCGATGTCGATCACGACCAGTTCCCACTGGCCGGACTGTGCGCCGTAACTGCAGTAGACAAGCTGCTTTCCGTTGGGTGAGAAGCTTGGGTGCAGGTCGTGGGTGGGGCCGTCGGTCAGCTTAATGGTCTGGCCGCCGGTCACCTCCATGAGGTAGATGTCCCACGTGCCGCTGCGGTCGGAGCAGAAAGCGATGTACTTGCCATCCGGGCTGAACGTGGGCATCACGTCGTTGGCTGGGTCGGAGGTGAGCTGGGTGATCGCTGTGCCGTCGACGCGCTTGATATAGATGTCTGCCGTGGCGCGGTGCTGGGTCGAGGCGTAAGCAAGCCACTGGCCGGAGGGGTCAATCGCCGGGTCGAAGTCAGCCCCCTCGGTGGCGAAGGTAACCTGGATCACGTTATCCGGGCTGTCCAGCGGGCTGGCGACGCTCGCCTGAGCGGTAGGAAGCTGGCCGTACAACCCCAGCGGCGTCAGCGACCGGCGGCGCGGGCCGTCGGAAATGAACTGTGGCTCGGTGAGGATCGGCGAAGAGGTACCCGTCTCACCCGGCGCGGTGGAGATCAGCGTTGTGCCCGGCAGTGACATCCACGAGCCTGGCACATAGGCACCTGCGGGCCTGGAAGGCTGAACCGCACGCTGTTGCGCCAACTCTTCCTTGAACTTTCGGTACTCGCGCTCGTGTCGGCTGTCGCCGCTCTGGCTGGGTCCGAGGGTGCTGTTGTACTGCAGCGAGCAGGCGGGCAACACCACCAGCGCCGCCGTGATCGCCACCTGGAATGCTGTGCGCTTTGTCATGGTTGAATCCTCACAGGCGGCCTTATCGCTACAACCGGCCTCCCAAGCGTCATCGGGTGCGCAATAGGGGGGACTTCAGTGAGGGGAGAAATAATTGCAGTTATGAGACGGGAAGTGTTGGATTAGTGGTGGGCTTTACCACCTCTCATCACGAACCAAACACCTTATCGCGTCCGCGACGCGGTCCACGTCCGGCCAGCCGTCGGTTGAGGTGAGGACGTGCACGGCCGGGCCCCGCGGACACCAGATGGCCGGATCGGTGGGGCCGAAGATGGCGACTGTGGGAACGCCCAGAGTGGCGGCGAGATGGGTTGGGCCGGAATCGTTGCCGATATAGACCGCGGCGCTGGCGAGCTGTTCCGCCAGATCAACCAGCGAGGCTGGCTGGCATACTTGGGCCTGCTCGGCGAAGGCGGCGATCATTTGCGGTGACCACCGTTCGCGCTCCACCTCGCCCATCAGGACACGCACGCGGCGACCTGCGTGTCGCAGCCGGTCGATCAGCGCCAGGTATCGTTCGGCCGGCCAGCACTTGGCGCGTCCGCCGCTGCCGGGATGCACCACCACATCCTCACCTGCCCTGCGAATCAGGGGCGCCGCTCCCATCGTGTCCGTACTGGGTTCAAGGCCCTGGTTGCGCAGCTGCCGGGCGTGCCAGTCGCACACGTGGATGCGATGACCTTCGGGTGGTCGCGGATGTACGAACGCGATTCGCGCATTGGTCACGAGCTTGCGAACATTGTTCGCCCATGCGTCGGTACCATCGCTCACGAAACTGACAATCTGCCGTGCATTCGCGAACAGTGTTCGCAGTTGACCGTTCACCACCTCCGCCGTATCCGGGGCAAACAACCGCGTGCAGTCGGGTTGATCGATGTTCATCCCGCGAACATGCGGGAACAGATGCCGCGCCAGCTTCACATGCGAATCAGCCGCCAGCAGTGTCACCGATTCCCACGCCCGCCAGACCGGGAAGGTGAGCACGAAATCCCCCAGCGCGCCGTGATGGAATACCAGCGTATCGGTCACGCTGAAAGATTAGCGTGGATGCGGGCAAGTGGTTAGTGGCGAGTGGTGGTGTAGAACGTCAGGCCCCCGCTTTGGTTGGCGTACGTCTTTCGAAAAGGGAGTGGATCGTCAGGCCGGACAGGTTCCGGTTCGCATCGGGCCAGATCATGCTCACAGCGTAACCCACGACGACACAGGTGATGGTGCCAACCGCAGCCAGCAGGTAGTCGTGTACAACCTGCTGACGCTCAACAAAATAGACGACCAGAGGTGTCACCAGCGCTCCGATGAGCGCACCGCTCGTTGAGGCACCGCGGGTGAAGACCCCGAGGATGAAGATGCCGCACAGGCCCCCCCCGATGTACCCCAGCAGCATCTGGAAGTGGTCGAAGATCGAGTAGATGTTGCTCATCGCCATCGCCATCGCCGAACCGGTGCCGATCACACCGACGACCAGCGTGATAACTTTCGCCAGCGTGAGCGCCTGTCGGTCGGTCGCCTGCGGCTGGAATCTGCGATAGAAGTCGGTGACGAGGGCTGTGGCAATGCTGTTCATGCTGCTGTCCAGCGTTGACATGGCGGCTGCGAATACGCCCGCGATCACCAACCCCGCCACCCCCGCTGGCAGTTCGTGCACCACAAACCAGGGCACGATCTTGTCGATCTTGTCCGGCGTTACTACCTCGGCCCGCGTCTGATAGAACACGAACAGAGCGGTCCCCAGCAGGAAGAAGATGATCCCCGTAGGGATGCACATCAATCCGTTGGTCCAGATCGATCGGGCGGATGCCTTCTCATCGCGTGTCGTCAGGTAACGCTGGATCACTGCCTGATCGGTCGTGTAGGGTGTCAGGTTAAGAAACAACATACCCACCACCATGACCCAGACAGTCATTTCAGCCGGGCTTGTACCCCAGTTGAAGATGCGGAACTTGTCGTGCGCCATACCGATGCGGACGACCTCACCGAAGCCACCCACATCGACAGCCACCATCACGATGCACAGTAACGCCCCGCCCAGGAGAACCAGCACCTGCACCACATCGGTCCAGATGACCGCCTCAATGCCGCCCAGCACGGTATAGATGGTGCACATGATGCCCATGAGCAGGATGCACACGAAGACATCAACACCGGTCACCGCCGAAAGCGCCAACGCCGGCAGATAGATCACGATGCCCATGCGCGCGAACTGGAAGACGATGAAAGTGAGGCTGCCGACGAGGCGAACGAGGACGTCGAAGCGTTTTTCCAGATATTCGTAGGCGGTCGTGATGTTCAGCCGGCGGAAAAAGGGCAGGTAGAAGTAGATCACGATGGGGGCCACAGCCGCGATCATCCAGTTACCGATGATGCGCACCCAGTCAGAGCCGTAGGCGACGGCGGGGATCGCCATGAAGGTGATCGCGCTGAGCTGGGTGCCATAGATGGACAGGCCGGCCGCCCACCAGGGGATGCGTCGGCCGGCGAGGAAAAAGTCATCGGTCGTCTCGTTGCGCGTTGATGCCCAGAAACCGATTACCAGCATGCCCGCCAGGTAGCCACCCAGAACGATCCAGTTGAGCGTGCCGAAGCCCGGCTGTACGGGAACGATGCGAAACACCTCAGGCGATCGCCTGCCCGGAACACGCTCGCCGCTGACGATGGCGAAGCTCTCATTCCAGTAGACGGTGGGCGCGGTAACGCGCGATGACCCTTCAGGCAGGGCGTCCTTCACTGTGATCCAGGCATCCTTGCGGATGTCGTAGATCTGTGCATCACGGGTGAAGCCGGGGTGGTCCTGCAGGGGGATTGGCAGAAGCTGGCGATCACCACCGGGGATGAGCAGGCTTGTGCGACTGATGGGTAGCGCCGGTGAAGGCGCGGCCGCGACGCCATGAGGCAGGTCCGGCAGACGTTCCCATTTGCCCGCCTCACCACGTCGACCGGGCGTGTAGCGGTAGGCATCGGTGAGATAGGGCGTCAGGCGACGGGGCTTACCCGCTTCATCCGCTTCCAGTTCGATGCCGCTGAAAAGGTAGAACGCTCCCTCGAGGCCTCCCGCGACCGCGAGGTGACGGCCCGGGCCCGGCCAGGGTTCCAGCTCGCGCCATTGACGCTGAGCTGCCGGGGCGGACATATCCAGCGCCCAGAAGGTGTGCATCGCCCGCGTGGCGTTCGGTTCGGTCAGCCCGCCCGCCACATAAATCGTCGTACCCACGATCGTCCCAGCCGCCATGGCGCAGGGTTGGGGTAGTGGTGGCAATTCCTCGAACTCGATCTTTCCCTCCTTCGCATTCCAGCGCATCGCGAAGACATCGGGGTAGTGGCGTTCAGCATCACTGCCGCCGATACAGATCACCTGATCGAGGTAACTCACTGACACGCCATAGCCCAGCGGTCGGGGCAGGCGCTGATCGAGCTTCTTCCACTGCAGGTCATTGTCTTTGGACGCATCCAGCACGTAGATCGCGTCGGTCCAGACTTTGGTGCCGCCTTCCCAAGGTGGTGCCTCGGGAAAGTTCGCGCCCCCCGCTGCGATCAGCACACCATGACTTGTGCCGGCAAACATCCCTGCGAAGCCTTCCGGATCGGGCAGCTTGGGAAATCGTGTCACGGTGAAGCCATCCGCATCGAGGAACGATTCGGCTGTTGCACTCGACATGGCGGATTGCTCCTGTGCCATCACAGAAAGCGGAGCGAGAAACATCGCCAGTAACGTCAGCACCGCCATCAGTCCGCCCGTCGATGCCGTGCGGGGAATTCGCATGGTCATTGGTTGCCTCCGTCCCGCGTGAGCGGTCCAGCGTCATGTTCGACATCAATTCACGCGCAACAGCCGACTCGTCGTGTTCAGGTGCTCTTCCAGCCGCTGCGTCGCTTCGACAAACCTGCCCGTGACGAGCAGTTGGTGGATTTCGCGATGTTCATCGAGTGTGACCCGGGCCGAGGCCGCGACCTGGTGGGGGTCGCTGGCGCTGGAAAAGACCCGATGCGGCAGGGCAGCCCGGATGTACATGTGCAACAGTCGTTCGTTGCCAGACAGCTTCACCAGCGTCTCGTGGAATTTGCGGTCTGCCTCGGCGAAGCCCAGCCAGATCGCCGACTCGCACAGAGCCTGCATCGTGTCGCAGATCGTGGCCAGCGGATCAAACGCCTCGGGTGGCAGGTTGCGAGCTGCGATCAGGCGGATCGCCCCGACCTCGATGATGGACCGTGCCTCCCAGATCTCCTCCAGGTCACGCTGTTCCAGCACCGGGGTAAAGAACCCGCCGCGCTGCCCACGCACCAGTAGCCCCTCATGGGCCAGCAGTGCCATCGCCTCACGCAGGGCCGAGCGATGCACCTTGAGCCGGGCGGCCCATTCGACCTCACCCAGTCGAATCCCCGGTGCAAGCTGGCCGTACATCAGCAGATGTCGCAGGTGCTCATAGCACCGTCGGGATGACTGTTCGCGTTGCGACACGGTCCGGATCATACAGGATTTGAAAACAGAATCAACAAAATATTGTCGACAAAAATTGTCGTGCAATGACGACCGCGCGGCCGGTCGATAGGACGGCCTCATTTCCCTCCCGCATCAGCGCGGGCGGTACGTGGCGAAGCAGCCGGGCGCTTCCTCCACGCGAACACTCATCAGTTTCACACGATCGGGCAGTTCGCGGATGACCGCCTCACCGATCCACCATGCGACGCGCTCAGCCGTGGGATTGACCGCCAGCATGCCATCAGCCCCGATAAAGGGTGGAATCGCGTTCAGGTTGCCGTTGCGGGCGGGTGTGACCACCCGCTCGACCAGCCGCTCCAGTTCGTGAAAGTCCATCACTGTTTCGATCGCATCCAGCTCGTCGGCCGCGACGGTCACCTCGACGCACCAGTTATGACCATGCAGCGGTTCAAGTGAGCCATCGTAAAGTCGGATGGCGTGGGCGGCACTGAAACGCGTGGTGGTGGTGATGGCGTACATGCTCTGCATGTTAACGCAACACCCGGCCACGTCACCGCTGCAATCAAAGGATGTCAAGGTCCGATTTGCGTGCTACAATGCAGCCATGCTCCAGCGTGTGGAACATGACAACGGTGTTGTGACGTATCAATCGCCTCTTTTGCGTGAGGTGGGCGTCATCCACGCCTTCTCCACCCGGATCGGCGGGGTGAGCGTCGGGCCATTCGCTTCGCTGAACCTGGGATCGCTCGCCAAGCGCACCGCCCCGGATGAGAACATCCTGGTTTCAGAGAACTACCGCCGGTTCCGCCGGGCACTGGGGGCGGTGAAGCTGCGGCGGGTGGAGGTGAATCAGGTGCATGGCTGCGAGGTGTGGCATCCGCCCGCCAAACCGATCCGTCCCGCCGATGCCCCGCAGGCCGATGCGATGATCAGTCAGTCGCCCGGCGCGATGCTGACGGTGCGAACCGCAGACTGCGTGCCGATTCTGTTGTCGGATCTGTCCGGCCGATCGGTCGCTGCGGTACACGCCGGCTGGCGCAGCGTCGTGGCCGGGGTGGTCAGCCGTACGATCAACGCCCTGCGCAAGACGTTCAACGTCGAGCCGCACCAGCTCATCGCAGCCATCGGGCCTTCCATTGGCGTCGACCATTTTGAGGTGGGCGAGGAAGTCGCCTCCGCGTTCGAGCAGGCTGGTCTATCCTCCACGATCGACCGCAGTCGCACGAAGCCGCACATTGATCTGCGGTCAGCCGTGCGCCAGCAGCTCTTAACTGAGGGACTGGAACCGGCCAACATCGACACCACCGACCGCTGTACCTACCGTGACGCCGACGAGTTCTTCAGCCATCGCCGTGACAATGGTCTGACCGGCCGCATGGCCGCCATCATCGTTGCGCGACAGGCGACTTCGCATGTGTGACAAAATTCGACACGAGACGTTCAGCCGAAAGGGTTGGGGGTGCTCGTTTTCGTGACTCACCGCAACGGCGCCAAATCGCCAAATCAATTCGATTGTCGCGCAATAAAAGACCCGCAGAGTTGGGCTGCGGGTCTTGTGGATGTTGCTCGTCGCTCACGCGGGGGAGGGTAGGACGCCGCCGGGGGCCAGGCCGTCGTCTTCCGCTCGCGTGGGGGCGATGGTCTTTTCCTTTTCGGTCTTGAGGATGTCGGTGACCGTCTGCTTGTGCAGCGGCTTGCCCTGCATGATCTTGTCGACCTCCTCGCGGCTGAGGGTTTCGTATCGCAGCAGTGCCTGCGCCAACCGTTCAACCTCCTCGCGGCGCTCGGTCAGGAGCTGGCGTGTCTCGTTGTAGGTCCGGTCGATCAGGGCCTTGACCTCCTCGTCAATCATGCGGGCGGTCTCGTCGCTGTAGAGCTTTTCCGGCTGCTCCCACGGGTTGCGCGACTCGTCCATGCCGTAGAGCAGGAAGCCCAGCTTCTCGCTCATGCCGTACTGCGTGACCATCGCCCGGGCAATGTTGCTGGCCTGGCGGATATCCTGGGCAGCACCACTGGAGATATCACCGCAGAACATTTCCTCGGCGATCCGTCCGCCAAAGGTCACACGAAGCTGCGCCAGAAGCTGCTTGCGCTTCCAGATATGGCGATCCTTCTCCGGCAGCATGAACGTCACGCCCAGCGCCTGGCCACGGGGGATGATCGTCACCTTGTGCAGCGGCTCGGCATCGGGGTCGAAGTAGGTGACCACCGCGTGGCCCGCCTCGTGGTAGGCGATGACCCGTTTTTCATCCTCTTCGATGCGGTGGCTCTTGCGCGCCCGGCCCCATTTGACCTTGTCGCGTGCTTCTTCCAGGTCCTCCTGCTCAACGAAGTCCTTGCCCGCCAGCGTCGCGGCGATGGCAGCTTCGTTGATGATCGCCGCCAGGTCGGCGCCGGAGAACATGGGCGTGCCTCGCGCCAGGCGAACCAGGTCCACACTCGGGCTCATCTTGATCCGCCGGCTGTGTACCTTGAGGATTTCGATGCGGCCCTGAATGTCGGGCAGCGGTACGTGAATCTGCCGGTCGAATCGGCCCGGACGCGTCAACGCCGGGTCCAGCACGTCGGCACGGTTCGTGGCCGCGATCACGATCACCTGGTCGGAGCTGTCGAAGCCGTCCATCTCGACGAGGATGGCGTTGAGGGTCTGCTCGCGTTCATCGTGCCCGCCGGAGGAGAACCCGCTGCCGCGGCGTCGGCCGACCGCGTCGATCTCGTCGAGGAAGATAATGCACGGCGCGTTCTCCTTGGCCTGTTTGAACAGGTCACGCACGCGGCTGGCACCGACACCGACGAACATCTCGACGAAGTCCGAGCCACTGATGGAGAAGAAAGGCACATCCGCTTCGCCGGCGACGGCCTTGGCCAGCAGCGTCTTGCCGCAGCCCGGCTCGCCGATGAGCAGCACACCGCGCGGCACGCGACCACCCAGCCGCTGGAACTTCTTGGGGTTCTTGAGGAACTCGATGATCTCACTGACTTCCTCGCGTGCCTCGTCGATGCCGGCCACATCGTCCAGCGTGACGTTGGAATGTTCCTTGGTGGTTACGCGATGGCGCGACCGGCCGAACGAGCCAAGCATCCCCGGCCCGCCGCCCGCGTTACGGATCGAGCGGAACACGAAGAAGTAGATCAGCAGGGCGATGACGATGAACGGCCCCCAGGTGAGGAAGATCGGCAGCAGGATCGAGCCGCCGGGCTTCTCCTGGATGTCGTTCCAGCCGACCGCGCGCAGCTCCTTGATCCAGTCCGCCTTGGTGTCGGGGCTGATGGCGGCCTCGATGCGGTAGGGCTTCTGCCAGCTTGGGTCGATGGGGATGGCGGTGGTTTCATCCTTGAGCGTGCCGCGCATCCGATCATCCTCGACGATGATGGTGCCCTGGAAGTCCTTGGCGGCGGCGTACTGGATGAAGTCGGTGATGGGCACTTCCTTGTGCCGCTGCTGCACCGTGGTCAGCATGAGCAACAGCGCGACCAGCAGCATCGCCAGCAGTGCCCAGCCCCACATGCCCCGTCCCATCATGTTGGGCGGGTTGTTGCGCTTACCATCCCCGCGAGGGGAATCGTTTTGTTTGTTGGAGCCGCCATCTCGACCAGACGGCCGGTCGGACTCCGAGCGTCTGGGTCGCGGCTTATTCTGTTCGGGCATCAGCAATCCTCAAATGTTGAAACGGCGCATGGCAACATGCCAGACGCCCTTTATATTGTAGGTCAGAAACCTGCCCATCTTATCGGCAGGCAGGAGGCTCGGGAACGGCCAAATGCGTGACCGGCCGTCAAAACCCATCCCGGACGCTCCGCTCAGGCTGCCCTATACCCATGGACAACCACGTGGACCGTCCATTCTATGCCCTCATACCGGCAAATGTTCACCCCTATGTCAGAAGAAATCCGATGTCCGGCTCGATGAAACCCTTAGGCCGAAAGCATTTTCGGTTACCCGGGTTGAGAAGGTAGCTGTTCCGGCCTCGCCCCCCTGCGTCGACGGTGTGTTCACCAGTCGGCACGCATCTGGTCGACCAGATCCCGGGCAAGGTTGGCCACCGCAGCCCGGCGGGCGATCTCGAACGGCTCGCCGACCCCGCTGGTGGGGATGTATCGGCCGACTGCGGCGAAGCCCTTACCATCACGGATCACCTGCTGGGGCGAACGCAGGTTTTTCCACTCGAAATCCACTGCGACCGTGACTTCCATCTCCTGAGGCAGTCCGCTGGGACGTCGCCTACTCACCAGTGACTGCTCAACCTCGACGACCGTGACCGCCAGCCGGGTGTCCGCCACCTCACCTCGCACCACCTTGTAGGGCGTGCGCAGCTCGATTTCCTTGATGAGCGCTTCGGTCAGCTCGAACTCCACGTCACGGTAGAACTGGGGGTTACGGTTCTCCGCGATGGGGACGGCGACGGTGCGGATGTCCTGGGGGAAAAGCTCCTGATGCTGGTAGCCGCAGCCCGTGGCTGCAGCGACCGCGACCAGCAGCGCCAGTGCGAGCAGCCAGGTTGGGGTAGCGCGAAGGGGTGTCACGGCTGAACCTCCGCTTCCAGTCGGGGGGAATCAACTTTTTCCTGGCTGGGCGGAGCGGCTTCGGCGTCGTTGTCGGCTGCTTCGGTCGCCGAAACACCCAGTTCCTGGAGCCGGGCAAGGGCCTGCTGAGCGGCGGCACTCTGCGGGTAATCCCGTATCGTGCGGCGATACATATAGATAGCGCTCACAGGCTTATCGGTCTGCTCGTACCACTGAGCGCTGGTCAGGAGCTTCAGTGCGAGCGACTCCTCGATACGGATCAAAAGGGCATCCGCTCCGATGCGCTCTGCTGCGGCGGGGGACTCCC
>CALKHT010000039.1 GCA_937988825.1 uncultured Phycisphaeraceae bacterium
TGCGTCACGGGTTATACGAAGTGACCCGACTCGCGCCTCCTAAGTCCCTTAGTCCCGTTCCCCATACAACCGATGCCCTGTCAGGTGAAGGAACACATCCTCCAGTGTGGGTTGACCCACGGTCACACTGCGAATTCGGTTGCCAAAGGCGGCGGTGAGGGTCGGGATGAACTGCGGGCCATCGGGGCGCTGGAAGCGGATCGTGCCGTCTACGATTCGGGGTTCGCCTCCGTCGGGCCAGGGAGCGAATCGATTTGCGATTGCCTGGCACAATGAGTCGGTGTCCTCATCGGTCTGGAGCGTGACGACGTCGCCGCCGATCATCGCCTTGAGGTTGGCGGGCGTGTCCAGTGCGACGAGTCTGCCTGCCGCGAGAATCGCCAGTCGGTCGCAGCGGTCAGCCTGCTCCATCAGGTGGGTGGTGAGCACGACGGTGGTGCCGCGTTCGGCCCGCAGCATCTCCAGTTGCCGCCACAGGTCCGCCCGGGCTCCCGGATCCAGGCCGGTGTCGGGTTCGTCCAGCAGCAGCAGACGCGGTTCGTGCAGCATTGCCTTGGCGAGTTCGACCCGTCGTCGCATCCCGCCGGAAAAATGCTCGACGAAGTCGTCGCGACGGTCTGCCAGGTTCACGCGTTCAAGCCAGTCGGTGATGCGTCGTTCCAGGTCGCTGCCGCGCAGGCCGTAGAGATTGCCCTGATGGCGCAGGTTCTCTGCTGCGGTGAGCTTGCCGTCGATGCTGGGGTATTGGAAGACGACACCCAGGTGGCGGCGGACGCGGTCGGGCTGGGCGAGCACATCATCGCCAAAGACCGTCAGTCGGCCGCGATCGGGCTGCATCATGGTGGCGAGGATGCGAAAGAGCGTGGTCTTGCCACCGCCGTTGGGGCCGAGGATGCCGAAAATCTCGCCTGGTTCGATTTCGAAGGAAACGTTGTCGAGTGCCGGCCGGGGCGTGGTGACCTGACCGTTCCCACCACCGTGTCGCCGCCGACGTTTGCCCGGCGGATAGGTGTGGCTGAGCTGCTCGATACGAACAGCAGGCGTGGACAGCGCGGTGGCGACACTCATGCGGTTAATGGTAGCGGGTCACCGCGAGGATTGCCCGGGGCTTCATCACGTTGGATTGCTCGATGACATCGCGGGGCACCCTCACGCCAGCTTCCTCCGCTGGGAGAGGGGGGAGGCCCGACCGTCCCCGGCAACTCCGCTCGTATCAGTAAACGGACGCTTCTTCCTCCGGTTCGGAGGCGGCAGCGTCGTGACCATGGTTCAGGTCGTGACCCTTGAGTTCGGCGGGCAGGGCGCGGTAGGTGGGCTTGTTCAGACGCAGGTCCGCCAGCGTGGGCAGCACGCAGATGGCGGCGAAGACCAGCGGCACTATCGCCAGCCCGATCACGAACTGCTTCTCAAACTTCAGGTGCATGAAATAGATCAGCACGATCGCAGCCTTGGGCAGCGTCAGCACGATCAGGATGATCAGTACCATCGCGTACTTCGGGATGAACGGATCTCCCGCCTTCGCGCCGTGCAGCCAGATTTCGTACAGCCCCACCTCGGCGGCGGTCAGCGCCAACAGCGCCAAAAAGAGACCCCACAGCGGCATCCTGTGCTCGTGAGCATGTTCCGTGGCGGTGGACATGAATGAACAACTCCGGTCGTTAAGGGTAAGGGGCGGAGCGCGGCGCGTCGTTCCTCATCGGCTGATCATGCGCCGGGTTTCAGGCACCCCGTTTTACATCAGGTACACAATGGCGAACAGCACGATCCACACCAGGTCGACGAAGTGCCAGTAAAGGCCGGTGTTCTCGACGATTGCGTAATTCTTCGAGCTGAACTTGCCACAGGCGCTCATGCAGGTAATAACCGCCATCGCCACGACCCCCAGGAACACGTGGAAGCCGTGGAAGCCGGTCATCGCGTAGAAGCATGAGCCAAAGAGATCTGTATCCGGGCGACAGCCGTGCTGGTATAGCTCGATGTATTCGAACGCCTGGATGCCGACGAAGATGGCCCCGATGATCGTGGTGGCGGCCAGCATCCACGTGCCCTTGGAGCGTTCATCGCGCTGAATCGCCTGCAGTGCCGCCACCAGCGTCACCGACGAGCAGATCAGGAAGAAGGTGTTCAACGCGGTGAGTGGGACGTTGAGCGGATAGCCCTCATCGGTGGGGGTGGGCCAGCTCGTCTGGGCAAAGCGCAGGACAATGTACGCGCCGATCAGCCCGGTGAAGAACATGATTTCCGAGCCCAGGAACAGCCAGATGGCGATCTTGCCGTTGCTGATGCCGGTCTGAAGGATCGACCCGTGCGCCATGAGCGGCGCTTCCTTGTGCCGCGTGGCCGGGCCGTGTGTCGAAGCATGTGCGGTGGCGTGAGACATCATGAATCCTCTTACTTCGGTGCGGGCATTGGAAGCCTCGCAACGGTTATACGCTGTCGAGCACCATCGCGAGCAGGACCACCGGCAGGTAGACCAGCGACGCGATGAACAACGCGCGGGCATGGGCTCGTGTTCGCCCGATGACCAGCGCCACGCCCAGTGCCAGGAACACGATTCCCGAGACGAGGGCGGTGATGAAATAGACGTTGCCGCTGAAGCCAATGACGGTGGGCATCAGCGCCACGGGCAGCAGGGCCATGCACCCGATGAGAATCTGTCGGAAGGTGCTGGCACCGCTGGGGTCGATGACCGGGAGCATGGGGAAGCCGCCGCGGGCATAGTCGTCGCGGTGAAGCCAGGCGATCGCCAGGAAGTGGGGCAGTTGCCACATGAACATGATCGCGAAAACGACCATGGGTTCCGGGGCGATCGTACCGGTGACGGCGGCGTAGCCGATAAGCGGAGGCAACGCCCCGGGCACTGCGCCGATGATAGTGGACAGGCTGGTGCGGCGTTTCAGCGGTGTGTACACGAAGGCATAGCTCAGAATCGTCAGCAGCGACACCAGCGCACCCATCGGATGGCTGAACAGCGCCAGGATCAGCACACCCGTGAGGCAGATCGCCGTGCCCAGCGCAGTGGCCGTCCATACGTTCATGCGGCCGGTGGGCAGAGGCCTGCCCTGCGTGCGGTGCATCAACGCATCAGTGTCGATCTCCATTACCTGGTTGAACACCGAGGCGCCCATGCAGGAGATGGCGGTGCCCAGCAGGGTGGCGATGAGCGTCAGCCAGTGGCCCGTGCCGGTCGCTTTCACGCCCAGCGCATAACCGATGTACGCCGTGATCACCACCATCACGGTGATGCGAGGCTTGGTGAGCTGATACAGATCGGTCAGCAGCGAGGGGGGGGCGGCCTCCTCGATCGCCAGAATCGGCTGAGATTGTTGTGTCAGTTGCGTCATGCGCCGGCCCCTCTCAGTTGAGCAGCCGCCGGTGCTGCGGCAACAGTCGCGCGATGTGGCTCCCGTTCTGCCTTGCAGCCTGGCTCGACCAGCCGCACGCGAATTGCCAGGAGCGTCGCCAGCGCCAGGATTACGGCCCCAATCGCCTGATGGGCGGTGGCGACGTCGTGATGTCGGCCGGTCCAGATGACCGCGGAGCCCAGCCCCAGTTGCTGGATGAGCAGGGCAAGCATCATTGCCGCCGGTCGCCGCAGGGCAGGATGGGTGCTGTTGTACTTCATCAGTGCTGTGAGGAAAGCGAGGATCACGCCCGTGA
Source organism: uncultured Phycisphaeraceae bacterium (assembly GCA_937988825.1). GTDB lineage: Bacteria > Planctomycetota > Phycisphaerae > Phycisphaerales > Phycisphaeraceae > CALKHT01. Next base: position 3,661 of record CALKHT010000039.1, read on the forward strand.
CCACGATGGCCCACACGCGGTGTGCGAAATGCACATGCACCTGGCCCACCGTGTACGCCATTGCGGAGTTGTCGTCGTAACCGTGCTGGAACATCGCCTCATCCAGCGCTCCCTGCGTCATGGGGGGCAGGATGTTGCCGTAACTCGTGGGAAAGTCAGGGATCGCCAGCCCCGATTCGGTATGACGCATCACCGCGCCGAGCACCAGTTGCAGGAAGAGCACCGCCAGCACGCCGATCGACAGCAACCTCACAGCCCGACCTGCCCGGACCATCTGCGAGGCTTGCTGGGCATCATCAGCGGTGACCTGCGGTCGCAGCATCCACAGTCGGCTAAGGGCTGCTGCCGCCACGACGGTCGTACAGAAAAAGAGCTGGCCCGTTACACCGTGCAGCACACGGAAGGGGGTTTCCAGGTGCGGAGCATGGTTGTGGAACTCAACACGCAGCCCGCCCATGACACCCTGCAGGATCACGAGGAACAGCATCCCCGTGCCAAACCATGCCAGCCATCGCCGGCCGTGGAACCGCAGGTAATCCACCCACAGCCAGACACACAGGCCGATGGTCAACAGGCCGATCACACTACCCTTGAGGCGGTGGATGTGCTCGTGGAAGATTCCCCCTTTCCATTCCTCATAGGGGAACGCCCAGAGGAAATGGCCGAACACGGTGAAACCATCCGGTACCGCCAGCCCCACATCCCGACTGGTCACGTTGCCCCCGCTGGCGACCAGCACGAAGGTGGCGACCACCAGCAGGCACGCAAAGCGATGCAGCCACGTACGATACGCGTTGCCGACGATTGAATCAGGTTGTGTGCGGTCCTTATCCATGTAGCCAAGCATCATCGAAGGTCGACGCAGCGCCAACCTTTTTCACCCTCTCCGCTTCTACCCCTGGAAGATTCCCGAACAGCTCCGGAGTGCCCGGGGGCCCGAACCGGCGATTTTCACGCATCACAACCCACGGATATTAGTGGGCCGCGGGTTCCACCACGTCCGGCGGCAACTGCTCCGGCTGCGGCAGGTAGTCCTCTTCCACCACAGGCGAGCAGTATTCGTACGGCCCACGGTACACCGTCGGGATCACATCGAAGTTGTGATGCGGCGGCGGCGAGGGAATCGTCCACTCCAGGCTGTTGGCCTTCCATGGGTTCACGCCTGGGTCCACCGCGTAGGCGTCGCGCGGACGTGCCAGCACCAGATACGCCAGCCCCGGCACGCCCGACAGCAGCACCAGCGCCCAGCGCCAGTCAAACAGTTCCGGCTTTCCAATCCACATGAAGAAATCCGGCTTCAGGAACACAGGCATCATGTACAGCGGCAGAATCACCACGTACATCGCCTTCTCGATGATCAGCGGCATCCGGATGCGGCCGCCCACCTCCCAGATGAGGAAGACGGCGCCGACTGCAACCAGACCGAACGGTACCGACAGACCAACCGCGACCATCACATCGTGGGAGACACGCCAGAAGGTCGACGCATCATCCGCACCACCGCGGTTCATGGCCATAAAGGAGTAGGCCAGCAGGAGGATACCGCAGACCACGGTAGCGATCTGACCACCACGCTCCAGTTGCGTCAGGAACACGTAACCCAAGAATGCCAGCAGTGCCAGGTAGAGCAGCCAGCCCGCCCCGACCTGCCAGCTTGCCAACCCGCCCTCAGCGGTGTGGCCCCACACCTTTTGCAACAGCGAGCTGAACCAGCCGCCATCACCCGTGAAGCCGCCCCAGTAGATGAAACCGATCACCGTCGGCCCCAGCAGTGTGATGACGAACAGGGCGGTGATGTTACGGCCCAGCCGACGCGGCAGGCAGCGGAAGAAGTTGTAGATGAAGGGGATCTGCGCGATACCCAGCATCATCGAGAAGATCGTCATGATGACGTTCATCGGCTGCAGGTGGACCAGCGTCGGGTACTCCATGATGGAGGCATAACGACGCGGATGCCCGCCGATGCCCAGCACGTGCATCAGGAAGAACGTGCCGTTGAAAGCGATGATCGTGAGGATGAAGTGGATGGTTCCCCAGCGCTGATCGAGCTGCCGGCCGAACATCTTGGGATACCAGTGATAGATGGCACAGAAGATGCCAAAGATGGTGCCGCCGAAGAACACGTAGTGGATGTGGGCGACGATGAAGTAGGTGTCATGGACCTGCACGTCAATGGGGGCCGAGGCCATGAAGATGCCCGACAGCCCACCGATGACGAACATGCCCACGAACCCCAGCGCGAAGAGCATAGCGGGGGTAAAGCGGATGTTGCCGCCCCAGATGGTGCCCAGCCAGTTGAAGGTTTTGATGGCACTGGGCACCGCGATCATGATCGTGCCGGCCATGAAGGTGGTGCCGAGCATCGGATTCATGCCCGACTGGAACATGTGGTGGCCCCACACGATGAAGCCCAGGCCGGAAATCGCCACCATGGCGAAGACCATGGGCTTGTAGCCGAACACCGGCTTACGGGCGTGGACGGCCATGACGTCGCTGACGACACCCATGGCGGGCAGGATCAGGATGTAGACTTCGGGGTGACCGAAGAACCAGAACAGGTGCTGCCACAGTAGGGGCTGGCCACCCGCCAAGCCAACCACCTTGCCCGCCGCGTCAAACACCGCCGGCGTGAAAAAGACGGTATCCAGCACGCGGTCCATCAACAGCAGGATGCCTGCCGCAGTGAGCACCGGCGTGGCGAACAGCGCCAGCACCGAAGTGATCAGCAACGACCAGACCGTCAGCGGCAGCCGGAACATATGCATACCCGGGGCACGCATGTTGATGATGGTGGTGATGTAGTTGAGCGTACCGACGATGGTGCTGAAGCCGACCAACGCGATGGAGATCAGCCACAGTGTCGCGCCCATACCGCCGGAGAAGTTGGTATCGGAGTGGGGCGGGTACATGGTCCAGCCGCCGCCCGAAGCTCCGCCGGGCACCCAGAAGCTGGCGATCATGATGATACCCGAGGGCACGGCGATCCAGAACGAGAGCATGTTCAGCTTCGGGAACGCCATGTCTCGCGCGCCGATCATCAGTGGGATCAGGAAGTTGGCAAATGTGCCCAGCAGCGTCGGCATGAGCACGAAGAAGACCATGATCGTCGCGTGCATCGTGAACAGCGTCAGGTACGCGTCGTCGGTGAGCCAGTGCTTGGTGTAGTTCACCGCCATCGCGGAGACGCCTTCGACACGCTTGCCGTCGATCTCCAGCGTGAGCAGCGTGGCGTCACGCCGGACGGGCAGTTTGATGGTCGACGCCTGGTCCTCCATCGGCAGACCATTGGGGTTGGGTCGGTAGATGCGTGAACCGGCCAGGATCAGTTGGCGATCAGCCTGACCATCCGTGCCGGGGATGGTCACGACGGTGCCAGCAATGGTCAGGGCGTCCTGATTGCGATAGGCATAGTCGCCCATCACGCGGTTGAAGGGCACGAAGCCGTCCACCGGGTTGTCGAGCGTGTCGACGGGATCTGCCGGGTCGGTTCGGACCAGGGTGTTGGCGGGCACGGTGACGGCCAGCCCATTGGGAAAGTCGACCAGTTTGGCCTTGGAACCGGCTGCGTAGGTCTGACCGCCGATCTCAACATCCTGCGCCAGCGTCACTTCCGCACCGAGCTTCCACAGCGCTACGTTGCCTTCGGGCGTTGGCTTGGTCATCGCCACGGGCGTGTCTTCCTTGCCGGGCAGCAGGGCGTAGTAGGGCACGTTCTGCTGCGGCCAGGCGAGCTGATATCGCACCGCCAGTGCCAGCAACGCCCCGTACACCACAAAGAACAGCGAGGCGAACAGAAACTGGATCCCGATGACCTTGTGGTCGGTCGAAAAGACGTACTTCCGCAGGAAGGTCGTCGGGGCGGGATGAATGTGGTCGTGACCGTCGTGGTGGTCGCTCATAGTTTGGAAATTCCTAACGCAAGTGCTGGACTGCCTGGGGAGAGCGGCGCGTCGAACGCAGCCGGCCCGCCAGTGTCGCGGTGGTGATGAACTGACTCCTAGTAACCGTAACCGTCGTCCTCACCACCTGCGGCCGCGGCGGCATACTCGATTTCAAGGAACTGGTTGTACTGCTGTTCGCTCACCACATAGAGCAGGCCGCGCATCGTGTAGTGCCCGTTGCCGCACAACTCCGCGCAGACGATGTCAAATGGCTTGGCATCGGTGATCACGACCTCCTCGCCGTCCGCCGTATAGGTCGCCAGCGGCTGGTTCGGGTTCGTACCAACGACCTCGGCGCTGGTCTTGTTTGACCGGAGCCAGACACGCGTGGTCATGCCAGGTACCGCGTCCTGCTTGATGCGGAAGTTGGGCAGGAAGAAGCTGTGGATCACGTCGATGCTGATCATGTCAGCGATGACCGTGCGGTCCTTGGGCACCACCAATTGTCCCACGATGATGTCGTCGGCGCTGGCCGGATCGGTCGGGTCCAGGCCCGCCTGTTCCTTCACATCGCTGGACTTGATGTTCATCCGGGTCACATCCAGCCGACCGAACTCGCCGTCGGGACCGGGATACTGGAAGAACCACTTGAACTGCATGGCGATGATGCGCACGCGAATCGGCTCATCCGGCGGGTTGACCGGCGGATTCTTCATCTGCGACCAACTGTCCTGGCTGAGCACCGCGATCACCGCCAGGATGATCGTGGGAATCAGCGTCCAGACGCTCTCCAGAGCGTTGTTGCCGTGGATGAAGATCGACCGGCGACCAGGCTGATAGCGGTACTTGACCGCGAAGATGACCAGCGTGATCAGGACGGCCACCAGTACCGACAGCGTCAGCCATGTAACAAAGTTGAACATGGTGTCGGTGGATGCCGAGCCGTCGAACACGTTGACTGGCACCGTGGTGGGGCGGCCGAAGGTTTCCGGGGCGGTCTGAGCCCATGCCAGAGTGGGGGCGGTCAGCATCGCCCACAAGGGCAACGTCCGTGACAATAAACGTTTGAGGGACAACATGTGCTCCTTGGTCGAAGCAAATGGAGAAGACGGGTAGGCAGATTTCGTTGGCATCGTTCGCCGTGTTCAGCATTTCTGGCACGGCTCTGCGTCGTGGCAGACCGTGGTACGGCGATTTTCGACATCAAGCTACGGATGACCAGAAATTCGGAGGAACCCAATTGGCTCGTTCCGCCGCCTGACCAGCAGGCCACGCCGCAAGACCTGCCGGCAAGAATGTACTCGAAAAAGGCGCCCCCGTGAAATCCGCCGCCCAAGTGTTAACTCAGGCGGCGGGATTGTGCAAATCTGCTTACCGGTTGCGAGGCTGCGGGAGGTTGTACGTCACCGTCACCTCCGCCACGCCGTCCGCGGAGACCGTCACCTTGTAGCTGGGCTGGTCGGATTTGAACACCGACACCTCGTGCCAGGTCGAGATCTCATATTCGCCCGGAGGAAGACCGCGGATCTCGAACGTGCCATCCTGCTGCGTCACCGCGAAGTAGGGGTGGTCGAACACGGCCAGACGCGCGCCCATCCACGGGTGGACGTTGCACTTGAAGTTGCCACCGAGTTCCGCTTCGGTGAAGGTCTTCTTCAGCACGACGCCCTTGACCATCGCTTCGTTGAACGGGTTGTTCTTCCCGGACGAGCTGAAGTTCACGTTGTGCATCGTGTTGTCGCTGTTGTGGATTTCCACCGGCTGCTTGGTCTGGACGGCCAGGACGTGTGGCGTGTAGATGCAGCCCACCTGGTCGATGATGGCCGCCTTGTCGAGCTGCGGGATTTCCTTGCCTTCCAGCCCCTTGCTGACGTACACGACCACGTTCTGCAGCGTGTCGTTGTCGCCCCAGACGTAGGTGTCGCTCAGCGGCTGCTCCTTGTCGCGCCAGTACTGGGCGCAAAAGGCGTCGACGTTCATGTTGCGGATCGGCGCGCGGTTACGCTTCTCGCCGACGACCTTCACGATGCCCTTGATCGAGCCGGTGCCCGCCTTTTCGACACCGCCCACGTTCAGCTTCGGCTTGTTGTCCTGAGCGAGAATGGTCCCCCCGAAGGGCAGGGTGAGGGCAACAGCCGCACCTGCCAGCGCCAGGCGAACCCATGGAACGTTACGACGAGCAATCATGACACCAATCCTTTCCTTTAGTGGTTCAGCCGGACGTCTCGCCCGACCAACTCGCGGGTCCAGCTCCCTTGCGGAAGCCATTGAATCCAGGCCTGTCGGGTGGCTGGCGCGGGCCGGAAAAAGCCTCGGCCGGACCGCCCGAACCGTGGGACGCGCATTGTAATGATCCCGACCTTAACGTCCAAATATCGGGGGATGATTCAGCGGCTGGCATCCTCCAACCAATGCGCCAAACGCTGTTCATCTCCGCGAGCGGCGACGCCAAAGTGACCGCAACACCGCTCCAGTGGCTCCTCCGGATACCCACCGCGTACGCACCCTCATCACGACGATGATGTGCTGGCGCTGGCCTTACCTTCGTTCCGGAGGAACGATCTCAACATCCGCCCGGGTCGAGGTGTCCGCCTGCACGGTCACCTGGAACTCGACCGGCCGGAAGACCGGGTTTTCATGCCACGTCGACAGCGTGTAGGTGCCCGGGGGCAGGTCCCGAATCTCAAACCGGCCCTGGGCATCGGTGACAAAGAAGTAGGGGTGGTCGAACACCGCCAGTTGGGCGCCCATCCATGGGTGGACGTTGCACTTGAAGCTGCCGCCCAGCTCGGGCGTATTGAACACCTTCTTCAGCACAACACCCTTGACCATGGCTTCGTTGAACGCGGGGTTCTTGCCACTGTAGTTCACGTTGTGCATCGTGTTGTCGCTGTTGTGGATTTCCACAGGCTGGCCGGTCATGACCGCCAGCACGTGTGGCGTGTAAATGCAGCCCACCTGGTCGATGATGGCGGGTTCCGTCTTCGCAGGACGCGGCTTGCCTTCCAGACCCTTCGACACGTACACCACGACGTTGCGCATGGTCTTGTCGTCGTTGACGATCACCCTGTCATCGAGCGGTGTCGGCTTACCGCGGTGGGCCTGATTGCAGAATGCATCGACGTTCATGCCGCGAATGGGAGCCCGACGCGGTGGATTGCCCGCAAACGTCACCTGACCGATCACGCGCGTCCCGCTGAATGCCTTGGTCGGCTCATCGTGGAAGTCCTCGATGGTCGACACCTCCGGTTCGATCGGCCTCGGCTGTTCAACGGCAGGTTCGGGCTGAGGCGTGGGCTGTGGCGTCGGCTCCGGACGCGGTTGAGGCGTCGCAGAGGGCGTCGTGGTGGGGGAGGGCCCCGCCGACTCGCCCGCCTGAATCCGCGCGATCTGCTCCGGGGTCAGCGGCTGCAGCTCGACCTGCGGCTGAGGTCCTGTCAGACGCGGGGCATCCGGCAGTGCACCGTAGGTGATCGCCTTCGGCCCCACCGCGTACAGGAAGTCCACCACCAACTGCCGCTGATACGTCCCCGTCGGCCCGTACAGCGCCTCGAACTGGTCACGCTGCTCCGGCGGATAGGGGATGTCCGTGCGGAAGAAGGAACCCGGCTCGGTCGGTGCACCGGGCGGCAGTTCGGCGACCTTCTGGGGATCGGGCTTCCAGAAGATCTGCATGCGCGTTTTGGGCTGCATCATCTCAGCGTGGCGCAGCCACTGTTCCACCCAGTGCCGTTGCAGCCGCTTGTGGACCAGCGACAGGTTCGGCGCACCGCCGGGCTGTTCGTTCTTGGCGGCGATACGGACGATCAGCGGACCGCCGGAGGCACCGGCGTCGTCATTCTCCTCGCCGTCGCCATATCCCTCGTCATCGCCGTAACCTTCCTCGTCACCATAACCTTCTTCGTCGCCGTACCCCTCGTCCTCAAAGCCTTCCTCCACCGGCGGCAGTTCGGTCAGGAGCAGACCAGCTCGTGCGAGGACTTCATGATCACCCACACGGTGGCATTCACCCTGCGTGCAGCTCATGGTCATGAACAGTTTCTCGCCGCGGAGGAACTGCTCCTCACTGAGCACCGGCACGTGCTTCTGGATGTAGGGGTAATCGGTGTGGAACGCCATCGACAGCGTATTCACGTGTCGCAACACGTCGTTCCAGCTACGGCTTCGGGTTTCGAAATCGGTAGCATCCAGTAGCGGTGGATTCGTCTTGATATGGTTCAACTGAAGCACCTGCCACCACTTCCTCAACTCCTTCATCGCGGCACGGACCTTTTCGTTGTCCGTGTCGAACCAGTTGGCGCGGCGGTCGGCAGCCTGCTGCCGCAGCGTTTGCAATGTCTGCAGCCGCGACTGTTTCATGCCTTCAAGCTGACGCACCCGCTGAGCGGTTTCTGCATCGTTGGCTGCCTGAGCCGCGGCGATGCGGCGATCCAGGTCAGCGATCTCCGATTCAACACGATTCGCCTGGTTGTCGAACTCGTTGATGAAGTCGGTGATCGCCTTCACCGTAGTAGCCATCTTTTCAGCCATGACACGGCTGTCAGCGGCGAAGTAGTCCACCAGCGCCGCCGCCTCGTGCGGCTCCAGTGCGAAGCTGGGCATGCGAACCTTCAGCCACGGGCGAATCTTCGATTCACCCACGACCGCCTGGCCCGGCGGCGCAATGTTCGGATGGCCGTTCACGTTCTGCAGGAAGTGGTACAGCCAGTCCGGCTGCGTCTTGGCGCCCTGACCGACCAGGCGAGGCGGCGCCCAGTTGATCAGGTTATCGTTGAGCGAGCCGTCAGCTTCGTAGACGCCGTAGTACTGCTGGATGAATGGCTCGTTGCCCTCGATGTTATGGCAGCCGTAGCAGTTGTACAGCGTGGCGATCTGTCGGCCGCGTGAAATCTTCTCCTTCATCGGGTTGACGGCCGCGGCCTGGAACTCTGTGGTCACGCCCGGCGCCATGACGCCCGTCACGAACGTGGTCAGCGCCCGCACCTGACGATCAGTCAGGAAGAACTTGGGCATCTTGAGCTTGTCGTAGGGCCGACCCAGCTCGATGCGGTCGTTGACCATCTTGCTGTCCAGCGAGATGCGGCCGCGATCATACACACGCGGGTTGTGCAGCTTCTGGTACAGCCACGGCCGGCGCTCCAGTTCGTGCATTTCCTCCCACTGGTAACGCCACTGCAGAGCATCCTCCGCCGTGATGTGCGGCGCATCGGCCTGCAGGCCCTCATGCGCCACCTTCCAGCCGGGGAAGGGCTGGGCACGCTGCTTATCGTAGGCGTGGTCGAAGTAACCGAAATCAAGCTTGTGCGGGTCCTTGGTACCCCAGTCGTTGAGCTCGGCACAGGCGGAGGCGGCATCCTCCAGGCCGTTGATGGTGTGGCAGCCCACGCAGCCGTAGTGCGTGATCATGCGCTGGCCCAGCCAGTAGAGCTGCTTTTCGGTGGTCCACTCATCGCGGTTCTGATTCATCTGCTCGCGGACCATCGCGGGCGTGCTCTGCACCGCCTGCAGCGCCACAACCAGTTCCTCGAGCATCTGCTTGTCGACAGCCTCGGCGTTGAACGCGCCGGGCCGGTAGGGGATGACGTTGCCGTTTTCATCGCGTTCGACGAGCTGACCATCCTCGGTGCGCATCACACCCGGGCGCTGCAGCGACAGCAGATAGTCTGCCAGATCGCTGGCCTGTTGCTCATCCAGACGCAGGGACGGCATGATTGTGTAGTCGGAGTAGTGCTGTGGGTTGCGCACCCAGTCGTAAAGCCAGCGCTTGGCACGCACGCGGGCTTCATTCTCGGGCCAGCCCGCCATCAGCTTTGTACCCACACCGGACAGCTCCGGTCCGACCAGCGTGATCCGCTCGGGGATGTAGCGCTGGGCGTACCAGTGCCGCTCGTTGTAGGTCATCGCATTGACGATGTTTTCGGCTTCCGCCTGGCTGACACGCTGGCGGCGAGCGACATCGTCCACCAGCCACGGCCGTGTCTGATCCTCCAGGTTGCTGTGGCACGCCAGGCAGCCGATCGTATTGAAGAGCTCCCGGCCACGGGCAATGCTCTCATCCGATGCCTCCAGCATCGAATCCGACAGCGGAATCGGCGTGTACTGCGGCACGGGCTTGTTCTGCTGGGCGTAGTACTCAGCCCGGGGTTCGGCGTGCTGCAGGTAATAGGTGATCGCCGCCACTTCCGTGCGCGTGCGACGGATATCCAGCGGAGACGAGTTGTTCTCCAGCATGAAGTAGTGGGGCATGCGGGCCGTGGGGCGGAAGCCTCGCGGCGACCAGATCCACGACCCCATCATGTCCGCCGACAGTTTCTCCTTCACGTGCACCAGCGACGGGCCGACCTTTTTTACGTCCAGAGCGCTCTGCACCGTGCCCACCGCGTGGCAGTTGGCGCAGCCGATCTGCGCGAAGAGCTTGCGACCCTCAAACAGTCGGGGCGCCGCATCAGAGATGTCGTACACGTCCGTGTGGCACTTGGTGCAGCTCGATTCGACATAATCGAGCTGATGCATCGGCCGCTCCCAGTGCATGAAGTGCACGTGGTGCCAGCCATACGCCTTGGCCCAGTATTCCTCCTGCTTCACGGCCCGGCGGGTCTGGCCGGTGACCGGATGCACGTAGGCGGCTTCGTGGCCGTGATCGTGCTTGGGCGCGAAGGGGTGGGCATGATCGCTGGGATCAGGCAGGTACAGGTCATCGTGTGCGAAGCCGGTCGTGGTCGATGCCGCCGAGGCATGGCCACTCGTCGCCGGGGCAGCGGTCAGCACGAGCTCGACCTCGCTGCCCGTCGCGAGCTGCGGCTGGCGATGCTGCGGAGCGGCCTTTTCTGGTTCACGCAACAGGAATTCGGGGATGGGCGTGCCGTTCGCCGCGTCCACCCAGATGTTACGTGGTGTGTGGGCGGTGTACTGGAACTGCGTCTCGTGGCCCGCGCCCTCGTGGCACACCGTGCAGCCGAACGTCCGCACCGGGTCACCCGGTGTGTCCATCGGGTGCAGCGATTCGGCCGCCACGTACATGTCCATCCTCGGGTGGCCCAGCAGCACCGGGCTGTCGCTCAGCGGAGCAAGCCCAGCCTGCTTGCGATGCTTATTCAGTTCCGCGATCGCCGCCGTCCGGTACGTGCTTTCCAGCAGTCTCAGCTCTTGCTCATCGAGATGCGACTTCACAAGCTGACGCAGCTCGTCGCGCATCTGGGCGATTGGCTCATACCATCGGCTCAGCGGCACCTCGCCGGACTGATCCGCACGCGTGCGCACCAGTTTCTGAATCGTCTCGTAAAGCTTGTCCGCCGGGACGGGGTCCTTTTCGTCGGCCTGTGCTTGCGCGGCGGCGGGGTTGCGCTTGGCTTCGATCTCGCGGTAGATCGCGTTGAGGGCGGTGCGGGCTGATTCCTCAATGGCCTTGACCTGTTCACCCAGACCCGCCGCAACGCCCGCGTTCGCCCAGAACTGAGGCAGAACGACCGGCTCGAACGTCAGACGTGACACATCCTGACCCTCTGAAACGGCGATCTGCCGTTCCACGAATGCCAGCAGCGTCTGCGGTTCATATTCCGGCTTGTCGATGTTCACGTGGCACGACATACACCGGTCGATCGATTCGACCTGCTTGAAGTGCAGGTCCTGCAGCACAGCCGGCACGACCACCTGCCGCGGCTTCTCCGATGGGTTGAACCAGTTCAGCAGCGGCATGTCGCGGAACTTGGTGATCGCCGGGGGCTGCAACGCCTTAAGCTGCTCCTCGAGCGAATTGACCGCAATCTGCTTGCGTGTCAGTTCCGAACGCAGGTCGTTCAGCCACGCCTCGGCCTCTTCCAGTTCCGTGGTCTTTTTCTCGATCGCGGCGACGATCGCGGCCATCTGGGCGTTCTTCTGGTTGAACGCCTCGGTGACGCGAACCACCTTCTCCCGGGCGGCCTGGGCTTCCGGTGAATCAGCCCCGCAGGCCAGTAGGGCATGTTCCAGCGCCTGCTCAGCCGGGACGATCTCGCCTTTGGCAATGTTGAGAGGCAGCTTCAGCTTCGCTTCCTCGTCGCGCAGTTCTGCCAGTTCACGCTTCAGCCGGGCAATGGTTTCGTCGGAGCGGATGGTGGCTTCCAGCTCGCGGATGGCCTTGTTCAGCGCGGTCACCTCGGCCTGATATTCGGCCGTCATGGCGTTGCGCTGGGCATCCTGCTTCATGGCCACTTCCCACACCACCGCATCGCGCTGGTAAAGCCGCCACTCCTTGTGGTGGTCGGCCAGGACCAGCCACAGGGTCGCGCCCAGCAGTGCCACCGCCGAAACGGCGAACAGCACGTTGAGTTTTCTCATATCGCGGAAGGTCGTGGTGGGTACCGGCATGTCGTTCTGCGCTCCGGCTTAGGATGCAAGCTACGCGAAACTAAGTAGATAGAGCAACAAATGGGCCCGCAGCACAGCAGCGGGTCCCACGCTCGCATCATTCATCGCAGCGGCAAGTTAAATTGTCAGGCGCCAACTTTCAACGCGACCATCCCTTTCGGGGAAATCTTTCCCGGTTTGACGGTCCCGGTTTTAGCTCAAGGCAGAGGTACGACAACGAAAGAACTCGTCGAAGCTACGCCTGTCGTCATCTGGTTCGTCAGCTCCGGACTTTTGGTCGTTTGAGATATATTGCTATTGTCCTTAGCGTCTGGCCGCAGGGAGCTGCCAAGTTTTTCCGAAGGAGGAGGGAAGATCATGTCTCCTGTGTATTGGCTGGTACCGTCGCCGCGCGTGAGTGTCGTCATGGGACACCCGGCAGGTAGACTTATAACGCCCTGGCCAGGGGCCCTCACAAACCGGGCGAGTGCGGTTTTTGATGGACAAACGTGATTTGGTCGATACAATGCACGCCATGACTCGTTCGAACATTGCGATCGCGATTCAGATTATTTGCTCTCCGCAACCGCGGTAGGGACCGGCGATCGTGTGATTGATGCGACCAAGCCCAACCCTGCCGCGAGGCAGGGTTTTTTCATTCTGGTTGGCCCAAAGGCCACGAACCCGATTCGGACGTAACGGACCATGAGCAGCGCCCCACGGAAAGTCGAGATCTACGACACGACCCTTCGCGACGGCACCCAGGGAGAAGGTGTGGCCTTCTCCCTCGTCGAGAAGCTCAAGATCGCCCAGCACCTGGACGAACTGGGCGTCGACTTCATCGAGGGCGGTTACCCGCTGTCCAATCCCAAGGATGAAGCCTTCTTCAAGGAGGCCCGCCACCTGGACCTGAAACATGCCCGTATCTGCGCCTTCGGCATGACCCGCCGCCGGGGCATGAAGCCGCAGGAGGATCCGGGGATGGCTGCCCTGATCAACGCGGCGGTCCCACTGCCTAACGCCGTCATCATCATCGTGGGCAAAACCTGGGACCTGCATGTGGATGAGGTGCTGCGCGTCAGCAGAGAGGAGAACCTCGCCATGATCCGCGAGTCGCTGGCTTACTGCCACGCAGCCGGACCAGAGGTCTTCTACGATGCGGAGCACTTTTTCGACGGCTATCGCGCCAACCCCGAATACGCCCTTGCGACGCTGCGGGCAGCCCTGGAGGGCGGGGCGACGCGACTGGTTCTGTGCGATACCAACGGTGGGTCGCTGCCCGGCTGGATCAGCCAGGTGGTGACCGAGGTGCGCCAGGCCCTGGGGCCGGACGTGAAGCTGGGTATCCACCCCCACAACGATGGTGGTCTGGCGGTGGCCAATGCCCTGGCTGCTGTTGAGGCGGGTGCCGTGCAGGTCCAGGGCACGATCAACGGTATCGGCGAGCGCTGTGGCAACGTCGACCTGCTGTCCGTAGTGGCGAACCTGCGGCTGAAGATGGGCCTTGACTGCCTCCACCCCGACGCTCTGAAACAACTCACCCGTACCAGCCGCTTCATCTATGAACTGGCGAACCTGAACCTGGTGCCGGGGCAGCCGTTCGTCGGTTCAGCCGCCTTCGCCCACAAGGGCGGGATGCACGTGCACGCTGTCCAGAGGATTGCGCACAGCTACGAACACATCGACCCGGAAGTAGTGGGCAACACCCGCCGGGTGCTGGTGAGCGAACTGTCTGGCGGGAGCAACATTGCCGCGACACTCGGCCGCAAGTTCAACATCGTCGAGGACCGGGCCGTGCAGCGGCAGGTGCTCATGCGGGTGCAGGACCTGGAGCATCAGGGCTATCAGTTTGAGGCCGCCGAAGCCAGTTTCGAGCTGCTGCTGCATGACGTGCTGGGGACACGGCCGAACTTCTGGACGCTGGACCACTACCGCTGCGTGATCATGCGTCGCGACGGCGAGCAGCCGGTTACCGAGGCGACGGTGAAGCTGCGCTTCGATGAGCCGGATGGCTCGGTGGCGACCGAACACCACGTGGCGGAAGGGGATGGCCCGGTCAACGCCCTGGACGGGGCGCTGCGCAAGTGCCTGGCCCGACGCTACCCGCAGGTGGCGCAGGTCCACCTGGTCGACTACAAAGTGCGTGTGGTGAACCCGACCGCCGAGTCGGCCGCGAAGGTGCGCGTCATCGCCGAGTTCGCTGTGCGCAACGGGCAGGCGGACGGTGCCGCCGAACGCCACTTTTCCACAGTCGGCGTGAACGAGAACATCGTCGACGCCTCGTGGCAGGCGATTGCAGACGCCTTTGCGTATCATTTGATCGAACAAGGGGCTGCGTCCCCGTTGGCATCGACATCGCCCACAGCCCGACCCGCGGCCGCTACCCGTCCGGTCACCGTTTGACCCCCAGCGTTGCCGACCGGCCCGCGACCCGATATAGTTACCGTCCCCCAAGCGGGCGTAGCTCAATTGGATAGAGCATCAGACTACGGATCTGAAGGTTGCAGGTTCGACTCCTGCCGCCCGCGTTAAGCGACTAAGCCGCAGTAACTTAAAGCGACCGCCAGAACCAGGTTCTGGCGGTTTTTTTATTGACGCTACCGTGTTTCCCCCTCCGCGCGCGTCGATGACGTCCGATTGCTTGGGAAAGCCAGCCTTTACTACAGTGCCGCTTGGCCTGTCATAGTAAACGGTCGCTTAACTATGGCAACAAACCGAGAACAGCCGTGACATATCAGGCTTTGGGAGCAATGACACCCGAACGGTCGGCGATGGAAGTCTCACCCCGCCAGGCGTTTTTCAACCTGGAGGATGCTGGTGAGCAGTTCACCCGCGGTGCGGATGGGGGGGTGGTCGGGGTCGGGGGGCTGGAGGATGGTGCGGCTGAGCTGGGAGAGGTGGCGGGCGGCTTCGGTGGCGGGGTCGTAGGCGACCAGGCCTCGGAAGTCGGGGTTACGGTGGGGACGGTTCATCTGCAGCACGAGGTAGAAAAGGTCGATCGCCCGGTCGATTTTCTGATACGCCCCCGCGAACAGGCTGCTGGTGACGGTGCCTTTGCGGACCAGGCGATAGAGGTCACGCTGAATCTGCGAGTTGGACAGCATCTCGTTGAGCAGCTTGGCGAGCATGGCGGACTGCTCCACGTTTTCGCCGACGCGCACGGCTGAACCGAAGTCGACGAATCCGACGCCGTGCTCGGTAATGACAAAGTTATCCAGTCGCAGATCCAGGTGAATGATGCCGACCTTGTCGTGCAGGACGCGCAACAGGTCGGCCGCCTGTTTGGCGAACTCCAGGTGCGGCAGGGTCTGGCCGCCCAGCCGCAGCCATTTGAGATAGAGCTTGCTGACGAAGCCTCGCTCATCCTTTTCCAGATGGATCACTTCGGGTACGCGCTTGCGATATTCGCGGGGTAGTTCGCGCTGCAGGATTTTAAGAAAAGCGGCTTCGCGCGTCAGGAACAGCGGAAAGACCTTGTTCACGAGCTTGCGTGCGCCGCGCTGGATGGTTTCATCATCTGCATCCGGAAAACGCTGCGCCAGTCGGCCCGCTGCCTGCTCCAGCGTGGGTGTCTGCTTGAGGACGACGTAGGCCTGATCGCCGGGCCGATCGTCGCGCGAGCGGTGCAGGCGCACATCGTAGGAATGGCGGTCGGTGTGTACGCCCGGTGCGGCCAGCAGCACCTTGCGAGCGGTGAAGTAGTAATGGCGTTTGCGTAACGGGCCGAAACGAAACAGGCTCGCCGGTTCGCGGATGCAGGCGGGTTCGCACTCGACGGCGAACTCGGGGCGATGGCGGAACTGGTTGTATACGGCTTCGACCTGGCGTGGCTGGCGCGAGACGAAGACGAACTGCCCGCCCCATCGCAGGTGCTCGAATACATCGCTGACCTGTGCATCCTCCGCGCGGGTGGCGAAAAAGTAATCGGTAAGCGATGAATCGGCATAACGCTCCTGACTACGCATCAGCCGCAGACGATCGGCTTCGCTGACGATCAGCTCGCGCGCGACAACGGGGGCGGACACTGCGCCGGCGGCGTCTGACACACCCGGAAGAAATCGCGGCAGAGAGGTGGAGCGGCTCATGCGGTGGAGCGTCTGGCAAATCAGGGTAACAGTGCGGCAGTGTAAGGGGCGGGACGGTGGATCAGTCGTCGCGCTGGGGCGCGGCGGCGGTTTGCGCTTCGCGCGATGCACTGGGCGGTGGTGAGGCGGTCGGCTCGGGCAGCTCGACTTCGACGTGTGTACCTGCCAGCAGATCACCGGGGTTGTCGATCGCGATGCGCACGCGGCGGGTGTCGGTCTGCGGGTCGATTGTGTTGGCGATGTGGACGATGCGGCCGGGCAGCTGTTGTGCGTTAGCGCGACGGGGCGTTACCCGGGCAGACTGGCCGACTGTCAGCGTCACAGTGCGCTGCGTTGGCACTGCTACGTCGATCAGGAGTTTATCTGTCTGGATCAACCGTACGACTGGTCGGCCGGGGGTGACGACCTCGCCGACGATGGCGTCTACCGATTCGATGAGTCCCGCGACGGGAGCTTTCAGTGTGTGCTGGTCGAGAATGGCCTGGGCGTGCTGCAAGCGCTGTTGGGCGAGCGCGTGTTGCAGTTGCGCCTGTTCGAGTTCGAGTTGCGCCTGCGCGGTTTCGACAGCGTTGCCTCCCGCAGCGCGAGCGCGTTCCAGCCGCTGCTGTGCCGTCCGCACGGCCACGTCGCTTGCCGCTTCTTTTTGTGCCAGTTCCACGAGCGTTTTTTGCACCGTGTCATCGAGCGTGGCGATGATTTGTCCTGCTTCGATACGATCGCCCGGTTTAACGTGGATGGCAGTGATGCGGCCGGTGACAGTGAAGCCGAGCTTCGCGTCATAAGCGGCGTGGACTGCACCGGCATATTGCGCCGCAGCAGGCTGAGCCGTCCAGCACATCAGCAACAGCAGCATCCACCAGATGTGTCGCTTGGAGATTGGCATGTCGTTCACTCTTGCCGTGAAGTTTCGATCTGTGCGCGGTGTGCCGAGACGATCACGCTGTCGACAAGGTTGTCGAGCATGTCATCCTCGTCCAGTTCGTCCGCATTGTCGGCGGTTGGTGCGGCATCGGCTGTCATGACACCCGCGCTGGTAGGCGGTTCGGAAGTGATTGAATCAGGCGTCGCGGCCTCGTTGAGTGAGAGTTCCGCGCCGGGGGACTGCCTGGCGTCCAGGTCGATTTCCTCCGCCAGCAGCGTACGGTAGAGTTCGCCCGCGTCCTCGGGGCGAATCGCGTCATCATCTTCGTCCTGAACAGTCGTGGGGGCAGGGGCGACGGGTGAGGCGGGTTCCGTCGCAGGGCTTTCCTCAGAGGAGACTTCCGCTTTGCGTGACGGCGCGGTGGCGGACCGTTTTGCGGCTGTCTGCGCCTGTACAGCGGCGGCAAAGATGCCCGAACCAACATCCTGTCGCGCAATGGGAGTGTCCGTCGTGCTTTCGCCGGCTGCACCAGCCAGTTGCATTTCGTCACGATTGAACACTGTGCCCGCCAGCTTCGCTCCGATCATGCGCAGTTGCGCCAGTGTCTTGTCCACCCGGCTCTGCGTTTCGCCACGCGCGACCACGAGGATGACCTCATCCACCCGGCCAGCCACGAAAAGCGCCTCGATACTGCCCGGTATCGGCCCCGTGTCGAAAAGAATCATGTCGTAGTGGCGTCGTGCTTCGGCGATCAATTCGCTGATGAAATGCGTGGACAACCGGCCCACATGCTGCGGCCGAGCGCCAACGGCAGGCAGCAGCGAAAGGTTCGGCACGCTCGTCTCCACCACACACTGTTCCAGCGTGCCGCCCTCCAGCATGCCCACCAGTCCGACCTTTGCGTCCGGTGGAAGCAGCAGGATGTCAGTCTCGCGATCGTCGAGGTAACCCATGACGGTCATCACCTCGTCGACGCTCTGACGTTGCGGGGCGCCGTTGACACCGTTGTTCGCGGCGGGTTTGGCCCGGCCGGTCAGTTCGCAGTCCACCAGCAGCGTGCGCGTGCCGGACAGCGCCAGCGATGTCGCCAGCCCGACCGTCAGACTGGTCTTGCCCGAACCTTCGCTGGGACTGGTGATCGCAAACGCCTTGGCGCCGGCGGCAGCGCCACGCAGTTCCAGCAGTGCGCGAATCTCATGGATACTCATGGCCGCGGCCTGCGACTGGATCGAGCCGTCGCCTTTCTTATCCATGGCGGGTACACGGCCGAGCAGAGGAGCGGCTCCCGTTGCGACGGGTACGATCTCGGCCCGCAGAATTCGCTGATCCGCCGCCAGCAGTACCAGTGCGATCGCCAGCAGGGTCAGTCCGCCCGCCGTGCCACCGAGCAGCGCCGCAGCCGGACGCGGGTCGGCATGACGTGTCACCAGCGGCGTCAAAGATTCCGGCAGCAACACCCGGCCGGCCGCCCATCCGCCCACAAGAAGCTGGCGCATCTGCTGCTCCCGCTGTTCGATGAGCGACTGGGCGTAGGCGATGGCGTCATCCAACTGCTGAATCTGCCGCTTGTGCTCGACGAGGCGGGCGTGCTCGGCTGCGACGCGGTCACGCATCTGGCTGAGCGTTCGCTGTCGGCCGGCCAGTTCGTCCACAGTGAGCGTGACCGCGCCTTCGATGCCCAGCCCCGCCAGGTTCACCCTGGCCGCGGTCGCCTGTGTGACGTGTCGGTTGATCTGCTGTGCCACGGCGTCGATCTCGGTGCGCAGCTCGCGCATAGCCGGGGCGTTCTCGCCCATGGTCAGGCTCATCGCATCGTAACGGGCCGCCAGCTCCGCCTGTCGTGCCAGCAGCCCGGCCAGCACGCTGTCGGTCCGCGCCATGGCGGCAAGACGCTGGGTGTCGGCGCTCGTTGGTTCAGCAGACTGCGCCTTCAGTGTCGCCAGCGCGATCTCGGTTTCTGTGAGTTGTAGTTCGATTTTGGCAAGCTCTTCCGCCCGCGTACGCAATGCCTCGTCAAGCTGAAGGGAACCGAGCGTTGTTTCCACCTTGTTGCGTTGCTGGCGGACCGCCAGCAGATGTTGCCGCAGGGTGGTGCGGTCCTCGATCAGTTTTTCGAGCTGAGCAGCATCGGCCTGCTGACGCTCGAACTCGGCCGACCTCTGATAGGCTTCGAGAAGGGAGGCAAGCGTGTCGGCCGCGGCATTCCGTTTGGTGTGCAGCAGAGCCAGATGCAGCGGCGTCGGCCGACCCGTGCCGGCGGTGACCGTCAGTTCTCCCTTGCCGGATGCGTGCGTTTGCAGCAGCTCGATCTGCCGCTCGACAAAGGCCCGATAAACCGCCTCGGCGGGGTCGCCCTCGGTTGCCTCACTGCTGACTCCCGCCACGACGGGCCGTACCTCCAGCCGCAACTCAGCCCGATAAGTCGGTGTGTCGGCGTTCCAGCCTAGCACCGCTCCCGCCGCTCCTCCGATCAGACCCGCAAGCAACGCCCAGCGAACACGCTTGCGCAAGCGCGTTCGCATAAGTTGCCATCGCGAGGCAGGTGTGGGCGGCGGCGAAGCCGGCGCAGCGATTCGCGTCGACAGCGCCGTCTCCTGGCGTGTCTGATCCGGCGGGGCTGGCAGCGTCGTCGTCACTCGCGGTCTCCCTTGAAGACGGGAATCGACATAACATGCTGCGGCGACGGCGGTCGGGTGGTGACGCCGCGCCCCGGGTCGGCCGTTCGGCGAATGCTCGCGACCGCCCCGGGCTTTGGTCCCGGAAAGGCATCTCCCGTCCGCATGCGCCGGCATTGTACCGGTTCAGCAAAGAAGGTGCGATGAATCGCCGGAATGGTTGAATCACACCATGCCCAAATCTAGAATCCAAAAAGGGCCAATAGTGAGTTGGATCAGCCGTGAAGCACAAATGTGATCATTGCGACCGTCCTGCGACCACCCACTCGGTGGAAATCATCAAGGGGCAGAAGATTGAGAAGCATCTGTGCGATCTGCACGCCAGCGAAGCCGGGCTGGTTATCAAGGCGGCTCACACGCCGATCAACGAACTTCTCACCAATTTCGTGAAGCTGCACAGTGGGGCGCCCGCCCGTCAGGAGAAGGTGTGCGAACACTGTGGCATGAGCTTCTCGGACTTTCGCGAAAACTCGCTGCTGGGCTGCCCCAACTGCTACAAGGCATTTGAGGAGCAGCTCAGTCCGTTGCTGGAGCGTGCCCACGAGGGGGCAACGCATCATCTTGGGAAGGTTCCCCGTCGGGCCGGTGCCGCCGAACACCGCCAGGCGCAGATTTACCGCATGCGCAAACGGTTGGATGAAGCGGTTGCGGCCGAGGATTACGAACTGGCGGCCCGACTGCGCGACGACATCCGGCAGTTTGAGGAACAGTCGTGAACCCGCTGAGGCAGATGACAGATCACGCTGGTGAATGGCTGCGCGGTATGGGGCCGCATAGTGAGATCGTCATCTCCAGCCGGGTGCGTCTGGCACGCAATCTGGCTGGTTTCCCTTTCGTTGGCCGCGCCAACCGTCGACAACGCTACGAGATCCTGGAACGCTGTCGTAAGGAAATCACCAACGGTCGGCTTGCCGATGGCGTGATCTGGGTGAACCTGCTGGAAAGCACGCCGTTGGATCGGCAGTTGCTTGTCGAGCGTCACCTCATCAGCCGCCAGCACGCCAACGCCAGTGATGACATGCCGCGTTCGGTGGCGATCGGGGCGGACGAAACGTTCGCCATCATGGTCAACGAAGAGGACCACCTGCGCATTCAGGTGCTCCGCAGTGGGATGCAGCTTTCCGAAGCGTTCGATCAGATCGACCGCATCGACGATGTGCTGGAGGAGCGGCTGGATTTCGCCTACAGCCGACGGTTCGGCTACCTGACCGCGTGCCCGACGAATGTGGGCACGGGGATCCGCATCAGCGTGATGCTGCATCTGCCAGCCCTGAAGCTCACGGGTGAGATCGACAAGGTCCGCCGGGCGGCTCGCGATATGCATCTGGCGGTGCGAGGGCTTTTCGGCGAAGGCTCCGATGCGCTGGGCGATCTCTATCAGATTTCCAATCAGACGACACTCGGACGCAGCGAGGAGGACATCCGCGCTGATTTCGAGCACACCATTGTTCCGCAGATCATCGCGTATGAGCAGCAGGCCCGACAGGCATTGCTGCGTCAGCGGCCGGCCCAGCTCGACGACAAAGTGTGGCGCGCCTGGGCGCTGCTCACCCACGCGCGGGTGATGGGTACTGAGGAGACGCTGGCGCTGCTGTCGCACCTGCGACTGGGGGTGAACCTGGGGCGGATCGACACAGTGGATATCCGCACGATCAACGAGCTGTTCCTGCTCACGCAGCCGGCCCACCTGCAGAAGCTGACCGACACGGAGATGGACCCGGCCACCCGACGCGAGGCACGGGCTAGGCTGATCCGGCAGCGGCTGGGGGCGCGGTAAACGCAGCGTACATGTGAAGACAGATTGCTGAGGCGGGGCGAGGTTGACTCGTCACGCTTGTCGTTTACGTAGGGGCGGGGGAGGGTGATCGCTTCGGGTGGGAACGTTTGGCCTGTAGCTGTTCGATCGCCCGGACCTGCGGGTTGCCCAGCGGCAGGTCGTACATGTCATCCAGTGCCCGCCATTCACCGGCCCCGCGTTTCAGTCGGCCACCGGCCACCGAAGTACGCCACAACTCGAACCGGATCGTGCGGTGTGTGGTCTGATGGGTGAAGCGGTCGAGCGGTTGCAGTTCCCCCAGTTGAAGGCCCAGTTGCTCAGCCGCCCATGCCGTAAGGCCATCGATGGGGACTTCCTCAGCCGTGGGAAGTTGCCACAGGTTCGCCCACAGTCCCGAAGCCGGTCGCTGCTGCACGAGATAGCGGCCGCCGCGCTCGATGGCGAGGATGTGGTGCGTTACCGTCCGTGGTGCGCGGCGGGGCAGCGTTCGCGGCAGTTCATCCACCCGGTCGGTCGCCTTCGCCCGGCAGTAGCGTGCCAGCGGGCAGGTCACGCAGCTCGGCCGGCGGGGGGTACACACCATTGCACCCAGGTCCATCATCGCCTGATTGAAGTCGCCTGGCCGGCTGGGGGCGGTCAGCTCCTCTGCGAGCTGCCAGAACTGCTTCCGCGTGGCCGGGGCATCGACGGGTTCCTCGATGCCGAAGCAACGGGCTAGTACGCGTGCGACGTTTCCGTCGAGAATGGGGGCCCGCACATCGTAGGCGATCGAGGCGATCGCTCCGGCGGTGTACCGGCCGACGCCGGGAAGGTCGAGCAGCGCATTGACATCGCGCGGCACCTGCCCGCCATGCTCCGTGACGATCCGCTGAGCCGCCCGGTGCAGATGCTTCGCCCGCCGGTAGTACCCCAGCCCCTGCCACAGCCGCAGTACCTCCTGCTCTGACGCGGCCGCCAGATGCTCGACCGTGGGAAACGCCGCGATGAAGCGGTTGAAATAGTCGATGACGGTGGCGACCTGCGTCTGCTGCAGCATCGCCTCGCTCACGAGCACGTGGTAAGGGTCCGCCCGCCCTGGCCGCCGCACGCGCCAGGGCATCTGTCGCCCGTTGCGGTCGTACCAGTGCAGGAGCGATCGCCGAATGGAAAGAAAGGGGGACATGGCGGGGTTATAGCAGATGGGAAGGGACTGAGGCGAGGCACGAAGGCACGTTGACCCGAAGGGGAAAAACCTTCCCCAACGCCCGTCCCTCAACGCCGCGAAGGGCGGGGTTACCCCCGAACGAGTCTTGTTATCTTCCTCCTCCGTCCCTTGTCCCTTCTCTCCTTCGGGCGCGGCTATAATTGTCCTCTCCGGACGCGGCGGGCGTTTGACCGGCTGGGCCGCGTTGACTACTTTTGCCTTCGGCCTGGTGGGGGCGATCATCCGCGACCTGACGGCCGACCGATGGATGCCACGACAGCATGACGGGCGAAGCCAAAGACAAATGCGGGGTGTTCGGCGTTTGGGGCGCCCCGGACGCGGCCCATTTGGCCTACACGGCACTCTACGCGCAACAGCATCGAGGGCAGGAATCGGCCGGCATCGCCGTCAGCGATGGGGCGGTCCTGCGGGCCCATGTCGGCATGGGACTGGTCGCCGACGTCTTTGACGCCGAAATCCTGGAAAAACTGCGGGGGGCGGCTGCGATCGGCCACAACCGCTACTCGACCACCGGGTCGAGCAAGCCCTGCAACGCCCAGCCGCTGCTGGAAGGCTACGTTGGTGGGCAGGTGGCCGTCGCCCATAATGGCAACCTCATCAACGCTGCGCTGCTGCGACAGGCGTATGAGGAACGCGGCCACATCTTCCACACCACCACCGATACTGAAGTCATCATCCATCTGCTGGCGTCGCATCATCTGTCCAAGGAGGATCCGCTGGCCGAGGCGCTGACGCACCTGCAGGGGGCCTACTCGCTGGTGTTCCTGTTCCGCGACCGCATTGAGGCGGTGCGTGATCCGTGGGGATGGCGGCCGCTGGTGCTGGGGCAGACGGGTGAGGGGCACTGGTGCGTGGCGAGCGAAACGGTCGCGCTCGATGCGATCGGCGCGAAATTCGTGCGCGAGGTTGAGCCGGGTGAGATCGTGACGCTCAGCGATGCGGGCATCAGCTCGCGTCGCTTCGCTGCGCCTCAGACGCCGGCCCACTGCATCTTCGAGCACGTCTACTTCGCCAACCCCAGCTCGGTGGTGTTCGGCGAGACGGTGCAACTGGTGCGTGAACGGCTGGGCGAGCAACTGGCGATCGAAGCGCCCGTCGAGGCTGACTACGTCATTCCGATGCCAGACTCGGGGCGGTCGGCGTCGCTGGGTTACGCCCGCCAGAGCGGCATCGACTACCGTGAGGGCATCGTCCCCAACCGCTACGTCGGCCGCACGTTCATCCAGCCCACGCAGGCGCAGCGCAACGCGGCGGTGCAGCTCAAGCACAACGTCGTGAGCGACATCGTCCGTGGCAAGCGCATCGTGGTGGTGGACGACTCGATCGTGCGTGGCACGACGACACGCGGCAAGATGAAACAGTTGCGCAAGGCCGGGGCGAAGGAGATTCACCTTCGCATCAGTTGCCCGCCGATCCGTCACGCATGCTACTTCGGGGTCGATTTCCCGGATAAGACGCAGCTTGTCGCCCACAATCGCACCGTCGAGGAGATTCGCGAGTTCCTCGGCGTGGACAGCCTGCACTTCCTCTCACTGGAGGGGATGCTCCGCTGCGTGAAGCTGCCGGCTGAGCACTACTGCACGGCGTGCTGGAGCGGGCAGTATCGCCTCAACGTCGAGAAGCCTGTCAGCAAGCTTGACCTGGAGCTGCATCAGCTTCGCATCTTTTCCTGATCGGTTCCCGCGTTAGCGACAAACATGTTCAATATGGATGGGACACCTGTCTCATCGCATCAAAAGTCATTCGGCATCATCGCTGTCATCATCGGTCGCGACATCATCACCCGGCAGGTGGGCGACCAGCTTCGCGATCGTGTCCTCATCCAGCAGGAACCATGTGTCGCTACCTTCGACGGTCGCACGGCCTTCTTTCGCGTCCAGCAGCAGGGTGACCGTCGTGTTATCGCGCGTCGTGATGCTGATCGAACGAAGTCCGTCACGCGGCGCATTGTCGGGCAGGGACGGCAGGTAGCGTTCGGCTCGCATTCCGGCGAGTGTATCGAACAGGCTGGCCGCGGCGTCCTGATCCACAGCATCGCCTGCCGCATTCACATAGCGTGAGCCTTCCCGGTTGATGGTGAGCTTTTCCTCGCCACGTGCGAGCACGACAGTGACGATCGCGTCGCTGCTGAAGCGGATGATCGTGCGGTCGCGCAACTCCTCGCCCAGCCGCTGCAGCAGTTCATTGCTGATCTCAAAGGGTTGATCGACCTCATCCACCCGGGCGATGCGCGTGACCGGGTCGATGATGACGCGGTGCTGCGCGTTGTCTGATGTGGTCAGCTCCAGTGTGTAGCCGACCGCCTGGCTCGGTTCGCTGTCGATCCATCGCGTCGCACGCAGCGGCAACAGTGCAGCCAGTAACTGCTGGAAGGTGTGTTCCTCGTAGGCATCATAACCAACGAGCTTCCATACGGCCTTCGTCGCTACAGTTTTCGCTTCCTCGTTCTCCGTTTCCGCGTTTTCATCCGTTGCGCTGCCTTCCTCCGGTTTTGTGGCAGAACGTTCGAAGCGATACACCGCTCCGTCCGGTCGCGTCAGTGTCAGCGATGCCAGTCTGTCTGCGGTGACGTCCAGCACATCGCGATTGCGCAGAGCGATGACCGGTTCAAAGAGCGGCGCGAGCAGTTCGACAGACAGCACATGCCCTGTTGTTTCGTTGTTGCGCAGGACCAGGTGTTTGGTTGTCTCACCCTCGCTGTGTGCGAAGATACGCAGCACCTCCGGTTCCGGCTTCGCGATTGCCGAGAGCGTCAGTGTCGCCAGCGGCTCCCCTTCGGGAGCGGCACCTGCGACGAAGCTTTCCGCCCGGGCCTGTGTGACAGCCGACACCAGCTTCGCCACCGCGTCATGATCAGCCGCAAAGTCCGGCCCCGGTTCCACGAACGCCCAGCCCGATGAGCCGCGATCCATCACAAGCGAGACGCCATCGTGCCGTTCGAGCTTGAGGTGCCGCACCTCGGTGCTCGATGCCAGCACGATGCGCGGATCGCGCAGCTTGTCAACCGTTGTGCTCAGCTTGTTACGGTCATGCTTGCGGATGGCGAAGACGACGCCGGTGGGGTTGCCATCCTCGATCAGCGTGGCGTAAAAGCGGTCCTCGCTCAGGTCGGTGGGGCGACCGATCGCGACCGTGGTTTCCTTCAGGGCTGACGTCCCGGATGTCTCCGCGTCCTTCTGTTCATCATCCGCCTCATCACTTGCGTTCGGCTGCGGCGTGTACACGCTCAACCGGGCAAGCGGCGCATCCAGCCCGAAGACGGAAAGATCCTCCGGCTTATCCGCGATGAACGACTCAATGTTGATCGCCCCGGTGGCGTCCAGAAACGAACGCACCGCCTCGCGGCTGACGCGACCGCTCAGCGGCGCCTCGAACGCCCACTCACCATCATGCTTGGCGAACCCGATGTGCTCGCCGTCGATCTGCAGCTCGACACGGCTGGCATTTGGCTCACGCGGCAGGCTCACTGTCCTGCGACGCCAGTCGTTCACTTTGCCCTGCAGCGCAAGTTCGTGCAGACGCTTGTCGGTGAAGTAGACTTCCTTAAGATCCCTAGCTTTCGGCTTCTTGTCCGTGGACAAATAATGCTCTTTCTGATCAGCGATCATCAGGTAGCCGCGGCCGCCGACGATTCGCCCAAGTTGGAGCGTATAAGTCTTATCCTTACCGATCAGTCGGACCGTCGCGGCGGGAGGTTCCAGCTGCATCTCGCTCAGCGATGGGAAGTTGCCCTTGCTGGGTGCCGATTTCGCCGTGTAGCGCAGGTTCGCAGCGGCTTCGATGAACTCACGTCCAGCCATCCACGTGTTCAACGGGAAACGCACCGGTTCCACCTGCCACCAGTCGTTGCCTTCCTTTGCCAGCACGATCCGTTCGCCGCGACGTTCGATTTCAATCTGGTCGACCCAGCTTTCGGAAATCTCACCGGCCCGGAACACCGGTTCCCCATCGGTTGATGATGTCGTCACCTGTGGCTGGTCGACCGCGCTGGGGACATTTCGCTCAATGAAATAAAAGTACGCGCCAACCACCAGCACGAGAGCAATCAGAACAATCGTCGTGTTGAAGTTCATGGCAGGTCAGGGTGTTGGGGGTTGAACCACGAAGACACGAAAGACACGAAGAAAAGCAGGGTTGTTCACGATGCACTTACGTGCCGATCGGTCTCTTGCGTTGCAATTCAGGTCCAATGTTGCTGTTTCGTGTACACGGTGTGACCAACATCATTCGCGGCGTCTTGCGACCCAGACGGCCAGGCCCAGCGCCAGCGTGCCCAGCGGCATCCCCGCCATGAGCGTGCGGCGGAGCCAGGGCACCGATTCCGGCTTGATGTTGATGCGGCGAATGTCCTGCGTGCGAGCACTGGCGGCGATCAGCGATTCCAGATCGCTCAGCCAGTAGACGCTGTTGATGAACAGCTCCGCGTTGGCGGGATAGGCTGCCCCGAAATAGGACGCCAGCCCCACGCCCGCCCGGCTCAGTCGCGCATCGGCATTGGTCGTCAGGTAGTCGCTGGCGAACACCGGATCGCTCACCACCACCACACGGTGCTCACCCGCGTCGATCGCCGCGGCAATGTCGAAGGCGTCAGCCTTGTTCGCTTCCTTGAATTTCACATCGCTGCTGCTCACATCGGTTTCCGCCCACATGCGTTCACCATTGGCGGTCAGCCGCGCCAGCACGTGCGTGCGCACGTTTTCACGTTGAGGTTTGCCCACGACGAGCGGGCTGGCCTGGAAAAACGTAGCGGGCATTCCGTTGATCGCCGCGGCGATGGGCAGATCACCGCTCCAGGTATCGATGATGAATTGCGGGTTGGGAATGGGCGGCCGGTTCGGCACGATGATCTCCTGCAGGATGACGCGATCCAGCTGTGCCGTCACGCCGTAGGGCGACAGCAGGTCCGCCACCGGGTCGGTCTGGCCGAACTGTGCCATGTTCGAGTAGCCCAGCACCAGCAGTGCCGAATCGCCCGATTCGAGGCGCACCTTGATGTGGGCGGCGATCTGATCGCGGTAGTTCACCGCTGCGGGGTTGTTGGGATTGGGCGGGCTGGCGGGCAGCACGACCCAGACCGCTTTCTGTCCTGGCTTGGGTGTAGGCGGGGGGCCGGCGGGTGCGGCGACCTGGCCCATGAAATTGCGACCGCCCGCCGGACTCCACTCCGTCACCTCAAAGTTCATGTTGCGTAGACGCTGCGCCACATCGGTGTAGAGCATCAGCGGATCCACACCGCGCGACGACAATGGCATCACCGCGCTATCGCTGACGAACACGACCAGCGGTGGGTTCTCCAGCGTCATGCTCACCAGTGCGCCGGTCAGACGTTCCTCGCCCTGAAATTCCGGCTCAGTTTCCGCCTCGTTGCCGGTTTGCTGTGGTGGAGGAGGGCGGAACATGTCTGCCAGCCCCAGCACACGCACCTCACGCGGGCCCACCAGCACGATCGGGTCCGGCTGCATGATGTCCACACGCATCCGGTCGTAGCTCGAATCGGTTTTGGCTGATTGCAGGTGGTTGATCGCTTCCTGCATCTGTTCCATCGTTCGCTTGAACGATTCGATCGAGGCGAAGAGGATCTCACGCACATCGGCGGGCGCATCCCCGCTCCGCGCGATACGCTCGAACCGTTCGATCGCGATGCCATAAACGTTGGTTGCCAGCGTGGTCAGGTTGTTCGCCAGGTTGGACCGCGCGCCGGAATAGTTGGGCAGCGTCTGGCTCATCGCCTCGTTGATGGCGTTCTGCATCTGCTCCAGGTTGGGCGCGAGACTGGCGAAAATGCCGCTGACGTCCTGAATGAGCTTCTTTGCGTTGGCGTTGGTGAACTGCGGGTGGTCCAGCGCCTGCTTGAGTGGCCCCAGGTGGTTGGTGATGTCAGCACGTACCGCCTCAACGGCACGCTGGGCCTGTTCGATCGCCTCGCGCGCGGGGCTGAGTTTTTCCGCATAGCGTTCATGCAGGCTGGCCAGGAACGTCTGGTGTCGCTGCGGGTCGACGGTCACATTGATGTGTTCAGCCGTGATCCTGCTCGAATAACGGGCATATTCATCGACCAGGTCGCGGGCGGCCTGCAACTGCTGCGTGATGTCGCGCCCGGCGTATTCACCCTCGCCGAAGAGCGTGACGATCTGATGCTCCTGATCCAGATCGTGCAGCAGGTTGAGCGTCTGCTTCGACAGGGTGTATTTGCGGCCGGCCGACAGGTCCAGCTTCCACGCCTTGCGATACACCAGGACATTGACCAGTACCGTCAGGACAATCGCGGCGACGACGGCCACGGCGACGTTCAACCCATAAGTCGTGCGTCGTCGAGCCTGCGATTGCATCGCGTGTGAGGAGTTCTCTGCCATGTTTGCGTGATCCTTCAGCCGCTTATCGCCATCGCTTGCTTTCCAGCAGCTTCACTGCCAGGAACAGAAACAGCGTGATGCCGCTGCCCAGATACACCACCGAGCCGATTTCGATCAGCCCCTTGCTGAAGTTCTCGTATCGGGCGTTGATGTTGATGTAGTTCAGCGCCTGACGCACCCCCGTGGGAAACGACGATTCGCGCCCCAGGAAGTAGGTGGCCAGTGTGAGCACACAGATGATGAAGACGGTCACGATGAAGGCGATGATCTGATTCTCCGTGATGGAGGAGGCGAAGACACCTATCGCCATGTACAGCCCGCCCACAAGCACCAGCCCGAGCAGCCCGGTGAAGATTGGCCCCCAGTCGGGGTTGCTCGTCCATTCCAGCACCAGCGCCAAAATGAGCACGGGCGTGAGCAGCAGGATGAAGAATCCCATCGCGCCCAGCCATTTGCCCATGATGACCTGCAGATCGCTTACCGGCGCGGTCATGAGTGGTTCGATGGTACCGCTGGACAGCTCTTCGCTGATGGAGCGCATGCTGATCGCAGGGGTGAGCAGGATCAACAGCCAGATTAACCAGTCAAAGGTGTCGCGCAGCCACGCGGCCTTACCCGGGCCGAAGCTGCGGAAGAAAAGCCACGACACCCCCAGTCCGAACAGCCCCAGCACGAGGTAGCCGATCGGCGAATAGAACAGGCACGTCAGTTCGCGCTTGGCAATGGTGAAGGTCTTTTGCATTGCGGTTACATCGATTGCGTGTTCGTGTGAACAGCGGGTGACGCGTTGGATTCCGGCAGGCCGACGTTGCTACACCGGTGTCGGTTCCGGCTCCCGCTCGGCGGCGGGGGCGGCCGAGACACGCTGGTGGTCGGTGATCTGCACGAAAAACTGCTCCAGGCTCGCCGTTTCGTGACGCAGCTCACGCACGATCCAGTTGTTTCTGTGCAGCGTCGTCGCCAGCGGTTCGCGCACGTCCTTGCCGGCGGCAGGGGTGACCACCGCGTGGCACCATCCGTTGACCGCCCGCGCCTCGACCTCATTGACCCCCGGTACCTGGCGCAGTACGTTATTCACGGCGGCCGGTTCCGCTTTCACCTCCAGCACGACCCGGCCCTGACCGGCGACACTCTTACGCAGTTCGTCCGGCGTACCCTGCGCGACGATGCGACCGCCGGCAATGATGATGACCCGGTCGGCTGTCTTTTCCACCTCCGGCAGAATGTGAGTCGAGAGGATGATCGTATGCTGGCCGCTCAGCTCACTTATGAACTGGCGCACGTGGCCAATCTGGTTTGGGTCCATGCCAGCGGTCGGTTCGTCGAGGATGAGCACCGGTGGATCGTGCAGCAGCGCCGCCGCCAGTCCGACGCGCTGTCTGTTACCCTTGGACAGGTGGCCGATCGTTCGTCGCCGCACCTTCGTCAGACCGCAGCGGTCGCACAGCATGTCGATGCGCTGGTTCCGCAGCGTGCGCGGCATGTCGTAAAGCTTGCCGCGATAGTGCAAATATTCCTCGACCCGCATCTCACCGTAGAGCGGCGTCGATTCGGGCATGTAGCCGATCTTGCGGCGGACATTGAGGGAATCGGTAAGAACATCGTGCCCGTCGATGGTGGCCCGGCCACTGGTGGGGGGCAGATAACCGGTGAGGATGCGTAATGTGGTGCTCTTGCCTGCGCCGTTGGGGCCGAGAAACCCGACGATCTGGCCTTTCGGGATGTGGAAGGTCAAATCGTCGACGGCTTTGGTGGGCCCGTACCACTTGACCAATCGCTGCACGTCAATCATGCGTCGTCAACCCGTCTTTCGGCCATGGGAGGAATCATGTCTACCGTACGCCGGTGCCACGGTCAAGGTTCGGCGCGGGTCGCCGCGGCGACTAACACAGTGAAATCCGAAACCTGTGGCGAGAATCCGAAGCCCGAAATCCGAAACAAGGTCCAAATCCAGAAATCCAAAAACCAGAAGGGGGTAAGTGCTCATTCGCAAGTTTTCGGACATTTAAATTGGGGATTTCTTTGGGATTCAGGCTTCGGATTTTCGGTCGTCAACCGATTGCCCTGTACTCCTCAATCGCCTTCAGAAACCGCGCACTGTACTTCGCCAGCTTATGCTGGCCCACGCCGGGGATGGCGGCGAAAGCCTCGCGGGTGGTTGGCTGGTGGCGTGACAGCTCGCGCAACGTCACATCGGTGAAGACGACATAGGGCGGTACGCCTTCCTCGCGGGCAATCTGCTGTCGCAGCCTGCGCAACCGTTCGAAGAGCATTGGATCGAACGGGCCGTCGCTGGGGGCGATGCGGTCGTGGCGGTCCCGCTGACGCAGCGGCGTGGGTGGGGCGGCGATCCGGATTTCCACCTCGCCTCGCAACACCGGCAGGCTCTCCGGTGTGAACTGCACCACGCGGTACTCATCCGTCGTCATGCGAAGCTGACCGCTGTCCAGCAGTTTCTGCGCCACGTGCTGCCAGTATGTTCGGTTGCGGTCGCGGCCGATGCCGTGCACCGACAACTCGTGATGGCGGTTCTGCAGTACGCGCTCCGCCTGTGAGCCGCGCAGCACGTCAATGATGTAGCCCAGCCCGTATCGCTGGCCCGTGCGGGCGATCGCGCTGAGCAATTTGCGGGCATCCTGTGTCGCATCGTGCAGTTCTGCGGGATTTCGGCAGTTGTCGCAGTGGCCGCAATTGCCCGGGTGCTCCTCGCCAAAGTGCTTCAGCAGGGGAATGCAGCGACACAGGGTGGTCGTGGCGTAGGCGCACACCTGATCGAGTTGTTCGTAGCCGAGCTGGCGTTCGCGTTCATCGGTTTTCTGTTCGATGAAGTATTCGACCCGCGCGCGGTCGCCTGGCGAGTAGAAGAGGATGCAGTCGCTGTCCAGCCCGTCGCGGCCGGCCCGGCCGGTCTCCTGGTAATACCCTTCCAGATTCCGCGGCAGGTCGGCGTGGATGACGAAACGCACGTCCGGCTTGTCGATGCCCATGCCGAACGCGATCGTCGCAACCATCACCCGAGTGCTGCCATAGACGAAATCATGCTGGTTGTGGGTTCGTACTGCGTTGTCCAGTCCGGCGTGATAGGGCAGGGCGGCTATGCCATGCTCCACCAGACGGGCGGCCAGCCGATCCACCCCGGCGCGGCTCTGACAGTAGATGATCCCCTCATCGTGCGGGTGTTTGCGCAGGTACGTGAGAATCTGTTCAAACGTGCGGCTCTTGGGACGCACCTCGTAATGCAGATTCCTGCGTTCGAATTGCCCGCGATACACCGCCGGGTCACGCAGGTGCAGTTGCTCGATGATGTCCTGCTGGACGCGCGGGGTAGCGGTGGCGGTCAGCGCGATCACCGGCACATGGGCGAACATCTGCCGCAACTGGCCGATCTGCCGATACTCCGGTCGAAAGTCGTGGCCCCATTCGCTGATACAGTGGGCCTCGTCGATCGCGAGCCGGGCCAGTCGCAGCTTGCGCACGAACGCCAGCCCCGCGCCACTGGCCAGCCGTTCGGGTGCCATGTAGATCAGGTCATACTCGCCACGCACAGCCGCTGCCTGCCGCCGGGCGTTTTCGCTCGGGTCGACGCTGGAATTGAGGAATGTGGCACGTACGCCGCACGCCTCCAGAGCCTTGACCTGATCCTGCATCAGCGCGATCAGCGGCGAGACGACGACCGTCACACCGTCCACCATCAGACTGGGCAACTGATAGCACAGCGACTTGCCGCCTCCGGTGGGCATGAGCACGAACACATCGCGCCCGGCCACGACGTCCTGGACGATCTGCCGCTGCATGGGCCGAAACGCATCGTGCCCAAAATGCTGCTTGAGCAGCGCTTCCATTTGCCCCACATCCACAGGCCCGGCACTCATGCCGATGAGCGTATCGGATATGCCGCCCCCGGGCCAGTTGCGGTTATCTTGGTTCAGGTGTATCCGCTTTCTCGACGATTGCTTGGAGTTGTTCGATGAGCACGGGCGGTTCATGCTGGATCGTTTCCCAGAGCAGATCCAGAGCGACGGTGTCGTACCCGTGAATCAGTCGGTTGCGCGTGCTGATGATCTGTGGTCAGGGAGTATGAGCGTAGCGTTGCTGAACATCACGCGAAACACGATTGGCGGCCTCACCCAGTAGGCCGATGGCGTGGAGGATCGCATACTGGAGTTGGTAATCCCGGTCGACGTCGACACGCATCCGCTCGTGGCGTTGACCGGATTATGCGGTGACATAATAGACCTCCGCCTGGTTCAATACCTGTGTGCGGAGTGGCTCGCTGAAGAATCCGCGTATTCAGATCAACCCGCCGACCGAGCATGGCGGTCAGTTCCTGCTCCATAGCCGCCAGACGAACAAGCCCACACGTGCCCCCGGCTCGAACTCGACCAGCACGTCGATGTCGCCGTCGGGGCCAAAGTCCTCGCGCAGGATCGAGCCGAACAGCGCCAACCGACAAATGCGGTGGTAGCGGCAAAAGTCGGCGATCTGATCGGGCGGAAAGTGGTGCCGTGCAGTTTCATCGTCGCCCTCGCGCGGAATGAGCGCAAATCATTTTGCAGCCGGGGTATGGGCGTGGCCAGCATCCTTCCACAGTGCCCATGGGCAGGTCGTGCCGCCTTGCTCGGCCGCGTGCGCGGGAGTATCCTTCGGCTTCTCGATATCCTGACGACGACCCCAGCCCAGCGTGGGCTTTTTTGACCGGACCGACCCCCGCGATGCGCCTGACCGATATCCTGCAACCCGAGTGCGTGAAGGTGCCGCTGGAAGCGACCAGCAAGCAGCAGGCGATCTTCGAACTGGTGGACCTGCTTGCTGACGCGGTCGGGCTGGACGATCGCGATGCCCTGCGCAAGGCGGTCTGGCAGCGTGAGGTCACCCGCACCACCGGCATCGGGCACGGCATTGCCATCCCCCACGGCAAGTGCAAAGGGGTGCGAAGCCTCGCACTGGCGATCGGCAAGCCCCGAACCCCCATCGACTTCGATGCGATCGACGGCCGGCCTGTCGACGTGATCATCCTCCTGACCAGTCCTGAGGACCAGACCGGCCCGCACATCCAGGCGCTGGCGCAGATCAGCCGGTTGCTCACCGATTCGAACTTCCGCGCAGCGATCAAGAAGGCATCCACCGCCGATGAGCTGTATCAGCACATCGTCGAGCACGAAAGCCGCGCCGCCGTCTGAAATGCTCTGATCGAACTCAACGCTCGCCCTGAGCGCAACGAAGGGCGGGGGCCTGCCCGCGGTGAATAGAGCCGTTCACCCCGCATTAAACAAACTCATCGTCTTCTCCAACCCCACCGTCAGCCACGACTCGATCGCATCGCAGGCACGCTCGATCGCGGGCTCCAGCTTCTCCAGTTGCTCTTCCGTGAACCGGCCCAGCACGTAGTCCACCTGTGGGATACGACCGGGCGGGTCGATCCCGATTCGTAGCCGGACGTAGTTCTTTGTACCCAGATTTTTCTCGATATCCGCCAGGCCGTTGTGTCCGCCCGCGCCACCGCTTGGCCGCAGGCGAATCGTCCCCAGCGGCAGGGCGATGTCATCCACCACGATCAGTACATCGGCAAGGTCAATCTTGTAGAAAGCCCGCGCCTCGCGCACCGACAGCCCGCTGCGGTTCATGTACGTCATGGGCTTGAGCAGGATGCACCGCTCGCCACAAATGACGCCATCGAGTACGAGTCCGTGAAACCGCGACCGATCGCTCGTCAGCCCATGCCGTGCCGCCAGCCGATCGATGACCATAAAACCGGCGTTATGGCGCGTGCGGGCGTACTCGGGCCCCGGGTTGCCTAATCCGACGATCAACTTCATCACACACCCATCGTACGAAAAAGAAAACCCACGGATTCCCATCCGTGGGCCTTGATCTTGTCCGGGTCAACGTCAGAGGGGGACTTAATCGGCAGATTCTTCTTCCTTCTTGGCGCGGATGACCTCCGGCTCGGCGCCTTCGACCACAGCCTCGGCTTCCGGCTCTTCCGACTGCACCGCGACCAGCGCGATCACCGTGTCCGGGTCTTCCGTTGTCGTCACACCCTCGGGCAGCTTCAGGTCCGCCACCGTGATCTTCTGGTTGACGTCCAGGTCGCTCACATCCACCTTGATGTTTTCGGGGATATTTGCTGCGGTGCAGCGGATTTCGATCTCGCTCACCGGGTGCTCCAGCAGCGCGCCGGCGGTCTTGAGGCCCTTGGCATCGCCCACGAGCACCAGGTCCACTGTTACCGTTACCGTTTCGGAAAGGTCAACGCGTTCCAGGTCCACGTGCACGATGTTCGCACCGAGGTGGTCCCACTGCACATCCTTGATGAGGCAGGACTGCACGTCACCGTTCACGGTCACCTCGATCAGGTGCGCGTTATGGTGCAACAGTTCGATCAGTTGCTTGCGGTCGACCGAAACATGGGTCGGCTCCTGATTGTGGCCGTAGATCACCGCGGGCAGGCGACCGGCCTGACGCAGGCGACGAGCGTAGCGCGTGCCAGTGCGATCACGTGGTTCAACCGAAATGCTGGGAATGTTCTGCGTAGACATCTAAAAACTCCTGCTTGCAGCGTTTGTGTTCAAGCTTCAGGCCCGGCGCGTTGTTTCAGCTTGCGCCCGGGCGACGGTTAACGTTTGCCCGCGCCGTCCTTACGGAACAGGCTTGAAATCGACAGGTTATGGTGAATGCGGTGGATTGCTTCGCCCAATAGCGGCGCGACCGACAGTTCCACGAGCTTGGAGGCGATCGGCTCGCAGCGCTGGCCGCAGGGGATGGTGTCGGTCACGATGATACGGCTGATGGGCGATTCGGCCAGCCGTTCCATCGCCAGCCCCACCAGCACAGGATGCGTACACGCTGCCACCACATCACGGGCGCCGTGCTCCATCACCAGCTTGGCCGCCTCGCACATCGTGCCCGCGGTCGAGATCATGTCATCGACCATCAGCACGGTCTTGCCCTGCACTTCGCCGATGATGTTCTTGGACACCACCTCGCTGCCGCTTTTGCGGCGCTTGTCGATGATCGCGAAGTCGCAGTTGAGCCAATTGGCGTATTGGCTGGCCACCTTCACATTGCCCACGTCCGGGCTGACCATGCACAGCGGCTCAAACTCGTGGCGCGTCTTCTGCAGGTATTCCAGCAACACCGGCGAGGCGTTCAGATGATCCATTGGTATGTCGAAAAAGCCCTGGATCTGGGCAGCGTGCAGGTCCATTGCCAGCACGCGATTGGCCCCCGCCGCGGTGATCAGGTTCGCCACCAGCTTCGCCGTGATGGGTGTGCGGCCCTCATCCTTGCGGTCCTGTCGCGCGTAGCCGAAGTAGGGAATCACCGCTGTGATGCGGCTGGCGCTGGCACGCCGCAGACAGTCGATGTAGATCAGCAGCTCCATCAGGTGGGCGTTCACCGGATGGTAGGTGCTCTGCACCACGAAGCAGTCGCGGCCGCGAACGTCCTCCTCCAGTTTCACGATGATTTCGCCATCGGGAAACATGTCGGTGTGACCCTGGCCGACAGGCAGCTCCAGATAGCGACAGATCGCCTGGGTCAGATCGCGACTGGCACGTCCGCTGAAAATCTTGATCTTGTCACGATCCGATCGACTCATGGTCGTTCCCTGGTCGTTCCTTGGGGCAATTCATGAACAAACTGGCGCGTGGCGTCGCCCGATGCACGCCGCCCGTCAGCGCCGTACAGCTCTCAGCCGTGTACGCAAAATCGCATCCACTTCAGCGAGCTGCTGCGGCGTGTTGATGCTCAGCACATCCTGCGGCGGCACCGCTTCGACCACCGTCACGACGTGCCCCTGTCGTTTCAGCAACCCCGGCACATCGGTCAGGTAGTATTCCCCCTGCGCGTTGTCGTTGCGCACATGTGCCAACGACGCGAACAGGGCATCACTGCGAAAGCAGTAGTAGCTCGGGTTCACCTCGCGAATGGCGAGCTGTTCGGGCGTGGCGTCTTTCTGTTCGACGATTCCCGCAAACGAGCCGTCCGCGTTGCGAATGATGCGACCGTAGCCCGTTGGGTCATCCAGCACAGCCGTTGCCAGAGTGGCGGCGGCCCGGCTACGACGGTGCATCTCCAGCACCCGCGCCAGCGTCCTGCCCTGGATCAGCGGGCCATCACCCGCCAGCACGAACACATCGGTCGCCGGCTGATTCTCAAAGAGCGGGGCGGCCATCTGCGTCGCGTGGCCCGTACCCAGTTGCTCGGTCTGCTCGACGAAGACGACGTCCGGTTCATCGGCCAGCACGGAGCGAACCAGATCCGCCTTGTAACCCACCACGATGATCGAACGCGACACACCTGCTTCCCGACAGGCGCGCACCACATGCCGCACCATCGGCTCGCCCGCGACTTCGTAGACAACCTTGGGCAGGTCGCCACCCATGCGCGTGCCTTTGCCTGCGGCGAGAATGATGGCCTGGGGCGTGCTGTAGTCGCTCATCTTCGTAAGTCTCACCAGGGTTCTGGGAGGTAGCTGGCCCGCCTGGATTCGAACCAGGACACTCAGGACCAAAACCTGATGTGCTACCGTTACACCACGGGCCAATCGACGGCCGAAGCCGTGTTTGTCAGGTTCGTCAAGACACCCTGGGATGCCAGCATCGAAAGGAAAAGCCCCTCGCGTGGCTGGAAACATGGATGTCCGGCGCTTGTGCCAGGCTCGAGACGTCGCGAAGCCGGTCGGGGTCGCGATCGCTCCTGTCCGCGCCAGGCTCCTCGCCTGTCACGGTCGGCCCAACAAAAGCCTCTGGAGTGTAGGGTCCGCCCGGGAAGTGTCAAGCGGTGCCGCCTCGGGCGTAACCCCGGTCCACCCCGGCGTGGTCGCTTCAGCAACCCACGTGCCTTCCCGCTCCCCCAGACTCAATCCTCACCCCACCCCATGAATCTGGAGCAGCTTCCGTGGACTTTCCGCCTCCCCTGTGCGGGCGCTGAGCTGGCACGCCAGGCAACAAGCCAGTATCTGCGCCTCGGTCTCGATCGGTGTGGGATCGCTCGGCCCCCGATCGATCAGCCGTTTCCACTGCGACGCGATCAGCCCGGCGAAGGTTGCGTCATCCGCCTCAGCGCTGCTGGCCGATTCGTCCACCACCCGGCCTTCCTTGTCGATCAGCCGGTAGGCGCGGTCGCTCAGTTCGAGCACACCCCGATCGCCAATGACCTGCATGGCGCGGTGATGGCTGAAAAGCCGGTCGCTGACCTGCAACACTACCGCGCACTGGTTGGCGATTCGCGCGTGGGCGAGTTGGTGCCCCATGAGGCCGCGCAGGTCCTCGGGTGGCTCGGTAAGCGGGCCGGTGAGCGAAGCGTCGATCAGTTCGGGCATGTCGGCGAAGTGGAACACGGCCCGCCAGGCGTCAAAGAGTCGGGCGAAAAGCGACCAGTCCTGCTCGGGGCCGCTGCTGGCGATGCGGATGGCCTGGGGCTGGCCAATCACTTCGATCGGGTCGGTCGCCTGCGTCCATGCGGGTGAGGCGGCGAAGCTGGGGGCCATGACCAGTCGGCCAGCCGGTGCCGCCACCGCCGTGGTCACGACTCCGCCGGGCATGACACCCGCAGCAGCCCTCACCCGCGCGGGGGGCAGGACGTCAAGCGTTGCCGCTGCCGGCTCCAGCGCCAGGATGGTCGAGCCCTGCGTCAGGGCGAGCTGGACATCCTCACGGGACAGGCCGCGCCACGACGCCACCAGCACATACGCCGATGGCCGATCAACCATGAGCTTGCGAAAGTCGTCTTCGCGGTCGCATTCAAGCTGCCGCGCGAGCTGATCGACCGGCCCGGTGCGATCTCCGCCGACACCGATCGGTTTCACGGCATCGCCCATGCGCTCGAACACGCGGCCGATCGTTGCCGCACGCTGGGCGTCCGTCCAAATAGTCACTTCCAACGCCAGATGGGATCGGACCATGTCGCAGAAGATACGAGGTGGAAGGGGAATGTCCAAATGTGCGACGAAGGCAAAGGCATGAAGGTACGAAGGGAGAGTCCTTAACAACACCGCTCTGAGCGCAGCGAAGGGCGGGGCCACACCAAAGGCAATCTCTCCTCTCCTCAATTACATTATTCCCATGCCCAACCGTGCCGTCTTGCTGCGCTGGAACCTCTACTGCCTCGCGGTCGCCGCGGTCGCGGGCGTATTAGCGGTCCTTACCAGCAACACCAGCAACTATGATGTTCTGGGACGCGTCGTGGGTACCTGCATCTGCCTGGCGATTGCACTGGGGGTGGGCTGGCGCATTCTGTCCATGCTCGATCGCAAGGAGACCCGTGTCGCGGGCATATTTGGCTTTGTCGCGGTTGGCATCGAGTTGGTCCTCGTTGTCGCACTGATCTGGGGCGACGCATCAATACTTTCATTCACATTGAAAAGATTCGTCGGCATGCTCGCAATGGTCCTGCCGGCGATCACCTTTCCCGGGATGGCATGTCTCCTACTCGTTTATCGCGATGACGGCAGGATCGCCGGGTTGGCCGGGCTGGGCTTTACCGCGCTGGCGGCAATTGCTTTCTTCATCTCCGGGTATGTGAATAGCTTCGGATCCGCGGCTGCCGGGACGCATTACGACGCCTATTTGGCGACTGGATGGACATTGCTGGGGTTGGGGGGCCTGATTGTCCTGGCGCTCATCGGTGCGGGGACAAACGACCGACGCTGGTGGCGGTGGGGCGGTGTCGTTGCGGCGGTCATCTCCCTGGGGATGGCGATGAGGTTCACCTGGGGCAACCTGCGCGGTGATTCGGCCCAATTCACCTTCATCAGCCTCATCATTTTGGCCACGGTGATCAGTTACTGGAACCTTGTGTTCCTTATCTTGCTGAAGCCGGGGCAGGTGTGGCTGCGCTATGTCGCCCTTGCCTCTTCCGCGTGTACGGGGCTGAGCATGGCTGGCCTGGCGTGGTATGAGACGTTGTTCACATACAGCCCGCCGCCGGCCGAGGTGTTCGGTCGTATCACCACCGCTGCAGCCATCGTCACCACCTGCGCTAGCCTTGGTCTGCTCATCCTCAGGCACATCAATCTCCGCACCCCGACCGAGCGCTCCGGCCGCAGGTTCGACCGCCTTACGCTCATCTGTCCCGGCTGCCAGCATAAACAGGAAGTGTCGACTGGCGACAGCCACTGTGAAGGATGTGGCCTGAAGTTCTCCATCCGCATCGAGGAACCCACCTGTCAGCACTGCGGATACCTGCTCTACATGCTCGCCAGCGACCGATGCCCCGAATGCGGCGAACCCATCACCACGGTGACCCGCAATACCCGAGAGCATGGAGGGGCAGATGTCCCGCCTGTCGTTCGCTGAAGGAGATAGCGGCATTCGTATCGGCTCACGGCCATCAAAAAAAAAACGCACGACGGAGGTGACTCCGTCGTGCGAGGTACTTGTGGGGATGGTCGCTGATTGGTTCAGCGTTCCCGAATCGCGCCACCAAGCGGTCGGGTTGCAGGCGGACGGACGTTGGGATTGGGACGCGTGCCGGGTATCCCCGTCTCGCCCCGTAGCATCCGTTCGCTTTCCAGCTCCACTCGTTCGCGGCTGTTGCGATCCACATCCGGGCGGCGGGACTTGAGCGTCTTGGACCGCAGGTCCAGGTAGAGCAACGCGCTTACTTCGCTGCCCAGTTCGTTGGCATCGGTGTAGGTGTCGACGATTACGACGGGCACATCCACCTGAACGGTGCGGTTGACGCCGTCGTTACCCGTCATGGTGACCTCGCGGATGATTGGGTCGCCCGGCGAGACGGTGAACCGCGCGAAGCTGGGCATGCCGTCGAAGATGCGCCACACCTCGATGGTCGCCTGCTGCGTGTTGGGATTCACGCTCTCGACGAACCACTGCGGCACGGGGCGGGTGGTCACCGGCTCGGTCCACTCGCTGGGTTCGGACTCCAGCGACAGCCGGTTGAAGTACTGCTCCTGCTGCTCCTCGGTGAGGTTTCGCCGCTGGAAGAGCGGGTTGAGCACCGAGACGATGACGCGATAACGGTAGGTCTTGCCCGGCTCGACCGTCAGGTCGTGCGCCCAGACACGCAGGCGGCCATCCTCGACGAGGACTTGCTCCTCTTCCTGTCCGGTCACCCCACCCGGGACGAAGGGGCGACGCGTGTTCGCACCGGGGAACGCGCCGGCGAACCCAGGCTCGAACATCATCATGTCAGGTGCCATGCCGGGGTTGAATCCGGGAGTACCCGGTCCGAACCCACCGGGGAAACCACCCGGACCGAAGAACAGGTTTGGGTTGAATCGCTGGATCTGCTGCTGAGGTCGGATAGCCGCCTCATCACCCGCCAGGTCGGCATACCGCTGCTGGAACTGGGCGAGCTGTTCCTGCAACTGGGCAAGCTGCTCGGCATCGGGGTCACGCTGCTGCCGCTGGGGCTGCTGTGGATTGGGTGTGGTACGAGGCCGATTGCCGCCGCCGATTGGTCCGAGTTCTTCAAGCGCGTTGGGCCGAATCGCAGAAGGGCGATTGCCCGTCAGCTGTTGACGCTGTGCGCGTTCCGTGATGCGGGTTACCAGTTGCTCGATGCGGCGTTCCGTCTCCGTGATGCGTTTGCGGAGATCGACCAACTCCTGGCGTTCCTCCATTGTCAGTTCCTTCTTCTCGCTGAAGGGGGAACGCCACGGCCGGCTGTAGTCTGCCAGCGGAGGGAAGGGCGGGTTGGACAGTTCGGTCTGGTACTGCTGCAGCGTCGACATCACGAGGGCGAGCGTGTTCTGGTCGTACGCGTCTCGGGGCGTGCGCAGATCGGGCTGGCCGGGCAGTGGGTCGATGCGGGTGCGATCGGTCCATTCACCGGAAACCTCATCCCACGTTTCGCGTTCGAGGATGACGTCGGTGACGATGAGGCTTCCCCACCACCAGTTGTCGGGCAGTTTCTGCAGGCCGCCCCGTGCCGGCCCGTCGTAGAGTTCCTGCAGAGCGCGGAGATCGAACTCCGCGCCGACCGTGACTGACTGGAAGTCGCGCGGGTTAGGGTTGCCGATCAGTGCCGTCAGGCGATCAGCCATACGTGCCGCTTCCCGGGATGCGCGGCCGTCTCCCGAGGTGGCGCGCATCGACTGGGTGAAGTACTGTACCAGTTCATCGTGGCTGGCCAGCACGCCGTAGTTGGCGGTGGTGCGAATGTTCTGGGGGGCGGGCGGGGTGGGCACGTAATAGGCCATCATCTCGCCGCCGTCCAGCCGGACGTAGCCGTCCGGCAGGCCGTGTGAGCCGAACGCCAGTTGCATCCGCATGTGGCTGCGAGTCAGGCGTTCGACGAACTCCTCGAAGTAGGAGGGGATTTCCGTGGGCAGCTCGCCCAGTGGGTTGCGTGTGGAGTTGACACCCGCTTCAAGCTGGCGTGCCAGTTCGAGCTGCCGCCGCGGCAGGTCCGCCGGTGAGACGCGGGCGGAGGTACCGGCTCCGGTGTATTCCACGGCATACGGACTGGAAAGCACGTAGCTCCACAGCACGTACACCCCAATCAGCACGGCCAGTGCGATCACCATCAGTTCCACATACTTCTGGAAGAAGTTGATGTTCTTGAGTTTCATGACTGCACTCCGTGCCAGAATGCTCGCTTGGGTTTGTACGGTTTGCCTGTCCGTGGAACCGTGGTTGAATCAGAAGTCGCTGCCGCCCATGTCGCCGCCCGTGTCGCCGGCACCCTCGGCCTGCTCGATGCCCAGCCAGACGCGGATCGACCTGGGCATGAGCGGCTGCGTCCACTGTCGCAGCCAGATCGACTCGATCAGCATGGTCACTTCGACGGCGTCACCCGTGTAAACGAAGCCTTCCCGCAGGGCCTCATACTCGTCCACATCCTTGACGTTCATTTCCAGCACCGTCATGAAGTTGACGGCGTGCACGGCGTCAAAGATCACCGGGAACTGGTTGGCGTCGACCACCATGCGGACTTCCGCGACGCGGACATCGTAAAGCGGGTTGCTGCGTCGGCCGGAGTTGGACACCATGAAATTGGGTTTGATGGGCTGGTTGGGGTCCAGCGTTTCGTCCATGCCGCTGTCCGTACCCGAGTCCAGGCCACCGTACATCCCCATGCCGCCCATCATGCCCGGCTCCATCAGTCCCATACCCGGTCCCATGCCACCCGGGCCCATACGGTAGGGGTCAACCATGCCCGGGCCAGCGCCACCGGGACGGGTGGGCGTGTTGGTGGTGGACAGGTCCGGCCGTGGCTTGCTGATGCCGATGAACTCCGGCAGCACGCGGATGCTGATCAGACGCTTGATCGGTGCGGTCAGCACGCTGGTGTTGGGCTGGCGCACACCGTTAGCCAGCTCGATCGCCCGGACGATGTCCTGCTGAATCCACAGGGTCATCTGTCCGTCCCACATGTTCTCGATCGTGATGTTTTCCAGCTTGTAGCTGCTGTCGCTCCACGCCCCGATCTGGAACGGGAAGTCCTGTGGCAGGGCATCAGGCTGTGCCGGATCGGGCAGTGAGGCATAAATGTGGATGCGGCGGGCGGTACTCTGCAGTATGTTGGTCAGGTGCTCGCGTTGTGCCTGCACCAGTTCCTCCGCCCGTTGTTCGGCCAGCCGGGCCTCGTTCTCATCCTGCGCCAGCCCCAGACGCGGGTTGACCGGCGTGGTGAACTCGGCGGCCAGTTCCTGCATGCGCTGCTGCACCTCCGTCGGATCAGGAGGCGTTCCCGCGTTCAACCGCGGTGTCGCGTCGTCCGGACCGGCTGGCGCCCGCAGCATGTCCAGGAACGCCTGGCGGTACAGCCGGCGGAAGTCTGGACGCAGCGAGCCGTCAAACTGTTCAGCCGACAGCAGCCCCGGGATCAGCTCCTCGTGGAACTGCATGTTCCGCTGCAGGAGGTAATCTTCCGCAGCCTCAGCTTCATACTTGATGCGCTCGTAGAACGCCTTGAGCGATTCAATCGCTCGGTCATTTACTGTGATCGTCTGCGTGATCGCGGGATCGCCCGGCTTCAGGGGGCGAATCGACACGGAGGTGCGCATCAATCCCGTGATCTGCGATGTCATTTTGTTCTGGCTCTCTACTTCCTGACGGAAGGCCTGAGCCTGTGAACTGACCCCGAAGAACAGGTAGCCCACCGC
This sequence comes from uncultured Phycisphaeraceae bacterium, assembly GCA_937988825.1. GTDB lineage: Bacteria > Planctomycetota > Phycisphaerae > Phycisphaerales > Phycisphaeraceae > CALKHT01. The sequence continues at coordinate 47,896 of CALKHT010000039.1, forward strand.
GGCGAGGATGGCCACGAACGATGCGACACTGATAGGGTTGGCCTTGATCCAGTTCAGGACGTTCTTCATGACAAGTCCTCCGCACTGCGGGGCGTGAGCGAGGCTTCGGGCACAAGGTTGGGATCGGTGGGCTGATCGTCAGCTGGGGCCGCATCCGGATCGTCCGCGACGTCACCCGGCTCGTCCGTCTGCTCGTCCAGTTCCAGGTTGTCCTCCGAGCCATCCAGTTGATCGTCTTCGGCCGGCTCGGGCGACGGCGGCTGCCAGGCCGGATCCTCACGCAGACGCGCTTCCTCCGGTGGCAGCAGTTCGATCACATAACGGACCTCGAAGTAGTTATCGTTCGTCGTGGCTCTTTCCGCTTCTTCCTGCAGGGGATTGAGCGGCAGCAGGTCGGCATACGCGCCCAGACCCATGCCTGTGTTCATTCGTCCACGACCGGCAGGCCCCACATACCCTGGGTTCGCCGTACCGGGCAACATGCCCGGCTCAGTGATCAGTGCACCGCGACGGCCGCCTGTCGGGCGACCACCCGGGACGATGGGCGTCTGACCCGGGCGGGCATCCTGCGTCGTCGCACGGGGCACGGGCTTCAGGTCCACCAACTGCACCTCGACGATGCGGTAGGGACGATTGTGTTTGGCGTGCTCGGTCTGCAAAGCGTTTATGAAATCGCGGATGAACGCTGACGCGTTGGTGTTGGGCGTGGTGCCCGTGAGTGTGACGCGGTATCGCGGCATCGGGTCAGCCGATTCGCTGTCCGAACCTCCGTCCGAGTAGGGATCGGTCATCATTCCCCCCGGGGGACGTGCGGCTACGGCACCGCCGGCGCTGCGTGGCGTCTTGCCGTCGGGCAGATATTCGACGCGGTATTCGTCGAGATACATCCGCCGCCGTTGCGCCCGGGGAATCTGCTGGATGGCGTCGTAGTCGCTGCCAAAGAGCGCCGGTTGAGCGTTGAGCGCTGTAACTGCGGCTGCCAGATCCTCCAGCATGCGCGGCCAGACGTCGCGGTAATCGGGGATACGGCGGAAGTTCTCCAGGCGGTTGCGCGGGTCCTGACCGCTTTCCAGTTCCTTCCACTGGGCGACCTTCTGCTGCGCCGGGTTGATGATCGCCTGAATCGGGCCGTTGTTGGCCTGCATGGCCTGCTCGAAGGCGGATCGCTGGGATATCAGCGCCGCCTGAGCACCGACGACGGCCGCGACCACGATGCCCGCCGCCAGCGCGAACTTGGGCTGTTTGGCCTTCCACATCCGCTCATGCATGATCGCCTTGGGCAGGATGTTGGCGCTGACGCGTTCCATTTCCAGGCCCTGCAGCGCCAGGCCATACACCGTCGCCATGTTCAGGGCGTTGCTGGTGAAATCAGCTTCACGCTTGCCATCGATTTTGAGGCGCTTGAAGCCGTCCAGACGCTTGACGTCGATCTGCAGTTGCTGCTTGAGGAACTTGGTCAGGCCGGGCAGCCGGAAGGTGGAGCCGACGCCGATCAGCCGCTTGAGGTCGGCATCGCGGTTGAGGCTCTGGTAGTAGCCCAGTGAACGCTGGATTTCCTGCACGAGGTCGGCGAAGACCGGCCGCATCGCCTGGAAGATCTGACGGGCGTACTTGCTGGTACCGGCCTCGCGCTTGAGTTTTTCAGCCTTGGGGAAGGTGAGTTTGAACGCCTTGACGAGCGCTTCGGTGAAGTTGTTACCGCCGATGGGCAGTGTGCGGAGCCAGATGCCGCCACCCTCGACGATGATGACGTCGGTGGCGCTGGTGCCGATGTCGACGAGAATGGTGCCGGGCGAGTCTTCCTGCAGGTCCAGGTCATAGGCCAGCCCGTTGTAGACACCCAGGGGCGAGAGCGTCAGGGCGTCGATTCGCATGCCCACGTGCTGGTAGTCGGACAGGAACTTGACCACGCGGTCCTTCGTGATGGCAAAGATGCCAACCTCGACCTCGGGCGAGTCCTCCTGCTGGAACACCTGATAGTCCCATTCGACCTGGTCCAGCGGGAAGGGAATTTGCTGGACTGCTTCGAACCGGACGATCTCCGCGATCTTCTTGGGTTCGACCGGTGGGAGCTTGGCGAAACGGGCGAAGGCCATGTGCCCGGGCACCGACACGACCAGCGTGCTCTTTTTCATGTCGTACCGGGTCATGAGCTGGTCGAGCCCGACCTGGACGGCCTCGTCGACGTTCAGATCCGGAGTGGTGAGGATCTTTTTGAAGGGCAGCACCTCGTAATCGGCCACCACCAGCTCGTCGCCGTCACGCACCAGGTGCAGCGCCTTAATGGCGTTGGCGCCGACTTCGATTCCCCAGGCGTCGTTCTTACTGGGCATGTCGCGCTCCTTGGACGGAGTCAGAGGTCAAAGATCGCTGATTCACTTGTCGCGGCCGAAGCCGCATCGAACATACCGGCGCTGGACCGATCACACAAAACCTGCCGTCAGACGGTTGCGAATGCTTTCGTGGTTCGTGCGATTCCCTGTGTGGTCCACCATCCGGTCATCCAGCCCTTGGTTGGGCAATATAACATGCCTGTCCCGACTTGGATCGGGAGGGGCCGCCAATGAGGTTCAAAAGCCGCAATATGCGAGGCCGTCTGTGGATAACTCGAACGGTTCGAGGGCACTTAAAATCCGGCAGGGCCTCTTGGGGGTACTACGGGTGGGACGGATCGAAGGTTGTGGGGAACACGCCTTCGAACGATAAGAGCAATATCTCACCGTAAAATGATTACACCCCGGAACGAGCCGCGCGTCAAGACCTTTTTGCCCGCCTGACTTTCATGGGTCACCGGGGATCGCAGATGAGCGACGGCTGCGGTAGGGTGTTGCCGTCGAATCGCGTGGGATTCCGCATACAGGGTCAGTGGAGCAGCAGGCTTTGGGGATCATCAGTCTGACATGTTCGTCGTGTGGGGTGCGGCTGAAGGCGGCCGAGCACATGATCGGCCGGCATGCCCCGTGCCCGGAATGCGGCAAAATGGTGCTGGTGCGCCGTGAGGACGAGGCTGATTCGAGCGGGGCTGATCCTGGGGCGGTGGCGACGGGGAGCAATGGCACGGATGGGCCGCGCATCTGGGCAACCATCGCGGGTGTCCCCGTGACGACCGGGCGGTTGGTGGTGGTTGTGGCTGCCATCGTGATCGCGCTGGCGGCGGTGGGGTGGTGGGGCATGGCGAGGTAGCGCTGCGCGGAGGTCGTTCCCGGCGGTGGTGCCCTTAAATCCGGCACTTGCAGATTTTTTCGGTGCGTGGCACAATAAGTGGCTCGCACCAGACTAAGATTGCGTCCAGCGGACGATTGGAACAAACATAACGGAGCACTACATGGCGATTCGGATCAAGGCCCGGGCAGGTGAATCGGCCGAACAGATGATGCGCCGATTCAAGAAGTTGTGTGAGAAGGAAGGTCTCACCAAGGACATCAAGCGCCGCGCTTACTACGAGAAGCCCAGCGAGCGCAAGCAGCGTGCCCTTCGCAAGACGCTCAAGCGGCTGGAAATGATGAAGACCGCCCAGACCCGCCCCGCCCGCGGTCGCTCCAACAACACCTCGAAGTAAAAGTCATTCGGTGGTATTCGCCTCGATCTGAACACCGGCCCGTCGATTGTGATGGGCCGGTTATCACTTGCGCCAGGCAGAAGGTCACGATAATAAAAAAGTTACCCCTGCCGCAGTGACCTCTCTTGCAATAAGCCTTAAGCGATTCTACCCTTGTGCCACTTTCCGACGGGGTTCTCCCGCGCGGCTTTTTTCACTTGGGTTGGAGACTAAATCATGCGATTCCGATCAGGTGTCTGTATCGCCACCGCCGTTGCAGCGGCACTGAGCACGTCCGTGGCATGGGGTCAGACTGATCCAGCAGGCACCGCCCTGACGCTTCCCCCCGCATATTGGTTGGCACCGCTTGGGGCTGTGGTCGCGCTGGCCATGGCCTTCTTCTTCTACAAGAGCATCATGACCGCCAGCGAAGGCGAACCGGACATGATCCGTATCGCCCAGGCTGTGCGCGAAGGGGCCTATGCCTATCTGGCCAAGCAGCGCAAGACGGTGGCGGTCGTCTTCGCGATTCTCGTGCTGGTGCTGCTGGCGATTTCGCTGGGGCCGAAGCTGCAGCCCTGGCAGTCGGCGATTGGTGTGCCGATTGCGGGGTTCCTCTCGGGTCTGTGCGGTTACTTCGGCATGAAGACGGCGACCAACGCCTCTGCCCGCACAGCCAATGCCGCCAAGCAGTCACTCAACGACGGCCTGCGCGTCGCGTTTCGTGCAGGGGCGGTCATGGGCCTGTGCGTGACTGGCTTTGCCCTGTTGGACGTGAGCGTCTGGTTCTTCCTGCTCACGCAGGTGTTCGGCATGAGCGAACTCGTCACGGTGACGACGATCACGCTCAGCTTCGCGATGGGTGCGTCGCTGCAGGCGCTGTTTGCCCGTGTGGGTGGTGGCATCTACACGAAGGCGGCTGACGTGGGGGCGGACCTGGTCGGTAAGGTCGAAGCGGGCATTCCTGAAGACGATGCACGCAACCCGGCCACGATCGCGGACAACGTGGGTGACAACGTCGGTGACGTCGCGGGCATGGGGGCGGACCTCTACGAGTCGTATTACGGTTCGATCCTCGCGGCGATGGCGCTGGCGGCGGCTGCGGCGTTCCGCATGGACATGACCCTCGCCCAGGCGCTGCAACTGGTCGTCGTTGCCCCGGCGCTGGCGGGTATCGGCATCCTGCTGGCGGTCGCCGGCATCTTCACTGTCAAGACCCGTGAAGGCGCTACCATGGCGCAGTTGCTCAAGAGCCTGCATGGCGGTGTCTGGCTCAGCTCGGTGCTCATCGTGCTCGCCTCGGGCGGCCTGCTCTACTGGCTGCTGGGCGATATGGCGCAGGTGGGCGTGAGCTGGATGGGCATTTGGCTTGCCATCATCTCGGGGCTGGCAGCGGGGCTGGTCATTGCCTGGGGGACGGAGGTCTATACCAGCTATGAGCACAAGCCAACTCAGCGCATCAGCCAGCAGGCGGAAACCGGACCGGCGACAGTCATCATCTCCGGCATCGCCGAGGGCATGGTGTCGACCTGGATTCCGCTTCTGACGGTGGTGGCGGCGATCCTTGTAGCGTTCATCTCGGCAGGTGGTAATCAGTCGTTCCTCATGGGTGTGTTCGGCGTGGGGCTGGCAGCCGTGGGTATGCTCTCGACCCTCGCCATCACGCTGGCGACCGACGCCTACGGCCCGATCGCGGACAACGCGGGCGGCAATGCCGAAATGACCCATCAACCGCCTTTCGTGCGTGAGCGCACCGACATGCTCGACTCGCTGGGCAACACCACGGCTGCGACGGGCAAGGGCTTTGCCATCGGTTCAGCGGCACTGACGGCGCTGGCGCTGCTGGCAGCCTATGCGATCACCGTGCAGCAGTCGCTCACGCAGCAGGTGCGAGCGGATCGTCAGGTACAGGTTCAGCCCTCGCTCACCGAGCCGACGATGGCTTATCTGGGCAACGGTCTGTTCCAGATTTCGCGACCGGGCACCGAGACGGTCGATGCGGGACTGCTGCTTCAGGCGTCACTGATCGATGCGATTGATGCGCAGTACAACCGTGGTGCGTCCGTGCCGGTGCAGTTCGACGCGGAAATGAACCTGTTCCGTGCGGGTGTGGATGTCAACGGCCGGCATCAGGAGTTCCTCGTGGTCGAGGCGTCCAACGCGACGCTGCCGCAGTTGCTGCAGTATTACGATGTGACACTGATGAACCCCCGCGTGCTGTGCGGACTGTTTGTCGGCGTCATGCTGGTGTTCGTCTTCTGTGCGATGACGATGAACGCGGTCGGCCGGGCGGCTTACGCGATGATGCGTGAGTGCCGTCGTCAGTTCGGCATCATGAAGGAAGGCTTCCGCAAGCAGGGGATGAACGATGCGGACATCGCCGATCCGATGAAGTGGCCTTACGAGGTGACGGTCGATGGTCACCGCTACCCGGACTATGCCAACTGCGTGGCGATCTCAACGGCCGGGGCACAGCGTGAAATGGTGGTGCCTTCGGTGATGGCGGTACTGGTGCCCATCGCGGTGGGACTGGTGCTGGGCGTGGCAGGCGTGATGGGGATGTTGGCCGGAGCGCTGGTGTGCGGCTTCGCGGTGGCGATCTTCATGGCCAACGCCGGTGGCGCGTGGGACAACGCCAAGAAGTACATCGAAACCGGTCAGTACGGCGGCAAGGGGTCCGATTCGCACAAGGCGGCTGTCGTCGGCGATACCGTCGGCGATCCATTCAAGGACACCTCCGGCCCGTCGCTGAACATTCTCATCAAGCTCATCAGCATCGTCTCGGTGGTCTTCGCCGGTGTGATCGTGCGCTATAGCCCGATCATCGGTGAACTGCTGGGCCTGAACTGAGCAGGATGTGAGTAAGGAACTCACCACGCCGCCGGCCGTGACAACACGTGCCGGCGGCACTATTGTTACCGCATGAATCGATCTTCCGAACACGAGTCACAGACGCCCGGCATCGAGCGATCCGAGCAACGCAGCACGTTTCGTCACCACGTGAACGACGCGACGGTCCGCACGTTCGCCACGGATGCGGCCCGGTTGATTGCTGATTCACATGGCGAGGATATTGTCCTGCTCGATGTGCGCCAGATGTCGGACATCTCCGACTACATCCTCATCGCCAGCGGCACCAGTGATCGGCAGATGCGCTCCGTTGCGGACGACATTGAGGAGCTTGCACAAGAACGCGGCCTGGAGCGTTTCGGCGGTGAACGTGACGATGCGACCACGTGGATCGTGCTCGATTTCGTCGATGTGATCGTGCATCTGTTCGAACCGAACACGCGTGCTCACTACGATCTGGAAATGCTCTGGGGCGACGCTCCCCGCATCGACTGGCGGCGCTCGTAACATCTCCCCACATCCTCGCGCACCGAAGACCAGCCACCAAGTGGCTGGGTGCTCTTGCTATTGTCCCTCACCCCACAACCGCCTCCCATAACATCTTCGCGGCGGTGAGGGTGGCGGCGGTGTACATGATGATGACGAACGGTCGGTGCGGCAGTCTGCGGTTCATCCACGCGCCACTGAACGTGCCCAGCGGCACCAGTGGGGCGAACCATACGGCGTGCAGCATCGAGGTCGATGTGATGACGTTCAGATGCACGTACAGCGGCACCTTCGCCAGGTTCACCAGCAGGAACATCAACAGCAACGTGCCCACGAGCTTGCGCTTGTCCAGCCGCTCCTGCAGCAGGTAAATCGTGGCGATGGTGCCGCCGGAATGCGCCAGTGTGGAGACGAACCCGCACAGGGTGCCCACACCCAGGCTCGATGTGGATCGCGGCGGCAGCTTGATGGCCGGGCGACCCGTCAGTGCGTAGACCTGCATCCCCACGAAGATGAGGCAGATCGCACCGATGCCGCCCGTCAGGCCACGCTGAAAGATGCGCGTGTCCATCTGCTGAAGCAGAAAGAGCACGACCGCGCCGATGACGATGCCAACCATCGCCCCGATGAGCAGCGGCTTGAGCAGACGCCACTCCTGATCGTGCAGGTAATGCAGCCAGCTCAGCACGTCACCGACGATGAGCAGGGGGAGCATGACGCCCAGCAGCAGCGTCGGGTTGTTCGGGAATGCCATCGCCATGACCGGCACGGCGACGATGCCGATGCCCCCGCCAAAGCCTGCCTTGCTCCAGCCGATGATCAGTGCCGCCAGGCCCATGCAGATCACATACCAGGCTGGATCGACACCATCTGGAATCTTCGGGAACATAGGTCAGTCACTCAAAACCGTGCGGGGCAGGGTGTTCGATGGCCATTACCGTCAGGCGGCAGGGCGGACGCGCGATCCACGATCGCCGCGAGTGGGCGTACCATCGAGGGAATCATCAATCAATCGAGACAGCGTTCGGGCTTATTGCAGGTAGGTGTACCCCTTCAGCCCGTTCTCATAGAAGCTCAGCAGCACACGCGACTCGTCCAGCGTGATCTTCTGCTCGCGCAGCGCTCGCTCCAGGCTTTTGCGCACCATGCGCATCAGCTCCTCGGCGTTGAACTGCACGTACTGCAGCACCTCGCGCACCGTGTCGCCCTCGATCACCTCGTCGATGCTGGCCTGGCCATCCTCATCGACGCTGATGTGGACAGCCGTGGTGTCGCCGAAGAGGTTGTGCAGGTCGCCCAGGATTTCCTGGTAGGCCCCCACGAGGAAGGCCGCCAGAATGTAGTCGCCCCCCTGGTAGGGGTGTAGTTCGAGCACGGGCTTGACGTTGCGCCGGTCAATGAAGCGGTCGATGCGGCCGTCGGAATCGCAGGTGATATCCGCCAGGATGCCGCGTGCGGTGGGGCATTCCTTCAGCCGGTGGATCGGCATGATCGGGAAGAGCTGGTCGATCGCCCAGCTGTCGGGCAGCGAC
>CALKHT010000040.1 GCA_937988825.1 uncultured Phycisphaeraceae bacterium
GTGAGAAGCCTGTGATGTGTCAGTCGGCGAGTTCGGAGAAGAAGTCGTAGCTTTCGCCGGCGTCGAACCGGGGGAGGAAGGTCAGCAGGCCGATCATCGAGCGGACGACGTCGATCATGTGCTCGATGAGCAGTTCGAGCGTACGTTCGCGAAGGTCCAGGTCGTCGCGGCGGCAGACGACGAAGTAGCGTCGCTCCAGGCTTCGCAGTTCGCGCCATAGGGTGCGCATCACCTGGGCGATGTCGTCGTTGGACATGGCGGCGCAGATGTTATCAGGCAGGTCGGTCAGCCGGGGGAGTATCGGCTCGATTGTGTTGATCGCCTGTTCGTAGCTTTGCCGCCAGGCGCTGCCTGTTTCGGTGCAGGCACGGTGGACGAGGTGGAGCGGGCTGGTATTGGGCTGTTCCTGGCTGATTTTGTTCCAGGTTTCGCTGCCGAGCAGTCGTTCAGCAGCAGCCCGGGTTTCGGGTGATGCGGGGCCGGTCGTTTCGGCGACGCCGCGCACCAGCCAGGCGAGGTGTTCTTCCAGTTTGCGAAGCTCGGCTTCGAGCGGGGCAGCCTGGGCGCTCCAGTCGGCGGTTCGGCGCGCTTGGGGGGCGGTCGAATCGTCCAGATCCAGATGTGCCATCGGTGTCGCAGGTTCAGATTCGGCTTCGGTTACGCCGTCGAAGTCGACGATCATCGCGGTGATATTATCCGGCCCACCGAGGGTGTTGGCCTCGTCGATGAGCGCCTGGCAGGCGGCATTCGGATCGGTGTGTTCGCGAAGCACTTGTGCGATGCGCTCTTCCGATACCGGGGCGGACAGGCCATCCGTACACAGGAGCAACCGGTCGCCGCGCGTGAGGTAGAGCGTGCGGACGTCCGGGTCGACGGTATCACGCATCGCCACATGCTGGGCGACGAGGTAGCGGTTCTTGCGTTCGTAGTCTTCGGTGATGAGTCGGCCGTGCGCCAGTAGCTTGCTGACGTAGGAGTGGTCATCAGTGAGGGGGATCAGTCGGCCGTCGCGCAGCAGGTAGGCCCGGCTGTCACCTACATGGAAGATGTGTGCCTTGCGGCCGCGGATCAAGATGGCAACGAGCGTGGCTCCCCAGCCACGGATGCCGTGGCAGGGCCGGGCCTGCTCGTACATGGCCCGACTGAGCATCACCATGGCGTCGGTGAGAACTTCGTGGACTTCGCTGTCCTCGGCGGTGGGGTCGACGAACCGCAAGGCTCGCTCGACCGCGCGGGGCAGGGCGCGAACCAGTATATGAGCGGCTGCTCCGCCGGCGGGAAGGCCCCCCATGCCGTCCGCAACGGCGAAAAGTCCCAGTGCCGGGTCGCAGCAGGCTGCATCCTCATTGCAGAGGCGAATCTTGCCCCGGTCGCACACCATCGCCGACCGCAGCACGGGCTTTCCCATGGCGAGGACGCCGAAGCTCGGCAATGAGATGCTCGAATCATCCATACTGGACGTAACGCTTTACAGGCGGCCGCATTGCACGGCTTTGAGGGAGATTCCGAGGCGTCAACTGTAGCCCCTGGACCCACCCGCTGCAAACGGGCAAGTCGCCTATCTTCACAGGCGACACGTTTTGGAACAGCCCGCAGGCGTTACTCCTTGTATCGGGCATTCGCGCGTCGGCGCTTTGCGTGGTTAGTGGTGAAGCAGTGATCAGGAGGTGGCAACGTCGGGGGTTTTCGCGTCGGAAGAGGCGTCATCCAGCGATGGGGTGGTTGGGACGGCGGATTCGGGCAAAGGCATATCGACCAGGTTCTTCTCACGTTCGCGCATCACCTGGATGTGACCAACCTTGTAGGCCGTGACCATGACGAAGCCGAACACGACCAGGAACGCTGCCAGGACGAATCGGCCGGTGCCCAGTGCGGCCATGGTGTAGCCCAGGAGGGCGAACGCGGCTGCGAGGGCGTAAAGGATGAGGACGGCGCGTTTGACGCCGAAGCCAGCCCGAATGAGCAGGTGGTGCATGTGCTGGTTGTCGGGGCTGAAGATAGGCTGGCCGCGCATTTTTCGGCGAAAGATCGCCAGCGCGGTGTCGCAGATGGGCAGACCGAAAACGATGAGTCCTGCCATGACGAACAGCGGCCCGCGCGCCAGTTCGCCGCCATCGGGCAGGGGCATCCGGGGTACATTGGCAAACATGAGGATATTGGCGGCGCACAGGTAGCCCAGTAACAGTGAGCCGGCATCGCCCATGAAGATGTTGGCTGGGTTGAAGTTATAGGGCAGGAAGCCGAGCAGGGCGCCCAGTAGTGCCAGGCTCATGACGATGATGGGCCCCATCTGAATGCGGGCTTCCTTGTTCACCCCTGTAGCGACGCCTCGTTCGGCAAGGTCGACGGTGACATCGGCGGCGATGAAGAGGAAGCCGACCGCAGCGATGATTGCCACGCCGGTGGCCAGCCCGTCCAGCCCGTCCAGCAGGTTCATTGCGTTGCATGCTCCGACGACGAGCAGGGCGATGAAGGCGGTCGCCAGGATGTAGGCGATGGTGGGGTTGACGTGGTGGATTTTCACGAGTTCGAGCGAATCGCTGACCAGGCCGGTGGCGACCCCACCCCAGGCGAGTGCGGCAGCAGCAAAAAGCTGGAATCCCATTTTCACTCGTGGGCTCAGGCCGTAGACGTCGTCCCAAAGGCCGGCGATCGTTACCACCAGTGCACCGATGATGATGGGGATGCGGAACTGGATGTCGTCCAAGGCGTGGTCGGGGTCAAAGAGGAAGAGACCGGCGACGCCGGTGAACCAGCCCAGAAACAGTGCAATGCCACCGAGGTAAGCAACGGGTTCCCTGTGGGCCTTGCGCTTGAGGTCGGGCCAGTCGATGATGCCGTAACGGATGGCAAGCATCCGCATGAACGGCGTGGCGACGATGCTGACGATGAATGCCAGGAAGAAGGCGAGCATGTATGGCCCGATCGCTCCACCCATCGTCAGCGTCGAGGGCGTGGTGGTATCAGCGAGCGTCAGGGACCAGGCAGGCATTGTCAATCAGCGGGCTTCACAGCGTTATCAGTCCTGATCCATCGTTCCACGCGGATCGCCCACAGCCTGTGCGGCGTCACGGTTCTGATGATCACATCGGCAATTGAGGGTGCGGACTGGGGGTCCGATTCAGTTTTCGTCCTCGTCAGCGTCGTGCCGGGCCTCGGCCAGTTCGGTTTCGTCAATGGTGGGGCGGGCAGCTGTGCGGCGACGCGCCGGCGTGGTGGCGGCGCGACCATTGTCAGCATGGCCGTTGCCTGTGCGGGAATATTCGTAGAACGCCTTGTAGCTCTTACGGAAGTAACCGCCGGCACTGGCGCGGACGCCGTTGAGGATGATGCCAAGCACATCGCCTCGGTGCCCGTCGAGCTGACGCAGCATGCGCTCGATCATGCCGCGCTTCTGCTGCATGGCACGGACAACGATGGCGATGGCATCAACCTGCTTGGCCAGCAGGCTGGCGTCGCTGGTGAGCAGAGCGGGCGGGGCATCAATCAGGATGATGTCGTAGCGGGCCTCGAGGTTGGCCAACAGGCTGCGGAAGGCCGGGCCTTCGAGCTGCTCAGGGTAGGCCGCTGCGGTGGTGCCGGCGGGCAGGATGTCGATGTCTGGCTCAGTGACGTGGACGATGACGTCATCGGCGCTGGCACGGCCGTTCAGCACATCAGCCAGGCCGGGCGCGTCGGGGTTGATGTCGAACTGGCGGTGCTGGCTGGGCCGACGGAAGTTGGCGTCGAGCACCAACACACGCCGGCCGTTGAACGCGAGGCTGGCGGCGAGGTTGGCAGTCACGGCTGAGACGCCCGCTCCGGGCTGGGCACCCACGATCAGCAGCGTCTTGTAACCGCGGCGATCCATCCGCGACAACAGGCTCGTGCGCACCTGCCGGAAGCTTTCGGCGAGCAGGCCCGCCGGGTCACGACGTACCGCACCGGCCAGATCGCCCTGACCAAAGACGTCCTCCTCGGCGTCAGGCAGCATGCCCAGCAGTTCAACATCGGGCAGCAGCTTCACATCCGAAGGTGCCTTGATGCGCTGGTCGAGCATTTCACGCAGGAAGATGAACCCGCCTACCGCCAGCAGTGTGAGCACTGTGATGCCGGGAATCATGATCTGTGGTTTGGGGAAGACCAACTCCGCTTCGGTGGGGGGGACGGCGGTGACGACGCGGCGAGAGTCCTCGCGACGCTCGAGAGCGTCAATGTTGTTCAGCAGGTTCGTGATTTCCTGGTGTTCATGCTCTTTGCGTGCGTGCTGCAGCTTCAGTTGCTCGAACTGCTGCAGCTTCACGTTCATGTCGATCATTTTGACCTGAGCTTCGACGAGCTTGGGTTCCAGGGCCTCGACCTCACCCAGTTTGGCCTGCAGCGCCTTGGCAGCCTGCTCCATACGCACCTCTCGGAGCTGCTGCAGTTGCCGTTGCTGTTCCTGAGCAAGCTCCTGTTCCACAGCTTCGATCTGCTTGTCCAGCATCTTGATCGATGGGTGCTGCTCGCGTAGTTGCAGCAACATGATCTGCCGTTGTTCACGCAGGGCACGGAGTCGCTCCATACGCAGCGCCACGGGTTGGGCCTGTTCGATGATCCACAGCTCATCGGGGCTGGGGGCCAGGTTGGTTGCGTTCGCAGCCTGGACGGCTGCCTGATACGCGGCCTGTGCCTGTTCCGCCTCGAACGCGGCGATCGCGCGCTGTTTGGCCAGTTCGTTGAGCGTACCGAAGAGTTCACTTTTCTCGAGTTGCAGATGTGTGATGCCGTTGTCCTCGATGAACTTGGCCATCTGTTGTTGCAGACGGTTCAGGTCGCGTTCGGTCGAGAGCAGAAAGTTGGAGAAAGTGGCCTTGACCGCGCTCGTCTGACTGGTGTTCATTCGTTCAACGGCACGGTGATATTCCGTGATGATATGGTTCAGCAGAAGTCTTGCTTCCTGCTTGTTGCTGTTGGTGACGGCGACCTGGAACATGGTCGAACCGCGAACGGGGTAGGCATTGACAATCTCGCGCAAATCCTCGCGCGCTTTTGCCAGATCGAAGCCCGTAGCCAAATGGTAGGGCTTTGCCCATTCCAGTTGGTCGCGTACCTCGGTTTTAGAGAGTACGGCGTCGAGTACCGGCTGGCTGGTCACCAGGACGACCTGGTTCATGATGTAAGCTTCGACGACCGAGAGGTTGCCCGAGGTTTGCCCGCGGGGTGTCACCTCCTGTCGTGGGTCGCTCAGAGCGGGGTTCACCTGCAGTTGCGCCATCGACCGGTAGCGTGGCATGGTGAACTGCAGCCCCCCCCAGGTACCCACGCCCAGCACGACACCGGCGATGGCGGTGATGACGAACAGACGCAGGTTCTGCCGCAGCACCCGCATCGGGTCGATCGGCTTGAGCCTGGCCCCGGCCGCAATCGGGTTGGCAGCTCCGGTCGGCGTACCGATGGCGGAAATGGGCGGGAGGGGGTTGGCAGTCATCGAGGTTAACCTCCGGGTAGGGCCCCATGGCGTCGCGCGGCAAAACCGCCTATCAGGGCATACCTTCAAAACCGATTTTCGCAAGCTCCGTTGCCTGTTGATTCGGGCCTTGGGCTGATGGCGGATGCACATCCGTTACAACCGGCACGACCCGGCCGTCGCCGTGGTGGCCGTGCCCGGCGGTCCGATCACATCACCGGCGCAATTCCTCCAATCGCTGACGCGACTTCTCGCTGATGTCAGTCTGACCCCTGCGGTCGGCCAACTGCTGCGCCGACTCGTACATCTGCCGAGCGTCGTCCAACGCATCCTGCTGACGATAGATCTCGCCCAGATGGTAGTACGTGTCAGGCAGCGGGCTGATCTCCAGGGCTCGCCGTAATGTCTGAATGCCCTGACTCACCTGACCTGAGCGAAATTGTACCCAACCCAGCGTATCCAGCACACTGGCTTCATCCGCGGCCAGTTCTGCCGCCCGCTGGGCGTAGGGCAACGCCTGCTGGGGCTGGTTCAGGTTCTCACACAGAATATACGCCAGATTGTTGAGCATCGCCGGATCGTTGGGTTCGCGTGCCAGCACCGACTGATAACGGGCGACTGCCTCGGCATGCTGGTTGAGCATGTGGGCGGCCATGCCCAGCATGCGGTCGACCCGCAGCCGGTAGGGGCTGTCCTGGCCGACCATGCCCTCGATGGCCCGCACCCGACGCTGAACGGCGGCAAAATCGGACTGCATCGGCGAGCCTTCCTCATCAGCGATCACCAACTGTGCCCAGACCGTTTGGGCATTGGCACTTTCCACCGGGAACACCGCTGCCGCCAGTTCCACCGCCCGTCTGGAGCCCCAGGTACGACGCAATTGGTTCATCACCTCGCGCAGGGCCAGCTCGCTTCCGCACATGCCCAGGGCCGCGTTGAACTCCGCCACCGCGTCATCGTCCCGCTGCAGTAGTGCCAGCGCCCGGGCGCGCATGGCTCGCAAAACCGGTTCGGGCGTTGCGATCTGGGCGTGCTGGTCGAGCAGACTCAAAGCCTGTTGCGCCTGACGTACCTCCAGTAGCAACCCGACCAGTTCCGCCAGGTGAACCGCGTTGGGCTGCAGCGCCATCGCCTGTGTGAAACGATCCAGTGCTCGATCAAGCTGCTGCTGCTGAACGGCGGCTCGGCCCTGCATCTGCACCCAGATGGCCTGATTCGGGAACAGCCGCACGGATTCCTCCAGCACCGTGTTGAGCTCGAGCCATCGTTGCGACTGCATCAGCAGGTTGGCCAGTTGCAGTCGATCATTGAGCGACCGTGGTTCGCGTTCGAGGATCGACCTCAGTTCCGCCAGGGCCGGCTCCAGCCGGTTTTGAGTCAAATGCAGTTGTGCAAGCCTTCGCCGCGCCTGATGGAACGACGGGTTCAGCCGGGCTGCTTCTTCCAGGTCGCGTTGCGCTTGGGCGATGTCATTGGTCGTGACCTGCTCCGCACCGGTGCCCAGACGGGCTTCAGCTCGCTGGAAATAGAGAACGGGTCGGTTGGGTTCGCGTTCGATCGCCTGGGTGAGGATCGTCACTGCGGTGCGGTAATCCTTCCGCGCCATGGCGATCGCCGCCCGCGCCTGCAATGTGCCAATGTCGTGCCGATATTGTTCCCCGATGCGGTCCAGCGCTCGCTGGGCTTCATCAGCCCGGCCGACACTTGCCAGAGCGACCGCCTGCGTCTGGGCGAGCTGATGATCGTTCGGATCATCCTTCGCGAGCACTTCCAGTAGTTCGATGTAACGGTCGTGGCGGCCGATCTGCTGCATCAGAACCGCCAGCGTCCGAGTAGCAGGCCGTGATTGCGGATCTTCCAGGCGACGTGCTTCCTCGAATGCCTCCAGGCTCGGCTCCTCCAGCCCCAGCACCCAGCGCAGCCGCCCCAGCGCCATCCAGTCTTCCGCCGAGGCATTGTGACCACGATGGCTCAGGTAGGCGTTCAACGCCCGCATCGCTGCCTCCGCCTGCCCCAGGTTCAGCAGCACCTGAGCCTGAACCTCCGCGTTGGTGAGGTTCAGCCCATCCTTCTCGATCAGCTCGTTCACTGTCGCGATCGCCTTGTCCGATTCACCCATGTCGGCATAGAGCAGTGCCAGCGAGCGACGGTTGGACATGTTGTTCGGCTGCCGCTCGAGCATCTGCAGCCGACGCTGAAGCGCCAGGTTCTTGTCGCCGTACTGTTGCTCGTACCGCAGGTACTGGTCCTGTAGTGCAGCGTTGTTCGGATTGGAGCGTGCCGCGCGACGCAGGTGCTCCAGCGCCTGAGCATGGTTGCCCAGGCGGCTTTGCACGTCCGCCAACCCGAGAATCGCGCCGACGTGATCGGGCTGCTGGTTCAGTGCCTGGGTGAACGAGTTGGTCGCGGCAGTCAGGTCGCCCGTCTCCGCCTGTGACACGCCCAGACGATGCCAAGCATCGGGGAACTTTTCGCGGCTGCGCAGCGCTGTCTGGAAGTTCGCAATCGCGCGGCTGTGCTTGCCTTGAGCCGCCTCCAGCAAGCCCAGGTAGTACATCCCGCCCGCCAGGTCAGCATCCACCTCACGCGCCTTGGTCGCCAGTTGCGACGCACGGTCCCAGTTCCGGTTAGTCAGTGCCTCGTTGAACTGCACTTCAATGATGCGCGGGTCGTTGGGCTTGAGCTTCGCCGCAGCCTCGAAGTTTGCCCTGGCCTTTTCCTCATCGCCCACACGCCCATACAGCGTGTACAACTGCAGGTGACGCGTGAAAGGGTCGGAAATCTTTGTCGCCTGCTCCTCGGCAATGCGGATCAATTCCTCCGGGTTGTCAGCCACACGCTCCAACACGTCCAGAAGCTGCGAATCGACGCCCGCTTCACGTGCCATCTGCGTGTATTTGTCCTTTTGTACGTTATCCTGAGACAGGCTCAGCGCCAGTTGCAGCAGACGCGGATTGGAGGCGTTCTTCGCAAACTCCGCATCAATCAGCTTTCGCGCATCTTCTTCCCGGTTGGCACGCGCGTACGTCTGCGCCAGGTTGGTCACCACATCAACGCGCAGATTGTCCTGTGTCGCCTCGTCCTTCAGTAAAGCCTGATAAATAGCAATCGCATCGTCATATCGCTCCTGCATTGTGCGAAGCTGCCCCAGCAACAGCCGCGCCACCGCATGATTCGGCTCATCGGTAAGCACCGCCTGCAGCACGCGCTCAGCATCGAAAAGCTGCTGGCCCCGCAGATGCGTTTCGGCAAGCTGCAGCCGCAGGTGCTGCAAGTCCGGCCGAATCGTCATCAATTCGCGATAGCTGTTGGCGGCCGCGCCCCAGTGGCCCAGTTGCGAGCGCAGTTGCGCCGAGATGAGGTAGGCTTCGGTAAGGAGGAACACGTCGCCGCCGCGCCCGCTGCGCATCGCTGCGATTGCTTCGTCCATGGCATCCGCCGCGCGCGCGACGCTGCCTTGCGCAAGGTACACCCGTGCCCGCAGTGCCCGCGTCCAGCCCTCCAGTCCCGGATTGATGCGGGTGATGGCGTCAACCAGCGTCTGCACCTCCTGCAGCGCTGACTCTCGTGCCGCAGGGTCGTTGTCATCCAACCGTCGCAGCACCAGATCGCAGTACAGCATCGTGCCCAGATCATGCAGCGAGAAGGCACGCAGCGCTTCAAACGGCTTGGCCTTCACCTTCGTTGCCCGCACCTCCTTGAGCAATTCCATCGCCCGGTCGTACTGGTTGGACAGCATCAGCCAACGCGCCAGGGGCACCTTCAACTGCAGGTTACGCGGATCCTTCGCCAGCGCGGTTTCCAGAAGCTGAATCGCGCCGACAACACCCGCCGGCAGCGTCTGCCCCTGCGGCTGTTGCACCGTGCCGGTTTTGAGCGTGCGAATCAGGTCAGCCGTTGCCACCACCCGATCCACCGGTTCGGGCTTGTTGAGCATCGCTGCTTCGAGACGTTCCAGAACCTCAGCCGCTGCGTTCCGCTCCTGCAGGCTGACGTAGAGGCGAACCACATACTCCATCGCCTCGGGGTTGTCGCCGTGCTGCTCAGCGAGCTGCTGTGTCAGCTTCAGCGCTTCAGCCCGCAGCGGTTCAACCTGGTCCACGTCTCCGCCCGGCCTATTGTGATGATCCGCCTGCAGCACATGCCACAGCGCCAGGTGATAGTGCGTCAAAACATCGTTGGGGTTCTGCATCAGAACCTGCGTCAGGTCCTGGCGCGGCTGTTCGCGCTCTTCTTCGTTCATCGTCAGCCCGGCGGCCATGCGATTGACCTGTGCGATGCCGCGATACTTGCGTGCGACCAGCAGGTCGGGATAGGTCTTCAGCCGGTCGTTGGCCGTCTGGGCCATGCGTTCCCAGGAACGCAGTTCACGCTCCATCTCGAAATAGTCACCCAGCAGCTTTTCATCGGTCGGACGCAGCATCGTTGCACTGGCGCGGCCGTTCATGATCGTCTGCAGGTGAATGCCCGCCTGCTGACGGTCTTCCGATTCGATCTGCTCGACCGTTTCGATATAGCGCAAGAGCAGGTTGACGTCGCTTTGTTGCTTGCGGTAGGCGCGGCCGAGCTGCTCCGCCGCCCCAGCGATGTCGCCCGCCTGCAGCATGGCCTCTGCCCGCTCGAGGTTCCGGCCCGGATCCATCCGAACCACGAAATAGAAGTAAGCGAACGCCACCGCGCCGGTGATCGCACACAGCACGGCGGAAAGAATCAGAACGAAGCGGGTGTTCACACGGCCGGGCATACTCGACTCCCGTGAACGGGCGAATCCGAAGATGGCACGCGCTGCACACCGTGGTCCGGCGTCATGCGCTCGCCCTTCGCCCGCTCAACTCTGTCTGTACTGATTGGTGATTCCAAACGTTCAGTTTCGATCGCGTTAATTCTGTTGCGGCGGCCAGCGGCCCTCCACGACGTCCACCCAGTCTGGCAGGCAACGCAGAATCTCGGGCATCATGGCCGAGAGAAACTCACTGGCAATCCTCATCGCCTCATCCGGGTCCGATATCTTCTCCACCCCCACCTCGATCTTGCAGTAGTACGCGTGCCGGTCGCGCGGGTCGAAACCCTGTAACCGTACATCGTTGGGGCTGGGCAGGAACCGGCCGTTCGCAGCGAAAAAGTAAACCACGTTGGCCTGAAGGTCCTTGTCCGATTTCACCGTTGGCAGCAACCCAAGTCCCCCCGGCTGCGGCGGTAGGTACGTAAAGCATGTCGCGTGGAACCGCACCGCCGGTACGCGTACCTCATACGGCTCCATCGGCGAAATCGCCCACCACTGATCATCACGCTCGAAATAGTGCGAGCCGGTCAATTCCAGATACTTGCTTCGGTCCACCGAGGTGCCCGTCGCCCCGCCCGCCATGAAGCAGCGGTCCGGTACGTGCGGCACTGTGTCCGGCGTGCCCGTGTAATACGCCACGTGCAGGCGAACCACCTGGTTATCCGACCGTCGCACGTAATGTCGACTCAGATAATCGTGCGTGCCCAGTTCTTCCTCGACTTCGGGGGGCAGGCGCTCATCCTTGCCCACCATCTCCCAGCCGCGAACTTCCTGCGGCAGCATATAAAGCTGATCGCGCAACGGGACGGGGGCCTTGAAGTGGACGATTCGCGCTGCCGCCATCACGCTGCTGAACCCCAGTGATGCCGACAGCAGCACACCCGCCGCGACCGCCACCGCGAAGGTGCGGTTCCCGCTGAGCGCGCCCACCGTTACGCGCTGGCGCAATTCGCTTCGCCGCAGCCACCAGAACAACACGCCCGCCAGCACAGCCGCTACCGGCGCGGTAAAAAGGCCCATCCATGGCTGAACCCCAGCGCCCTCCAGCACCGGCAGCAGCAGCTCGATCACGTCCGGCCGATAGTACGCCAGCGTCAGCAGTGCCGTCCCGGCTGTCAGGATGATGATCGTCGCCCCACCCAGTGCGCCGCCGGCCAGTTGCAGCGCCTTCGACATATTCAGCGCCGTAACCTGCCCTGCCCGCCAGCTCGGATGCACGCGGATCGGACGTTCGCTTTCCAGTTGGCCGTCGCCCCGTGATTCTTCACGGATGATGATCCGGTTGAGAATCCAGCCCAGCAGCATCAGCAGCAGGGCCGCAGACGGAAGCATGATGATCAGTCCGACC
Source organism: uncultured Phycisphaeraceae bacterium (assembly GCA_937988825.1). Taxonomy (GTDB): domain Bacteria; phylum Planctomycetota; class Phycisphaerae; order Phycisphaerales; family Phycisphaeraceae; genus CALKHT01. The sequence goes on from CALKHT010000040.1 coordinate 11,560, forward strand.
ATGATGTGCAGATCACCCCGGGCGAATTCAGGGTTGATCAGGCTCAGCAGCCCCAGGATCGTGACGCGGCCGACGTTCACGATGATCGCGATCGGCGCCGTTGCTGCCACCAGGATGAGCTTCTGCCACATCGGGCGTTTGGAGAAAAACGCCATCGCCACCCCCAGCGCCATGAATGCCATGAGCATTCGCAGCCCGGCGCACGCTTCGGCGACCGCCAGGTCGGATTTGATGAGCTGTCCGCCCTGGCTGTAGGTGATGGAAATCTGATTGCCCAGCTTGTCGGTCTCGAACCCGAAGAGCGGGCCGAGGATTTTCAGTGCCACTGTGGACACACTCGCTGCCAGATCCTGCATCCGATAGGCGACGCGGTTCCAGATCGAGTCGGGCACCTTGATCGCAAAGACCAGATAAGCGATGGGGAACCACAACACCGTCAGCACGCGCGGCCCCAGCAGAAACACGACCAGACCCGTCAGCCCGATCAGCATGCTCAGACCCTGAAACAGGTCGTTGCGGCCGGGGTAGATCCAGAACATGAAGCTGAAAATGCCCCCGATCATCACCCCCAGCCCGGGCCAGTAGACCTGCGTGGGCTGTTCCAGCAGTGCCCGGCGGTTCTGCATCACGTAGTAGAGTGCGATGAATGGGATCGCCACGATGTGCGACCAGTCGTGGTTCCAGTCGAACGCAAGAATGGCTTTGAGGAGATCGAAAAGGTTATCGCCACTGGCGTTGGTGGCGATGCGGACCATGCGTTCGATGAAGGGCCAGTGCAGGCTGATGAACAGCAGCGCCAGCACCGTGATGCACCCCCGGGCCCAGTTGGACAACAGCCGGGGCGATTCGCTCAGCGATCCGTCCGAGCCGGGCGGGGGGCCGGAACGTGTGGTAGCCGACGTGGCGGTGGTGCTGGTCATGGCAAATGACTGGATCCGGATGACGTACCGAACCGCCCGGGGCGGGAATAACCACCGCCGTCGCGGGCAAGTGCCCCTGACAGGCCGCTCATCCGGGAGCTGACGATTCCTCCTGCCGCGAACTGCCCACCTGCAAGCCAACCCGGGGCGATACAAGCCCTACGCCCGTCGTCCCTGACAGGTTCAACCAGGAAGCGCCAGGTTCGCTGAACCGGACCCCGCCGATGCGATTGCTCCCCCCCACGAACGATGCGACTTGTCGCGTCTCAGGTTTCCCTGACGCCTCCGTGCGTATCTCAGTTATCGAACACGTCCGGGCCAAAGTTTCGGTCGAGTACGAACCCGAAGCCGTAAGTCATGCGGAACCCGTTACGTGCGACCGCCAGGGGCAGTGCGAAGGGATTGGTACCCACCCGCAGGTGATCGTTGGGCTTGAGGAAGATGTCCGGCTGGGTGCCCAGCTCGATCTTGCGCAGATCGATGCGGACGATCGCTTCCTGATCCTCGCCGATGCGCCGGATCAGCTCCGCCCGTTCAGGCACCGCCAGCGCCCCGAAACCACCTGCCGCCGCCAGCAGCGACTTAATCGTCAGATCCTTCTCGCCCGGCAGGGTGTAGGTGCCCGGTCGGTTCACGTTGCCACTGACATACACGTTGCCCGCGAACTGGGCCGGAACCTTAATAATGTCGCCCGGTCGAATCACGATGTTGTACCGCATGTCACCGGCCAGCAGCCGGTCATACGGCACCGCGATGACCCGCTGGGTGACCAGTTCATCCATCGCGCTGGCCATACCTTCGGGGGCCCGGGCCGGCTCCTGCACCTTAACCCATTTGCCGCCCACGAAGACCCAGCGTGGCGGACCACCGCTGTCCAGCCCATGCTCCAGCGCCGCCGGCGGGGCATCACCCCGGTCATCCACCTCCGGAGCCCTGCCGCCCGGGGTCGTCGGAGGTGCCTGCAGCGCGCTTTCCAGGTCACCGATCAGGTCCTCCGGGCTGCGCGCCGCTTCCTCGGGCAGGTCACCCAGTCCCGGCTCCACCGGCTCGCTCGGACGCTCACCAGCAGCCTCGGGTGTCAGCGGCACCGTCCGGTAGATGTACAGCGTACGCGTGTTGCCTGAAATACCGCGCGCCATCGCGATCGCGTCCAGCAGGCGGAAGTCCGGCTTGGGAATCTCATACTGGCCGAACAGCGTGTTGCCCTGACGCGGCTCACCAATGATGCTGAAGATGTTCTGCTGACGACGCAGCATCATCACCGACACCGTCGGATCCTGCAGAATGTTTTTCTGTTGCAGAATCTGGGCGATGTCCTTTTCGATCTGACTCGGGGTGCGGCCGGCCACCTGAACCGTACCGATGCCCGCCGGCAGACGAATGTTGCCCAACTCGTCCACCACACGCTGCTGCACGTCCGGCTGGCCCAGCAGAACCAGGTCGTAGATCGTGATCTGAATTACGTCGTTCGGACCCACGACATACTCGCGAACCTCCGGAATCAGGTCCAGCGGCTGCACTTCCGTCACGTTCGTGTAAGGCTCGTACTCATCCAGCACGTCGATCGCGTTCAGGATCGGCAGCACGATCGGTGTGCGACCGCTGATGCGTGGCTGTGTCGGATCAAAAAACCCCGACATCTCGCAGCCCGCCAGCGCCGCGCCCGCAGCCATGACGCCCAGGCTCAGCCCAACCGTGGTCCAACGTGCTTTGCGATGACTCACCTTCGTGCTCCCTGCATCTATGGAAGAGGCTGCTGATCATTGCGCCCGGACGCCAACGACCCATGCCTCAAGCGAACCGGACATCACACCACACCCAGCGAAAGCGGCCAAGAAACCATATGCCCGTATCTGCCGCCTTCTTGCTACCCAGAAAGCCTATCTTACTGCCCGTGCAACGCTTTGCCACCCCTGATAGTGTTATCCAATCTCGTTTTCGCCCTCACAAACCACCACACAGGACAGCCCCCTCTGAATCGGCCGGATTCCCCCCGATCGTTAAATAAGCCCCACGCCGCTTGCGTCTTCACAATGCCCGTTCGCCTCCCCCCGCCAACTGCGTTATCCTGACCGCGCACCACACGCGTACGATTTATTCGGACTTTCGCGATGGCATCACGCATCACGATCATCGGTGACGGCTCCATGGCTACCGTGTGTGCCATGCTCCTGGAAAGCCAGGGCATGGCGGTCACCATGTGGGGGCCCACCCCCGAGCACGTCGCCGCCATGATCCAGACCCGTGAGAACCGGCGATACCTGCCCGGATACCGCATCCCCGAGTCGATCCGCCTCACCGATGACCCGGCCGTTGCCCTCGCCCAGCCGGACATCATCGTCAACGCCATCCCCACCCAGTACATCCGGGCAGTCTGGGAGCGTCTGCGCCCGCATCTGCCGCCGGGCATCCCCATCGCCTCTGTCGCCAAGGGCATCGAAACCGATACGCTTCTGCGTCCCACGCAGATCATCGCCGATGTGATCACCGCCAAGGGCAGGGACGATGCGGGTATCTATCCCGACCACCCCGACCGCCCGGCCCGGCCGTTGGCGGCGATCTCCGGCCCGTCCGTCGCCGATGAACTGGCGCGATGCCTGCCCGCCACCGTCTGTGCTGCCAGCGACGATGAAGCCTTCGCCGCCCAGCTCCAGAAAATCTTCACCACCCACTGGTTCCGCGTGTACACCAACCGCGATCTGCTGGGCGTGGAACTCGCCGGGGCGACCAAGAACGTCATCGCCCTGGCAGCCGGCATCCTCGATGGCCTGCAGGCGGGCAACAACGCCAAAAGCGCCCTGCTCTCCCGAGGCCTGGCCGAAATCACCCGCCTGGGCGTCGCCATGGGCGCCTCCAGCGAAACCTTCTTCGGCATCGCCGGTGTGGGCGACCTGGCGACCACCTGCTTCAGCCCCACCGGCCGAAACCGAACCTGCGGCGAACAGCTCGGCAAGGGCCGCAAACTTCAGGACGTCCTCAACGACATCCCCGGCGTCGTCGAGGGTGTGCCCACCACCAAGGCCGTCGTCCGCCTTGCCCAGCGCTACAACGTCGAAATGCCCATCACCACAGCCATTCATCAGGTCTTATTCGAGGGCCTGGACCCCCTCGAGGCCATCAGCCAGCTCATGACCCGCACCCCCAAACCCGAACGCGTGGGCTGAGCAACTGGTTGGTATGAGTGAGGCAGCGCCCGATTCCTAAACTACTTCGCCATGAGACATTCGTCATTCGGCATTCCATCCGCCGCCTTGACCCGCCCTCCCACACAAGCTAACGTCCGCACCTCCCACGCGGATTGGCCCCACCCACCCCAACCCCGCTAAAATGCGACGTCGCCTCCGCGTCCCCCTGACCGGGTAGCTCAGTCGGTAGAGCATCGGCCTTTTAAGC
>CALKHT010000041.1 GCA_937988825.1 uncultured Phycisphaeraceae bacterium
CGGGCAGTTTGGACTCTCATAAGGACTGGATCAAGTTGAGGGGAGCAGGCCAAACCTACATCGACGACGAGACGTAGGCTTTCAGAATTGCCCACTGCTTATTGCTTAATGCGTATTGCTTATTCCCCCGCCGACTGTGCTCGTGGGGGTGGGGCGCCTTCGCCGGTGTAGAGGAGGACGGCCTGGGTGAAGGCGTGGCCGCGGGATTCATAATTGTCGAACTGGTCGTAGCTGGCGCAGCCGGGAGAGAGCAGGACGACGTCGCCGGCATGGATGCGGTCGGCGGTGGCGCGGACGGCGTTGTCCAGGGTATGGCAGGGCAGGATTTCCGCGTCGCCGGGTGCGGCGGCGGCGAGGGCGGCGATGCGGTCGCCGGTCGCGCCGATCGTGTAGATGCAGCGGCAGTGGCGACGGGCGAGCTGAGCGATGGCGGTCAGGTCCGAGCCTTTGTCGTATCCGCCGAGGATCACGTGCACGGTGCCGGGTGGGAAGCCGGCGATGGCGAGCATGGCGGCGTCGGGCGTGGTGGCCTTGGAGTCGTTGAAGTAGCGAACGTCGCCCCGCTCAGCCACGAGCTGCAGGCGGTGCGGCAGGCCATGGAACGTGGCGAGCGCAGCGGCGGCGGTGGCGCGGTCGATGCCGGCGGCGGCGGTCGCCTCGACCGCCAGTTGCGCGTTGAGCCGGTTGTGCTCGCCGGGCAGCGGCAGGTCGGGCACGGGCGTGCCGGCGGCGGGGTGATCGAGGCGCACCGTGCGGCTGACGTGTGGCTGAATCCAGGGTGAATCGATCGGACCGAGGATCGCCATGTCCTGCGCCTGCTGATGATCGAAGATGGCCTGTTTGGCGCGGGCGTAGGCCTCCATCGAGCCGTGGCGGTCCAGATGGTTCGGCGCGAGGTTGGTCAGCACCGCGATGTGGGGTGACCAGCGGTCGACCGCCAGTCCTTCGAGCATGAAGCTGGACAGTTCGAGCACGACCCAGTCGTCGGGGGTGATGGTATCGAGGTGGGGCAGCAGCGACCCGCCAAGGTTACCGCCGACGAAGACCCGGCCGGGTGAGGGGGAGCCGACGGTGTCGCGGGCGTGCTGGAGGATGTGGCCGATCATCGCGGTGACAGTCGATTTGCCCGCGCTGCCGGTGATGCCGATGGTGTGATTGCGGTTGGGCAGGTGGCTGGTAAGCAGGCGGATTTCGCTGGTGGTGGGGACGCCGGCCTCCGCCGCGGCACGCAGGTAGATGTTCTGCCGCGGGTCAACCGCCGGATTCACGACGACGAGGTCGGCCGCGGTGAAGTCTTCGATGCGATGCTCGCCCAGACGATAGTCGATGGGCAGGTCGGCAAGTTGAGCGAGACTGGCGCGAAGCTGATCAGGCGGGGCGGTGTCGGTCACCAGCACCTTCGCGCCGCGACTGACGAGGAAGCGACTTACCCCCACGCCGCCACCGAATCGCCCAAGGCCCATGACGACGACGCGCTTGCCGTGGAGAGACATGGTGAGGGTTGGAGTGAGTGGTGTGTGGTTAGTGGTGCGTCGAGGGCGCGGGGTGGTGCGCCCCCGGCGCGTTGGGGTTACTCCACGGGCAGGCCTTCGGTCAGTTCCTGCTTCATGGTGCCGATTTCGAAAGTGTTGATGATGCGGCCGGATTCGCGCGGGACGTCGAAGTAGAGGTACAACTCATCCGTCGAGGTCATCTCGCGAATGGGCAGTTGCGCGGCGGCGCGAATCTTGTTGTTACGGTCGATGCTGATTTTCTGAGTGTCGTCGGTGCGGCGCAGCACGTAGCCGATGGGCTGGTGGATATCGCCGTAGCTGTCACGCAGGATGGGCGGGTTCAGCGCGCCGGCCAGCGCTCTGGCTTCACCGAAGATGCTGGCGGTCCGTTCACGGTCGAGCTTCACGCGAACGATCGCGCGGTTGGGCGCTTCGTACACCTCCTCAACCTTGAGCTTCGGGCTGAGGTTGCCCACGAACTTGCGGATTTCCTTGTTGCCGTTGAGCACCTTGTTGGTGTCCTGGTAGTACTCGAACGCCAACGCTTCGTTCTTGCTGAAGAAATGGGGGAACTTGCCGTTGATCTGAACTTCGACGCCCTCCACGCCGACGATGGGGCCCTCGCGTCGCTCCAGCGTGCGATTGCCGCGGCCGGCGGTGGCGGTGTCCTCAGCCTTGGGCTCAGTCACCGCGCCCACCATCGCGACCAGGTTCTCCACTTCCGTGTTGGGTGTGGGCACCGACAGACGCAGCCGACGCACGAAAAGGTGCTGTGGCTTCTCGTCCGCATCCACGAGGAAGCTGATGGCGACGCGCTCCTCGCTGCGGTTGCTCGTCAGCACGGCCTGATGGTTCACGACGGGGATGCACTGGCGCGGCCCCTCGCGCTCGGCGCGGGACAGCGCGATCGGGGCGTGTTGCACCACCTGACCGTTGGCACGCGTGGTGACCAGTGACAGGTGCGAGGGGGGCAGGCGCAGCGTTTCATCCAGGTCGAACGTGCCGCGCGGCTCGGGCAGCCAGCGAGTATCGACCACGATCAGTTGCTTGCCCGCCTGAAGCTGGTCGCCCAGTTTGGCGACCACGGTTTCGTCCAGCTCCGCCACGGGCAACGTGTGGCTGAACGCGCCTGTGACGGTGACGGTGTTGGGCACCGCGACGATCGACGAGTTGGGGTCGATATGCAGGCGGAAGGCGCCGGCCGCCTGCGCCATGTCGGGCATGTAGAGCGCCATGGGTGTTTTGCTGGCGAACGCCCCGCCGGAAAGTTTGGCGAAGAAGGCCGCGGTATACCGGTCGACCTTGATCCAGAGCTGGCTGTTCTCGTTGAGGGTGATCTGACCGTTGGTGCCGATGGTGTAGGGTTCGTAGCCAGCGATGCGGGAGCCCAGAGGCAGGAAGTTGACGCCCATGACGACGATGCCGGCGGTGAGGACAGCCGCCAGCGCGCCCAGCACGCCGCCGCCGATCTTGTTCGCCAGATCAGGGAAGTGCATGTTCTTGGGCACGAGCTTGTCGACCGCGAAACGCAGCAGCAGCAGCGCCACACCGAACGGTGCCAGCAGGGAGACGCCCCAGGCGTTGAAGGCGGCGTGGGCGCTGGTGTTCAGCAGCCAGTAGGCCATGGGTTCCCACACCGCCAGCGCGATTGCACCGCTGACGATAACCAGCCCCAGGTGCAGCCAGGCGCTGAACAGGCCCTGCAGCGACCACCAGTAAGCCATGAGGAGGAGGAAGACGACGATGAGGAGGTTCATCACCATGGTGGATTTCCGAGCGGTCGGTGGCGAATCAGGTCAGGCGAATCGGTGAATCGGGTCAGGTACGGTCAGGCGGAAGCGGACGCGGTGTTGGAGCCGGTCTTGCTCGCGTTGGCGTCGGAGCCGGTGCCGCTGCGTCCCGAAGCTGGGGATCCGGACTTGGAGGCGGTAATGCCGGAGCGGCCGGCCGCACTGCCGCCGGACTTGTCCCCGATACCACTCAGCGCCCGCGTGACTTCCTTGATGTCCGTGACGCCCTCGACCACCTTCGCCAATGCCGCCTCCTGCAACCACAGCATCTTCTGCTTGCGCAGGTGCGAGCGAAGCTGATCGATCTGTTTGTCGGCGAGCATCCTGCGTGCCTGCTCGTCGAAGACCATCACCTCGAAGACGCCGGTACGGCCCTTATAGCCCATGCCCAGACAGTCGGGGCAAACGCGAGGCTTCTTGTTCACCATCACCTGGCCGGATGCCTTGTACAGACGCTTGATCTTGTCGGCCGGCAGGTTGAACTTGCGCAGCGCCGCCGCATCCGGGGCGTACTGTGTGCGGCAGGTCGGGCAGAGCTTTCGCACCAGCCGCTGCGACACGATCACGCCCAGCGATTCGGTCGCCGCCCGGGCGCTGCCCACCAGCTTCACCCACGCACGCAGGGCTGAGAAAGTGTCCTCCTTGTTCATGCCCACGTAGAAGCGCACGTCCGAGGAGGCGCGGGCGATGGTCTTGGCTGTGATGGCGTCGGGGGTGCGGCCGAAGTAAATCACCGACGGGTCACGCCGCAGCATCGAGTTGATGATCTGGTTGAGACGCTCCGAATCGGCATCGGGCGGCAGCTTCTCGTGGTTGACGCCTTCGATCTCGAAGGGAGTCTTGTCCTCCAGGGCGTATACGCTCTGGGTGTAGGGGTCATGCCGCTGCAGGAAGGTGTAAAGCGTGCTGGTCTGACCATGCTGCGGCGGGCAGCTCACGATGACCGTGCCGCCGGGCTTGTCCAGCACTTCGACAAGCTGGTTGCACTGGGCTTCGAGCATGCCCAACTGGTCCAGCGGAATCGATGCCTGTGCGACCGGGTCGATCGGGATGATCATCTGCATCGCCTGGGTTGACCCGGAGGTGATGACACCCAGTTCGTGCTTGCCGTACTCGCCGGCGTTGACGTAGGTGGTGCCCGACTGCTTGCGGCGTCGGTCGGCAAGGTCCAGCCCCGCGGCGCCCTTCATGTAGTCGATCAGCGCCACGGCGACGGCAGGCTCCAGTGCCGGCTGTGGATACCGCACACCATCCACCCGCACCGCTACGGCCGCCCGCGTCGAATCGACCGCCACCTCGATCTGGTCCGCCCC
>CALKHT010000042.1 GCA_937988825.1 uncultured Phycisphaeraceae bacterium
TGTCCGAGGAAGGTGATGTCCAGGGGCATGAGAAACTCCCGCTAGGAAAATCCGAGATTCGAAGCCCGAAATCCGAATTAAAGCAAACTCAGTTCTTTTTCGTGTCCTTAATGATCTTCGTGGTTCAACTCCGGGGCACAATCTGCTGGCCGGTGGCGTCGATGACGGACAGGGCGTCGACGGGGCAGACGTCGCACGCCTCGATCAGTTGTTCCGCCGTGATGGAGCCGATCTCCTCGCGGAAGCGGACCAGGTTGTCCTCATCGATCTCGAAAATCTGCGGCGCGACCTTCACGCAGTTGCCCGAGCCGATGCACTGGTCACGGTCGATGCGAACGATGTGGTTGGCGATCGTCATTTCCATGAGTGTGCGTCCGATTCGCAGGTTCTGGCGTTCGTTCAAAGCTTATCCTGTCCTGCCACGTTCAGCTCCGGTTTTCCGTACATGGTTCGGACCACCGCGACCAGAATGGTAATTACCGTCAGCGGCAGGATGAACGCGACCATCACATAGTTAAATGTCGACAGGGCTGCATGTTCCATGCTCCTGAGCACCAGGTAAGTGGTGTAGGCGATGTAGTAGCCGAAAAAGATGCCGCCCTCCCAGCGTTCGATGAGATGCCCTGTGAACAGGATGGGCAGACACGCCAGCGCCACCGCGGTCATCACCGGCACATCGAATGCCAGCAGTGCGGGCTGGGCGGTCAGGCCTCCTGGCGTGACGAGGCTGGCGACGCCCAGGATCGCCAGGATGTTGAAGATGTTACTGCCCACGACGTTGCCCACCGCGATGTCGCGCTGCCCGCGAATGGTCGCCATCACCGAGGTGGCGACCTCCGGCAGCGACGTGCCCGCTGCGATGATCGTCAGGCCGATCACCAGATCGCTCACGCCCAGCCATTTCGCGAAGTCGACCGCGCCGTTCACCAGCCAGCGTGACCCGAGCACGAGCAATCCCAGGCCGACCGCCATCAACACCAGTTGCAGCAGAATGGTGCTGACCGTTTTCTTTGGCGGTTCACCAACCGCCTTAGCGTACTCGGTTTCGATCTCCTGTGATTCACGTCGTCCCAGGATCACGGCCAGGGCGCTGTAAAGGATCGACCCGGCGACGAGGATGATGCCGTCCAACTTGCCCAGATGGTTGTCCAGCAGCAGTATCCACAGCAGGATCGACACGCCGATCATGATCGGCACATCGACGCGCACAAGCTGCTGATTCACGACCAACGGGGCGATGAGGGCGGACAGGCCGAGAATGAACAGCACGTTGAAGATGTTGCTGCCAACAGCGTTGCCCAGCGCGATACTGGGCTGACCGGTCAGACCAGCGCCGATGCTGACAGCCATTTCCGGTGCGCTGGTGCCGTAGGCGACGATGGTCAGGCCGATGACCAGCGGTGAAATACCCAGCGCCAGTGCCAGTTTCGATGCGCCACGCACCAACAACTCCGCCCCCATCACCAGCAGGGCAAGTCCCACCACAAACAACAAAGTAGTCACGATCATTGAACGATCCGGTTTTTCACCTTCATCACGTTTATTGTGTTACAGCGCCTTGATGCGATAGACCGCTGTGAGCAGTTCCTCCGCCGACTGGAAGCGGGTGCCGTTGTCATCCGCCTCCGCCAGCGCCTGATCGATCCAGCGGACGGCATCGGCGCGCGTTTCGCCCAGTTGCAGCAGGACCTTGAGCGTTTCGGCGGCAATGTTGGATGCGGCGGTCGCGGGCGTATCGCCGTTGTCCGCCGTTTTGCCCCTGCCGCCGCGCCCGGCAGTGGGATACGCCGCAGCCGTGACGAACGCATCCACCTTGCCACGCAGTGTCGCCACGATCGTCTCGGCGGTGCGCCGGCCGATCTCAGGCAGCGACTGCAAAAGGTCCAGATCGCGGTCGGCGATCGCGGTGGCGATCACGTCCGTCGACAAGGTCATGGCCCGCAACGCCTTGCGGTGGCCGATTCCCTTGCAGGTGGTGAACAGCTCATAAAACCGCCGATCCTCGACGGTCAGGAACCCCACCAGTCGGGGCTGCATGGTCGCGCCCTGGTGCTGACCCTCCAGATAGTAGAGCGTGTGCAGAGCAACGACAGTGCCGACCGATCGGCTCAGCCGGACTGCGGCGAAGGCGGGCAGCAGTACCTCATAGGTGAACGCGCACGTCTCAGCGGTACCGATGCGCAGATCGGGTGTCACGCCCGCAACCGCGCCCAAGGGCATGCGGATCAGCGCGACGCCGCCTTCCACCGACTCCAGATAGCCTTCGATCCTGGCGATCATGTCGCCATCATAACCGCGCGGCTGCGGGGCGTCGGAATCATCGCCTCGATCAGGTCGCACGTCCGGGCGATGGCGTCATCGGCGGCGATACGCTCAGCGCAGCGCCGACACGCTTCACGCACCTCGTGCGATTCCAGTAGCGGTCGCAGCGCGCGGGCGACGTTGCGGCCGGTGAACCGCTGGGGTGTGACGAACGTGCCCACCCCCAGCGCCTGTAGCCGGGCGACGTTGTCGGGCTGGTCGAAGCCCATCGGCATGGCGAACTGCGGAATACCCGCAGCCAACCCCTGAGCGCAACTGCCGATGCCGGCGTGATGGATCACAGCGGCACATCGTGGCAGCAGCGTCGAAAAGGGGGCGAAGGGCACGTGCAGGACGTGGTCGGGCAGGGAGGCGGGCAGTTGCTCGGGGTAGCGCGTCAGCAGCAGCGCCCGACGCCTCAGTCGGGCCGCGGCCTCGATGACGGCTTCGAAGAAGGCGGATGCCTGCCGATTGGCGGAGCCGGGTGTGGCCGCGATGGGCGGATCGCCTGCCTGCAGGAACGCTTCCAGCGCAGGATCGGCTGCGTGCTGGCCTCGCTCATCGAAAAGCGGAAAGCCCGTCAGACGCAGTGCGGCCGGCCAGTCGGGCTGGGGCGGGGCGAACCAGTCGGGGAACAGCCCGATCACCCGCTGTGGCGAGTGCAGCCAATCCTTAAAGATGCGGCTGACCGGCGGCAGCCCCAGTTCGGCCCGCCAGCGGTTCAGTTCCCCCAGCACGTGTCGGTCGATCAGCATCCGGTCGATCAGCCACCACATGCCTCGCCGAATGGTCCACGGCAGCCAGGAGAGGTTGTGCCCGGGAATCTGCGTCGGGTCGCGCCACGCGCTACGGAAAACCGAGGGTGCCAGGTGCACCGTCAAGGCGGGCAGCTGATACTTGTCCTCGAACACCCGGCTGCCCACCCCGGTGGAGTGGTTTACGAGTACAGTTTGGCCCGGCTCGTAAAGGTGTTCGATCAGTTCATACTGCTCACGCATGAGCTGGGCGATCGTGCGCAGGATGAACCCCACCCCGCGCGTCGGGTGCCACAGTTCCGGGTCCTGCGTCACGGCTTCGAAAAACTCGACACTGCCGTGGGCGACGAAGTCCAGCCCCGCCTTTTCGACAACGGATGCGAACGCGGCGTTGGTGATGATCGTCACCCGATGCCCCCGCTGTCGCAGCGCCCGCCCGATGCCCACGAAGGGGTGCACATCCCCAGCCGACCCGATCGGCGTCATCAATACGTGAAGTCCAGCCATGGGCGAGGATTGTAGGCGAGGTTGCCCGAAGGAGGATGCGGTAGTCCTGCCTACGTTCGCCCTCACCTGTCCTCTCCCAGAGTGAGAGGGGGCAAGCCAAGGCTCCCTCTTCTTTCGTGAGAGGGCCAGGGTGAGGGCGAACCACCTGTGAAAACATTGCGTCGACAGCGTCGTCCGGTCACGTTCATTACCGCGCCTCTGTCCCCGGGCGGGGGGTTGGGGTATGCTTAAGACGACGTCCCCGCCGGGGTTTGTCGGCGGTCAGCCTGCTACCGCCTTCCAGTCGCCATCCTTCCATCATGAGGACCCCAACATGGCGCAAGCCAATGTCGATCCCGGGGATCTGCGTCGCTTTGCGATGGACCTCAAGCGGTTCAACAACGAGCTGCAGACCCTGTTGTCTGCCCTGCACGCACGCTCGCACGGGCTGGCACGCACCTGGCGCGATCAGGAGCATCACAAGTTCGCTCAGGAGCTGGATCAGACGATCAAGTCGCTGAGCAAGTTCGTCGAGTCGTCGGAGGAACATGCCGCGTTCCTCATGCGCAAGGCGGCGCGGATCGAAGAATACCTGCAGCAACGCTGAGGTGCGCGATGAGTCGGCAGGTGAGAGTCGAATCTCTGGAAGCGCTGCAGCAGTTGCGCGAGGGGCTGTGGAAGTTCGAGCAGGCTGCGCGGGCCGCGATCACCGAAGCGCACAGCGATTTTCTGCGCACCCGTCGATGGGTTGAAGCCGACCAGATGGAGTATTGGCAGCGCGAGCTGCGCCTGCGCACGCGACAACTCGAACAGGCACGCGAGGCGGTGCGACAGAAGACGCTTTACAAGACGCCCACGGGGCACACCGCCTCGGCGGTCGAGGAAAAGCAGGCGCTGGCGGCTGCGCAGCGGCGCGTCGAGGAGGCGCAGCAGAAAATTCGCGCGTGCCAGCAGTGGCGCATGAGGCTGGAACGGCAGGCACCCGTGTTCCGCGGGGCGCTCAACGCCCTGAGCGAGGTCAACGAAGCGACGATTCCCACGGCGGTGGCGCGGCTGGACCGCATGATGCGTGCGGTGGAGGCGTATCTGGCGGAGCAGCCGCCGGCCAGTCGGGTCGAGCCAGCCACGCAGCAGGCGGCGATGAGCGTGGCGCTGGCGACGCTGGATGAGCCGATCGCACCACCGGTGCGGGTGTCGGATGATGTGGAAACGGTTGCGGCGGGTGAGGCTGACGCTGTGGAAACGTCGTCGAGTGCCGACGTGGCGGCGGAATCGACCGATCAAACCCCGCCGGATGATCAGGCGTACCGTTCCGCAGAAGAGGAGACCCAGCCGTGAGCGTATCGTCAGCGCAGGCGAAACTGCAGCGTCAATGCAAGGATCTGTTGGTGCTGTGGGAGCAGGTGCATCGCGGCTGGAACGATGCCACTGCCGAGCGCTTCGCCCGCAACTACATTGAGCCGATCGCCCCGGCGGTGAGGCAGGCGCTGTCCGCGATGGATGAACTGGACAAGCTGTTGCAGTCCGCCCGGCGTGATTGCAGTTGATGGTGTATTGTCCCGCTGCGACGCATTCCAAGAGCCCGCCCGTTTGTTCTCCTGAGAGTTTTCGATGTCGACCACGCCTGTAACTTCACCCGCTGCCTCGTCGCCCGGCGATGCCCGTGCGTCCCGCTACGCTGTCCTGCAGCGGGCAGCCCTGCACGACATGATCGAACTGTCCACCTCCTGTGTGGCGGCGGAAAACGAAGCCCGGCAGAAGTTGCAACAGGCGCGCGAAACAGCGGAACGACGATTGCGCAAGACGCTGCGGCGACTTCAACAGCGCCGCGAACCGCTTGTGCAGGCACTTGATCAGCATCACGCGCAGGAGATGACCGCGCTGCGCGAGCAATACACCAAAGCGTGTGCCGAACGCGAAGCGACGCAGAAGAAGCAGTACACCCAGGCTGTCGCCACGTTCGATGCGAAGATTCATCGGCTGCAGCAGGATTACGAGCACACGCTGTGGGTGGCAGACAGCGTGCTGGACGCGAGTAAGCAGAAGGCGGCTGAGGCGTACACGAATCACAAGGAAGCGCTGGCGGAACAGGTCGCGGCAGTTGAGGAGATGGGCCAGCGGTTCGAGAAGCTGTGTGCGCGCAATCGGTTGTGCGTGCCGTCGGGTATCGCGCTGTCGGAAGCGAAGGTCGCGGCCGAAGAGGCAGGGACGGGAGCACAGGGAAGCGCGGCCGTCGCAATGGTGGATGACCCGGTCGAGCTGTTTCGTCGGCATCGCGAGCAGGTGGATCAACTTTTCGAAGCGGTGCGGGTGCTGCCGTTGCCCAGGCTTTTCCGTGGGATAGTGCCCGTGGTGATGGTGCTGTGCATCGCCGGGGCGGCGGCGGGTGTGGCGTATGCGCTGACCGGAGGGAACCTTCAGACGACGGGCATTGCGGGCGGTGGGGCTGCAGTGCTGATGATTGCACTTGGTTTTGTGCTTCGGGCTGCGGCACAAAAACAGATGCGCAACGCGCTGGAACCCCTGGTGCGTGCGATCGAGGATGCCCGCCGGACCTGCAATGAGCAGCGCATCGCGATCGTGCAACGACGGGATCAGGTATTGCGCGACGCCGAACATCATCGCAACGAAGAGATTCAGCGTACCCGCGCGCATTACAAGCCGCTCATTGCGGAAATGCAGCAGAAGCGCACCGTGACACTGCAGGAGATGATCGAATCGCACAAGATGCGGCGTGAACAGGAAGCTCGGGAGCACGAACAGCAGGTGCGCGAAGCTCAGGAGCGTTACGAAAAGGCAACGGCCGCCTTGCGTGAGCGATATGACCGTTACGAAACGCTTGCCCGACAGCGACACGATAGAGCCATCGCTGAAGCACAGCAGGCGTTTGACCGTGTGTATCAGCATCTTCAGGCACGCTGGCAGGAGGGGGCTGCCCGGATTGCGGCGCTCGATCAACGCACGCGGGATCTGCCGCCGGTGTATCACGCCAACGGCGAGGTGGTGGCGTGGACACCCGTGCAGACGTTTGCCGAGTCGGTGCCCTTTGGGCGCATGCACGTGGATGTGACTCGCTTGTTTCCCAGGCGAGGCGAGAGCGAGTTTCGCCTCACCCCGCCGCCGCCGTTTCATGCTCCCGCGTTACTGAGCTTTCCCGAGCACGGCTCGCTGTTCATCCAGTACAACCCGGATGGTCGTGAGCAGGCACTGCGCACGTTGCAGGCAACGGTGTATCGGCTGCTGACGATGATGCCGCCGGGTCGGGCACGTTTCACGTTCATCGATCCGGTTGGCCTGGGGCAAAGTTTTGCCGGGTTCATGCATCTGGTCGATTACAGCGAGGCGCTCGTGGGCGTGCGCATCTGGACCGAAGCTGATCAGATCGAACAGCGTCTGATCGACATGACCACGCACATGGAGAACGTGATCCAGAAGTACCTGCGCAACGAGTTCGAGACGATCGACGCTTACAACGCGCAGGCGGGCGAGCTGGCCGAACCCTATCGCTTCCTGGTGATCGCGGACCTGCCTGCGAACTTCAGCGAGGAGTCGATGCGCCGACTGGCGAGCATCGTCAACAGCGGGGCTCGCTGCGGCGTCTACACGCTCATCGCGATGGACCAAAGGCAGGAACTGCCCGGTGGCGTGGCACTGGAAGACATCGTGCGCGGCTCTGCGCATCTGGTGCAGGAATCGGATGGCCGATTTGTCTGGCGTGATCCGGTCTTTGCACATTATCCGCTCACGCTGGCAGAACCACCTGACGAAGAAGCGCTCAATCGTGCGCTGCACGAGGTGGGGCAGGCGGCCCGGCAGTGTGAACGCGTGGAAGTGGCGTTCGAGGCGATCGCCCCGAATGAAGCTGAAATGTGGACCGGCGACTGCAGCACGGAACTGCGCGTGCCCATCGGTCGACTGGGTGCGACAAGGCTGCAACATTTGCGGCTGGGACGCGGTTTGGCGCAGCACGCGCTCATCGCGGGTAAGACCGGCTCGGGTAAATCGACGCTGCTGCACGTGCTGGTCTGCAGCATCGCGATGTGGTACAGCCCGGATGAGGTCGAACTGTATCTCATCGACTTCAAGAAGGGCGTGGAGTTCAAGGCTTACGCCACGCACAATCTGCCGCACGCACGCGCCATCGCCATCGAAAGCGATCGTGAATTTGGCCTGAGCGTCCTGCAGAAGCTCGATGCAGAGATGCAGCGGCGTGGTGATTTGTATCGCCAGCTTGGCGCGCAGGACCTGGCAGGCTATCGCAAGGCAAGCGGACAGTCCATGCCGCGCACACTGCTCATCATCGACGAGTTTCAGGAGTTTTTCAGCGAGGATGACAAGATCGCGCAGGATGCTGCGTTGCTGCTGGATCGGCTCGTGCGACAGGGCCGTGCATTTGGCATCCATGTGCTGCTTGGGTCGCAGACACTCGCCGGCGCTGCGGGGCTGGCGCGATCGACGATGGGGCAGATGGCGATTCGTATTGCGCTGAACTGCACCGAGGCCGACTCGCAGTTGATCCTGGGCGATGGCAACACGGCGGCGCGGCTGCTGTCGCGGCCGGGCGAGGCGATCTACAACGATGCCGGCGGTGCGATCGAGGCCAACAGCCCGTTCCAGGTCGCCTGGCTCGATGATGAAAAGCGCGATGCGATGCTGCGGCGAATTGCTGCGAAGGTTGCCGATCGCTCCCGCCGTGCGATCGTCTTTGAAGGACAGGCTGCGCCAGATCCGGCAGCCAACGCCGTACTCGAAACAATGCTCGCGGCTGCACCAGCGCGTGAACGATCGACGACGCCCGTCGCATTCCTTGGTGAGCCGATCACAATCAAGGACCCTACTGCTGCACAGTTCCGCAGACAGAGCGGCGATAATCTGCTCATCGTGGGCCAGCGCGACGATCTGGCGCTGACGATGATGCAGATGAGTGTGATCAGCCTGGCTGCGCAGCATCCACGCGAGGCTGCCCACTTCGCGATCATCGACGGCACACCGGTTGATGCGCCGTTCGCCGGGGTCCTTCCCGCGATGGCACAGGTGGTGGGGCATCGCGTTGAGGTGATCGATTATCGACAGGTGGAGCAATGGCTTGCCCAGACTGCGACCGAGGTGCAGCAACGCCACGATGAACATGTGACTGATGCGCCGGCCCTCTACATTCTCATCTTCGGTCTGCAGCGCTACCGCATGTTGCGGCGGCAGGATGACATGGGCTTTTCCTTCGGCGCGGAGGATACCCCGCCCAGTCCGGATCGCCTGCTGGCGGACATTCTGCGCGATGGGCCGAGCGTTGGCGTGCATGTGCTGGCCTGGTGCGACTCGCCCAATACACTGGAACGCATTGTCGATCGTCAGTCGATGCGTGAGTTCGACCAGCGTGTGCTCTTCCAGATGAGCGCCGCCGATTCGAGCAATCTGATCGATTCACCCGAGGCCAACCGCCTTGGGCTTTATCGCGCGCTTTATTGCAGCGAGGAACGCGGCATCCGTGAAAAGTTCCGCCCGTACATGCGCCCCAGCACATCATGGCTCGATACTGTGCGTCAGCGATTGCGCGGAAACTGAGGGAGGATGTGGTGATTTGGCGATGTCGCGAACAAAATGAACGATTGTCTTGGCATCACAGTTTTTGTTTCAAAAAAAACACAGCGCCGCGTTAACGGCGCTGTGCTGATTCATCATCAATCTGACGTTAGACGAAATCGCGTGTTTCGTCGCTCTTTTTGTCCGTGGTATCTCCTGTGCTAACGATGAAATAATCTCGTTCTGCCTGACCCAGCACAGTGTCGATGTGGTTGTCAACAATGGTCGATGCATTCAGGGCATAACCGTTGGTTAAGCCGGTTCCATTGCGCAGGTGCTTGACCCGTGTCGGGTAATCGTGACCAGAGTACACGATCTCTGACATGATCGCCCAGAGCGCGACACGATTGTTGTCCCACAATGTGGCGCCGGCCACGAGCACATCCTGACGTTCACCGCCGTACAGAGTATCGCTTCCATGTCCGCCGATTATCAGGTCGCGTCGGCCACCACTGATCGTGTCATTGCCATCGCCGCCTACCAGAATGTTCTGGTAGTCGCCTCCGACAATGACGTCGTTGCCCGCACCACCATAGACCTCCGTCCGCAGATCCGTGACATCGAGGATCGTGATGGTGTCGTCGCCATCGTTGCCATAGACGACGATGTGCTCGATCACCGGGTTGGTGCTTGTGATGGTTTCAGTGACGCTGTTGAGCTTGAGCGTAAACGTGTAGGTGGTGATTTGCTTGAGCTCAATGTTGTCATTTCCGTTTCCGCCCAGGACGAACAGCGTGTTCGCGCCGGTCACATCATCCATTCGGATCGCCCAGGCCTTGACGGTGACGGACAGTGACTGGCTGTCGCTGCCGCCGCTGTCGTCCGTCACGGTGAAGGTGACGGTGTACGTCCCCAGGTTCATGGTGCTGAAGTTAAGCGTCAGCCCGCTGCCCGTGGCGACCACGTTGTTGCTGCTGTCCTTCACGACCCAGCTCGTGGTGTGGTTGTCCAGCGTACCGACGTCGGAGAAGCTGGCCGTGAAGGTGGCCGTCTCACCCCGCAGCACGGTCGACGGACCGGTAAGCGAGCCGATCACCGGGGCCGCGTTCTGTACCGTCACATCGATCGTGTCGGACACGCTGCCATCCTTGTCCTCCACGGTGACGCTGATGGTGTAGACGCCGTCGACACCATCCTTGTCGTCCAGATATTGATGTGCGATGTTGTAGCTGCGATCGCCGATGGGCAGCGTGACGATGTCGACGTTGCCGTCGCCCCAGTCGATGGTCACCGTGTGCTCATCGTCCAAATCCGGGTCCTGGAACACCAGGCTCAGTGTGACCGAGCCATTCTCGGTGATCTGTGACTGACTCAGGCTGAGTTGCAGATCGCTGGCCGAGGTGATGATGATGGCATCGAAGGTGAACGTCTCGGTGTCGCTGTCGCCATCATCGTCCGTGACGGTGAAGGTGACCGTGTAGCTGCCTTCCGCCGCGGGCGTGAAGTTGATCGACAGCCCGCTGCCGCTGGCGACGATATTGTCGTTGGCGTCAGTAATCACCCACGAAGTGGTGTGCGTGTCGAGCGTGCCCTCATCAGTGAAGCTGGCGCTGAACGTTGCCGTATCGCCGACCTCCACTTCCTCGGGGCCGCTGATCGCACTGGCAACCGGAGCGGCGTTCTCGACGGTGACGCTGGTGTCGCCGACAACGCTGCCATCCTCACTGTCGGTGACGGTCACATCGATGGTGTACGAACCGTTGCCGCT
Source organism: uncultured Phycisphaeraceae bacterium (assembly GCA_937988825.1). Classification (GTDB taxonomy): domain Bacteria; phylum Planctomycetota; class Phycisphaerae; order Phycisphaerales; family Phycisphaeraceae; genus CALKHT01. Next base: position 10,831 of record CALKHT010000042.1, read on the forward strand.
ATCCTCGAGGTACTGGTGGCCGATGTTGAGTGTGCGTTCGTCATTGGTGAGTGTGACGGTATCGATGTCGCCATCGCCCCAGTCGATTGTGACAGTGTGTTCATCGCCCAGGTCATCATCATCGAACGAGATGGTGAGCAGGACGGAGCCATTCTCGATGATCGTATCCTCATCAACACTTACCACAAGGTTCGACGGCGGCGTATTGCCCGGCACGACCGTCGCGTTGGCATCGCTGCGGGAGAACTCACTGGTGCTGCCATCGGGCGCGGTGGCGGTGGCGGTGATTACGTAGCCCACGGGCACGTTCACTTCGAATGTTTCCGTGAAGTAGACATCGCCGTCGATATCGGTGGTCACTTCCGCCCGGCCGAGGAAAATCTTGCCCTGATCGTACCGTCCCGGATCACTCGCCGGGCTGGCGAAAAATTCGATCAGGAACGTGGTCTGGGGCGTTGAGGAGAGCATGCCATCAATGGTGATGCCGCTGCTGGTCGCCGTTGCGCCGAGGATGTGCGGGTGGTTCTGCTGATTGTTGGCTCCGGTATCGACATCGTCGTCATCGTTTTCAATTAGCGTGGAGGAACCGCCAATCTTGATGCCCAGTCCGAGTGTCGGGTCGACCTGCTCGGTGCCGTTGTCGTAGATGGAGTTGCCGAGGATGGAGTTGCCGACACCTTCGCTGACCAGGCGGATGCCATAGCCGCCGTTGTGGGCGATGATGTTGCCCTCGCCTTCGTCCAGACCACCGAAGAGATTGTTGTCGCCATAGGACTCAATGCCGCTGCCGCCGTTGCCCAGAGCATCGCCATTGGCGTCGACGCCGATGCGGTTGCCCTGGAAAACGTTGTCATCGCCGATGTTCAGGATGCCAGCGTCGGTGTTTCCGGAAATGATGTTGCCTTCGCCTTCGCCGGATCCGCCGACCAGGTTCTGCTTACCTGCGGTGTGGTACGCGATCGTGCCGAAGCCGATGCCGTAAGTGTTGCCGATGGCGACCGTTCCGGTGATGTCGGTCCCGATGTAATTGCCCTGGATGACGTTTTCGTAGGTTTCGTTGGCGAGGAAGATGCCGTACTCGTTGCCGCTGATGACATTCCCTTCACCGGTGTCGGAACCGCCTATCTGGGTGTGATGCACGTACCAGTCGTTCAGCAGAATGCCGTGCTTCACGTTGCCCATCGCGACGGTGCCGGTGGCGTCGGTGCCGATCAGGTTGCCCTGAATGACCGTGTACGTTGCAGAGGACAGCTCGATGCCGGAGTTCTTCGAATTGGAAATGACGTTGTTGCGAATGATTGTTCCGATGGACCGGTAGACGGAGATGCCCGCGCCGTTGGCCAGGCCATCCTCACCACTGGCATCGAGTCCGATGTAGTTGTCCTCGATCGTGTGACCGTTCTGGTACCACGGGGAGTTGGTGATTTCGATGCCGGTTTTCTTGAAGCCGTGAATACTCAGGCCGCGAATGGTCGAACCTTCGTGATTGCTGAGCGTAAGGCCGCTCATATGCGTCACCTCGTCGCCCTGCAGTTCGATCAGCGGTGTGCCGTTGTATCCGGACTGCGTGGTTCCGTCGATGATGACCGCTTCAGTGATTTCGGGCAGAGCCGAGGTGATGTAGATGATCGCCGCTTCGCCGGGGTCCAGGCCCGGAATGTCAAAATGAATCTCGTCCGGCCCGTTCGTATTCGGCGTGCTGTTGGCCAGCAGAATCGCCTCACGCAGGGTTGTCACACCGTCGTTCGCGTCCACCACGTCCAGCGTCGAATCCACCACGATCACCGATGACAGCAGCAGACGCGGCTCCATCAGTTCGATCATGGGTTGGGCGGTCGGATATGCCATGACCGCCTGACGTGCGCGCCGACGTTCAGTCAACATCCGCCAGCGCTTGCGAGCCAACAACTTCCTGAAACGTTTGATCGACATGGATGTACCTCCAGGTACGAAGTGTCTTGCGCTGTCCACGTGGACAACGTCTCGCTTGCATCGAGTCACCCGGCGTCGCAGACATGGCGACCCCGGTGTGTCCACGGCGAGCTTCGGCCGTTGTTGAAATGGCTAGAACGAATCGCCCACCCTCGACCGGAATCCACCGTGGCGGGCAACAGCATACCATGCACAGCAAGATTTGTCGCGTCGATTTTCCATTCGATGGCAACCACCATTTGCGCCACCCGGCCCCTCGCACGGCAAATAGGTCCCGCTAGACTGGCTCGGCAGACCGGAGGTCTCTCCCCATGCAGCCCGAAGTGCCCTCAAATACCCTGATTCCACCCCGACAGGCCGCCCGCCTGCGCGAGCACTACCGCGCGGTGCTCCTGGACGATGTCATTCCCTGGTGGATGGCTCACTCGCTGGATCATGAGTACGGCGGCTACTACAGCCAGATCGAACGCGACGGCCGACCCTACACCACCGACAAATACATGTGGATGAACGGCAGGCAGGTCTGGATGCTCAGCCATCTCTACAACACCTACACCGACGGGCCTCGGCAGGACTGGCTCGACGCTGCTCGTCTCGGTCACGATTTCATGGCCCGCCACGCCTGGCTGCCCGATGGGAGGATGCACTTTCGCCTGACGCGTCAGGGGGCCAGCCGATCCCAGGTGCTCAGCCTCTACACGGAGGTCTTCGCCGCCATCGCGCTGGCGGAATACAGCCGGGCTGCCAGCGACCTGGCGGTCTGGCAGCGGGCGATCGAGGTGTATGACCGGCTCGTCCCGCGTCTGGGTAAACCGTCCGACACCGCCATGCTGGGCTACCCCATCCACGCCGCGTTCCACCTGCACTCGCATGACATGTGCCGCATTACCGTCGCGTGGGTGTTCAACCGCGTGCAGCCGTCACAGCGGTTCGAGGACGATCTGACCCTCTCGGTTCGCAGCATTCTCGACCGTCACTGGAAGCCGCACCTCAACGCGCTGCTGGAGAACGTCGGGCCGGAAGGTGAGGAACTGCTGGACCTACCTGAAGGCCGCATGTTCCACCCCGGTCACGCGATTGAGAGCGCGTGGATGCTGATGGAGATCGCGCTGGTTCGCAGGGATGATTTGCTCTTCCAGACCGCCGTGCAGATTATGCTTGCCGCTCTCGAACACGGCTGGGACCGGGAATACGGCGGTATTCGCTACATCACCAACATCGACTGGACGCCCACGCACAACCTCGAAGCGGACATGAAGCTGTGGTGGCCGCACTGCGAAGCGCTCTACGCGCTGCTGCTGGCATGGAGCCACACCGGCCGCGACGACCTGGCGCAGTGGTACGACAAAGTCCATACTTACACCTTCGACCACTTCCCCGATCCGGATGGCGGAGGCGAGTGGTTCGGCTACCTCAACCGCGACGGTAGCCGCGTCTGGACCGCCAAGGCCAACGGCTGGAAAGGCTGCTTCCATCTGCCACGCGTGCTGGATCGGTGCCACCGGCTGCTGGTTGCCCATCCTGTGGCGGAGTGATTTGACGATTTGACGAGCTGATTGGACGAAATCGTGTCAACGAAAAAGGCCCGAGGTGATTTGCCTCGGGCCTTTCGTTTTGTTTGATGTGGTGATACGAGCGCTGTCAGACGTTTTCCGCCAGGCTCAGTTCGGGCGAGAAGGCTTCGTCGAAGGCGAACACACCGATAAAGTCTTCCACCCGGTCGTTCTCGGTCTTGTGCATCAGGTCAGCTTCGACCATCGCGAAGACGATGCGGCCGAAGTCCTCGCAACTGTTGATGCGCCACCGCTTAAGCACGGTGCGCGCCAGCAGACCGTACTGATGAATCGCGAACCGGCGCAGGCCGTGGCACAACTGCTCGCCCGTGACGTGACGGCTCTGCAGTTCCTCCGGGTCAGCGTTCTCGGGCACCTCACCGTGAATCATGCGCACGGTGTAATCCAGGCCCTGCTGAACGAAAATGAAGGCGTCCACGGGGTACTTGGTCTTGCGGGCAATCGCGGCTAAATCCTTAACCATATCGGCGTTCCCACACTTTAAGGATTCCTGCAGCCCTCCGTTCGGCTGCCGCGTAGTTGCGAAATCATTATACGAGCATCAGGGAACGCCGTCACCGGATGATGGGGAGTTTCCCGAGGAAATTCCATGTTGGCGGTTACCGGGAAGAGGAGGCCGGGTTGTTGCGGCAGAACGGGGGCGTCAGCGCGCAGGGTGATGAAACTGCGAGACTTGCAACGCGGGTGTCACGTCCGGGCGTCGATCACACGCTGCTCTGTCACAACCAGATCCACACGCTGGTCGGTTGCCTCGGTGGGTAAATGTTCGGCGATCTGGAACTCGTAAGCCAGCCCGATGACGCAGCCGGCCTGCCGCCGGGCCAGATACCGGTCGTAATACCCCCCGCCCGCACCCAGTCGATGCCCCCGTTCAGTGAATGCCAGCCCGGGGGCGATGCACACATCGACCGGCTCATTGTGAGCCACGGCACACTCCGGCCGGGGGGCGGGAATGTTGTACCGCCCCGGCGCCAGCTCACCCAGGCTGTAAATACGGCAGGGCTGCATCACCCCAGGCGCGGTTACCAGCGGTACCGTAACCACTCGCTCCGCCTGAATCAGCGCCTCGATCAGTGTCCGCGTATGTACTTCATTGCCCACCGAGATGTAGATGAAGAAGGTGCGCCCGGCCTTTACCTGCGGCAGCTCCAGCACGCGCTTCTCGATCCGCAATGATAGTTCCTGTACCTGGATGGACGAGAGCGCATCGCGCCGCTGGCGAAACTGTTGTCGAAGCTCATCCTTGGCGAGCATGGGGATCAGCCCACTTCCACCATTTGCCCGGTTGCAGCCGACTGGTAGATCGCCTCGATGATTGCCACCGCCTTACGGGCCTCGGGACCGTCGATCATCAGCGGGCTTTTGCCCTCGAGGGCATCGAGGAAGGCTGCGATATTGCGGGTGTGGTTACTGTAGTCGATCGCCATCGGGTCGGCCGCGCCACCGCCGGTTTTGGTGCGGGCGCTGAAGCGTTGGCGAATGGCGTCATCCTCGGGTAATGGCGTGCGGAACTGCCAGGTGATCAGTTCATCCTCCAGCAGTTCAGCGGTGCCGTCCCGGCCGGCGATTTGGATGCGCTTGAGGCTGCCCGGGTACATGCTCGTCGCGCCGAGCAACTGGCCCAGTGAGCCATCGCGGAATCGCAGCACTGCCACGGCTGTGTCCTCCACTTCAATCAACGCCGGGTCATGACCGCGTTTGGCGGTGAAGGCAAAGACGTGGCTGACCGGGTTCTTGCCCGCCGATCCGTCATCACATCCCATCGCCGCACTGGCCAGCCACTGCACCGCGTCAACGCCGTGGATCGACTGGTTCATCATCGCGCCGCCGCCATCCATCGCCAGTTTGCCCTGCCACCGATCGGGGCTGTAGTAGGCATCGTCCCGCCACCACGGGACATAACTGTTGACGACTGCGATGTTTCCGAATCGTCCCGCCTTCGCCGCCGCGTGGAGTTGCTGTACCACCGGGTTGAAGCGCTGCGGGAAGATGCCCCCCAGGAGGATACCCGCCTTTTCCGCCGCCTCGATCATCTGGTCCACTCGGGCGGTGGTGATCTCCAGCGGCTTCTCGCAAAGCACGTGGATTCCGCGTTGCGCCGCCGCCCGGGTCGGTTCCAGGTGTGCCCCGCTGGGCGTGCAGATCGTGACCAGATCGGGTTTTTCCTCGTCGAGCATCCGCTCGTAGTCGCTGTACCACGTACAGCCGAACTGCTGGGCGAAGGCTCGGCCTTTGGCTTCGCTGCGACACGAACCAGCCACAAGTTTCGCATTGGGAAGGTCGGCGATTGCCCGGGCGTGCATCCCCGCGATCGCGCCGATGCCGATGATCGCAATCCGATAGGTCATGCCCGTAGCATGGACAATTCCCCGCCCCTTTTCAAACAGGCTCAACCCTGCCGTACCTGCGTCGCTGCCGCTTCTTCCACATCCGCATCATGCTCGCGCATCGGATCAATTCGCAGATACCGGCTCAACCAGCGCACACCCAGATAGAACGGGATCGTGTCCAGCAGTGCTGCTACGAACTTGAACGCATACCCCGTCGCGATGAATGTCAGCAGTTGTGGTGTCACCGGGCGGGTCTCATCCACCGGTAGTGCCTCGGCGTAAAAGTGTGTGATCAGAATCACCGCAACCGTGTCGACCATCTGACTGATCATGGTCGAGCCGTTGTTGCGCAGCCACAGGTGCCGGCCGTTGGTCAGCTTCTTCCAGAAGTGAAAAAGGTAGACATCGCAGAACTGGGCCGCCATGTAGGCGATCATCGACGCCGTCACCGCCCCGAAGGCGAGGTTGCGGATCTGAAAAAACGTCCAGCCTGTTTCGTTGTAGAGCTTTCGCTCAGCGTTCCATTCCGGCACTGGGGGCATGCCCGTCACCGGATCGTTGGGCATAAATCCGGGCAGATTCGTTCCCAGCCAGAGAATAAACACCACCCACAGGTTCAGTAGCAGTCCCACCCAGACGACCAGATTCGCCCGGCGCCTGCCGTACAGCTCACTGATGAAATCGGTGCATAGAAACGTCATCGGATAGGGCAGTACGCCCACCGCCACGGCGAACACCCACGGTTTCTCGCCCACGATCCTGCCCAGCGCGAACGTCCAGCGTCCATCCACCTCGCCCAATGAACCGAGCACGAGAAACCGTGTGATGCCCAAAATGTTGAGCATCGCCAGGGTGCCGAGGAACAGTCCCGCGAGCACCAGAAACACGCGCTCGCGCCGCTCCCGAAGCTGAGCAGGGGTCAGAAAGGATGGTTCGCCCATTGGGAACGCGATTGTAGAAAGTGCAGGCGATTTGTGCGCCGAAGGGCCTTCAATCGCTGCGATGGGCGTGTAACCACTGGAAAATGGCTTAGTTCCGCCACGGCCACCGATATAATCACAGACATACGAAAGCGAGGCAATCCATGACGATGCATCTTCCCAAGGGTCACATCTACGATGGCGAGGGGGATCGGCTGCTGGGCGATCTGGGGATGGGCGAACGAATCGTCGTGATCCCGGATGCCAAGCCTTCGCGTACCGCCGATCTGCACCGCCGTATGCGCATCATGTGGGGCCAGCACCTGCTGGACGATCTGGTGGCTGGCCGATATCGCTCGCTCGTCTGTGCGGTGAACAGTCAGGACAACAGCCGCGGCATCATTGCGCAGTTGGCGGAGTTGCTGCCCACCAGCCAGTGGGATGAGCAGTCGATCACCGCCTATGCCGCCCAGTTCGCCCGGCGCGACAGGGTGACGGTGCTGAAGTACGACATGGACGTGCTGGAGGTGCTGGCACTGCTGCGGCCGTCGGATCGCGATCACCTGACGCTGGAGGACCTCAAACAGGGGTTCGAGCTGGTGACGCAGATGCTCGCCCGCAAACCGGAGCGCCTGCCCGTCGCTTCGGTCTGCTTCCTTGGCGCTCGCGCCAATCGGTTGCTGGTGGGCGACCATGAACCCAGCTTCGAAACCGTCCTGCGCACGATGTATGAAGCAGGCTTCGCCGGGGACGTCTACCCCGCCCTGTGGATGTGGGAGGCTGCCCCGATTCCCGTGTACGCCCGTTACCCGTTCCCGGCGTCGATCGATTCGATGCGGGAAGGGGGATTCTGACAGACTTGAGGCACGACAGCACATAGGCGCGGAATCACGAAGGGTTTCCACAAGGCGACGTGATCCCGTCGCGTCCTTTCGTGCCTTTCTTTTTGAATTTCGCCCCCGTCGCCGATACCCTGTTCGACCGCTGCGCGGTGGTTGCGCAGCAACAGGAACGAGCTTTGCCATGTTTGAATCCGTCGAACTTGCGCCGCCGGATGCGATTCTGGGTATCAACGAGGCGTTTGCCGCCGATCCCAATCCGCACAAGATCAATCTGAGCGTCGGGGTATACAAGGATGCCTCCGGTGCGACGCCGGTGCTGGCGGTCGTGAAGGAGGCGGAGCGTCGACTCCTCGAACAGGAGAAGACCAAGAGCTACAAGCCCATCACCGGCTCCCCGCAGTATGCCGCGGCGGTGCAGACACTGATGTTCGGCAAGGACCACGAGGTGGTCACGGAACGCCGCGCCGCCACCGCCCACACGCCCGGTGGGACGGGGGCGCTTCGCGTCGCGGCGGACTACCTGGCACGCAACCACCCCGGCACGACCGTCCACCTGCCCGACCCTTCCTGGGAGAACCATGCCCAGATTTTCGCGGCTGCAGGGGTGCCTACGCGGACCTACGCCTACTTCGACCGCGCGACCAACGGTCTGGCGTTCGCCGCCATGCTCGACGACCTGCGGAAAATCCCCGCTGGCGACGTCGTGCTCCTGCACGGCTGCTGCCACAACCCCTCTGGCGTTGACCCGCTGCCCACCCAGTGGGCCCAGATTGGTGACGTGATCGCCGAGCGTCGGCTGCTGCCGCTGATCGACTTCGCCTATCAGGGTTTCGGCGACGGGCTGAACCAGGACAATGTGGGGCTGCTGGAGCTGGCCCGGCCGGGCGCTGAACTGCTCGTGTGCTCCAGCTTCTCCAAGAACTTCGGCCTTTATAACGAGCGCGTCGGAGCGCTGACTGTCGTGGCCCGCGACAGCCGCACCGCCGACGCGGTCATGAGCCAGATCAAGCGCTGTATCCGCGCCAACTACTCCAACCCCCCGGCTCACGGCGGCGAAATCGTGCTGACCATCCTCAACGATGAGCTGCTGCGCAGGCAGTGGGAGGATGAGCTGGCCGCCATGCGCGATCGCATCCAGGGGATGCGTCGCCTCTTCGTCCAGGCGCTGGACAGCCGCGGCGTCAAGCTGCCCGGTGGCGACAACAGCTTCATCACCCGCCAGAAGGGCATGTTCAGCTTCTCGGGTCTCAGCCGCGAGCAGGTCGAACGCCTGCGCGACGAGTATTCGATCTACATCGTCGGCTCCGGCCGCATCAACGTCGCCGGCATGAGTGAAGCCACCATGGACCGCCTCTGCGACGCCATCGCAGCAGTGGTGTGAGGTGTACCTCAGGTTTCGCTGGGCCGTGCTATTGCGGTGGGACAGGCGTCCCGCGTGTCGTTTCGCCGAAGGTGAATGGTTTTCCTTTGCTCGGTCGCGGTGACTCACCCGCCAGTGGTTTGAAACTATTTCGTTGGCGTCATATTCTTTATTGATGCTGAAACACGAGAACATTCCTGCACTTCTGGAAGACCTTGAGGCGCGGATCTTAACCATCCGCGACTCTCTTTGACTGTGATCGCAAGGCGGTTCGGCTGAAGGAGCTTGAGGAGCGGATGGGCGCGCCCGGGTTCTGGGACAACCCTGTCGAGGCGGGCAAGGTGGTCCAGGAACTCAAGACGATCCGCGCCCAGGTTGAGCCGGTCAACCAGCTCAGCCAGGAGATCAGCGACGCGGTGTTGCTGTGGCAGATGGCCGAGGAGGCGGACGATCAGGACAGCCGCGCGGAGGTCGATGCCCAGATCGATCGGCTGCGCGCGGAGCTGGACCGCGTCGAGATGCTGTCGCTGTTGTCGGGCAAGTACGACGCCAACAACGCCTACCTGACGATCTACGCCCGTGAAGGCGGGACCGAAGCGCAGGACTGGACGGAAATGCTCATGCGCATGTACGTCAACTACTGCGAGTCCCGCGGCTGGGATGTGAGCCTGGTCGACCAGACATTTGGCGAAGAGGCGGGGTTGAAGGAAGTCACTCTCTACATCAAGGGACCGATGGCATACGGGTACCTTTCCGCCGAGCGTGGCACGCACCGACTGGCTCGCGTTTCACCCTTTAACGCGCAGGGTAAGCGTCAGACCAGCTTCGCCAGCGTCGAGGTGATTCCGGAGTTCGAAAGCAACACTGGCGTGGAGATTCCCGAAAAGGACCTGGAAATCCAGGCGTTTGCGCGGTCGAGCGGCCCGGGTGGTCAGAACGTCAACAAGGTCGCCACCGCGGTACGCATCGTGCACAAGCCGACCGGGCTGGCGGTTGTCTCTTCCGTCCATAAGAGTCAGCAGCAGAACCGGCAGGCAGCCCTGCAGATCCTCAAGGGCAAGCTCGAGCTGCTGGAGGAGGAGAAACGGCAGAAGGAGCGGCAGGAGGCGGCCGGCGGCAAGCTCGACATGGGCTGGGGCACGCAGATCCGCAGCTACGTCTTCTATGACAACCGCGTGAAGGACCACCGCACAGGGTACGAGGTGGGCAACCCTCAGAGCGTGCTCGATGGCGACCTGCAGGGGTTCATCGATGCGGAACTGCAGCGCCGGGCGAAGATGCGGCAGGTTGTAAGTAGTTAATAAATAACAAGCAATAAACATTTGATGTGGATGGCGGCCCAGGCGTGCGCAGCGGTCTTTCATTACCCATTGCCAATTGCTTATTGCGTGTTTCTTATTCGGATTCGCACGCCCACAGCCACCACACAGGCAGAGTGCAATACCACATCTCAAACACTCGTCCCATCCGGGTCGTAAACCCGGTGGTCCTTCTGTTACAATGCTTCGCGACGCTCGCCGGGGTGCGGCGTCCGTAGGTTTGTCTATCGTTTTTGCGAACGAAGGGAGCCGCTGCCATGTCACGATTCACGTTGCCTGGTCTTTTGCTTCTGGTGGGTGTGGCCGTCGTGTGGGCCCAGGGCGAGCAACACAACAAGCTGACCGAAGAGGAGAAGCAGGCGGGGTGGAAGCTGATCTTCGATGGCAAGAGCCTGGATGGCTGGACGCCCTCGAAGGAGAACCCCACCAACTTCAAGGTGGAGAACGGTGTCCTCGTGGCGGCGGGCAACCGGGCGCACCTTTTCTACGGCCCGGAAAATTATGAAGGCTTCCGCAACTTCGAATTCCAGGCAGAGGTCCGTACCATCGGCCGATCCAACTCGGGCATCTTCTTCTGCACGAAGTATCAGCCGAAGGACTGGCCCTCGGTTGGCTTCGAAGCGCAGATCGCCAATTCCTTCCCGGACAACAACAAGACCGGCTCCATCTGGGGCTTCGTCCAGGTCAACCCCTCGCCCGTCAAGGATGATGAGTGGTTCCACTACTACATCAAGGTGCAGGGCGACCAGGTGACGATCCGCATCAACGACAAGACGGTTGTTGACTGGACGCAGCCGGCGGACTGGCCGGAGAAGACCAAGCGATTGGGTAAGGGCACGATCGCGCTGCAGGCGCACGATGCCAACAGCCGGACCGAGTTCCGCAACATCAAGCTGCGTATCCTGGACTGAGCGGGGGCGGATGTCCCGCAAGACTGAGCATGGACACTCAGCCGCCGCTGCCGGTGCGGTCCGCTCCGCCGAGGGTTGATGGGGTTGCCGACTCCAGCAATTCGGTGGTGTCGGTTTTCTCCACCTCGACGTGGCCGCCGCCGGTCATGTAATCCAGCAGTTCCTGTACGTCGATGGTGGCGAAGCCGGTGGCGCGGTCGGCCATGGCGTAGGGCATGAACAATTGCCCGTGGTGGATCAGCGCGCCGCACGTGTAGACAACGTTGGGCACGTAGCCTTCGCGCTCATCCTCCTGTGGCACGAGAATGGGTTCCGCTGTCTGCGCGAGAATTTTGCTCGGGTCTTCGCGGTCCAGCAGGGTCGCACCGATGCAGTATTGACGCATCGGCCCCACACCGTGTGTCAGCAGCAGCCAGCCCTCCTCAATCTCGATAGGCGAGCCGCTGTTACCCAGTTGCACCGCCTCCCAGGCGTAGCGCGGCTGCTGCAGCAGCTTTGCCTGATTCCAGAAGTGAGGATGGTCGCTGTACATGATGTAGAGGTTCTCACCATCCAGCCGCGAGATCATCACGTACTTGCCATTCACCTTTCGCGGGAACAGGGCCATACCCTTGTTCTGGGCGCAGGTACCGTTGAGCGTGGCGACATGGAAGTGATGGAAGTCGCGCGTCATGATCATCTGCGGCATGATGCGGAAGCCGTCGTATGCGGTGTAGGTGCCGTAGTAGACGATGCTTCCGTCATCCTCGGTGAACTGGACCAGGCGCAAATCCTCCATGCCGCGACGCTCGCCTTCAGTGGCGGGGAAGATAACCATTTGATCGGGTGAGATGTCCGGCGGAAACCGCAGGTCGTAGTTGGCCAGCGCCAGCTCGATCATTGCGTCGCCCGCAGCCCGGCGGCTGGGGTGGCTGTACTGCTCGCCATGCAGCTCCTGCACGTGCGTCTTCAAATCGTGCAGTGTGAAGTGCTCGCCCAGGCGGTTAAGTACGCGGTCGGTGTAGGCGTTGGCCAGGCCCATCTCGGCGAGCTTCTGCCGGAACAGGTGACGGTCGTAACGCTTGTCCGGCACCGGTCTGGCGGTATATGCCAATCGGCTGGATGGGTCCACGTGGATGTGTCCGTGCCGGTCGATCACACCACGGCGAAAGACGATGGAGGAAACATGCCCCTCACCAGTGGCACGCAGGCTCATCAGAAACCGCAGGCTGCCCGGGGGCAGGTTGGACTGATCCGGGTGCGGTACGATCGAGGGGTTGAACAGGGCCGCCGATTCGATGGAGTATTCCATCGTGAAGTAGGCGCCGATCAGCAGCGACCGCTCGGGTGAAATCTGGCGGTCGCCCACGAAGCGGGCCACCTCGGCGTAGTTCTGCAGTAGAGAAGCCTTGAAATCCGGGTGACGCGAGGCGAAATGCTCCATCACCCGTTCCAGCAGTTCCATCGCTTCGTCTTCATCGAACTTGAGCACGCGCTCGACGATCGAGCGCATGCGCTGTTCGCTGCCCAGGTCCAGAAAACGGGTGATGACGCGACGATCGTCCGATTCGAAGCGTTCGGTTCGGCGATGTACCCGGATGGCGGCACTGCGCATCATTGCGAAAACGTCTCCGGAATCAGAAGGTTAGGGTGATGAACCCCTCTCCCGTTGCCTATTCGGCTGCGACACGGCGGTAACATAAGACGACTATGGCCAGCAATGTCACGGTACCGAATGTTAGGCACGGTACGCCATCCACGACGCACCGCCGCATCGGCCACTGGCTCCACTGGGCCACGACTGCAATCGGAATGCTCACCGCAGCGGCGAGCTTGGCGGCTTTGGGCGGTGCCTGGCACTGGACGCTGGACCTTTTTTCGCATTTCCGCGTGCAGTATGTGCTGGTGCTGCTGGTCGTTGTGGTGGTGATGCTGGCTGGCAGATGGTGGAAATCGCTGGTGGTCTGGCTGGCTGTGCTGGCGGGGAACGCGGCGTTCCTCGTGCCGTTGTATCTGCCGGTGTCGGCTCATCATAAGGCGACGCCGGGGCAATCGCCCTCGCTGACGCTGCTGCATTACAACGTGCATTTTGCTCGCTCTGACCCGACGGAACTGGACCGGTGGATCGATGCGCAGGAAGCAGACCTCATCTTCCTGCAGGAAGTGACGCAGCAGATGCTCGAAGCCGTGGTACCGTTGCTGGTGCGTTATCGGCTCTTTGCGGCTGACCCCCGGTGGGGAGCGTGGGGCATTGTTGCGTTGTACGCGGCTGATTCACAGGTCTCGGTCACCTCCAGCCGTGTCATGGAACCAACTCGTGGCCGGCCAGTGGTGGAGGTGATCGCGGAGGTGCGGGCCGACCGGTTTTGGTGCTAAGCCAGCATGCGAGCCTGCCCTTTGGCGAGTCGTACTACTGGCAGACGGCGGATTTTGAGGCAACCGCTGCGTGGGTTGCGCAGCAGAAATCTGAAGGATGTGCCGTTGTGGTGATTGGCGACTTCAACACGACCCGCTGGTCGGCTGCCTTCCGTCGCCTGGTACGGCAGGGGGATCTGCACGATGCCCGGGAGGGCTTTGGTATCGGAACGACCTGGCCCACTGGTTTGCCCCTGCCCATGCGGATACCGATTGACCAGTGCGTTAACACGACGGAACTGGTCACCCGCGATTTTCGGGTGTTGGAAGCCAATGGGTCGGACCATCTGCCGCTGCGGGTGGAACTTGGCTGGCGGTAATGTGTTGTGCTGAGAATGGATGTGGACCACGCGCGGTGCCGGGGCGATATCATGTCTGGGTCGCGAATGGTCGATAGAAATGCTGCGTTGCTGTCGCTTGCGCGGCAGGGGCGATAACATGGGTGCCGGACGCGCGGTGATGCGCGGAAAGGGAGCAGCAATATGAAGGGTGTTATCCTCGCCGGTGGTCTGGGCACACGCCTGCGGCCGCTGACGAACGTCACGAACAAGCATCTGCTGCCGGTATACGACCGGCCGATGATCTATTACCCCATCGAATGCCTGCTCAACGCCGGCATCCAGGACATCCTAGTGGTGACCGGTGGGGAACATGCCGGGGACTTCCTGAAGCTGCTCAAGAACGGCAAGGACCTGGGGGTGCGTCACCTTGCCTACGCTTATCAGGAGGGCGAAGGTGGCATCGCTGATGCACTGAAGCTTGCCGAGGACTTTGCTGACGGCGACAAGATCTGCGTCGTCCTGGGCGACAACATCATTGAAGGCAATCTGCGGGCAGCGGCGGGGCAGTTTTTCACCCAGCGCAGCGGGGCCAAGCTCCTGCTCAAGGAGGTGCCCGACCCGCAGCGCTTTGGTGTGGTGCGGTTCGACGACGATGGCAAGATCGTCGAGATCATCGAAAAGCCGCAGAACCCACCCAGCAACTACGCGGTCATCGGCGTCTACTTCTACGATGCGGATGTGTTCGACATCTGCAAGACGCTCAAGCCTTCAGGGCGCGGTGAGCTGGAAATCACTGATGTCAACAACCACTACCTGCAGCGGGGCGATCTGACCTACGAGATTCTGGAAGGCTGGTGGACCGACGCGGGGACGTTCGAGAGCCTTTACCGCGCAACGCAGCTGGTCGCCGAAGGTGGAGCGAACCACGTGGATTTCCCGAAGTCACACGTGGGCAAGCCGGGTAAACGCGTGGAAGTGGCCAGCGAGTGAGGCAACCTCCACGACGCATACGAAGCGACGTGACCTGTCGCGTTCCATTCTTTTTCGGAGTGAGGCTTGAAGGTTCAGAATCCACGGGTGTTCAATGGTCCGGTCGCACAGGCGTTCGAGGAAGCGACGCGCGAGGGCGAACCGCTGTTCGTGCCCGCGTCGATCTACGCTGACGACCGCGGCTGGTCAATCATGAACCAGTTGCAGGGCGTGATGACGCCGCAGGGGCAGATCAACTTTTCCGTGATGTACCCCGGCGTAATCAAAGCCTGGCATCGTCACCACAAGCAGACGGACATGTGGATCGGCCTGACGGGCAACCTTAAGGTTGGCGTTCACTGTGAAAAGACTGGTCGCACCTGGCTGGCGACGCTGGGCGAGAAGCGGCCGGGCGTGATGATCATCCCGCCGCCGCTGTGGCATGGCGCAGCGACGATCGGCCACGAACCGGCGGGCCTGCTTTACTATGTTACTCACGCCTATGACCCGGCCAACCCCGATGAGGACCGTCGGCCGTACGACAGCATCCCCGGCTTCCCGTGGACGGTGAGACACGGATGAGCACTAAGGTCGGACCGGTTCTGCTCATTGGCGGCTCGGGCATGTTGGGCCGGGCCTGGTCGCAATTGCTGCAACAGCGCGGCATCCCATTTCGCGCGCCACGCCACGCTGAATTGGATATCACCGACCCGGCCACGATTGAAGCGCACGTGATGGCTGAAACGCCCGTCGTCGTGAACTGTGCCGCGTGGACCGATGTGGACGGGGCCGAATCGAACGAAGCAGCTGCTGACCGACTGAACGCGGACGCTGTCGGGTTTCTGGCCCGGCGATGCGCTGCGGTGGGCGCGACGCTCGTGCACTACAGCACCGACTACATCTTCACGGGCCACGCCACGAAGCCCTACCCAGTCGATGGCGAAACCGGGCCGCTCAACGCCTACGGCCGGGGAAAGCTCAAGGGTGAGGAGCAATTGCGTGCCGCGGGGGATGACCATCTGCTCATCCGCACGAGTTGGCTTTACGCGCCGTGGGGCAAGAACTTTGTGCGTACGATCGCGAAACTGAGTGCCGAACGTCCATCGCTGCGGGTGGTGAATGATCAGCGCGGTCGGCCAACCAGTTGCGAGCATCTGGCCTCCGCCACGCTGCAACTGCTGGAACGCAGTGCACGTGGCACCTGGCACGTGACCGACGGCGGCGAATGCACCTGGTACGACTTTGCCAGCGCCATCGCCCAGCGTGTGAACCCCGCGTGCGTGGTAGAACCTTGCCGCACCGATGAGTTCCCCCGCCCGGCGAAACGACCGGCCTACAGTGTGCTCGACCTGAGCAAAACGGAAGCGATGCTCGGCAGAATGCCCGACTGGCGCGATAACCTTGCCGACGTGCTCAATCGACTGGAGTGAGAACGAACCCCGTCGCCCCCGCGACGCTATCGCGCGACCATGGCGACCAATCGTCAGACTTCGAGACCCACGATATGCGAAACATCCTCGTCACCGGCGGCTGCGGATTCATCGGCTCCAACTTCGTCCGTTTCGTGCTCAACGAAAGGCCGGACTACCACATCATCAACCTCGACTGTCTCTCCTACTCGGGCAACCCCGAGAACCTGGTGGACATCGAGAACGATCCGCGCTACCGCTTCGTGCATGGCAACATTCTCGACCGTGACCTGGTGCAGGAACTGATCGCCGGCGTCGATGCAGTGGTTCACTTTGCCGCGGAGAGCCACGTCGACAGGTCGATTCTCGATTCACGGCCGTTCATCGAATCGAACGTGCTGGGCACGCAGACGCTGCTGGATGCGGTGCGTCGGGCGGGTGATCGCAAGCGGTTCGTACACGTGAGCACCGATGAGGTGTACGGCGAACTTCCGCTGGATCGGCCGGACCTCAAATTCACCGAAACCACACCGCTGCACACCAACAGTCCCTACAGCGCTTCCAAGGCGGGCTCCGACCTGCTCGTGGGTGCGTACCACCACACCTTCGGGCTGGATACGTGCATTACCCGCTGCTCGAATAACTTCGGGCCTTACCAGTTTCCCGAGAAGGTCATTCCGCTGTTCGTGACCAATATCATCGAAGGCAAAAAGGTGCCGCTCTATGGCGACGGCAAGAACGTGCGCGATTGGCTGCACGTGGTCGATCACTGTGAAGCAGTACTCACCGTGCTGGAAAAGGGCAAATCGGGCGAGGTGTATAACATCGGCGGCAACAACGAGCGCAACAACCTCGAACTGACCCATGCCATCCTCCAGATCATGGGCAAGGATGAGTCGTGGATTCAGTACGTCAAGGACCGCCCCGGTCACGACCGTCGTTACGCCATCGATGCGAGCAAGATCGAGCGTGAACTGGGCTGGAAACCTACCCGCAGCGCCTGGCCGGCCGCGCTGGAGCAGACGGTGCGCTGGTATGTCGACAACCCCACCTGGTGGCAGCGCGTCAAGAGCGGGGCGTATCGCGAGTACTATCAAAAGCAGTATGGAGGACGGTGATTGGTGACGTGGTGATGGGGTGACGAGGTTGCCATCCAGGCCGCTTGCGGTGCGGCTTCGCGCAACCTTACTCCGACCACAACCGTCCCGATCCCACCCGTATCGCAGAAAACGTCCCATACTTCCCAAAATACTTCGAACAGAGCGTTTCCCCTCGCGAAGCCGTGGGCGGCGTTCCATTTTGCACTTGAACGCCAATCGGACTCTCGCTCGCCCACCGGAATTCCGGTATTCTTGTGGGTGCCTTTTCCACCTTCGATGAAGGGATTCACAATGAACGTTTTCCGGCGAATTGCTCAGGCGTTGGCGGCTGTGGCAGTGCTCATCGTGCTGGCCGTCCAGGCCCCGGCGCAGGAGCGCAACGTTGCGCCGCTGCTCGATCAGATTTCCGAGCGGGCGCAGGTGGTCATCCTCGTGCCCAGCCTGGCCAAGCTCAGCGATAAGCTGGCGATGGTCGAAGAGGCGCTGCAACTGGGTGCGCCCGAGCTGAACGATGCCCTGGGTCAGTTCAAAATGGTGTCCGGCCTGACGCAGGGCCTGAATGATGAGGGCGCGATGTTGCTCGTGCTGGAGGAGCTGGGGGGAGCACTGATGGGCGGTCAGCCTCGTGCCTACCTGCTGGCCCCGGTGCGGGATTATGAGGCGTTTCTGGGCAACTTTCAGGCACAGGCCGCTGCCAATGCCACCGTTGCCGAATTGCAGCTCGACACCGGCCACACCGGCTTCGCCCGCAAACTGGAGGGCTATGCGCTGCTCGGTCAGACGCGAGAACTTGTCCAGGCCTATCAGCCCGCAAGGAAGAGTGATGCCTGGCTGAAGAAGGTCGGCCCGCTGGGCAGCCACTACCTGACCAGCAGCGACATCTCGGTGATCGTCGATGTCGAGTCGCTGTCGGCGACGCTCGCGGGGCTGTCGGGCATGGTCCAGATGTTAAGTGAGATGCAGCTGGCCAACAGGCCGCAGGATGAACAGGCGGCCGCGCGAGCTGCTGCCCAGTGGTTCATGCAGGGCATTAACAACGTCGTGCGCGACGGTGCGGCCCTGGTCATCGGTACGGATGTCACCGATGGCGGCGTCGGTCTGAGCCTCGCCATCCAGTTCAAGGCCAACAGCGAACTCGCCAAACGATTCGTGGGAGGTGGCGGTGCAGCGAGCCATCTTGACCGACTGCCTGACAAACCCTGGCTCATGGCCCTGAGCATGAACGCCGAGGCACTTGGGTTTGCCCATTTTGCTGAGAGCATCGTCCCCATAATCGAGGCCGAGGATGCGGCGCTGGCCGAACACTTTCAAACAATGCTGCCGAACCTCAGGGCCATGCGTGGTGTCTCCATGCTGCTGATGCCGCCGACCGCGGATGATGATCCGGGGGTCATGTACGTGAATACCCCTGATGCGAATGCCTACCGACAGACCGTTGGCGACTACATCAAGGCATTGAATGGCAAGACCCTGCCCGGCACCGATCAGCCGATGACTACGACCTACAACGCCGGACGTCTGAAAATCGGCGATGTCTCAGTGGATCAGTATGAGCAGCGATTGGGAGCGGAGCTGACGGGATCAGGCTACATCGCCGCCCATGGCGAACACGTCGTTCAGGTGACGTCGCCCGACATGCAGTTGCTGACCGATGCGATCAAGGCGCTGGATGCGAATCAGGGTGTTGGGGCCGGTGGCACGATTCGCCAGACCCGCCAGTCGCTTTCCCCTGATCCGGCGCTGGAGCTGTATGTCGACCTGTCGATGGTCGTGTCGCGGGCGATGGGTGCTCTGGCCGGGGCAGGCTTCAACCGTGCTGGACCGCAGGCCAATGCTGGGCAGGTCGAGGCGTCCGCGCCGATAGCGCTTTCAGTAAGTGTGCGCGAAGGCGGGCTGGTGATTCGTCAGTTTGTGTCGATGGAAGCCGCTCGGGTGATGCAGACATTCATGCCGATGTTGCAGCAGCTTGTCCCGGTGGATCCGCAGGCGGCGCCCTTTTAAGCTCCGTGACATGCCACGGCCGATGAACGCGTCAGCGGCGATATGCCGTGGGAATCTCCCAAGTGGACCAGACGCTGAACAACCGACGTGGGGTGTGGCTGACGTTGGGGGCGGGCGTAGTCGGCGCGGTAGCATTGACCGCTCCGGTCTGGCTCATTTTTGGGCCACCGAAGCCGGCTGACTCCGTCGCGACTGTGCCGCAGCCGCAGCCTGTTTCGGTACCGCAGCCGTCTGTCGCCGTGGAACCACCCGCACCAGCCGCACCGCCGCCCGATCACGAACCCAAGGCTCCGCCGACACGCAGAGCGATCGGTTTCACGCTCCACGGCTATGAAGGCGACGAGCTGACCGCCGACACCCACATCCAGGCTATCGACGCCATGGCCGACAGCGGTGCAACCGCGCTGCAGTTCGTTGTACCCATCTTCACCGGTCATGCCCGTTCCAACACCGTTCAACTGCTCATTGGTCCCGGCCGCAGCGTGCCGCCGCAACGCATCGTCGCCATCCTGCAGCACGCCAAACTGCGCCAGTTACATACCACACTTGCGCCCGTGCTCATTCTGGCTCAGCCTCGCAGCGTTCACGAGTGGCGCGGCGCGATCGATCCAACCGACTGGGACCAGTGGTGGCGCAACTACCAGACAGTGCTGGATCAGTTGATCGGCCTGGCTAATCAGGCGGGCGTTGATGCCATCTGTGTAGGTAACGAGTTATGGAGCACCGAACGCCAGACGCAGCGATGGGTGGACCTGGTCGCCCATGTCCGCAGTGGCTTCCGAGGCCACATCTATTACGCCACTACGCCCGAGCGACGTGAGGTGCCCGCGTTCTGGTCGCACGTTGACTGTGTGGGGATGAACATCGGTACCGAAGACAGGGGTCAGTCGCCCAGGCCTGCCGCCCTGACGCAGCTTCGCGATGAGCTGATCGCCTTCGCTGACATGCACGATCGACCGCTCATCGTTACACACGTCAGCGACCGGGAGCAGCCACCCGCGACCAACTCAACACTTGCCCATGAGCAAAGCGAAGGGCGGGGTCAGGCTGCATTCGGTGACCTGCCCGCCATACCCACCAACCTTCCCTCAACGCTCCCTGCCTTCGTCGAATCCTGGCGTCCGCTGGTCGCTCCGATTATCGCTACCGGCAGCCATGAACCCGACGATCGTCATCAACGCATCGCCGGCCTGTTTCTCGACCGTTGGCCCCTGCCCACCTCAACCCAACCCCCTGACCCCGATGCACCCTCCGCCGAACCGGTCCCGTACGCAGATGTCCGACGCTTTCTGCAGCGCCTGCTCGAGGAACAACCCTGACCGCAAAAGCAATTAAACAGCCTCTCCCATTGGGAAAGGCTGGGTGAGGGCGAACATCCCGCTGCGTCCATTGGCGTGACCATGATTGTCCATTCACCGCACCCGCATATCCATACTTTTCGCTTGGCAGCATCCGTCTCAAACTCTACACTTTCCGGCCCATGAACATCCTGATTATTGGTAGTGGCGGGCGCGAACATGCGCTGGGTTGGAAGCTCAAGCAGTCCAAACAGTGCGGCAAGCTCTATTTCGCACCGGGCAACGGCGGCACCAGCGAGCTTGGCGAAAACGTCGATCTGGCGATCGAGCCGGTCAACACCAAGAACGCTGATGCGATCGACTATTTCTGCCGTCAGAACAAGATCGAGCTGATTGTCATCGGGCCGGAGGACCCGCTGGCGGCAGGGCTGGCGGATCGCCTGCAGCGCCAGGGGCGGTATGTGTTCGGCCCGGTGGCGGCGGCGGCACGCCTCGAAGCCGACAAAGCCTGGGCCAAGCAGCTCATGCGGGCAGCCAGCGTCCCCACCGCTGAGGCACGCATCTTCAATAACCTCGATGCCGCACTCGCCTACGTGCAGACCCGCGAAACACCCGTCGTGGTAAAGGCGGCGGGCCTGGCCAAGGGTAAGGGCGTCATCGTCTGCGATGACAACGCCGAGGCTGAGGCTGCCGTCCGCGCCATCATGCAGGAAAAGGCGTTCGGCGACGCTGGCCAGACTGTCGTCATCGAGGAAAGGCTTGTCGGCCAGGAACTGTCGGTGCTCGCGCTGGTCGACGGCCGCAACATCTTCGTCCTCGACCCGTCGCAGGATCACAAACAGGCCTTCGAGGGCGACACTGGTCCCAACACCGGCGGCATGGGCGCGTACTGCCCCACGCCCCTCGTTGACGACGCCCTCATGGCGACGATCGAACGTGACATCCTCGTGCCTATCGTCGATGCCATACGTCGCGATGACATCGAGTACCACGGTGTGCTCTACGCCGGCCTGATGCTCACCGCCGGCGGTCCCAAGGTGCTGGAGTTCAACTGCCGCTTTGGCGACCCGGAAACCCAGCCCCTCATGATGCGACTGCGCGGTGACCTGGTCGACATCATGATTGCCACCTGCACCGGCAAACTCGATGAGGTGAACCTCTCATGGGAGCCGCGCGTCTGCTGCTGCGTCGTCATGGCCAGCGGCGGCTATCCAGGCGACTACGAAAAGGGCAAGTTCATCACCGGCATCGAGGATGCCGAAGCCGACCCGGATGTGAAGGTCTTCCACGCCGGCACCGCAATCCGCAACGGCAAGCTTGTCACCGCCGGCGGCCGCGTCCTGAATGTCTGCGCCATGGGCAATACCCTGCGTGAAGCCCAGCAAAAGGCCAACGCCGCCTGCGAAAAAATCCACTTCGAAGGCGCCCACTGGCGCCGCGACATCGGCTTCCGTGTGATGAAATGAGTTGGAATCGCGAATGGACGTGAACAAACGCGAACGGGAAAAATGTAATGCGACAAGTCACGGCGCTTGATGAGAATCCTTTGTGCGCTGTGTGCCTTCGTGACTTTTGAACTATTCGCCTCTATTCGCGTTCATTCGTGGTTCAAAGTTTGACGGTTCGTGTGACCTGAAATGCGCAATAAAAAACCTCCGCCACAGGGCTCCGATTCCTGTGGGCGGAGGCGCGCCACGGCTGTCATGAGGATGAATCTCTTCCCGGAATTTCGGTTCGCGTTGGTCGGCCTGCCGTCGGTTGGGTTTGCTTCAGCAGCTGAGCGTTCCGCGATCCCGAACTTCAACGGCTTCTATCCTATCGGCTCGTTTCCAACCGTGTCAACGTCGCCGCCCGACGATTCGTAGAATATTTTAAGTTGTGTGAATGTCGATATTTATGACAATTTTCATCGGCATCGTCGGAACGACGAGGGCCTTAACTCGGTGTCAGACGGGGGGTTGCGACTTCTAGCGTTTTAACCCTTTGTCAGGACTGATCTTGAACAGGATGTGGATAAATTCTCGTCTCGAAGGGGCCGAATGTGGATAACCTGGTGAAAGTCGCCATCGGCATCCTCGTCCGCTGTTCTGGTGAGTCGGGGACTATTCTCGTGACGCGCCGGCCAGATCACTGTCTGCTGGGTGGGTACTGGGAATTCCCCGGCGGCAAGATCGAGCCGGGCGAAACGCCTCAGGAATGCCTGCGACGCGAGTTTCTGGAGGAGGTCGGCCTGGCGATCCGCGTCGGCGGGGCGTTGCCCCTGCTCGAGCACGACTACCCCTATGGGCGTGTGCGGCTGCATCCCTTCTGGTGCACGCTGGAAGGTGAATGTGATGCGAACCCTGTTCATCATCAGGT
Source organism: uncultured Phycisphaeraceae bacterium (assembly GCA_937988825.1). Taxonomy (GTDB): domain Bacteria; phylum Planctomycetota; class Phycisphaerae; order Phycisphaerales; family Phycisphaeraceae; genus CALKHT01. The sequence goes on from CALKHT010000042.1 coordinate 33,829, forward strand.
GACTGAGCACCGCTGGGTGACGCCACAGGAGCTGACGAGTCTACGGTTTCCTCCCGCGAATGGGCCAATCATCGCGGCAGTGGTGGCAGGCTGGCCGAACTGGCAGGAGGCCGTCGCGTCGCAGGGCATGAGCTGAGCAGGCCTTACGGCAGGGGCGCGACCCGTTGCGGAGCGGTCAGGCCCCGGCCCGGGGAGAGTAGCTCGATAGCCTCCACCTGCGTCACGATCGCCTCATAGTGATAGTGAGGGTCGGTCATCGCCCCCACGGCGTACACGCTGGCGGTCTCAATGAGCAGGTTGTAAACCCAGTCGGGTATCTCGACGGTGGGTTGGACCACCGCTCGGCCATGCAGTGTCACCACGTCCGCATAAGGGGGCGATCCGAAGATCCAGGAGACGTCGCGATGTTCCCGCAGGTGCTCGACTTTGCGCGTCGCCTGGGCGCTGATGCTATAGAGCCATTGCAGGCTCTCATCACTGGGCACGACCGCGAGATAGCGTTGATACGGCTGCCCATCGGGAGCGACAGTTGCCAGACACCCCACGCGTACCGACTGGATGACGTCGTATGCGATCCGGACGACCTGTTGTTCGGCGATCATCGGTTCCCCTCCTCATTGGGGTACGGAATTGTAGGCGGAAGCGAGCGTCATGCCGCAGCTGTGGGAATGGGGGCGGGCGGAGTGAAGATGTGGCGGGTGACATCGTGACCGGCCGCACGGACGATTGACAGCTCGGGGCGACTACCCAGGTTGATGCTGGCGAGCGATAGGTCATCCTCGTTGCCCGTTTCGCTCAGCAGCCGGACTGTGGGCCGGCAGGGATCCTCGAGATTGGGCGCGACGACAACCGCCTGTCTGCCATCGCTGAGAATCACGTGCGTGCCCACCGCGAAGGGTGGCACCTTGCGCAGCACCGCGCGGAACACCACCGGGTCGAACCATTCACTCCAGGGGCCATGACGGAAAGCGTGCAGCGCCGCGACGATCGGCCGCTGCTGCTCCTCAGCCTCACGCATCAGGTGATCGAGCAGACTTACGGCTGCGACGATGCGGCTGAAAACGTGGATCTGCTCGCCGGACTGTGGACCTTTGTGCCGGCCGTGCGAGCGTTTGGTCATATCGGGAAAGCCCGAGCCATCCCAGTGCTGGTGATGGTTCAGCACGATCTGACGGGCCGAGGCGGGCATGCGCGTGTTGGCCAGCATCTCAAAGCCACCATCGGTATGCGATTGATACTGTGCCAGCAACTCCGGCTCGATCGTTTCGCCTTTCGCCAGCCGGTATTCATTCAGTTCGCGCAGCTCCGGGCTGAGTGCCAGCTTGCCGATGTCGTGCATCAGCGCGCCGATGCCCAGCGAGGTCAGGTCACGGGCGTGTTCAACACCCAGCCGGGCGCGCTGGCGGACGATGTAGGTTTCCAGTTCGAGTCCGACGATCAGCGACAGGTAGGCGACGTTGGCACCGTGGGTGAAGAAGGTCGTCCCCCCGCCGATGAGGCGTTCGGTCAGGGTGGCGATGCTGCGGTTGGCGATCACCTCGCACAGCATCTCCATCACGTGCTGACGGTAACTTTGCACCTGCGCGGTGGAGACAGTCGCCTGCGCCATCGCAGCGAAGTCGTGGCGAAGCTGATGGTAGGCGTTGATCAGTGTGGGACTCGGTTCGGTGACGATCCGCTCATCCAGGTCGCGTGTGACATCGTGTTCGATCCAGATGCGACTGATGCGCAGGGCCCGAAGTCGTTCAAGGAGGGCATCGTCGAGTATCACTCCGGGCCGAAGCAATTCAACATCGGGCCGACGTGGATGAAACACCGACGCGGCTACCGTCATCCCGGAACGAACTTCGTCAATACCACACAAAAGCATGGTGCGAGGCCCCCGCGTCTTTCATCGGCTGTACGGGCGATGCCGTTGAGGGGGCCGGTTATGAGGACGAAAGCGGAAAAGGGGAATTGGGTGGTTGGGCGGAGGTGATGATTTGGCGATGTGGCGATGTATCCAGGCGATGCACACCTGGTTTATCTCCCTCTCCCTCTGGGAGAGGGGCTGGGGTGAGGGCCCGAAAAACCGTCACGACCATTGCGCAGGACGATGTTATCGAATGCGACAAGTCGCATCGTTTCGTATAACCGCGATGTGACTCTTTGTGTCCGCCCGCGTTATTTCTTTTTGGTGATCTTCTTTTTTGTGGTTGTACCAGCTTTGGCTGTGGTCGTGGTGGTGGATTTGCGGGTACGGGCGGGCTGAGCGGTCAGGTCCTTGCGGCGCTTGGAGTCGGCCCAGGCACGCATGAGGTGGTGCAGGGCGACGGCTTCGCCAGCCTTGACCTGACGTTCCAGGAACGCAGCGATGTCGTGGACCGATCCACCGGCCGGGACCGCGCCTTCCTCCACGAGCAGGGCAGCCATCTTGTCATCCACCGGGATCGCATGCCCACCGAAGCACAGCAGCAGCACCTGAGCGGCGACATACTGCGGAATCCCACCCAGGCTTTCCAGATATGCCCGCACTTCCTTCTTCGGCCGGTCCGCCAGGCTGTCCAGCGACACCGCGTGCTCGCGCAGGTAGATGTCCTGCAGGGCCTCACGCAGGCGCGTGGTGCGCTGCTCGACCTGTGGGTAATCGGGACCGAGGATCGCCGCCAGCTCGTGACTGTGACTGACGCGCAGGTCGTTGGTATCGACCATCACGCTCATGAGCTTTTCATACCCCTGTTCCGCGAGCTTGCGGGTGGCGTTCCATTCCAGGAAGCCCATGATGAGCTGCGTGATGGGGTCATGCTGAGGCTGAGGCGTGGACTTGAACTTGCGCTTCCATTCCTTAACCAGAGCCGCAAACTGTTTGGCGTGCGTGTTATCCGTCTTCACCTGGGCTGATCCTCAGGGGGTGCTTGTGTAGCCTCGGAGGTTTCGACTTCGTCGGGCGCGCGTTTTTCGCGCTGGATCGCCTGATGAATGGCGCCGAGGATGTCGGCCTCCTTCTTGATCGACTGATCGAGCCGGAACTCCAGTTGGGGGATGGCCCGCATCCGCACCGACTTGCGCAGCATCATGCGAATGCGCGGCGCGGCGCTTTGCAGGCCATGCACGGTCGTCTTCTCATGCTTGGCGGGCAGCACCGAGACATAGACGAACGCGTTGTGCAGGTCGGGGCTGATCTGGACGCGTGTCACGCTGACCAGCCCGACGATGCGCGGGTCGCCCAGTTGCGTCGCCACCAGTTGGCTGATTGCCCGCTGAAGCGTGGATTCGATCTGTTGGGTTCGGATCGACATTAGGATGACAACCGCATGACGAATGATCGTGTCACCGCTTTATCATTCGATGTTCATGCTTCGTGGGTTCGTTCATCTTCCGGTCAGTATTTCGACGGCATGGTCGGCCAGGACGCAGTCGCGGTGACGCTGGACCTTGTCGAGGATGCGGTCGAGAGTGCTCTGGCAGGAGGGTACGCTGCTGGCAGCCATGACCACCCCCAGCCGGGCCACGCGGATGTTGTCCTGCTCGGCGACTTCGGCGACGGACACCTGATGCTCGCGGTGCAGCCGATCCTTCAGGCTGGCGACCACGCGGCGCTTGTCCTTCAGCGACTGTGCCCAGTCGATGGTCAACTCAAGCTGAAGGATGCCGACGATCATGGGTGTCCTGAGGCTCAATGTCCGGTGATTCAGGAACGGGGTGGCGGTTCCGTTTGTGTCATCACGTTGTCCGCTTTCCGTTGCCCGTCTCGAGAGTCAAAACTTATCCCAGCGTTCGCTTCACCTGGACCTTGTTGTAGAAGACCAGCTGGTCACCGATCTTCACATCGTCGAAGCCCTGAAGCTTGATACCGCATTCGGTGCCGGCGCGAACCTGATTGACGTCTTCCTTGACGCGGCGGAGGCTGGCGACATCGCGGTTCTCGGTGATGACCACGCCGTCGCGGACGACGCGGACCTTGGCCGACCGCTGTGCCGAGCCTTCGGTGACGAGGCAGCCCGCCACCGTGCCGACCTTGGAGACCTTGAACACTTCGCGCACCTCGGCGACGCCGACCTGCTGTTCCTTCGTCTCCGGTTCGAGCAGGCCTTCCAGTGCCTTTTTCACCTCGTCGGTGACGTCGTAGATGATGCGGTAGAGGCGGATGTCCACATCGCGCTGCTCGGCAATTTCACGGACGATCGCCGGGGCGACCACGTGGAAGCCGATGATGACCGCATCGGAGGCGTCGGCCAGCAGCACGTCGCTTTCGGTGATCGCACCCACGCCGGCGTGCAGCACCTTGACCGAAACCTCCTCGTTGCCCAGTTCCGTCAGGCTCTTGCGCAGCACGTCGATGGAGCCTTGCACGTCGGCCTTGAGGACGATGCGCAGCTCCTTGGTCTCGCCCGATGCGATCTGAGCGAAGTTGTCCAGCGTGACCTTGGTCTTGCTCGCCAACTGTCGCTGGCGCTCGGCTTCGCGGTACTGCAGGGCGATTTCCTCGGCGCGCTTGAGTGTCGGGGCGACATAGAACTTGTCGCCCGCGTCAGGCACGACGTCGAGACCGGACAGCTCCAGCGGGGTCGCCGGGCCGGCTTCACGCAGCGCCTGGCCGCGATCGTCGGTCATGTCGCGTACGCGTCCGAAGGCCCGGCCGGCCACGATGAAGTCGCCCACGTGCAGCGTACCTTCCTGAATGAGCACGCGTGCGACCGGGCCGCGGCCTTCCTGCATCTCGCCCTCGATGACCACGCCACGTGCCGGCCCACCGTAACCGGCGGTGAGCTGCAGCAGTTCAGCCTGGTAATCGAGGATTTCCATCAGGTCGGTGATACCGTCGCCACGCAGGGCACTGACCTTGACGACTTCGGTATCGCCACCCCATTCCACAGGGTTAAGGCCGTGCTCGGCGAGCTGGCCGTAAATCTTGCGGATGTTCTCCTGCGTCGCCTCGGGCCGGTCGATCTTGTTCAGTGCGACGATGATGGGCACGTTGGCGGCCTTGGCGTGGTTGATCGACTCGATGGTCTGGGGCATGACGCCGTCGTCCGCCGCGACCACGAGCACGACCAGGTCTGTCATGGAGGCCCCGCGGGCACGCATCGAGGTGAACGCCTCGTGGCCCGGGGTGTCCAGGAAGACGACCGTCTTATCCTTGCCATCGGTCCCCTTGATCGTGACGCGATAAGCGCCGACGTGCTGGGTAATGCCGCCAGCTTCGTGGGCTGCGACGTCCGACCGGCGGATGCGATCCAGCAGGCTGGTCTTGCCGTGGTCGACGTGACCCAGCACGGTGACCACCGGCGGGCGCGGTCGCACATCCTGACGCTCACGCTGCTCGAACTCGGTCAGAAGCAGCTGCTCAGCAGACTGCTGCTCCTTGACCTCCAGCTCGATGTTGTATTCGAGGCAGATTTCCATGGCGGCCTCGGCGTCGATGGCCGAGTTGATGGTCGCCATGATGCCTTTCTTGAAGAGGTATTTGATGATGTCTGAGCTCTTGATGCCCGTTGCCGCGGACAGAGCCTTGATGGTGATGGGTTCAGCGATCTGCACGACACCGCCCGTCACCGCGGCAGTCTGAGGCGTAAAGCCCTTGGTGCCCTGCTTTTTCATGTCGCGGCGGTGCTTCTTGAGGAAGCCCGGCGCGCCCTTGAGGCGGGCATCCAGTTCGATCAGGTCCTGCTCGGAGAGGTTGGTCGGCCCGGTGAGCTGGGCATCGGCGGTACGTCCCCGGCGGATGTTAAAGGTGCGTCGTTTGCCACCGCGTGTCGGTTCGTCCAGTGGGGCGGGGCCGCCGACACCGCGTCCACGGGCGGGGCCCTTGGATCGGGTGATGCCACCCGGCATGTCGATGGGACCTCGCGCCGGACCACTACCGGGGGCGGCAGGTCGTTTCGGCCGTCGCGGCTCGATGATCTCGGGCTGTTCGATACGTACGACCTTCGGACCGCGGAGCACCGCCTGTTGCGGCTTGGTGAGCTGCTGGCCGGCGGGCTTCACAATCTTGGGCCGGTCCGGTACGTTGACACGACCGGCGGGCTGGATGACCTTGGCCCGGGTTTCTTCCTGCGGTTTCGCAGGCGCCTGCTCGGCAGGGGCTTCGGCGGAGACGGCTGGAGCGGCACTGGCGGCGATGTCCTGAGACGGTTCGGCGCCAGCCTGCGGTTGTGCGGCGGGGGTTGCGGCCGTGGCGGTCGGTTCGCCGGCGGTGTCCGCCTTGACCGAAGGCTCAGCCGGTGTGACGGCCGGTTCATCCACCGGCGCCTTCTCCTCAACCTGCTGCGGTTCGGTCTTAGCCTCGGGAGCCTGCTCGGCGGGCGCAGCCACAGCCGTCGCCGTCTGATCCTGGTCGGCCTCATCGGCCTTGCGGGCCTTGCGTCGCGCAGGGCGTCGGACTTTCTCCAGGTCCACCGGTGCGGCGGTTTCGACCGCGGTGCTCGACTTGGCGTCGCTGAACCACTCGCGGATGGTCTGCTCCAGCCCCACCTTCACCACGGACATGTGGTTCACAATGTCAGGCACACCCTCGGCCTGACACTTGGCCAGGATGGCCTTGCTGTCCACGCCCAGTTCTTTCGCAATGTTGTGGACACGTTTCGTTTTCGCCACAAGCGGCTCCTATCCAGACAATTCCGATTACTCACTCACCGCAGCGACCTCATCAACCACGGCTGGCAAATTCCGCGCCCCATCCGGGCTTCGCGCTCCATAACAACATCGATCACGACTGGGCCTCGTCCGATTCGGCGGGCGGTTCCTGTGCGGACTCCGCCTGGCGGTTTTCCAGCATGTCGACGATGCCACCATCGTCCTGGTCGGTGCCGCCCAGAATCTCGCCCAGCACCGCCGCGGCCTGCTGCTCGCCCGGCGTATCCGCCAGACCCGCTTCTGCCAGCTGCTTGCGCCGTTCAGCCTCTTCCTTCTCACGCTGCTGCTGCTCGGCGACCTCCTTGGCACGCTCGGACGCGGCCGTGACGATCTTCTCCGCCAGCTCGCGGTCGATGTTCAGCGTCTCGACGAGGTAGTCGGCTCCGACTTCGTCGATGTCGAAGACGCTGATCACACCCAGGGCGCCCAGGCGGTCGATCATCTCTTCCGTCACGCCCTCGATGCTCTTGAGGCACTCCTCCATAATGTCCAGGCTCTTGGTGAACTCGGGGGGCGTGAGGATGTCGATGTCCCACTGCGTCAGACGGGCCGCCAGACGCACGTTCTGGCCCCGCTTGCCTATCGCCAGCGAGAGCTGGTCCTCGTTCACCACGACGGTCGCCCGGCCCAGCTCGAAGCAAAGAGAGATTTCGACCACCTCGGCAGGCTTCAGGGCGTTCTGAATCAGAATCTGGCTCGACTCGTTCCAGCGGACGATGTCGATCTTCTCACCGCCCAGTTCGTCCACGATGTTTTTGATGCGGCTGCCGCGCACACCCACGCACGCACCCACCGCGTCGACCTTCGAGTCGATCGAGCTGACGGCGATCTTGGTGCGGTGGCCCGGTTCGCGCGCCATCGCCTTGATCTCGATGATGCGCTCGGCCACTTCAGGCACCTCGACCTCAAAGAGGCGCTTGATGAAATCCGGATGTGCCCGGCTGAGCACGATTTTCACCTGATTGCCCGCGTCGCGTACATCCAGGATGAGGCAGCGGACCCGTTCGCCGGGCTGATGCTGCTCGCCGGGAATCTGCTCGCTGCGGGGCATGAACCCTTCCGCCCGGCCGAGCTGTACCACCAGGGCGCCGCCCTCGTATCGCTGGGCGATGCCGGTCGTCAGCTCACCGACGCGGTCGACGAACTCGTTATAGATGCTGGCACGCTCATCCTCACGGAAACGCTGGATCATCACCTGCTTGGCGGTCTGGGCGGGGATGCGGCCCAGTTCGGCGATATCCAGAGGCTGGTCGCCACGCCACAGGGTGATCTTGCCGGTCATGCGGTCCAGTTCACAGGTGAACTCTTCCGTGTCGACCGCGTTGAAGTGTTTACGGGCAGCCGAGACCATCGCCTGCTCGATGTCACGATAGAGCGATTCCTTATCGACGTTGCGATCGCGTGAGATCGAGTCGATCAGTCGCAGCATTTCCGATGGATTCATAAGTGTCGCGTTCCTGTTTATTCAGTTGTCGAAAGCCCGGTCGAGCGCGGAAGTCCCAAAACAACAAAAAACCACGACCGTTACCGATCGTGGCCTGAAGCAGCTCGGAGGGAGTCATTCCCTCGAGCCCGGATGGCTTGGACGCCTCATGCTAGTCCGAGGGGGCGTCCTCCTTTCGTGGGAGGGCCGCTCGGACCCGCACGGACCCAGCGTCGGCGTGCGAAACGTGATGGGCAAACTGCCTACCCATTACGTACCCGCAACCCATTCGCCTGATGTGCGTGTGAGCACATGCATCCGGTCCACCTCAGGTCACACCGCAGGGCACCATACCCAGCGGGTACATAACTTTAGAGTTAATGCCCCGCGTGTCAAGGAATACCGCCATTCCCACACCCCCCTGAGCAGTGCCGCGAAGGGCGGGGGCGCTATCCGCAACCCTACATTCACCCGCGCCCACCGAGCTTCTGCAGGATCGCTGTCGCTGCCGCCAGGCGCACCAGTTCCTCCGAATCGTCGAGCATCCCGATGAGGGTGGTCACTGCGTTGGGCTGGTCGATGAGACCGAGGGTCGTAGCGGCCTGGGCCCGGATAGCCGGGCGATTGTGTCGGCTGGTGGCGACGACCATGTCCACCCCGGCTGGTTGTCCCGTTCGCGCAAGGTATTCCGCTGCCGCCAGTTGCATCTCGATGGGCGGCTCCGCCAGCAGACCTTCGACCGCCGGCCGCTGACTGCGGTCGCCCAGCCGGGCCAGGATCAGCAGCGACAACACCCGCACCTCGTCCTCGTTGGACCAGATCCCGGCCCGCAGGGCGTGCAGTGCTTCCAGTTCCTCTTCCCGATAGCGTTCGCCCTGCTGTGCGGCGGCCAGTTTGGCAATGGCCTCGGCGGCCATCACCCGCGCCAGGGCGTAATGCACCGGGTGTTCCTTTTCCAGCGGCTTGCGCATCCCATCCTTTATAAGACCGATCGCCGACGGCTCGCCCATCATCCCCAGGATCATCACCGAATTGCGCCGGGTTACCGGGTCCTGGCTCACCACCATCTCGGCCAGCGGGGACAGGTCGACCGTCCGGCCGCACTGGTGCATCGCGAACATTGCCGCCATGCGCACCGAGTTGTTGGGGTCGGTCAGGTGAGGTTCGACCGAGGGGAGCAGGTGCCCCAGCCGGAGCTGGCCGACCGTCATGAGTGCGGCGAAGCGGACCACCGTGGCGCGGTCCTCCAGCGCGAGCTGCACCAACGGCTGCACGCGGTCAGGCAGGTTCTGGGCCGCCTCAATGGCGTTGGCACGCATGAAGGGGTTGTCACTGCGGGCTGACAGCAGCACCTGATCCACCGCGCGCTGGCGGGCGGCGGCGAGCATCTGCTGCGGCGTCAGCGGCGCGGGCTGGGCCGGACGGGTGATATCCTGACCCCGCACGCTTAGCGCGGTCATCATCACAAGCGTGCCTGTCAGCAGCAGTGCCGTCACTCGTTTCATGAGCGGGTTCCCTGATGGGCGGTGCCGCGCGTCGTGATGGCGGATGCGGGCTCCGGTAAGTGCGGTCAGCTTCGGGATGTTGGTTCCACCGAGCTGTGGTCTTGGTCTGTCATCTTACTCCGTCGCAGAAAGGCGACCAAGAGCATCGCCGCTGTGGCTGCGACGAGAAGAAGCGCTGGCCAGTAGCCCCATCGTCCGAACAGTGTCTGACGTTCATCAAGCCGAAGCGTGTGCACTGAGAAACCTTCGATGTTCTGCATCCTGCCGTCAGCCTGTACCACTGGGCCGACCCGGCCGAGCGAATCGATGAACCCACTTACACCTGTGTTGACCGCCCGGGCGGTGGGCACGCGGTTCTCCACGCTGCGGAATACGGCGATCTGTATGTGCTGTAATGGTTGAGATGAGGCAGCGAACCAGCCGTCGTTGGTGAGATTGACGAGCATCTGGGCGTCTTTCTCCCTATCCTCGCCGTGAATCAGCCGGCGAATCACACGCGGCACGGTGTCCTCGAAGCAAATGGGGGTGACGAAAGCGATGGAGTCGTTCGGATTGTCGGATTCGCTGGGCGTGTACCGGAACACCGTCCACGATTCGCCGCGCTGCAGTGTGTAGTCGAAATCGTAGGGGGTCAGCGTCTGGATGAACCATTTTTTGAGCCATGGGAACCATTCGACCCAGGGCAGATACTCGCCGAAGGGCACGCGGTGGATTTTGTCGAACCGTTCCGCCGCGATCGTGCCATCGGCGTGGACGAGGTAAGCGGAGTTGTACCGGCGGTAGGGGTTGTAGTCCTCGGTGGCGGAACCAACGACGATCGCGACACCCAGCTCTCGTGCAAGCTCAGCAATTTCGGTGCGCAACTGGGCGAGTTGGCGGTACATCGTCGCTTCCACCGTGTGGCCGGAACCATCGAAATGTTCCGCGGCGACGCGGTAGTAGGCTGCTGCTTCGGGGTTGATTGGCGCGGGGGTGACGGTTTCGGGCCAGACGATCAGCGTCGCCCCTGCCTGCGCCGCCCGCCGCGTCAATTCCTTGAGCTGTTGCCAGTCCGCCAGACGCTCTTCCAGTGTGCCAGCGACCTTGTTGTCCTGTGGGACATTGGTCTGCACGACAGCCACAACTGGGCCCGGGTGCGTGTGCGACTCGAACTGATTGATGCGCCACTGGCCGTAGAGAAGGGTTGCGGTGAGTGCTGCCGCCCAGACCGCCAGTCCCGCCGCGGCGGTACCGTGCATCCGGGTGGCGTTGCCATCGCGTGGGCCGAAGAGCGGCCGGGTGAGCAGGTCCACCGCCAGCCCGTTCGTCAGCGCGACCAGCACACTCACACCATGCTCACCGAAAAGGTCGGCGATCTGGATGATGTGGCTGACGCCGTGCTCGGGCAGGAAGGGTGCCTGACTGTGCGCCAGGGCGTACCAGCCGAAACCGCCCGCGAGGATGTAACCGCGGATCATCTCCAGCGTTACCCACAAGGCCGGGAATGTGAACGTGGCCGGCCAGTACAGCCGCCGATCCAGCCAGCGCATCAGCAGCATCGCGGCAGGCAAATACACTGCCATGTAAAGCGACAGCGCGATGTACCCGCCCTCGGTGACAGGGATGATCCACCGCAGCATGGTCAGCCACCAGATGGCTGAGACCAGATAGAGGCAGCCCACCAGCCGCCACCCACCCGCACTGCGCAGGGCAAGCACGGTCACAGGCACCAGCGCGATATGGGCGAGCCACCCCCAACCAACCGGTGCGAACGCCAGCCCCAGCAACAGAGCCGACACGCCCGCCCAAAGCAGATGCGCCCCAATCGCCTGAATTCCCAAACGCTGCGCCATGGCGGATAAGGATAGCGGGTTAGGGCGAGTGGGTCGTGCCTGGCGGGTGCATGGGTCTCGAAGCGACCATGCCTGGGAAGCGCGGGTCAAGAGGTCATGGCGCGGGCGATACGGTCGACAATGGACTGGAAGGTGGCATCATCCAGCACCGGGGTAGCGTTGGTGTCGTCCACTTCATCCTCGCGGTGCAGGTGGACCCAGCTTCTGCAGCCGGCGTATTCAAAGTTGTTGTTGATTGTTTTGGGTTTGACCAGACGATAGGCACGGACGGCCATGAGATAGAGCGGCCGTTCCGGCTTGTAGTCGAAGCGCATGTCAATCTGCTCGGATGTCCAGCAGTGCAGGTCTTCGAGCTGATCGAATGCTTCGCGCGAGGGCACCTGCCAGATGTGGTCGACCGTGCCCAGGCCGCGGAAGGTGATGGTGGCCGGCTCCTCGGTGAAGACTTCGACGCGATCGCGGTAGGGCGGCTTGATCATCTGTGGCCGTTGATGCGTCCAGGAGGGAAACAGCGCGAATCGTGGGTATTCCAGCTCGAACACCCCCGGGCCGCCCGTTTCATGAATCCCGCCCTTGCGCAGGAGCAGCGCGAGCGAACCTTCCAGGAGCAGATCACAGACGATCGACCATTCCTTGAGTGCGACGGAAAGCATGGGGGGTATTGTATGGTAGAAAATACGAAGGGACGAAAGGACGGAAGGTCATGTGACATCGCGTCGCTTCATAAACGCGTGTTGCTGTTCAGTCCCTTTCCTTTACATCTGTTCTACCACGTCGATGCCCAACAGGCTCAATCCCGTCTTCAGGGTGCGGGCGACGGTGTCGCTGAGGCGCAGGCGGCTGGCGCGGATGGCTTCATCATCGGCCTTGAGCACCGGGCACTGTTCGTAGAACTGGTGGTAGGCGGCTGCCAGATCATAGAGGTAGTTGCACAGCCGGTGCGGTTCGAGGCTTTCCGCAACGGAGGCGATCACACCGGGGAACTGGAACAGTCGCAGCGCCAGTTGGCGTTCGGCCGGCTCCCGCACCAGGATTGCCGTATCGGTGCCAGGCGCGGATAGCCCCTGGGCTTCCAGCCGGCGGAAGATCGCACGGATGCGCACGTAGGCGTTCTGCAGGTACGGTGCGGTGTTGCCCTCGAAGCTGAGCATCCGGTCCCAGTCGAAGACGTAATCCTTGATGCGATCGTTGGACAGGTCCGCGTACTTCAGCGCCCCGATGCCCACCGCCCGTGCAATCACCTGACGCTCATCGGCGGGCAGGGCCGGGTTCTTCTCCGCGACGATCGCTGCGGCACGGCGTTCGGCTTCGTCCAGCACCTCCACCAGCCGCACCGTGCCGCCCTCGCGTGTCTTAAACGGCCGGCGGTCCTTGCCCAGGATTGTGCCGAAGGGGACGTGGTCCAGCCGAATGTGTTCGTCTGCCCATCCTGCTTCACGCAGCGTCTGGAACAGCATCGCAAAATGCTGGCTCTGCCGCGCATCGGTCACATAAATGATGCGGTCGGCGTGAAGTTCATTGATGCGGAAGCGTGCGGCTGCAAGGTCGGTCGTCGCGTAAAGAAAACCGCCATCGCTCTTGCGAACGATCATGCCCAGCGGTTCGCCCTCGGGATTACGGAACCCCTCGGGATAAACCACCCATGCGCCTTCGCTTTCCTTCGCGAGCTTCTTTTCGATCAGGTCCTCAACGACCTGTGGCAACAGCGGGTTGTAGAAGCTTTCACCGCGGGCGTCTTCGGGTTGGAGCAACACACCCAGCCGTTCGTAGATCGACTGGAAGTAGGCTTTGCTCGCTTCCACGAGCTGCTGCCAGATTTCTCGGGTCTGCGGATCACCCGATTGCAACGCGACAACGCGCTTGCGCGCAGCCTCGGCGAACTCAGCATCGGCATCGAAGCGCTGCTTGGCCTGCTGATACAGGTCGTTGAGGTCGCGGATGCTTTCGCCTGTCGAGCCGGTGGTCAGCAGATGCTCGATGAGCATCCCGAACTGGGTGCCCCAGTCACCGATGTGGTTCTGGCGGATGGTGCGTCGGCCCTGATAATCCAGCACGCGCACGATGGCGTCGCCGATGATCGTCGAGCGCAGGTGCCCGATGTGCATTTCCTTGGCGACGTTGGGGCTGGAGTAGTCGACGACGACGGTGTCAGGTTTGTCGACAAGGGGAACGCCCAGCCGTTCATCCCGCGCGATGGCGGAAAGCTGCTCATTGAGAAACGCCGGCGCGAGCGTGAGGTTGATGAACCCCGGGCCGGCGATCTGTGGTGCGGTGTCGGTGATGCCGGTCAGGTCGATCTTGTCGAGGATCGCCTGTGCTACCTGGCGCGGGTTGCTGCCCAGCGCCTTGGCGAGGCTCATGGCGACGTTGGCCTGATAATCGCCGAACTGGGGGTTGGCAGCCGGGCGAATCAGCGGGTCCACACCCGCATACTCCGCACCAAACGCCGCACCGATGGCGGCCCGAAAACGCTGTTCGAGAATGTTTTGGACGTCAGACACGCGCGATAGCGTCGTGGAAGGGGCAGGGCGCGTCAAGTGCGGGGGGAGTCAACAAGCAATAACCAATTGGCAATGCAAAATGGTGACGCAACCGGTCATGCGGTGCGGTGAACAAAGCCGAACAACGAGCGAATCGCCCGTGTCAGGGGACGTCGTCCTGGAGTTCGGCGTCGCGGTGCTGCAGTTGCGCCTTGAGGCGGGCCAGGATGGACGAGTGCATCTGGCTGACCCGCGATTCGGACAGATCCAGCGTCACGCCGATCTCCTTCATCGTCATTTCCTCGTAGTAATAAAGGATGACGATGAGGCGTTCGGCCCGGCTCAGCCCCTTGGTGATCAGCTCCTTGAGGTCGCGCCGCTGCACGCTGGTGAGCGGATTGGTCTGCTTGGGGTCCTCCAGCACGTCGATTTCGCGCACGTCCTTGTTCGAGTCGGTCTCGAACCACTTGCGGCTGAGCGAAACGACGCCGACCGCGCCCGCATCGCGACGAATCTTTTCGAACTCGTCCTTCGAGACATTGAGCTTGCGAGCAATCTCTTCATCGGTGGCAGTGCGGCCAAGCTCCATCTCCAGGCTCTTGCGTGCCTGTTCGACCTGGCTGGTGCGCGAACGAACCAGTCGCGGCACCCAGTCCATGGAGCGCAGCTCGTCGAGGATCGCGCCGCGGATGCGCGGGGCGCAATAGGTCTCGAACTTGACGCCACGGTCCATGTCGAACGCATCGATGGCGTCCATGAGGCCGAAGATGCCCGCGCTCATGAGGTCCTCGATGTCGACCTCATCGGGCAGCTTTGCGTGGATGCGTTCGGCGTTGTACTTGACCAACGGCAGATAATATTCCATCAGCCGGTTACGCAGTTCATCACCGCCCACCTTCTTGTATTCGAGCCAGACTTCCTTAATGGAGCGTTCGTCGTCGGTGGACGTGGAAACTGGTGCGAAGCTGCGAACTCTGGCCATGGTCTGCTCCTTGACCTAGTCACCCCTGGTCGGCGCCTTCCCTGACCCGACCGTATCCATACTCAGGTGTCGCTTACGCGGCGGACCGCTGCTGACTGGCCCGCATGCGACCGGCGGCGTCGTCACGGACGCTCGCCCCCTGTTCATTCAGTTCCGCGGATTCATCATCCACGATCGGATGAGCCTGCTTGTAACGCTCGATGTGATCGTTCACGGCTCGCTGCAGAATGTGCCCGACCATCAGCCCGATCACCCAGCATCCCATCATGATCGCTGCGGCACGTATCAGGATGGTCTGAGGCGTATTCCCGGCCGCCATGCCAATCAACAAAGCGGCGGTGAAACTCGCCAACGCAAAACAAGTTGCGATGACCCTGGCAGGTATGGCTGAGCACTCCTTTGCTCACAAGACAGGAACCATTCCCTTAGCAGGGGCAATTCTACCGGTTGGCAATGATGTGTAAAGAGGCAAAGTAGGTGTTTCGGATAAACGGTGGAAAAAGACCGGATAACCGTGAACGCAGTTCAATACCCACACGTTGCGCATCAGTGAAATAAATGCGCGATGTGATTGGATCAAACATTATTCGCGATCAATAGCCGCGATTATCTGACCAGCCACGACATCATGCGTTGCAGCAGCCCATGCTGATTGGGTTCGCTGGCATGGCGATCGATGCGATGCGCAAGCTGCGCGATGCAGCGGCTGGCGTCGCAGTTGGGGCTTTCCAGCACGAAGGGCCGACGCAACCGCACCGCCTGTGGCACGCGGGTGTCGGCGGGAACATGGCCCGCGTAGCGAGGCTCCAGTTGCAGGTACCGCCGCGCGGTGGCGTCGATGCGGCTGAAGACGTTGCGCGCCTCAGCCGCGTCACGCACCATGTTCACCAGAATGCCGATGGGCGGCCGCTTGGGTTGACGCGCGATGATCTTCGTCAGCGCGTAGGCGTCGGTGATGGCGGTTGGCTCGGGTGTGGTGACCACGAGCAACTGGTCGGCCGCCATCGCGAAGCTCAGCACGTTGGGGTTCACCCCCGCGCCGGTGTCGATGACGATCAGGTCGGCGTCCTGCTCCAGGGCGTGAACCTGCTCCATCAGCCGGTTGCGTTCGGCATCGCCCATGGCGGCAATGCGCCCCAGGCCCGATGCACCCGGAATAAGGCGAAACCCGCCCGGGGCATCGATCATGACCTGTTCGAGCGTGCGCCGGCCGGCAACGACGTGTGCCAGCGTGGCCGGGGCGGTCAGATTGCACAGCACGTCCGCGTTGGCGGTGCCCAGGTCGGCATCCATCAGGACGACCCGCCGACCGAGCGTGGACAGGCGGATTGCCAGATTGACCGCGACGTTGGTCTTGCCGACACCGCCCTTGCCGCTGGTGACGGCGATGATGCTGGCGCTGCGCGGGCGCGGAGCGGGTGGCCGGTGGGTGGGGACGGCTGCGCTGGCCTTTTGATGCTGTTGTTCCACCTCGCGCACCAGGTGGCGAAGGGTCTGGGCCTGATCGGTTACCACGCTCATAACGCCGCCTCTCCCATCACGAGGGCGGCCAGTCGTTCAGGCCGACCCGGTTCAATTTCGTGGGGAACTTCCTGTCCGGTGGTCACAAAGCTCAATCGCTTGCGAACCTGACGAGTTACGTTGAGCAATACCCCGAAAGTCACCGCCTCATCCAGTTTGGTGAAGATGATACGGTCTGTAGCGATTCGTGAAAACTTGCGGATCGTTTCCAGCAGGACCGGCTGGGTGCAGGTGGAGGAGAGCACCAGATGCGTCTCATCCGGCTGGGCGGCGTGAATGAACTGCGCCAGTTGCTCCAGCTTCGGGTCGTCACGCTGGGAGCGACCGGCAGTGTCGATCAGGATCACATCGCAGCCAGCCAGCTTGCGGATCGCGCGCGTCATCTCATCGGGTGTCATCACCACGTGCAGTGGCACCTTGATGATGTTGGCGTAGGTGCGAAGCTGCTCGACCGCGGCGATGCGGTAGGTGTCGATCGTGATCAATCCCACCGCCTTGTTCTGCTTGAGCTTGAAGGTGGCGGCGAGCTTGGCGATGGTGGTCGTCTTGCCCACACCGGTCGGGCCAACCAGCGCGATGATGCGTGGCCGACCGGTGGGAGAGGGTTCCAGCGTGCCGGCCGATTCGTCGATGGGCATGAGCCGGGCGACCGCCTGTCGCACCGCTTCACGCACCCGCGCGGGGTCCTGAAGTTCCGTCTGGCTGAGCGACTGGTGAACTTCCTGGATCACCTGCTCGGCCAGTTCCTCGGTCACTTCCTGTTTGAGCAGGGCGAGGTAGCTGTCGAAGAGCGATTCAGGGATGCACGCCGCGGCTGTCTCACGGTGCTGGCGACGCATCATTTTGCCGACCATGTGGCTGACCAGACGCATCTCCTCGACCAGGTCCTGCCCGGCGGGCAATGGTGCGGTCGCGACGGGTGCGGCGATCGCGGTTGGAGCTGAGACGGTGGAAGCCTGCGGCGCAACGGGCATCTCCGGTCGACTCGGTGCGAAGATGGCGGCCGGCGTCTTGGGCAGTTCCGGCGTGTTGGTGGTGATCGACTGCGGCCGGGCCTGCTCCAGTTCCGCGCGGGCGGCGGCATAGGTGCGGCGAATCAGATCACCTGCGGTGCCCGACATTGCAGTGGAGCGCGTCGTGGTGTTTTTGCTCTCGGGCGCGATTGGCGCGGTTCGACGTTGCGCCTGGCGTCGCCGTAACGCGCCGATTTCCTTGCCGTCGCCGGCCGTCACCTCGAACATCTGTTTCGCGCCGAAGCCGAAGATGCCGCCCTGCTTGTACGAGCGGGTATGGAGGATGACGGCATCGGCGCCCAGCTCGCGCTTCACCTGCGCGAGCACCTGTGCCATCGTGCTGCCTCGGAAGGTTTTCAGATTCAAACCGTAACCCCTTGTAATTCACGTGCGCCCTGGCGCGGCGCTTCGTTGTCAAGCTGAACGAGTCCGAATGATTCCACTTCAACACCCTTACTGATTTCGTTGTAACCCAGCACCGCCGCTGTGGGCAGATGAGGTTCGAGCAGTCGTCGCACCTGAGCACGCACCTGCGGTGAGGCGAGCACCACCGGATGATGGCCCGCCTGAATCAACCGCTGCAACTCGCGCGTGATCGCCATGGTGATGCGATTGGCCACCGCTGGCGGCATCGTCATCGAGGTACCCTCATTGCTACGCTCGATGTACGAGTTGATCTGATCCTCCAGCGACGGATCGAGCCCCACGCAGTAGAGCCGCGATGCGGTGCCCATGGGTTCGCCGGGCAGGCTGCCCTCCACGGGGACCGACTCCACGTACTGACTGCAGATCGTGCGGCGCAGCGCGTTGCGCACGTATTCAGTAAGCACCTCCATGTCCTTCGTACGTGTACCCCAGTCGCCCAGCGTTTCGACAATCGTTTCCAGATCGCGAATCGGCACGCGCTCGCGCAGCAGGTTCTGCAGCACCTTCTGCAGTTCGCCGGGCTTGATGAGCGGGCTGTCGCCGCCGAGCACTTCCTCGACGAGCTTGGGTGCTTTCTGCTTGAGCTGGACGATGAGGTTGTTGGTTTCCTCGCGGCTGAGCAGTTCGTGGGCGTGACTCTTGACGACCTCGGTCAGGTGCGTCGCCAGCACATCGGTGGCGCTGACGACGGTGTAGTTCAGCGCCTCGGCCCGCTGTTTCTGACCGGCTTCGATCCACGTGGCTTCCAGACCGAACGCCGGGTCGCGCGTCTTCATGCCATGCAGCGGTTCGGTTGCCAGTCCGCTGTCCATCGCCAGGAACTGACCCGGAAAGACGATGCCCGCCGCCACACGGTTGCCGCGAATCTTGATGTGATATTCGTTAGGCTGATGCTGCATGTTGTCGCGGATGCGCACCGGCGGCATGACCAGGCCCATCTCCGCAGCAAGCTGACGACGGATCATGGTGATGCGGTCGAGCAGATCGCCACCCTGTGATGTATCCACCAGTCTCACGAGGCCGTAACCGACCTCCAGTTCGAGCGTGTCCACCGCCAGTGCCTGTTCCACCGGGGGCGGCGCGGCTTCCTTCGGGGCAGCAGCCGCTTCCCGTGCCGATTCAGCTTTGCGCTGGGTGTCGCGCTTGACGAGGTAGGCGATGGTTCCAATCGTCGCCGCCAGCGTCAGCATCGGTACTGCCGGCAGCCCGGTGAACGCCATCAGTGCGAGGAACCCTGCCGTGACAGCCAGCGCGCCCGATTCGCGGGTCAGCTGGCCAGTCAGTTCCGTGCCCAGATCCTGCCGACCGCTTGATCGCGTGACGATCAGGCCGGCCGCGATCGCGATGACGAAAGCGGGTAACTGGCTCACCAGGCCATCACCGATGGTCAGCCGCGTGAAGACTTCCAGTGACTCGGCGATCGTCCAGCCTTTACTGAACACGCCGATGGCGAATCCGCCCAGGACGTTGATAAGCGTGATGATGATGCCCGCGATGGCATCGCCGCGCACGAACTTGGCGGCACCGTCCATCGCACCATAGAAGTCTGCCTCCTGCGTGACTTTCTCGCGTCGCAGCCGGGCTTGTTCCTCATTGATGAGGCCGGCGTTCAGGTCAGCGTCGATTGCCATCTGCTTGCCCGGCATCCCATCAAGGGTGAATCGCGCCGCCACTTCCGAAATGCGCGTGGCACCTTTGGTGATGACCACGAACTGTACCACCACAAGGATGATGAAGATGATGATGCCCACGACGAGGTTGTTGCCCGTGACGAAGAGGGCGAACGCCTCGATCACCCTGCCCGCCACGGCGGTGGCTTCCTGCGCAGTGCTGGCGTTGGCGGAGAGGATCAACCGTGTGGAGGCGATGTTGAGCACCAGCCGCAACAACGTCGTGCCCAGCAGCAGCGACGGAAACACGGAAAAATCCAGCGGACTTTTCACGTAAATCGTGGTAAGCAGGATGACCGCCGCGACGGCGATGTTCGTGGCCACCAGCAGGTCCATCATCATGGGGGGCAGCGGCACCACCACCACCGTCAGCATCGCCACGAACGCGATCGGCACCAATAGCGCGCGATAGCGCGCCACCGCCATCAGCCAGGCGGGTGCGATGTTCGAATTGAGCGAGGCTTGGGGCATCGGTTAAACCTGCACGAGGACAAACCCTTACGCGGACTTACGACCCAGTCGATAGACGTACGCGAGAATCTCTGCGACGGCGTTGTAGAACTCCGGCGGTACCTCCCGGCCGATCTCCACGTGCCGATACAACGCGCGCGCCAGTTCCTTCCTTTCCACCAGTGGCACACCATGCACCATGGCGAGCTGCCGGATACGCATGGCGAGAAAATCCGCCCCCTTGGCGACGACCTTCGGTGCGTTCATCGTTTCAGCGTCGTAACGCAGCGCCACAGCGAAGTGCGTCGGGTTCGTGACAACCACGTCTGCCTGGGGCACAGCCGCGGCGATGCGCTGCAGCGCCAACTGTCGTGCGACGCGAGCCCGTCGCTGCTTCACCAGCGGGTCACCGTCCATGCGCTTCATCTCTTCCTTCACTTCCTGCTTGGTCATGCGCAGGTCGCGTTCGCGCTGCCAGCGTTCATAGCTGTAATCGATGATCGCCAGCACGAGCAGCAGGGCTGCCAGCTTCAGTGCCAGGTCGTACACGATGCCCGCGGCCGCAAAAAACGCCTGCGTCGCAGTCAGTTCCGCCAGCTTGATGATCTGCGGAAGCTCGTTGCGGATGACCCACACCGTCACCGCGACAAGGGCGGCGAGCTTGAGCAGGTTCATGGACAGCCGAATTCCCGCGCGCAGATCAACAAGGCGTTTGAAGCCATTGAGCGGGTTGAGCTTGTTCAGTTGCGGCATCAGGGGCTTGCCGGTGATGAGGAAGCCGATCTGGCCCATGGTTGCGGTGATCGCCACCGCCGCCAGCAGCAGGAGAATTGGCCCGGCAGCCAGTACAAACTGCCTGCCCGCGAATGCCACGATCGCGCCCAGATCATCCAGCCGTGCCAGATTCGACGCATGGTTGGCGGACAACATGCCCGTCACCGCGTGGCGTAGCTGCTCCAGCAGGTGCATGCCCAGCACGGACAGCAGAAAGACTGCAGCCAGCATGACGCACGCGGCCGTCAGGTCCATGCTCTTGGCCACGTTGCCGTCACGCCGCGCTTCCTGTCGGCGATGCGGCGTCGCCTGCTCTGTTCTTTCAAAGTCGTTCTCAGCCATGGCAATCGCCTCGGCAGGGGTGAATCAGAGCGGGCGGGCAGGTTGTTACGATCCAGTACGTCATCTCAAAGCGTCTTCATCGCGTGAAAAAGTCCTGAATAAGGTTGATCAGAGGAATCAGGGCGTCGGTGTACACGTCGCTGTGGATGCCCACCGCCATGATGAGCACGAACGCGCCGATCAGGATGCGGATGGCAAAACCGACGCTCAGCACGTTCATCTGGGGCACGGTGCGTGCGATGAAGCCCATCGCCACCGTTTCCGCGAAGATGAGGCACAACAGCGGCGCTGCGACGCGCAGCGCCAGTTCGAAGATGGCGTTGATCAATCCCAGGAAAAGCTGAACAAGTTCGCCATCGGGGTGGAAGCCGCCGGGCGGAATGGTGCTGAATGTGCCCGCCAGGGTCTCGAAGAGCACGCGGTGTCCGCCGAGGATGATGAAGATGTGCACCGCCAGCAGGAAATAGAACTCGCTGATGATGCCCGATTCCTCGCCGAACTCGGGGTTGAGCACGCCAGCCAGTTGGATGCCCATCTGCTGGTCGATGATCTGCCCGCCCAGTTGCATCCCGATCATGGGAAGCGATGCGCCGTAGCCGATGGCAAGCCCCACCGCCAGTTCCATCGCAATCGCCCCGGCCATACTCCAGAAGGAAAGCCCCGACTCGATCAACGGCGTGATGAGCACCGCCGAGGGTGAACCAGCATCCAGCAGGCTCGGATAGATGCAGAAGCTCAACGCCAGTGCCAGCAGTGCTTTGACGCGCATGGGCAGGATGCGGCTGCCCAGCATCGGCGCGAAGAGAAAGATGCCGGTGAGCCGAAACAGCACCAGCGCCCAGGCGGGCAGATGCGGCAGCAATGGTTCGAACGAGATCAAGGTTCAAGGTACTGACGTTGAAAGTTGTTGTGTTTGTGTCTTGTGAGTCCGTTTCCGTATATCTCGTTGTGGCGCTCATTCCTGACTGAACATGCGGCGGGCGAAATCCAGAATCTGGATTGCCAGCCACGGTGCCGCGATGATGGCGACGATCGCCATACCCACGATCTTGGGCACGAAGCTGAGCGTCTGTTCCTGAATCTGCGTTACCGCCTGCAGCACGCTGACGGTCAGCCCGATGATGAGCGCCGCCGCCAGAATGGGTGAGCTGATCAGCAGCATCAGCCGCAGTGTTTCACGAATCAGATCCGTCGCCTGTTCGACCGTCATGTTCAAACCCTTACGCAGCGGGCAGGTGTACCCGAGGCGATTCGATCGTTCGTCCTTGTTGCTAAGTGATCAGTCCCGGAACGGCGAAACTGTTGAGCAGGCTGCCCGCCACGAGGTGCCAGCCGTCCACCAGGACGAACAGCAATAGCTTGAACGGCAGGCTGATCAGCACCGGCGGCAGCATCAGCATCCCCATGCTGATGAGCACGCTGGCAATCACCATGTCCACGATCAGGAACGGCAGGTACAGCCGAAAACCCATCAGGAACGCGACCTTCAGCTCGCTCATAATGAATGCCGGGATCAGCGTGAGCATGTCGACATCGTCCTCATAGAGCTTGTCCGGCTCGGAGGTATCGATGCCGCGATAGTTCATGATCATGTACACATCGTCCCAGTTACCCGCGTAATCGATCTGCGCGAGCATAAACCGCCGTAACGGTTCCTTCGCCCGGCTCCACGCTTCAAGCTGATCGATCTCGTTGTTCTGCAACGGCTGCAGTGCAACGCGGTTCACCTCCTCGAACGTGGGGGCCATGACGAGAAACGTCATGAAAAGTGACAGCCCCACGATAACCTGCGAGGGCGGCAGCGCTTGCGTACCGATCGCCTGACGCAGCAGGCTCAGCACGATGACGATGCGCGTGAAGCTCGTCGTCATGATGACGATCGATGGCGCCAGCGACAGCACCGTGAGCAGGACGAGGATCGACAGGGCGGCACTCAAACCGCCGCGGCGTTCGCCCGTCTCCACCGCATTCACACCGTCGACGGGCAGCACCCGGCTGGCCTGATCGATGATGCTCGCGGGGTTGGTCAGATCGACCGCCTGCGTACCTATTGGCGCGACTGCGTTGCCGCCGATCGTTTCCTGAGCCAGCGTCGGTCCCGCGAAGCACAACACGACAGCGTTCGCCAGCACAGCCACGGCAAACCAGCGCGGGTTCGCTCGCGGTGTAGGCGGTCGCGTTGTCGCGGCGTGCATCGGCATCAGGATTTCGCCCCCACGGTTCGGATGCGTGCCAGAAGCCCCGAGACGGTGCTGCGCGCCAGGTCCACGCGATGCTCCTGCGAATCGCCGCCCTCCGTTTCGATGGTCTGCGATTCGTAGTCACCGTTGAACCGCTGCAGCAACTGGGCGAAGTTCTGGCTGATACTGTTGGGCCGGGCGGCGCTCACCGCAGTGAGCAGCGAGGCCACTTCCTCCGGGTCATCCACGTTCGCCAGCGTGCGCAGCCCCGCCGGACTATCGCCCACCACGAGGATGCGCTGCCCGATCCGCACCAGCAGTACATGATTGCGAGGGGCGATGCTTGTGCGGCTGAGTACCTCCACCACCGGCGAGTGCATCGCCGCGACGGTCTGCCCCGTCAGCCTCGACCAGATGGTCCGCAGGAGCAGGATCAGCCCGATCACCACCCCCAGCGCAGTGATGGTTTGTAGTATCCAGCTTCCGCCGGACCGATCCGCTGTGACGGTCGCAGCCACATCGCCCTCGCTTGTGCCTTCGGGGCGAAAGGTTGATTGGTGCAGCAACCGTCGCGGAGCTGGTGCGGGTGCAGGCGATGTATCGGTCGACTGTTGCACCGTTGGTGGCGCGGAAAGCGCAGTTGGATCGGTGGTGGCAGGGGTTACGCCCGTAGTGGCCGGCCGCACCGGTGGGGATGAAGCGATCGGCGCAATGGGCGCCATTGGCGCGGGTGTCGTTGCTGCGGGCCTGTCCGCATCTTCCTGTGACAACTGCACCGCCAGTCGATGCAGCGGATCGTCAATTGCGGATGTTTGTGCGAATGCAGCCAGCGGCGCGCCAAGCAATATGCACGTGATGCACGCTGCGCGCAACGGACCGAAATGGATGATCGGCTGCACGATCAGGCCCTCCATGGCCAGTGTCGTCGCGTGCTCCGACGCGACGGGGGATGATCCTCATCCCGCTTCGATCAGCTCGATGCCGAAACCTGCTGCTCGGCCGCCGCCTGCGCCTGTTCCTCCAGGTTGGCGACGATTTCACTAATCCTAATACAAAAGTTGTCATTCAGCACGAGCACTTCACCTCGTGCGATCAGACGATTGTTCACGTACACGTCCACCGGGTCGCCCGCCAGCTTGTCCAGCTCGACCACGCTGCCCGGCCCCAGACGCAGCACATCCTCGACCAGCATCTCCGTCCGGCCGAGTTCAATCATGACGTTCAGCTCCACATCGCTCAGCAGTTCAATGCCGTTGGCGACGGTGCTGGGATCGGACGCGGCTTCAAACTCCGGAACCCCGGCGATCTCCTGCATCCGCGCAATCGATGATTGCGCTTCCCGCAGGGCCTCTTCCATGAGTCGATCCGCATCGTCCTGACGCGGTTGATCGCTTTGCGGTGTTTCAGCCATCAAATACTCGCCCTGATCTGAATGAATTTGGTGATCAGCACTTCCTCGATGCAGCTTCGTCCCTGCTCATCGGGTTGCAGCCGTTGATCCAGCGCCGCCCGAATCTGGCGTTTCAGCGTCGCCAGTGTCGGCTCCACCAACTGGCTGGGTTCCGCCTGGCTGATGATCAGCCGTACATCGTCGCTGATCTGCGCCTGCATGGACTGGATCTGCTTCGTGATCGTTTCTTCATGCTTCTTCCGGGTGACCAGGAAGATGCGTGTATCGTAGATGTAGGTGGTGCCACGTTTGTTGTTGGGAAATCGGTCCTGAACGACGAGCACCTCAACCGGCCGTTCGTATTCGGCCAGTAGATCGGGGCTGGGGCCGTTCGCCTGAGCGTCGGCCGGGCCACCTGCCAGCAGAAACGCTGTCGAGATCACCGCCCCTTCCAGAAACAACACCCCCGCCAGGATGAGCGCCGCCTTGACTGGCACCTTCCTGGACGTTGGCGCAGCTGCTTCGGCGGGAGCCGGTTTTTCCACTTTGTCTTTCTTGGCCATAACCCGATCTCTCCACCGCGGTTCTTGCTCGGCATCTGGCGAAGGTTATTCGGACCTTCGCAACCTTGCCTTATTCTCAGCGCGAGCCGGTTAATTCCGGTTTTGTAAAGTCATCGACGATCGCTTCCATCACGATGATCTCTACACGACGATTCGGCTCCTGAGCGCTGCGACTCAAATCGCGCTGCCGCAATGGTTCGTTATCGGCATTGGCGCTGATGCGAATTCGGTCCCGGCGGATACCCGCCTCGTTGACCAGGAACTCCATCACCGCCTTCGCCCGGTCGTAGCTCAGCTCCCACAGGTCCTTGTAGCCCGTGCTGTGGACCAGTTCGATACTGGAGGCGTGGCCGCGCAGCTCGATCTTGTTCAGTTCGCCGCGAATGCGGGGCACGATGTCTCGGATGCGTCGCTTCGCCTCCGCAGTCAGTTGGGCTGAACCAGGTTCAAAGGTGATCAGCCCGCCCACCGGCTCAAGAATCCCTTCGCGAATCTGGCGCACAGTGTTGGTTTTGCCTTCGATCCCTTCTTCCTCGTTGCGGGACTGGTTTTTGTGTTCCTGGAGCTGAAGGTTCTTTTCCGTGAGGAGGCTGATGACGGAGAAGTCGGGGTTTTCCAACCCGGGGATGACGCCACCGCCGGTGATCGAGGAGGCGAAGGAGGACTTGATCGCCTCCGCCTTGACGCGGAACTCTTCCTTTTTGATCTCGCTGAGCGCTACGAGCATGATGAAAAAGCACAACAGCAGCGACATCATGTCGCCGTAGGTCATGACCCACTCCGGGGCGCCTGCGGGCGGACATTTGCACTTCTTCGCCAAATCGAGTCACCTTTCGCTCAGCGGCACACCACTGCGGGCATCGTCAGGCGGCCTCCCGTTCCTCCTGCCTACGGGCAGAGGGTGGCAGGAAGGTCCGCAGCTTCTGCTCGACGATGCGCGGGTTATCGCCCGACTGAATCGCCATGACACCTTTAATGATGATCGTCTTATAAAGGATCTCCTCAGCGGACATCCGTTCCAGCCGGTCTGCCAGCGGCAGGGCGAACGTGTTGGCGATCAGCGCGCCGTAGAGCGTGGTCAGGATCGCCACCGCCATACCCGAACCGATCGACGATGGATCATCCATATTCATGAGCATGATTACCAGGCCGACCAGCGTGCCAATCATGCCCAGCGCGGGGGCGTACTTGCCCAGCGAATCAAAGTAGGCCTTGCCGTTGGCGTGACGTTCAGCCAGGTTGTCCAGCTCGGCTGTCAGAATCTGCTCGATCAGTTCCGGGTCGGTGCCGTCCACCGCCATCTGAATCCCGCGGACGATGAACTGGTCGTCAATGTCGCGGGTTACGTTTTCCAGACTCAGGATGCCGTCGCGACGGGCGATCTCCGCGTAGGAGACCAGGTCTTCGATCAGCTTCTCCACGTTAAACCTGGTGGTGAAGAACGCCCGCCTCAGAAGTGAAAAGGTTTTTTTGATCGTCTTGATCGGGAAGCAAAGGAAAATCAGCGTGAACGACCCGCCGAGCACCATGATGATGCTGGGGATGTCAACGAAATAGTGGACGTTTCCCCCGGCGAGGATCGCCCAAATGACAAGGGCCCAGGTGCCCAGAAAACCAAATAGAATGCCCAGATCCATGGCGACAACCTGCCCGGATGCGCGAGACTCTCCCCGTTTTTATCGGTCGATCGTCCCGCCCGGCTTGAGCGCAAATTTCTGCGAATTAACGTCTGACGGCTCGCCGCGGTTATGTCGGGGGCAGCAGCCGCCGCAGGCTTCGACCGTACTCGATCGCCAGCTTCACCACCTCCTCCATCGATTCCTTCACGATGATGTGATCGCCGTTCACCAGTTTGATGATGGTGTCGGGGTTCGCCTCGATGGTGCGAATCAGCTCCGCATTCACCACGATGCGCTGATTGTTCAGGCGTGTGACGGTGATCATGGCGATGCTGTCTCGTCTGGCGAAAACATTTGAGTGAATCTGGTTCAGCCGTGCCGGCCAGGGCAGTCGTCAGCCGTACGATACTGTCCTTTACGAATTATCGGATCGTTTGCAGCAGATCCTGGATGAGCTGGTCGCTGGTGGTCATGACACGCGAGCTGGCGGAGAAGCCGGTTGCCGCGGTGATAAGGTTGATGAACTCGTGCGACAGGTCGACGTTGCTCATTTCCAGTGCTCCGCCGACGATATTGCCCGTTCCGCTGGTCCCGGGAATGACGATCTGAGCGGTGCCGCTGTTGGCAGTGACATCGAACAGGTTAGCGCCCAGTTCCTTCAGGCCCTGTGGGTTGGTGAACCGTGCGACGACGACCTGACCGAGCACTCGCATCATGCTGTTGGAGTAAATGCCGACGATCGTGCCGTCCTCGTTGACAGAAAAGTCCTGCAGCGTGCCGGTAGGGGCGCCGTCCTGGAACTCGACCTTGAACTGGCTCTGAACGTCCGCCAGTGCCGTCAGCGTTCCACCGCCCCCATCGAACAGCAGGTTGATCGCCTGGGGCGTCATCGCGCCGGTGTTTGCTCGATCGATGAGGATGGTCGTATCCGTCGTACCAATGAGCGAACCGTTGGTGTCGAACTGGAGCGTGCCCGTGCCCAGCATGCGGTCCAGATCGGTGTCATCAGCACTTTCCGCGTAGAACCGCCATTGAGTGCCTTCGTTGGTCTTCGCCTCCAGCACCATGGTGACATTGATCATCATGGTGTTACCCAGTGAGTCGTAGGCGACAAACGATGTTCGCGTCGATTCGCCTGTGGCGTTTTGTGTCTGGGTAAAGGTGAAAGGAAGAGTACCGGTGGTGCCCGGGTTGACGATGATGTTGGACGCCTCCATCGCGATGCCGTTGACAGTGCCGGTATTGCTGGTGATGACGATTTCACCGGTGGCGTTGATCGTCACGCCCGCGTTGGGGTCCACATCGCTGTTGATGCCGAACGCCTCATCCAGAAAGCTGAGGAAGTCGCCCAGCGTGAGACCGAAGGCGTCGCTGCCCGTGGTGTTGGCGGCTCCGACTTCAAAGGTGTGATCGGGCAGCGTGGCACCGCCCTTGGTTGCGCCGCTGAGTGTGATGACATCGCCCAGGTTGAACAACAGCGTGCCAGCCGCGTTGTAAAGACTGGTCAGAGCGGTGGCTGCAGTGGCTGGCGTCGTTGTCCCCGGATCGCTGTAGAGTGGGCCGCTGGTCGTGATGGATCCGACGGTCGCCACTTCTCCTGCAGCGTTGAGGTTGCCCGCAAAATCGGCACTTTCCGTCGCCTTGGCGATCGTTTCACCCAGTGGAATGTGCAGGCGGGTCAACGCGCCTTGCAGGATATCGCCCGCCTGGTTGGCCTCGTAACCCATCAGCAGCGCGCCGTTTCGGGTCAGGTACAGGTCGCGGTCGAGTGCGAAGTTGCCCGCACGCGTGTAAAACTGCTTGCCATCCTGTTCGACAATGAAGAACCCCGCACCATCGATGGCCATATCGGAGTTGACGCCGGTGGGTTGGATGGTGCCTGTGCGGAAGTCACGCAGGATCGTTCCGATGCGAGTACCCAGGCCGACCTGTGACGGGTTGACACCGCCGCTGTTCGCGTTGGGAGCCGAGGCGCCGCCAAGGTTCTGCAGGATGTGCGTTTCGAATGTGACCCGGCTGCCCTTGAACCCCGGCGTGTTCGCGTTGGCGATGTTGTTGCCCGAGACATTGAGCATCTGCGCGTGTGTCGAAAGACCGCTTACGCCCGTATACAGCGAATTGGTCAGGCCCATAGCGAATACTCCGGTTTGTCATGTCGCGCCGTACGATGTGACGCGGTGAATCAGTCTGGTTCATTTGCTCACACCCTGTGGCATGAGCACTTTGTCATTTCGTCAGGCGTTGTGTCGCTGCTGCATCATCGCCCGCAGTGAGGCGTTTTCGATGCGATCGACCTGCGCCAATGGCGCAAGTGGCGACACGGCTGTGGCGGACGTCTGCTGCGATGGCTGGTCCTCGTCGGCGAGTTCAGCTTTTGCTGCCTCAAGCAGCGCTTCAAAGCTTTGATGCTCGATCGGCTGACGGCTCGGCGTGATGGGTGTCACAGCCCCAGCCGCACCGATCGGCCGCACCGCTGGTTCAAGCAGTCGAAGCAGTTCCGAAGCGCCCATCGCCTGCAATCACTCCATTGCCGCGCCCACGCGCGTTACCCGTTCAACCGGCAACGTCCAGCCGTTGTCCAGCTCCAGATACGTCCTCTTGTTCTGCACGCGCACGGATGTCACCAGTCCCTGCACGCGGTTGTTACGCTCATCCAGTCCCTCGACGAGCTTGCCGATCATACCGCTGGCTGCGGAGATGCCGTTCTGCAGCACCAGCGCCTCCAGCCGCTCCTGCAGCGAAAGCTGGCTTTCGATGTTGCGCAGCGAGCTGAGCTGTTCGAGAATCGCGCTGGTGTCCGAAGGCTTAAGAGGGTCCTGCTGCGTCAGTTCGGTGATCATGATCTTGATGAACTCATCCGAACTCATCGCTGAGAACTTGTTGGGCGTGCGATCAGAGACATCAGCGAGCCCAAAATTGTTGATGGCGGAGGCAACGGACATTGTTGATCCTTTCACGCAAGCTCGTTAATCAGATCGGCGAAAGCGAATCGAGGCGACGACGGGTTTCGTCGGCCATCCCGCGAGTCGTCCTGCTCGCGACCGCTGCCACCGTCGGTGAAGTGGCCCCGGCTGCGGCCGTCGTCTGAGGGGGCGCGGTGATCGCTCGATGTGTCGCCGAAGTTGTGATGATTCGGTGGGCCTTGCACCTGAAGACGTTCCACGTTCAGGCCGTGCGATTCAAGGCCGTGGCGCAACTGTGCCAGTTGCTGGTGCAATAGTTCGCGCACCTGCGGCTGCTCGCTTTGCAGGGTGGCGCTCACCGTACCGTTGGATACCTGCATTTCGATGCGGACAAAACCAAGCTCAGGCGGATGCAGACGCAGTGTGACCGATCCACCATTCTGTTGCAGTGCGCTTTGCAGACCGCGCGCAACACGAGCGACGTTCGCAGCATCCATATCTGAATCGTTCGCCTGATTCATCGCTGCGAAGGGATGATCGACGTTCGCCTGCGGTTGAGGCATTGTCGTCGGATGCGGGGGAAGCGTGGTTGCGCCTGATGCATCGCCGATGGCTGCGGTGATCGGTGCAATGCCGCGTGAAGCGGTCGTATGGTTGGCATCCTGCCCGTGCTTTACAGGAACAGCGGCACTATTCTCGTCAGGGGCGACGAGATTCGCTTCCCGCGTGAAGATGGCTGTGTCGTGTGATTGATCGGTGTTGGCAGGATTCTCCGACGACAGCGGTGTGACTTCCATCGTCGTGACTGACGGCAGGGTGGTGACGCTGCCCGGCCTCTTGGCGGTCGGCTGCTCGTCGAGTTGTTGACCGCTCACCCGCATCGTTCCCGGTGAACGCGCTTCCTGAGCGAGTAACGCATTGCTCAGCGTGACCACATCAGCAGGTTCGGTCGGCTCGACAGCTTCGGGCTGTTCGATTACATCCGGCTGTATTGATTCAGGTTCCTCCACCGCTTCTGTGCTTTGGTCGCGCTCGGCAGATTGATCCTGTGTTTTCGGATCGGATTTGCGAGCTTGCGACTTCGCTCTGGAATCGGATGTTTGATTGATGTTCCGTTGTGAAGCCTGGCGTGCCTCGGTCAACATCTGATGAAACGACCGTGTGACCAGTTCAGCTTCCTGTCGCACGTGAACGGCAGGAACTCCGCCGTTCGACACCGGCTGCGATGTACCCATCTGTCGCACAACGGTCATCATGTTGTGGGCCCTCCCGTGCCTTTCTGCTGTGGAGCGGCGCCCATGTCGAGGCCGCGCTGACGCAGCCGTTCGATCAGCATCGTTCCCTGCTGAATCTCCTGAGGCGCCTTGAACTCGTTCAGCACAGCCGCAGCCTTGCGCACCTGCATCGCTGCGAGGTATTCGACCACTTCATCAACACGGCCATCCGCCAGCAGTTCCTGAAACATCTGCTTCGTCTGTTTGGGGCGGAGTTGCTCATACAGCTTGACCGCCTGCTGAAAATCCTCGCTTTCACGACGCTCGCGTTCCGCGGCCAACTGGGCCTGCAGTGCAGCCCGCTGGCGTTCGATCTCTGCCCGCTCAGCCGCCAGCAGAGATTCGGTGTTGGCCAACAGTTTCTGCAGGTCGCGGATCTCTCGCTGCACACGATCGGCGGTGACAGTTGCGATCTCCTCGCGCTCCTGGACTTCGTCGAGCCGATCAAACATGGTTCGCGGCCCGGTGCTGACCTGCTGTACCCACCGCATCTGTTCGATCTCTTCGCGTGTGGCTTCGGCGAGCCGGGCTTCCTCCTCCTGGCGTGCCTTTTCCTCAGTGATCGTGACGCTCATCAGGTTGTAGATTCGGCGTGCACGCTCGACATCGAGCCGGTCGGTGGCGCGCAGCCAGACAACAAGCGCCGCTGCCGCGATAACGTGCAGCAATAGCAGAATGCTCAGCACATTCCACGCCAGCTTCAAGTCGTCGCTCCGATCATCATCTGCCGGGCATAGGCCTGATTCGCCATGTCATCCAGCTCGATCGCCTCTCGGCGTTCGCGTTCGCGCTTCCACTTCTCGTATTCGCGATCACGCAGCAGTTCCATCGCCTTTCGCATGCGCATCGCATCGGCCAGACGCAGCCGTGCTTTTTCAATCTGTTGTTCCAGCCGGGCAAGCTCGCGCACGATCTGCTGGGCGCGGATCGCAGCCTGCGCGCTGTAGCGGGCGAAATGGCCCACCTGTTCCAGATCGACACGCCCGACCAGTGCATCGCCCAGGTCGTGCTTGGACTGGCTGATCGTTTGCTGCATCTGCCGAAGCTGGTTCTCGACGATCATTCGCTGACGTAACAGCTTTGCCAGATCGCGCTGGCACTCGTCCTCCACAAGCTGCCGCTGCCTGAGTACTGCTTCGAATCGAAACTTGAAGGTCGCCATGACTTCCCTGTCTTTTGGCGTAAATCAGTCCATACGTATGACGCATACTCAGCGTCGCTGCCCGAACGTGCGCGACAGTTGCTGCTGTGTGGCGATGAGTTTCTGTCGTAACGCCATCAGCAGTCCGCGCGTTGCCTTGAAACCTCCGTTGACCCGTTCGCTGCGTCCCTGCTGCAGTAACTGGTCGATGATTGGTTTGCACGCGATGGCCAGATCAAAATCCGGGTTGCTTCCCGCGGCATACGCGCCGATGTTGACCAGATCTTCCACCTGCCGGTATGCCGATACGAGTTTGAGCACCTCGCGCCGCGCTTCGTTGTGCTCCGCATCAATCACCTGATCGCACACACGGCTGATTGAGCCAAGCACATCAATTGCGGGCCAGTGTCCCTTGTTGGCAAGGTCTCGGCTGAGCAGGATGTGACCGTCGAGAATGCTTCGTGCGGCGTCGGCGATCGGTTCGTTCATGTCGTCGCCTTCCACCAGCACCGCGTAAAAGCCGGTGATCGAACCGCGCGACGTTCGACCGCTGCGCTCCAGCAGTCGCGGCAATGACGCGAACACACTGGGCGGATAACCCTTCGTCGCCGGCGGCTCGCCCGCTGCAAGCCCGACCTCACGCTGTGCCTGACAAAAGCGCGTCAGCGAGTCCATGATGAGCAGGACATTCCTGCCACGATCGCGAAAGTATTCCGCCACCGCCGATGCCACCAGGGCCGCACGAATACGCAGCAGCGCCGGTTCATCGCTTGTCGCACAAACCACGACGGAGGAGGCAAGTCCCTCCTCACCGAGACTGTTCTCCAGGAAATCGCGCACTTCACGACCGCGCTCGCCAACCAGAGCGATCACGGAGACGTCCGCTGCGGTGTGACGCACCATCGTGCCCAGCAGGGTGCTCTTGCCCACACCCGGCGCGGCGAAGATGCCCAGGCGCTGGCCCTGCCCAACGCAAAGCAGCGCATCGATCGCCCGCACCCCCGTTGCCAGCGGTGTGTCGATCACCGGGCGATCCAGCGGATCCACCGGCGCCGAATGCAGCGGCCAGGGCATCAGGTCGCGCGGCGCGGGCTTGCCGTCCATCACGTTACCCAATCCGTCCAGCACGCGGCCTAGCAGCGAATCGCCCACCCACACCGTCTGGGCATACTGCTCGGCAATCACCGTATCGCCACGGCTCACCCCCGACGTCATGCCCAGCGGCACGACGATCGTCTGCTCGCGATCGAACCCGACCACTTCGCCGATGAGGGATTGTTCCTCACGCCCGCGGCGGGCCGGCACGATGCGAACGCTCGATCCAATGGGCACGGGAAGATCGATCACGCGCACCGCGAGGCCGCGCACTTCCGTGACCGTTCCGCGCAACTCCAGCGCAGCAGCCTGATCGATGACATGAATGGCATCATCCAGAAGCGTCATGCGTCCCTGCGTTTGATCACGCGCGTGACCGTGTCACGACTGATCCTCGTTCGCGCCGGTTCCATCCGGCGTGCGCGCTTCATCCCCGTGCGATTCGTCAGCAATTGATGTGCCACCGGGCAGCATCAGATGCACAATGCGGTCCATTTGCGTCTCGATCGTCGCATCCACGCGGCCCTGACCGTAGGTGACCACACAGCCGCCAGGCCCGATAACAGGATCGTCGATTATTCGGACGTGCTGAAATTGCGCGAATTCGGCCAAAAGTTCCGGCATGGCGGCTTCCAGGACCGCGCGATCCGAAGGGTTGATGCGCACCGCGACGTCCACCGGCCGCAGCACGTGGCTCAGCGCATTGGCAAGCTGATCGACGATCACCGTCTCGTCGACCTCGATCACGCGATGCACCACCTTCTCCGCCATCCGCAGTGCGAATTGCAGCACCGCCTGTCGGGCGTCGCGGTCGATGTCCTGTCGTCGTGTTTCCAGTTCACCCGCCGTCTGCCGGCAAACTTCCCTGACGCGATCCAGCTCCGCTTTTGTCTGCTGCAATGCTTCGGTGCGGCCTTGCTCCAGGCCCTGCTGATATCCTTCCGCGTGACCGCGGGCGCGCCCCTGTTCCAGTCCCTGCGCTTCAGCGCTGGCGATGATGCGGGCAGCCTCATCGCGGGCTGCCTGAATGATCTGATCCGCCTGGGCGCGCGCCGCTGCCTTCAGACGCTCGGCCTGACGCGCCAGATCGCCCAGGTCCAGCACGACCGCGTCCTTTACCAATGCTGCTGCTTGTGGGCCTTTGATAATCATGATCTATCGCGCGAACCGTCCAAACACAGCACAGCGGATGCGTCACCGGGTGATCATGACACCACACGCATCCGCGTGAGGTCTGTCGTTATCGTTCACCATCACACCACCAGTTCGCGGTCGCCTCCGCGGCCGGAAATGATGATCTCGCCAGCGTCCTCCAGTCGCCGTACAATATCGACGATACGCTGTTGAGCCGCTTCCACATCCGAAACGCGCACGGGGCCCATGTATTCCATATCCTCCTTGATCATCTGAGCTGCGCGTTCGGACATGTTGCGGAAGATCTTCTCCTTGAGTTCGTCGCTCGCAGTCTTGAGCGCCAGCGCCAGCTCGTCGTTCTCGATCTCCTTGAGCACTGCCTGAATGCCCTTGTCGTCGACGAGGTTGATGTCCTCGAAGACGAACATGAGGCGCCGAATCTGTTCGACGAGATCCGGGTCTTCGGATTCCAGCCCTTCCATAATGCCCTTTTCCGTCGAGCGATCGACGAGGTTGAGCATCTCCGCAACGGTTTCCACGCCGCCGATCTTTTCGAACGACTGCGACAGCATGTTCGACAGTCTTGCCTCCAGTCCACGTTCCACCTCGGCGATGACTTCGGGGTTGGTCTGCTCCATGTTGGCGACGCGCTTGACCACCTCGACCTGTTTGGGGCCGGGCAGTCCCGCGAGGATTTCCGAGGCCTTGTTGTACGCCAGATGGCTGACGATCAGCGCGATCGTCTGCGGGTGCTCATCCTGAATGAAGGTGAGCAGGTTCTGTGATTCCGCCTTCTGCAGGAATGAGAAGGGCGTCTTGCGAACCTGTTGGCGAATGGTGGCGAGGATACGCTCCGCATCTGCAGGGTCCAGGCTCTTCATGAGCAGCGCCCGGGCGTAATCCAGCCCGCCTTCCCGCGCCCACGTTTGCGCCAGCGCGACCTCGTAGAACTCCTGCAGCACACTGTTGCGCACTTCCTCGCTGATGTTGCGAAGGCTTGCCAGCTCGCGCGTCACGGTCTCGACCGATTTAGGGTCGAGCTGGCGCAGAAGGATTGCCGCGGCTTCCTGATCCAGCGTGAGCATCAGGATCGCCGCCTTTTTCACGCCAGTAAGTTCCTGTCGACTATCCTCGCTCATAGTAGTTCAACACAGTTTCCGCCCGGCCGGGGCGGTAGTGCTTATTCATCGGGATTTACCCAGCGACGCATCAGTGCACTGGCTTCCTCCGGATTCTCCTTGACCAGTTCGCTGATCTGCTGGGCGATCTTGCGGTAACGCAGCTCTGATTCGTCGACCTCAACGCCCGACATTTCATTTTCATCCGCCGCGGCCTCGCCCATAACATCATCATCCACGGGCAGCGACGGCGGCACGCCCGCCAGCTCTTCCACGCTCGGCAGTGGCTGTGGGGCAGTCGCCTTGCGCACCATACGCAGCATCAGAAACAGCGGCACCAGTGCCAGCGCCCCCAGCCATACGTGCTGCATCCAGTCGTTCGTCAGCACCGTGACCAGTGTGGAGGCCTGCTCCGGCGCGGTGGGCATCGGGCCAAGCACGTCCGGAAACACGCTCACCGTCACGATGCCTTCGTTCGCCTTGGCGACCAGCGGTCGAATCAGTGCCTCGATCGTTGCACGCTGACGCTCCTCGTAAGGTTCCAGTGCGGCATCATCCGGTTCCGGTGCACCCGCGCCGCGATCCTGCCGATACAGTGCGACGACGAAACTGCGCGGTACGTTTACCGCCACATTGATGCGCTGTGGCAGATAGCCCACGTGCTGACTTTCCTCCTCACGCAACAGTGGGGCGGGGTTGAACTCGCTTTCGGCGCGATTGGTGCTGCTCGCCGTGGTCGTCGCGCCGCCACCATCCACACTCGCGAAGCCGGTGTTCGGCTGCACGCCCGGTTCGGCGGCACGCAGGCGTGATTCATCGATGATTTCCTCTGTGAACTGCCGACGCAGTGAACCTTCCGCCGCGTACGCAGCCGTGCGCACGTGCTTGCGGCTGACATCGTCAAGCTGCACGTTCACCTGCACGACCACACCGTGGATGTATTGCAGCAGTTCGAGAATCTTTTCGCGTTCGTGTTCCTCGATCTGTCTCACGAGCTGAAGGTAATCGGTCGGCGCGATCTCCTCCTCGGGGCGAACCTTGTGCGCCTGGCCCGCGTTGACGTCGATCACGCCGACGTCTTCGGGCTTCATGCCAGGCACGGCACTGGCGACTGTTACCGCTGCCATGCGTACCATCGCCTTGTCCAGCCGGCGTGAACCTTCCATGACGATGCTGACGGTGGCAGTACGGCGGGCGTGGCTGCGGCCGAAACCCTTGCGTTCCTCCGGCGCGATCGTCACCGCGGCGGAACGAATGGCCGGGTTCTGCGCGATCTGCTGGGCGAGCGTTTGCTGAAGGGCGATGAGGTACTTTTTCTGTGAGTTGGCGTCGGTGTCCCAGGGGTTCTGCTGACTCAGGTACTCCGCCCAGGCTGCGGAAACGTCTTCCTTGAGCAGATCCTTCTGCTGCAGCGCGTACAGGGCCTCGGCATGCTTGTCGCGCGGCACGACAACCTGGCCGTTCTGAATCTGCGAATCGATGCCCACGGCCTGCAGTACCGCCACCACCTCGTTGTGGCGGTTGGTCGTGAACGCGCTGATAGGCACGCGTTCGGGCTTACCCGCCCACTGTACCGCCACGAACGCGGCGAGCAGGCCGGCGATCAGCACCGACCAGATCGTGATCCGCGTGTTGCGGTCCAGTTTGTCGAGAAAGACCCTGATTTGCGCCCAGGATCTTTGAAGAAACTCCATTTTCTTCTCACCGGCGACTAAAGGTTAGTTCCACCAACCTGTGAACGGACCTGTTTTGCGAACGACGGGCCACACCGTCGTCCTTCAGCGTTACACGCGCATCTCCTTCACTTCGTTGTACGCGTCCATGAGCTTGTTGCGCACCTGCAGAAGCAACTGAAACGCCATGTCGGCCTTCTGCTTGGCGATGAGCACCGACGCCATGTCGTCGCGCCGCCCGCTGGCCAGGTCCTCGATCGCCATTTCCGCATCCTGCTGAAGGCGATTGACCTGTTCGATGTTCTTCATAAGAACATCCTTGAAGCTGGGGCCACCGGCGTTCTGAGGCCGCTCGGCACGCGAAGCCTCCGTCGCCCCCTGCGTCGTGTTCGTGTTGATCAGTCCCAATGGATCCATGATCGAACCCTACCCTCGCGTTCAGGCCAGTAGCCGCAACGCCGACTGCATCATTGATTTGGTCGCTTCCGCAGCCGTTACGTTCGCTTCATACGCCCGGGCGGCTTCCAGAGCGTTGACCATTTCATGCGCCGGATCGACGTTGGGGTAGTACACATACCCGCGTGCATCAGCAGCGGGGTGATCCGGTTCATACACCGCCCGTAACGGCGCCGGATCCTGCACGATGTCGCGCACATGCACGCCCTGTGGTCGCCCCGACTTCGGGTCGCCCGAGGCGAACAGCGCGATGCGTCGCCGAAACGGCGCATAGTTGCCCTTCTCATCGTACAGCGAGTTCTGGTTGGCGATGTTGTCGGAGATTACCTCCAGACGCTGTCGCTGCGCCACCAGAGCCGATGTCGAAATGTCCAATGCGCCGAACATGTCCTGATTCCGTTTCAGGGCGACTCAATCGTCGCTTATGGTTTCATCACGCCGCTTCGCGCCTCACAATCGTTCGCGGATCGCCACGCGCATCACCTCAAACTGATTCGCGATCATCTGCAGTGAGGCGTTGTGCACCAGCGTGTTTTCCGCCAGCGCCTGCATCGTTCGTTCCAGATCGCGGTTGTTGTCATCGTGGAAGAGCACATTGTTGTTCACCGGCCGGGGCAGCGCCACGATGCGGTCCTTTTCGAATCGCACGTGCCGCGTGTCGCGCGGTTCCAGCGGGCCGGCCACAGCGTTGCGACGTGAGCGGCGTTCATCGATCGCCCGACGCAGCGACGCCTGGAACGAATCCGGATTCAGATCGCGCGGCCGATAGCCCACCGTCGACAGGTTCGCGATGTTGTCCGTCAGCACGATATGCCGCTGGGCGGTGAACTGCACCACCCGCTCCAGTGTGGGCAACGCGCCTTTGTCGAACAACCCGCGGATCATGCCCGATCCTCCTGCGGCGCTCCGCCGTGGCGCAGCGCGACAGCGGTTGTCAGGCAATCTCGGTGCCAGCCGCGCTGCCTATCGCGCCCGTGTTGATGCTGTCGCTGCTTACGGCTGACCGTGCCCATCACCTGCCGCGGCGCGCGGGCCGGCACCGCGCAATTTTTGCGCGTTCGGCCGCAATTTCGGCGCGTCACGATGGGGGCGATTCTCGCCCGGTCAGATCGTTTCAGCCACAAGATTCGATTCCTTCCACTTCTTGAGTTTGAGCCCCAGCGTTCGCACTCCGATGCCCAGCGCCTCAGCCGTGCGCTGCCGGTTGCCATTGAAATGGCCCAGCGTGCGCAGAATCTGTTCGCGTTCGATCTCCTCCAGCGGCCGCACCGGTGAACAGTTGGCCAGCGTCGTGGCGTGCGACGGCATCGTGCCGGGCACGGGCGATACCACCGGCGGCGGCGTATGTGCGATGACAGGTGGCGCGATGAGCCAGGGTTGAATCGTCCCCGCGGTGATGACCGACCCGCGCGTCAGTACGCTCGCCCGTTCGCAGATGTTCTGCAACTCGCGCACGTTGCCCGGCCAGGAGTACTGCTGCATCAGTTTCAGCGCCGCCTCATCAAACCGCTTGGGCTCGCGCCCCTCGCGATTGGCGACCAGTGTCAGGAAATGCTCTGCCAGCAGCGGAATGTCCTCCAGCCGTTCACGCAGGGGCGGCAGATGGATCGGCAGCACGTTGAGCCGGTAGTAAAGGTCCTGCCTGAACTCGCCTCGTGCCACCGATTCGGTCAGGTTCCGGTTCGTCGTCGCGATGACGCGCACATCCACCTGCATGGTCAGGCTGGAACCGACGCGCTCGAACTGGCCTTCCTGCAGCACACGCAGCAGTTTGGCCTGGAGTTCCGGGCTGATTTCGCTGATTTCATCCAGCAGCAGTGTACCGCCATCCGCCAGTTCGAATCGTCCCTTACGCAACTGGTCCGCGCCGGTGAATGCGCCGCGTTCATGCCCGAACAGCTCGCTTTCCAGCAGGCTGCTCGACAGAGCCGCGCAGTTCAGGCACAGCATGATGCGATCGGCCCGTGGGCTGTGAGCGTGCAGCGTGCGTGCAACCACTTCCTTGCCCGTGCCTGATTCGCCACAAATCAGCACCGTGCTGTGGCTGTTGGCGATCTGATGAATCTGCTGCGCGAGCTTGCGCATGACGGGCGATCGCCCGATGAGCATCGTCGCGGGGGCATCCATGCGGTTGTTGGTGCGCAGGGCAGCGTTTTCCGAAGTCAGCCTCCGATGCTCGACCGCCCGCCGCATCGTCAGCACGAGCTGATCGCCTTCAAAGGGCTTCTGGATGAAGTCGAACGCGCCGTTTTTCATCGCCTGTACAGCCGTGTCGATCGAGCCGTAGGCGGTCATTACCACAACGGGCAGTTGGTCGTCGATTTCCTGCAGTTTGGCGAGCAGTTCCAACCCGTCCATTTCGGGCATTTTCAGGTCGGTGATGACCGCGGCCGGCCGATGCCGCGCTACCATGCGCAACGCCGCGGCACCGTCCGAGGCGCTGACCACCTGATACCCGGCGCGCTGCAGCGTGACACCCACGCTGTCGCGCATCATCTGCTTGTCGTCGACCACCATGATTTTCGTCGTCATGGGACCACTCCGATCGCTGCCTGCTGTGCGCGATGCGCAGCCACATCGCCGCTCGCCTCATGCCGCGGCAGAATCAGCTCGAAAACCGCGCCGCCATCGTTGTGTACCGTGATCGTGCCGTGATGGGCATCGAGAATGCGATGCACGATCGCAAGCCCCAGCCCTGTACCGGTGCTGCGTGTCGTAAAGAACGGATTGAAAATCCGGTCGATGTCCACATCGGCGATGCCCGGCCCTGTGTCGCGGATGACCAGCGCCACCTGGCTTTCCTCCACACGCGTCTGGAGCGTCAGCGTTCCGCCGTCGGGCATCGCATCCACCGCGTTGCGGATCACGTTCAGTATCGCCTGCTGCATCAGGTCGGCATCCACATCGATCAGCAGCTCATCCGAATCGTGCCGAACGATGCGCACCCCCGTCGCATCGATCGCCGGCCGATGCGCTTCCAGTGCCCGGTCAAAAAGCTGGCTGGCATATACCGCAAGCCGTCGCGGCCGCAGCTCCCGCGCAAAGGTGAGCACATCGTTCACCACCGCATCCAGTCCGCGAACTGCCGAGGCGATCTTGCCAGCCACCTCGCCGCACGACCGCCAGGTTATTTCCTCTGGTGGCTGCTGCAGATCCTCGACGAGCATCCGCGCGTACAGCGCGATCGCCGCCAGGGGATTGCGAATCTCATGCGCGATGCCGGCCGCCATTTCGCCCAGCGCTGCCAGTCGTTTGGATCGCTGAAGCTGCGCATCGGTCGATGCCAGTTCGCGCTGCAGCCGCGCCACCTCCGCGCGCAGTGCCTCGTGACTGCGCTGCAGGTTGTCCGTCACCTCGTTGTAGGCGCGGATGATCTGTGCCAGGTCGTCCAGCCGATCCACCGGGGCAGCCTGCGTTGTCGAAGCGGTCATCGACATCGGTGCGATCATCCTCTGCTGTCGGTGAAACGCGCCTGAGCCTGATGGGCGGCGTTGCGATACGCCTGCACCGCCGACCCGGCACGTGCCATGCCCTGCAGTTCGATCCCGATACGGCCCTGACGCGACTGCAGCGTCTGCCGATCGCGCTCATCCTGTTC
Organism: uncultured Phycisphaeraceae bacterium; assembly: GCA_937988825.1. Classification (GTDB taxonomy): domain Bacteria; phylum Planctomycetota; class Phycisphaerae; order Phycisphaerales; family Phycisphaeraceae; genus CALKHT01. Next base: position 75,006 of record CALKHT010000042.1, read on the forward strand.
CAGAATCGCGCCGAGTGACTGCTGTACCTCGCGCAGCAACGTGCCCACATGTTGGCGCTGCGGCTCGGGCAGGTCTGCGTACAGCTTCGTCCAGTTCCGTCGGTAGGGTTCCAGCGCTTCGTTGGCCGCCATCAGCTCGTCGATCAGCGACTGCCGTTCCGCCAACAGCGTCAGCAGCGCATCGGCGGCTGCGTCATTCACCAGTGCCGTCTGACGCTCGCTCAGTTCACGCAGGCGTGCGAAAAGTCCGCGCTGCTTCTCCAATAGTTCGAGCAGCGTGCGCAACGCTTCTGGATCGGCGGACAGTGATTCGATGATGTGGGCGGTCATCCGTGACCCTTCCATAAGATCGAACGTGGCACGCAGGTCATGCCTCATTCGACGCAACAGTCGCGGCACCTCCTGTGCCACTGTTGCTTTGACGCAACGTCAATGTACCACGCTCGCGCGCTTCCACTGACCTTTCAACAAGCAATCCACAATGAACAGTGTTCTCACTGTTGTCGTGCATTGCTCACGTTTGTCACCGCTGCGCTGGTATCGAACAGATTCAGTTCGTTGGTCCAGCGCAGCCAGTCCTGCCAATGCTTGCGATTCATCGGCAGGTTTTTGTCTTCAAAAGCCGAATCGGGAATGTGCTTGAGGTGCCATCGGGCACGCTCGTTGGCAATCTGGGCTTCCTGGATGCGGCCCAGTTCGCAGTTGGCGTTCACGATCTGCACCAGCGCCACCAGCGACGCCGGGTCGCGTTCCCATCGTCGGGCGGCCTGATCATACAGGCCGATCGCCTGTTCATACCGCCCCAGATCGAAGGCACAATCCGCCCGGTAGAAGTAGGCGTTGCGGTGGTAAAGCTTCTCCAGCTCGGACATCGTCGCCGGGTCGCGCTCATCGAGCATCTTCACGACTTCATCGAAAAGTTTTAGCGCTGTTTCCAGCCGTTGCACTTTTGCCGCCCGCAGCGATGCTTCCCGGTTCTCAGGTAGCACCTGTGTCAGGTCCTGTGCCAGCTGATCGCTCGACTGGCGATGGGAATCGGCCAGCAGGAAACGCAGCGTGGCGCCCATGGGCCCATCGTTGTACCGTTGCAGTGCCTCGGTCAGTCGCGCGATCGCCTCTTCAAACGAGCGCTGGGCGTGGTAAATGCGCCCCAGCTCGATCAGAGCCGCCTGGTACTCCTGGCTGGCCGGTGTGATCGATTCATGGTTCGTCACCACGTGTTCGAGCACACGAATCGCATCATTGGTGCGGCCGAGCTTCGCATAGCATCGGGCCAGCGGAACGAGGCTCGCGTACGCCTCCATCGTGCGGCTGTGACGCTCGACCAGCTCCTCGAATCGCTCCGCCGCCTCCAGGTACTGCCCGGCTGCCATCCGCGCCATGCCCAGCCGGCGAATCGCCTGCAGGTAGAGTGGATCGGTCGACCGCGTTGTGATGTATTGCAGGTAAACCGCCACAGAGCGGTTCCATAACTGGGCTGCGTCGTAGCACTGGGCAGCCTGCCACAGGCTGGAGCCGTACTGCTCATCATCGATAAGTGTCACTGCCTCGGTATGGGCGAGGTAGTAGTCGCCCGCCTTGACGAAATGTTCCGCCGCCTGGCGGTGTGCCAGCGCCCGTGCCGCTTCGGAAATGGGGATCAGGTTGTCGGTTTGCTGGGCTGACTGTTGTCGCTGCTCCGCCAGCCGCTGGTGCGTCACGGCCAGGTCCAGCAGCAGATTCGCGGGCAGGCCACCACTCGAAGCGTACAGCGGTTGCAACAGTGTCAGATAGTCCAGCGCCAGTTCATACTCCTGGCGGTCGAAGTTCATCTCGTAGAGCGAACGAACGATGTTCGTCACCAGTTCGCGACGCGGGTCGGTGGCAGGAGCCTCACGCAATCGGTCGATCGCCTGCGCGAAGTCGTCCACCGCCTCGGGATGATCGCCCAGCTTGGCCTTACAGTCCGCCTGCCCGATCAACGCCCGCAGGTACGCGCTGGTGGCGGGATACTCGCTCACCACTTTGTTGTAGTAGCCCAGCGCGGTGCGGTTATCGCGTGGCCCGGCCTGCTCCACCTCCGCCAGACCCACCAGTGCCTCAGCCGTCAGCGCATCCTGCCGTTCCAGCCGTTCCAGCGCCAGCATGTAGTGTCGCTGGGCGTTGTCGTAGTTGCCGATGCAAAACTCTGCCCGGCCAAGCTTTACCAGCAGCGGCGCCAGGTCGGCGTCGCCACCCTCCGCGTTCAGACGCTGATAGCGGATCATCAGCTCGTTGAGCGCCTGATCCGGGGCGTTGGCGTCCAGCAGAAGCTGTGTCTCCAGCGCAGCCGCCCAGATCATGCCCTGACGCCGGATGGTGCGGTCACCATCACGACGAAGCTCCTGCTTGTACCGCTCCAGCAGCGCTGCCAGTGTGGTCGGCTCGACGGGCTGTCCGCCCGCTTCCACCAGCCGCTGTTCGATCAGGCGGCGAACCAGCATATGTGGTGCGGCCCCCGCGTCGCTGGGTATCTCGCTGATGAGTTGCAGCGCATCCGATTCACGCTTCAGTGTGATGAGCGTCTGCGCCCAGCGCTGTAACTGCGGCACCGTGAGCTTTAGTCCAGCCTCCCGGGCCGCCTGGTAGAAGCGCACGATCCGTTCGTGATTCTCCGGGTTGTTCCACTGCTCAGCCCGCTGTTTGAGGTAGATATGATCCGCCCGCAGTGCCCGATGTCGCGCCCGCTCCATATCGCTGGCACTTGCCAGATGCGGTTCCAGCTCGGTCAATACACGGTCGGCCTGATCCGGCTCGTTCGCCTCCAGCCAGTTGTGCGCATTATCCAGCGCGGCCGCCACATTGAACGGCTTGGCGGGGGGGATCGCCAGGTAGATGCCAAGGAAAAGCAACAGCACGCCCGCCAGGAGCGTGGGCATCTGCCAAACTTGCGACCACGCGGGTCCGGTCTGTCGTTGCCTGCCCGCCATGCGTGAACGTTCCGCCCGTCCCCGCCGCTGGCTTCCACCTGCCGCGGGGACCGATAATGATCCAGGATCCAGTTCACCCTATCGTCCACATCCTCGTAAGTGGTTTAACTATTCAGAACTATCACCCGAAAACCCTCCCCTCTGAAGCCCAGCCACGTAGTGGCTGGGTGCCAACCTGCATTCTTTTTCCCACCCCACACCTCCAACTCCCTCTTGGCGCCGTCCCCCAAATCGCGACAACTATGGCATGCCCCTTCCTTTCCCTTCCTCCGGAGCCATTTCATGCCCGCGCATGCCTCGGATTCCCGCTTCGCCCTCGGTCTGGATTTCGGTACCAACAGCGTCCGCGCCCTGATCGTCGATGTGGCGGATGGCAGTGAGGTCGCCACCGCTGTCGCACCTTACCCCAGCGGCGACCAGGGCATTTTGACCGACCCACACGACCCCGACGTCGCCCGACAGCACCCCGGCGATTACCTCGCCGCCATGCAAGCCTGTGTCCGACAAGCCCTTGCGTGTGCGGAGGACGTTAAAGGGTTTGCCCCGGATCGTGTCGTGAGCATCGGTGTCGACGCCACCGGCTCCACACCGATCCCCGTCGACCGCCAGGGTGTGCCGCTGGCGATGCACAATCACTTCCGCGACAACCTTGCCGCCCAGGCCTGGCTCTGGAAGGATCACACCGCCCATGCGGAGGCCGGCCGCATCACCCAAACCGCCCGCGAGATGGGGCTGCCATATCTGGACCGCTGCGGTGGGGCGTACAGCTCGGAGTGGTATTGGGCCAAGATTCTGCACTGTCGTCGCACCGTGCCGGGGGTCTTTGATGCAGCCTGGAGCTGGGTCGAACAGTCAGACTACATTCCCGCCTGGCTGGTGGGTCACACCGATCCCACCACGATGCCGCGCAACGGCTGTGCCGCCGGGCACAAAGCGATGTACGCAGCCGATTGGGGTGGGCTGCCCAGTGAAGTGTTTTTAGCTGCGCTTGACCCGGCGCTGGTGCCGCTGCGGTCACGTTACGCCCCGACGGCCTTGCCTTCCGACCGCGTTGCCGGCCGACTCTCTCCGCAGGCCGCTGAAACGCTCGGACTGCCTGCCGGCCTGCCCGTGGCGGTCGGCCTGATCGATGCCCATGCCGGCGCGGTTGGGGCAGGCATCGATGTCGGCACGCTCGTCAAAACGATCGGCACCAGTACCTGCGACATGATGGTTTCGCCGGGGGACGCCGCAGCCCCGCAGATTCCCGGTTTGTGTGGCGTGGCGCACAGCTCCATCATCCCCGGCATGTGGGGGCTGGAGGCCGGCCAGTCCGCGGTAGGCGATCTTTTCAACTGGTTCGTTCGCAATCTCGTCCCTGTGGCGTACACCCGCGATGGCGACCCGCACGCGGCGCTCACCCTCGAAGCAGCACGTCTTCGCCAGGGCCAGTCCGGCCTGCTCGCCCTCGACTGGAACAACGGCAACCGCAGCATCCTCACCGACCCGCGCCTCACCGGGCTGATCGTTGGCCAGACGCTCGAAACCACCGCCCCTCAGATTTACCGCGCCATCATCGAAGCCACCGCCTTCGGCGCATTGACGATCATCCGCCGCATCGAGGAGCATGGCATCGCGGTGGAGCGGGTCATCAACTGTGGTGGTATCGCGGAGAAAAACCCGCTGGTGATGCAGATTTACGCGGATGTGTGTAACCGCCCCATGTGGGTCAGCCGCAGCGCTCAGACCTGTGCGCTGGGGGCGGCCATCTTCGGCGCGGTTGTCGGCGGGGCATATCGCTCGGTCACCGAAGCGCAACAGCGCATGACCGGCCTCAAGGACGTTGTCTACCACCCTGAGCCAGCTGCAATCGCTGTTTACGCCGAGCTTTATGAGCTATACCAGCAACTGCACGATGCTTTTGGCACGAAGCGTCATGTGGATGGGCTGGACCAACTGATGAAACGGCTGCTCACCATCCGTGACGCTGCGCGACGCGATGCTGCCCGCGAATCGGTGCAAAAAGTGCGGCCTGCCGAAGCTCCCGCCGACATCGCGGTGTAACACAACCTCCTGAAAATGAGGTACTTCCACGGGATGTCGTCAGCCGGTGCGGATCGACGTGTAAATTATCGCTTTACATGGTCGTTCTATATTTGAAACAATAAGGTCAGTTTTCAAATACCGGGAGGTGCATGATGCGGCGATACACACTATTGGCAGCGGCCGTGGTGCTGGTGACCTCAACAACGGCCTGGTCACAGTGGAAAATCGCGGATGCCCCGCTCATCACACGCTGGGGCGAAACGGTCACACCCGAGCGCGTTCTGCCCGAGTACCCGCGCCCGCAGATGGTCCGTGACCGCTGGCTCAACCTCAACGGCCTGTGGGAGTACGCCATCGCTCCCCGCAATGTCGATACCCCCGACAACTTTGAGGGCAGCATCCTTGTGCCGTTCCCGGTCGAATCGGCCCTCAGCGGTGTGGGCAAGCAGGTTGGCGCGAACAACCGCCTCTTCTATCGCCGGACGTTCACCATTCCGCGCGACTGGGCGGGTGAACGTGTCATCCTCCACTTCGGTGCGGTCGACTGGGAAACCGAGGTCTGGGTGAACGGCCGGCACGTCGGCAGCCATCGCGGCGGCTACGACCCCTTCAGCTTCGATATCACCGATGCCCTGACCAATGCGGGTGAACAGGAACTGCTCGTTCGCGTCTGGGACCCCACCGACAAGAGCTATCAGCCGCGTGGCAAGCAGCACGGTCGGCCGCATGGCATCTGGTACACGCCCGTCACGGGCATCTGGCAGACCGTCTGGCTGGAACCGGTGCCGCAGCAGCACATCCGCAGATTGCGCATCACGCCTGACATCGACAACCGAACCGTGCGCATCCAGACGACGCTTGCCCAGCCCGATCAGGGCACGGTCGAGCTGCGCATCTACGATGGCGATGACCTTGTCGCTCAGGGCACCGGCGCCAAACCGGCCATCGAACTGCCCAACATGAAGCTCTGGTGGCCGGACGATCCGTTCCTTTACAACCTCAAGGTGCTCATCCGGCAGGACGGCCGGGTCATCGATGAGGTCGACAGCTACTTCGGCATGCGCAAGATCGCGCTGGGCAAGGATGACAACGGCGTCACCCGCATCTTCCTTAACAACAAGTTCCTGTTTCAGTACGGTCTGCTCGATCAGGGCTGGTGGCCCGACGGCCTGTACACCGCGCCAACCGATGAAGCCCTGCGCTACGACATCGAAATTACGAAGCGCCTCGGCTTCAACATGGCACGCAAACATGTGAAGGTCGAGCCAGCCCGCTGGTACTACTGGGCGGACAAACTCGGCCTGCTCGTCTGGCAGGACATGCCCAGTGGCGACCGCTACATCGGTCACAACGACCCGGACATCCAGCGCACCTCCGAAAGCGCCGCCCAGTTCGAGCGTGAATACCTGGCGATGATCGACAGCCTCTACAACCACCCCAGCATCGTCATGTGGGTGCCCTTCAATGAAGGCTGGGGCCAGTTCGATACCGCACGCATCGTCGAACTGACCCGTCGGCACGACCCGACACGTCTGGTCAACAACGCCAGCGGCTGGACCGATCGCGGTGTCGGCGATGTCCACGACATCCATGTCTATCCCGGCCCCGGCTCTCCCAAACCCGAAGCTAACCGCGCGGCGGTGCTTGGTGAGTTCGGCGGACTGGGCCTGGTTATCCGCGACCACCTCTGGAAGGCGGATGACAACTGGGGCTATCGCTCTTACGACTCAAACCGTGCGCTGCAGAACGCGTACCTGCGGCTCATCGAGCAACTGCGCTTCCTTATCGCGGAGCCGGGCCTGTCCGCGGCCGTCTACACACAGACGACCGATGTGGAGATCGAGGTGAACGGGCTGATGACCTACGACCGCCGCGTGCTCAAGTTTGATGTTGACACGCTGGCGGCCGCTCACCAGAAGCTCTACTCCGCGGCGGCGGTGCTGCACCGGCTGGTGCCCACCTCGCGCCACGAACCGCAGACCTGGCGCTACACCTTCGATTCCGCCGCACCCAACTGGCATCGGCCGGACTTCGATGACAGCAACTGGCGTGAGGCGGTTGGCGGGTTTGGCACGCACGGCACCCCCGGTGCGGTCGTTCGCACCGTTTGGAATAATAACGAGATCCACCTGCGCCGTGCGTTTGACGTGGATACTGCTGCCATCGGTCCGGACGCGAAGCTCTACCTCATCGTCCACCACGATGAGGATGCCCGGATCTATCTCAACGGCGTGCTGGCGGCGGAGCTGAGCGGGTACGTCACCGACTACACCATTGTCCCGCTTTCTCCACAGGCCCGCCGTGCCCTGCGCAACGGCCGCAATGTCATCGCCGTGCATTGCCGTCAGACCACGGGCGGTCAGTACATCGATGTGGGCCTGGCCTGGAGCAGCGACTGAGTCTGCACAGGGTTATCGCATAACGCGGCCTGAAGCAGGCTTGCGCAATTTGCCCTGACCACCCAATCCGCGCAATTCGCATACACGGCTGGGCGATCCCCTGCGCGATCGCCCAGCCGTTCAAGCAGTGTCATCCCCCGTCCGATGCGAAGGGGTACCAGGAGGTCGTCCGGGGGTGTCCGGGGACGTTCGGGCGAACCTCAGTGTTTCGTCGCGAACGTTTGAAGAATGGCGCGGCGTACACGTCTACCGCGACAGGAGCGAAGCGATGGTCAGGCAGGAACTGCTCAGGGGGCTGATCGAGGAAGCGGGCCGCAACGATACGCTGCGAAACGGGCTTCTGGGAGCCCGCTCAGCCGAGGAGGCAGCACAGGTCGCAGCCAAGAGCGGCTTCACCATCTCGTCCACCGAGATGCAGGAACTACGCGACTGCTTCCACGCCAGCGATGAGCTTTCCGAGGAACAACTGGCCACCGTCGCCGGCGGTTTCCTCGCCCCCGACCCTGATGCGCTGAATTTCCTCAAGAGTATCGCCAATCTATTCGCCTGGTAACGCGTTGGGGCATGCTGGCCAAAGCTGCTGCGCGGATCACTCCGCAGGCAGGATGCTCAGATATGCACGCCACGGCCCCACCGCATCGCGATACTGATACGCCATCGCCTTGGCGATCTGATGCAGATGGCCAAGGTCATGTACCGCCCAGGTGGCCAGCAGTTGCCGCGCGGTCACCGGCCCCAGTTCCGGGTGCGCGCCGCACCGATCCAGTTGCTCCTGCGTCAGCCGCATCGCGATCAGATCATCCAGGTTCTGCCGGCGCACCGTGGCGAACGTGTCGAGCAGTTCCGCCATCGACTTATCCCGGTTCGTCTCGTACATCGCGTACCGATCGAACGGGGTGAACGGCTGCGATGGGCCATGCTCCAGAATCGTCCGCAGCCGAACCATCCAGTTGGTGCGCTCCGCGTGAATCAGATGCCCGACGACATCAAACGGGCTGAACGTCGCCTCGCCATAATTCCGCCTCGCCCAGAAATCACTCACCCCACCCAGCCACGCCCGCAACACCCCCGGCGTACGCTCCAGCACTTCAATGGTCCGGCTAAGCTCAAATGCTGTTGCGTGTGACATCAGCAATCGCTCCATTTTGCAAAATGAGGGTTGGTACGGGGTGGAAACGTGTGGCTATATGGCCAGCCCGGTCCCTTGCCCCGACCCTTTCATTTCTCAACGGTGTGGCCAACGTGTGTGATGGTACTGTCGTACCTTGCTACCGATCGTGCACTTTGCGGTTGAAGCCTTCTTGGTGAATATGAATCGGGGCGGCGGGATTTGAACCCACGACCTCTTGACCCCCAGTCAAGCGCGCTACCAAGCTGCGCTACGCCCCGAGCGGTTGGATTGTGAACGGTGAAGTCTAGCCGGGCAGGGCGGTGGTCGCAAGCGGCGGGTATGGGAACCGGGTGCGGTGCCGGGTAGACGTTGCGATCATGCTGATGAGGTCTCGTAGGTCTTTGTTGGGTGGTGGCTTAGAGCGGACGACCTGTAAAAACTTCTGGTTTGTTGCGGCCTGCGATCTTAGGCATGGACCCCCCATCTGTTCGTGAGGGAGGGATTTATGAACCCGGTGGTATGGTCGCGGCGGTGTTTTAACTGGCGGCGGTCGCTTCGAAACAGGTGTCACGTTGTGGTGACGCCTGTTTGTTTTGGGGTGGGTGGCTCGGATGACGGCTTACTGCGCCGGCACGAGGTGGATTTCACGCAGGTCGGCCAGTTCACCCTTGATGGGGCCGATGCTGCGCATTTCCAGTACATTGTCGCCAGCTTTCAGTTCGATCTGGCCGAACTTCTGGCGGCGATAGTTTTCGAAGCTGCCGGTGGTGGGGATGGTGCCCTCCAGGCGACTGTCGTCCGCGGTGATGGCGAAGCGGTTGCCCGCCATGTCATCGGGGATGGCCCACTCCAGCACGACATCGTATCGGCGGGCCTTCGCGTTGCGGATGCGCCACACCGCACGATCCTGTTCGCTCGTCCACCAGCCGATGCAGCGCTGCGGCTCGTAGACGGCGATGCGGTCACCGTACAGTTCCGCGTTGGATGCGAGCAAACGCAGTGAACCATCGTTGTCCGGCGCGACCGCTTCGGGCTTGTTGCCCGCCACGATTTTGTAGGCTGGCTTTTCAACGGTGAGGCCCTCGGGCACCAGCCGCAGTTCGCGCAGGTCGAGCATCGCTTCGCGCACCGGTGTTCCCGGTTGGGCAATCACGCGGTGGACACCCGCCCGCAGTTCCACGGTGCCGATCTTCACCAGTCGGTAGTCGTCCCACGTGCCGGTGGGGGCGATGGTGTGGTCGATTGTCTGGTTGCCGATGACGACGGCCAGTCGATGGTCGTGCGGGTTGCTGGGCGCGGCCCAGTCGAGCCAGACGTCGTATCGGCCGTCGACCGCCACCTGCACGCTCCATGCGGCATGGTCGTTGTCGCTCATCCAGTAGCCCAGGTTCTGGTAGTGGCCTTCGAAGACGAGTGTGTCGCCGTAGATCTCGGCGTTGGTCGCCAGCAGACGCAGTTCGCCCTGATCACCCGGCCGAACGAGAGCAGGTTTGTTGCCGGCGAACTGCTTGGGCGGGGCGACGTTGGCGTTGACGAAGGCGATGATGTCCGCCATGTCCTGCGGACTTACGAACGCTTCCAGGCCCTCGGGCATCATCGAGCGGGTGGAACGCTCGAAGCTGGCGATCTCGCTGCGCAGCACGGTCACCTCGACGCCGTCCAGCCCCATGAGCGTGACCGCCTGTCCGGTTTCATTGACGAGCAGACCGGTGTGCATATCGCCCCAGACGGTCTGCAGGGTGTGGTTGAGGTACTTGTCCTCGACCGCCCGGTTGGGGTCGAGAATGTGCGGGACCATGTATTGCGGGGACTTATCGACGAGGCCGGCGAGGTTCGGCCCCGCCCCCTGACCGATCGACCCTACGCGATGGCACTGGGCGCAATGCTCGGAGAAGACAGCGATACCACGCTGAGGATCGGCCTTGGCGCTTGCGATGTGGCTGAGGTAGCGGTCGATCACCGCCTGACGGTCGACCGGGCCACCGGTTTCGAGCAGGCGGATCGCGCGGTTGCGAATGGAGGCATCGGCGTGCTCGGTCAGCAGTTGCCGATAGGTTGCGCCGAGTTCAGCCGGGGCGATCCGCTTCGCCTCAACAGTGTCGAGCAGGGCGGTCACGCTTTCCTGTCGGCGCATCAGCACGCTGAGCACATCCTGCCGCAGGGTATTGCTGTAGTTGGGCCAGGCGCGGAGCAGTGCCGGGGCGACGGTGTCATCGCGAATCGCAGCCAGTGCCGTCAACGCGGCCCGTTGCAACTCATGCGGCGCCTGCGATGTGAGCAGTGCGACCAGCGCGGCGATGTCCTCACGAACGGCGGCACGGTCGTAACCCAGCAGCGGAATCGCGGCGGCGCGGCGTGACACGGGCTGGCTGTCATCCAGCGCGATCTGTCGTGCAGCCCGGATCGCCTCGGCGAGGCGCTGTGCGGTCTGGCCTGCCTGCGGGAGCTGATCGAGCGTCTTGCCGCTGCGTTCCAGCGTCTGTCGCAGGCGCGCCAGCACTTCAAACTGCCAGTTGGCGTAGCCTGATTCGCCGGGCTGTGCGATCGCGGTCATGAGGCGCACCGCTGCGTCCTCACTGCCACGTGCCAGAGCGACATCGATGAGCTGATTGACGATGGGGGCAATGCGGGCGGGGTCGGCGGTGCGGCGCATCAGTCCGGCGACCATGTCGGCCGGCCGACGTGTGGCGGAACTCATCGCGGCGGCAATGATGAAACCATCATCAATGCGCAGTGCGGCGAGCTGTCCAAGTGCTTCACCGGCGCGCGAGTCGTCCCATTCGCCCAGTGTGAACGCCAGTTGCAACTGCACGCGGGCATCGTTGTCGTTGACGCGTTTGATCAGCGCATCCAGCAGACGCGGGGCGCGGCCGGCGAACTGCTCGGTCAGTCGCACCGCGTGGCGTCGCACACCGGGGTGTTCATCATTGAGGGCCGCTTCCACGACTGTCGCGTCAAGTGCGGCCAGGCCATCGAGCACGCACAGCGCATGCAGTCGGGCAAGTGGTTCGTTGCCCTTCGTTGCCAGGTCGCGCAGGAGCGGGACGGCGGCTCGATCGTTGCGCCACAGGATCATCCGGTGCGCCATGTCACGCTGCCAGCCGTTGGGGCTTCGCAGGGCGGCGACGAGCTGGGCGGTGGTCATGTCCGCCATGCGCGGCATCGGTCGGGGCAGACGATCGGATGGGTAGACGCGGTAGATACGGCCGCGATCGTGCCCGGCGCGCAGGTCCAGCTCACGCTTCAGGGCGTCATCGATCCACTCGGGGTGTTCGATGACCATGCGGTACATATCTGCCACCCACAGCGCGCCATCCGGGCCGGTACGCACGGTGGTCGGGCGGAACCAGGAGTCGGTCGAGGCGAGAAACTCGATACGCGCTTCATCCTCCGGCTTGCGGGAGGTGAAGGTGGCACCTGCCGGTTCGAGGATGCGACGATGCACGAGGTTGTGCACCGGCTCGCTGACGAACATGTTCTCGGCGAAGGCGTCACCGAAGAGCGTGTCGCGGTAGACGATGGCGCTGCAGGCGCTGGTGAAGCGGCTGGGTTCGCCCGGTGCCGGCGGCTGCGCACCGACGCTGTGCAGAAGCACGCGGCCGGCCGGGTAAATCGGCGAATCCTGCAGCGTGGCCACCAGTTGATTTGTCTGGCTGACACCCACGTGCGGGTTGCGGCGCAGGTAGTGATCGGGCAGGACGAAGTGCCACATCGGCAACGAGTTGTTGCAGCCGAACCAGTCGCCCCAGTCGTTGCGGTTGCGGCCGTACTGCGTCATGCCGGTGGTGGCATCGAGTTCGCCGGTGTCGGGGCGGATGCGCAGGTCGCGGCCGTTCATATCGACGACGTCACCGGTTTTGACGGAGCGAATGTGCCCGCCGCTGTCACCGTTGGCGAGGTAGATCCAGTTATCCAGGCCCCATCGCAGGCCGTTGACGCGATGCTGCTGGTTGCCCTCACCGAAACCAGTGAAGAGAACTTCGCGTGCATCCGCCTTGCCGTCGCCGTTGGTGTCGCGCAGGTAGAGGACGTTGGGTGCAGCGGTGACGAGGATGCCATCACGCCAGACCATGACGTCCGTGGGGAATGCGATACCCTCCGCAAACAGCGTCGATTTGTCGTATTTGCCATCGCCGTTTGTGTCTTCGAGGAAGCGGATGCGTCCGCCTGGCTTACCCCTGTTGTCGATACCCAGCGGGTAGTCTGCCATTTCGACGACCCACAGCTTGCCATCCGGGCCCCAGTCGAAGGCGATCGGGTCCATCACCAGCGGTTCCGCGGCGACGAGTTCCACCGTGAAGCCCGGCCGGGGGCGCATGGCCTTGAGCGAGGCCTGCGGATCCTTCGGGTTGGGGGAGGTGGTGGCGAGCAGTTGATCGAACGACCGGCGATCGACGAGGTTGGGCATCCCCGCCGTGTCCTCGTTCTGCACCCACATGTAGCCGTGCAGGAACCATGCACCGTTGTTGGTGCCATCCGCCCGGACGATCATGGGAATCTCACGGGTGGCATCGGCCTGACCTCGGTTGCCCGACAACGCGCGGATTGACCAGCCCGTTTCCATCGAGCGGAACAGGTGCAGGCTATAACGATCGGCGTTGGAGAAGACGACATCGGCATGGCCATCCTGATCGACATCGACGAAGCGGAGACCAGCATCGCGGCCCTGGGCATCGACGATCGCGGTGTCCTGCGGCAGCGTGATCGCCTGCTTCGCCCACGTCTTCTTGCACGCCAGCCATTGGAAGACCGCGCTCTGCGTGTCGTTGGCAACGATCAGTTCGCAGATGCCATCGTTATCAAGGTCACGCAGCCGCACACCACGATCGACACCGTCGCGGCTGGTAAAGATTGGGCCGTTGGCTTCGAGGCCACGTGCCAGCTCGGGCAGTTCGACCCAGCGTGAGCCGTTGAAGTAGTAGCCGGTGCGCATCTTTTCGTTGATGACGAGAAAGCAGGCGTAACCGGGCAGTTTCTGCTCGGGTTCACAGCCGGGCTGGATGACGCCGAAGCGCACGCCGGTTTCGCGTGTGATGCCCTGTGCATCGGTGGTGACGATGGGTACGGGGAAGTCGGTTGTATTCCATTTTTTCGCCTGAGGGTCCCAGATTCGGGTGATGCGTGCGTTGTCGTTCCCGATGACGACGTCCATGTAGCCGTCGTTGTTGATATCGAGGATGCGCACGCCGTTGTCCTGGCCGGTCTGCGGGTTGCGGATGGGGTGGCCGGCCAGCATGTTGCGGTTCAACCGATCCTGCACCTCGCGGAAGTTGAGGAACTTCACGCGGCTGCCGTAGGTGTTGACGGCGTGGTCGATCACGTCGACGATCTGATGGTTGAAGATCCAGTTCGCTGTATGGAAGGTCATCGTGTAGACGCCATGCTTGCGCGCGGTGGCGTCGATGGCGGCCTTCATGTCCGCCACGGTGCCGGGGTTGCCGTTACCCTGCAGATGCTGGCCCTGCCAGTCGTCGGGGACGAAGGTGGGCAGTTCCCAGGCGATCTTTCCAATGACGAAGGGATAGGGGTAGTTTTCAAGGTAGTTCACCCAGCCGGCGTTGCCCGCGACATATTTGGCGAATCGGCCCCGGCCGTCCGGATCGGTCGCGTATCCGGCCGGCTGGTCAGGGTCGCCCTCGGTGTACAGCACCATCACCGAAGAGCTCATGGTGAGGAAGCGGCCCTCATCACTTTTGTGGTTGAAGATTTCCGCGTAGAAGCGGGGGCTGACGCTGTTGATCGAATCCATGCAGGGCATGCGGAAACAGACAGGCACGCTGTTGGGCACGCGGCTGAGCAGGTCGACGCAGCCGTGGAAGTTGGCTGCCGCCAGGGGGAAGTTGCCGCCATGCAGCAGCGGGCAGGGGTGGTGCAGGGTGTGGGTCTCGATGCTCAGCCCCTCTTTGAGCCAGGTCTGCAGGTGCGGCTGGTTGGGGTCGGGCCGGTTGGACATGATGCTGACGGGTGCCCGGCCGTCGATCTGCTTGAGCCGTTCGAGGATCGGCCGCAGGTAGTTCTCGAACGGGGTGTGGTCGGACATGTCGTCGACGGAGAGGACGATGGCGAACTCGACGCCGGGTTCGCCGATCCACTGCTCGGTGGCGAGCCGGGCTGTTGTGTGATTGGCCCAGTAGGGATTACTGAACTCGTCGAGATAGGTGAGGCGGTTGGCGTCGTAAGTGGTGGGGGAAGCGAACGCTACTGCGGTGCCGATCGCCAGCACGGCGGCTGCCGGATAGATGCGGGGTCCAGGCATGACGAATCCTTACAACTGTCGGTGTTACGTGGCTCTCGCGGGAGCGACCCGACGGATGCGGCGCGGGCACATATGGGCCGCTCCCCATTAGATATATGGCGCGCCGTCCTCGATATTGGTATCCCTAATGCCCAGTTTTCTCCTGGTATAAGCGTTTTGCCGCCCCTATGTCCGTGCCCACGATTACAAAAAAAACAAATGGCGTGGTTCGGATGTGAACCACGCCATCAGGAAGAATCGGATGAGGGGTGAGAATCAGCTTTCAGGTTCCGCCGGGACTTCCTCCGTTACCACGGCTTCCGCCTCGGGCTCGGGCTGGGGACGAGGCTTCGGAGCGTTTTCCTGGGCTGCCTTCTTGATTGGCGCAAGCCACTGCTCCAGCGGCATGTTCGGCCGGATCACATCCTGGCGGGCCAGCTCCTTGCCCTCCTGATCCAGCAGCAGTGCGGTGGGCAGCCGAGTGACTTTGTACTGCTCCTTCAGGGCTTCACGCTTGGCCTTGATGGATTCCTCCAGCTCCTGGTTACGCGGAAAGTCCAGCTCCACGAACACCACGGTTTCCTTCGCCCAGTTGTTGAAGGCATCCTGGCTGAGCACTGACTCCTCCAGCGCCTTGGCGGGGATGCTCCAATCCTTGCCCGTGAAGACGACCAGGACCAGGCGGTTTTCCGCCCTGGCGGTGCTGAGGCCTTCATCCAGGTCCTGGTGGCGCTTGGCCATCTTCGCCAGCGCTGCGGCGCGGGCGGCCTCGGCCTGGGCGCGGGCCCGGTCGATGATCCCGTTGGCCATGCCCGTCCAGCCTTCGGCATTCTGTCCGCCGTAGCCCAGATCACCGATCCGGTTGCCTGCCGCGTCCGTGAAGACCACGAACGGCACATGCGGTGGCTTATATTTGGCCTTAAGTTCCTCATTCTGGCTCTTCACTGCCGCGCTCTGGCGCTTGTTACGCGGGAAGTCGACTTCCAGCAGCACCACCTTTTCTTCCGCCCAGTCACGGAAAGCGGGCTGGGTAAAGACGTTGCGCCGCATGTTGATGCAGCCGGGGCACCAGTCGCTGCCCGTGAAGAGCATCATGATCGGCTTGCCCGTCTCCTCCGCCTCCTTTGTTGCGGATTTGAGGGTCATGTGCCAGCGGGCGTTCTGCGCCATGGCCGACTCAGCCGCCAGCATGATTGCCACGAGTGCCAGACACGTCCATGTGGTTCGTTTCATGATTGCGCTCCCGAAAAGAGATGCATCAGCCCCGAATGTGATTGACAAAAGGCTACCGCGCGGGGGGTGGGGGTGCAATAGTGGATTTTGGGAAACTGCAGTTGAAAAAACCCCCTCGACACCCGAGGGCATCGAGAGGGCTTCCGGGGGCAAAGTTGGCTGGTGCTCGTGTCGCTTACCGCTTCTCGCTGCACCAGTGAGAATTATTATGCCGTGTGCCGGACGTTAATGCAAGTCCCTCTGTTCGTTTCCATGTTTCGCCCAGTGATTCGACCTGTCAAAGCAAAGCCGTTGGAGGGCTCTTCAAATCTTTTGACGCTTTGCCGGCATGTTGATCGAATTCGAATTTGTTAAATTGCCATTCAGGCTTGAGTTATCCACATTTTTCCCTCTCCGCTGCCCGCTGGATTGTGGAAAAGTCGGTGGGCGTTTTGAGGGGTTCCCGCTACCTGAAACGGGTATAAGCCCTGTCCAACAAATTTTTTGTGCCTCGGTCCAGCCAGGGGTGCCTGGAAGCCCAGCTCAGTCCCACAGAAAGCTGTTCAGCGGTCAGTGTGGTGATCAATGTTCCGAGTCGGACCCGTGCCAGGGCGATGCTCACGTAATAGACGGTGGCGAAGATCGGACGATCGCGCGGCTCGCCGGCGAGGCGGACCTTGGCGCATCCTTTCATCCAGCGCAGGAACTCGATCGGCGGCCGGCCCCGCTCGCGAACCAGTTCACGCAGGGACCGCAGTGACCACACCAGCAACGCCGGGTCGCTGAAGCGAACCGGTCCATCGATTCCATCCGCCAGCACCGCGATGAGCGGAGACGAAAGCAGGTGACGCCACCGGCGACGCGGCGTGACGACAGTGTCGATGAACAGATTACGCGTCAAGTTACGTCGCTTCATAAGCCATCCCTCACGTGATTCCAACCGGGCAAAGGTTGTGCCTCGTGAGTAAGTGTGTGGCGCGGTGCGCGTGTTGCGACTGGGGATTTCACCGAGTGCCAAAGCAGTCGATTTCCGCTGTCGGCCGTCAAATCGGCTTCTCTATGATTGGTTGTGCGAGCAGTCCCGTTCGGCTCGCCGATTGGTGGTGACACGTCCCCGCGATGGCGGGGCGGACCCATTTTCCCGGAGCGGCAGGAGAAATGCATCATGAGAAGCTTGGTAATCACAGGGATGGCAGCGCTGATGCTCACGGGGTGCAACACGCTGCGCGGCACAGGGCGCGACCTACAGGTCCTGGGCGAAACGGTGACAGGTGCCAGTCACCAAACGGCTGACTGGATGACGGGCGAAGACTCCCGCACCGTCACCACACGATCGGACAATTGGTGGGACAACGAGGACTATGTCGGCCGTCAGGAGCCGCCGTCGAAACATAAACAAGTGCAGCGTACAGCTGAGAAGGCCGACAAGGCCGTGACACAGCGCTACGATGAGCGCTATTACAGCGATCGTTATCAGGTCAGCGATCGACCAGGCGACCGGCCTGTCGCGTTGCAGTGGCCTCGCCTGGACGAACCGCGTGCCGCCCAGACGATCCCGCTGGAACGCGCGACCGATCTGATGGAAGCGGACCTGGTCAGTGCTGACGGTCGATATCTGGGCCACATTGAACAGATCGTGTTTGATACAGAGCGCGGCTACGTAACGTTCGCGATCGTTGCGGTGCAGGGCGATCGATATCTGGTGCCGTGGAACGCTTTCTCGAAGCAGCCCGGTCGCAACGCGATCACGCTGCACAGCGGGCCCAGCGAGATTCGGCACGAGCAGATGTTCACACCGTCGCAGCGGGAGATGTACGGCCAGGGGCAGGAAACGAATATCGGGCTGAAACAGGCCAGCACGAACGACCTGATCGGGCTGAGCATCACCAATCATCAGGGCGAGCAACTGGGTCAGATCGAGGACATCGTGATTGACCCGCAGCGCGGCCGGGCGGTGTTCCTGCTGCTGTCCACCGATGAACCGAACCAGTTGGCTGCTGTGCCCTTCGATGCGTTCCAGATGCAGCAGCGTCTGGTGACGCGGGCGATGATCCCCGCTGATCCGGAATCACTGCAGGAACTGTCGTTCCAGGCAAATCAGCATCCGTATCGCGATGCATCGTTCGCGCGGCGCGTGCAGGATCAGTTCGCGGATCGTGAGCCTTACTGGCAGGTCTTCGCCTTCCCGGGTGGCGGACCCGAACGCATCGATACGGCGCAGTTACAGACGGTGCATGGCACGATCCAGAGCGTGGGCACCTTCCGCGATGAGACGGGTTCGGCTGAAGGGCTGCGCCTGCGCGTGCGAACGCAGGACAACGAGTTGATTACGGTTCATGCCGGCCCGGCGGGTTACGCTCGTCAGCAGGGTGTGACCTTCACCCCGGGCGACAAGGTGGTCATCCGTGGTGCGCCGCAGACGATCAACGGCACCGAAGCGCTCGTGGCGGTCGAGATCAGCAAGGGCGAGACGCTGCGTCTGCGTGATGAGGAAGGCCGCGCCCGCTGGGCGACAGACCAGATGGACCAGTCGCAGCAGCAGAATCAGCGTCAGCAGCGTGAGCAGCCCCAGCAGCAACGGACGAATCAGCAGCGCCCGCAACAGCAGGATGAGCGGGAAACGTTCTGATCGCTCCGGACGCAGGTGATGGGTGCGTGGGTCAACGTCGCCGGTGGCGCGAACAGCGTCGCCGGCGATTTTCCTTTGGATGAGATGCGATCCATCGCGTCGCTTCGTGGCACACATCTCGCACTGCGGTGATGCGCGTATGAGTCTTTTTCGTGAAAACGTATCGCTGTGGGTGCAGACCAGCCGGGGTAGCGTGTATCCGACGCTCCTGAGTCACATCAGGGCTGACGTGGCGGTGATCGGAGCGGGTATCGCAGGGCTGACCACCGCATGGCTGCTCAAACAGGCCGGGGCGATGGTCGTCGTGCTGGAGGCGGACCGCATCTGCTCCGGCGTCACCGCCTACACCACCGCCAAGCTCACCTCGCTGCACCGGCTCATCTACGCCAAACTCCTGACCCGCTACGGCGAAGAACGCACACGGCTGTACGGTCAGGCGAATCAGTCGGCGATCGACCTGGTCGCTACGCTCGTGCAGCAGCTCAACATCGACTGCGACTTCGAGCGGCAGCCAGCCTACACCTACACACTGAATCCGGGCCGCGTGCCCGACATCGAAGCAGAGGTGCGCGCCGCCCAGCGCGTGGGGCTTCCCGCCTCCTACACCGAGCAGACCGATCTGCCCTGGCCCGTGATGGGAGCGGTACGGTTCGACGATCAGGCGATGTTCCATCCCCGACAGTATTGCCTGGCACTGGCGGAAGCGATTCCCGGTGATGCCAGCCATGTTTTTGAAAGAACGCGTGCGCTGGATGTGGAACCGGGTGAGCCGTGCGTGATTCACACTGATCGCGGCACGATGTGGGCCGATCACGTCGTGGTGACGACGCACCTGCCGTTTCTCGATCGCGGCGGATTCTTCGCCAAGACCTGGCCCGAACGTTCCTACGCTTTGGCCGCCCGCATCACCGGTGAGCCGCCGCAGGGCATGTATCTGAGCGTGGACCATCCCACACGCTCGATCCGCTCCGCCGAGCGCGGGCAGTATCTCATCGTCGGCGGTGAGAACCACAAGGTGGGATACGATCGCGATACGCGCCAGCGGTATGAAGCGCTGGAGGCTTGGGTGCGTCAGCAGTTTCCTGTCGAGTCGATCGCGTATCGCTGGTCCGCGCAGGATTACATGACGGTGGACGATCTGCCCTACATCGGCCGGATGCCGCGCGCGACGCATCGGCTGATGGTCGCCACCGGCTTTAACAAGTGGGGGATGACCACCGGCACGCTGGCAGGCATGATCCTCACCGACATGATCCTGCAGCGTGACAACGCATGGCACCGGCTGTTCGACAGCACGCGCATCGATCTGCGCTACGCGGCCGGTAAGTTTGTGCGCGCCAATCTGGACGTCGCCAAACGCTTCATCGGTGACCGCACCCGTTCCACATTTCCCCTGTCACAACTGAAGGATGGCGAAGGTGGCATCGTGGAACTCAACCATCGCAAGGTGGCGGCTTATCGTGAACCGAACAGCACACTGCACCTCTTGTCGCCCACCTGCCCGCACATGGGCTGTCTGTTAACGTGGAACAGTGCTGAGCGAACGTGGGACTGCCCCTGTCACGGCTCGCGCTTCCATTACGACGGGTCACTGCTGCACGGTCCGGCCACGCGGCCGCTGTCCGCCTACGCCACCAATCCACCCACGGAGGCTGGTGGCGAGGCGTAAGCCACGGGCATCAGAACTTCTGGTTGAAGGGGGGCGTGCCCGTGGCCGGCAGGATCACGATGAACTCGTGCTGGGTGGCGGTGTGGCAGTTGTTGCACGCCTCGATGAGACCCTGGTAAGCCTTGTTGGCGGCTGTCCAGTCGCCAGCTTCGATGGCGTTGTCCAGTGGCGGCAGGGCCGGGTTCACGATGACGCCGGCGATGTGGCCGATGGGCAGTCCGTCGTGTTCCCGCACCGCTTTGATCTCTTCGAGCGTCTCCTCCACTTCGTGCAGGTAAAACTCCGCCAGCCGCTGGTTCTGAGCGTTGATGGCGTAGCCCAGCTTCATGCTGTGCCGCTGCATCTCGCCCATGATGGTGGCCAGTTCGACGTCGTCCTCCACCTCGTGGGTGTCATGTGAACCGGCAGCGATGGTGGTGTGGCCACACCCAGCCAGTGCGGCGAGCAGCAGGACAACGGGGGCGAACAGGTAGGACATGATGGCGAGGCGGTTCATGGGTCAATTCTCCTTGTTGAGACACATTCTCAACATCACACAGGATGACCCGTGGTATAATGACTGTCAAATCAGAAAGGGGGCCTTGCCATGGTGACCACATCCGTCCGTCCGATCCCTGCGGCACTTAAACCGCTGGTCAGCTATCTGGAGAGCCTTACAGAACGCGCCACCGTTGAGGATTTACGGCGCATCCTCCAGGAGTCGCCGGTTACGATTGATGATGTGCAGCCGTGGGTGCAGTTCGATCCCGTTGCCTATCGGCGCAACCTGGTGTGCCAGGGCACGTGGTATGAGATTCTGGTGATCTGCTGGCTGAGTGGGCAGCGCAGCCCGATTCACAATCACGCGGGTTCGACCTGCGGCGTGCGTGTGCTGCAGGGCACCTGCACCGAGACGATCTTCGACTTTTCGCCGTGCGGTCAGGTCAAGGCCCGCGAGTCGCATGACATGACAGCGGGTGATGTGTGTGCCACCCAGGATCAGGACACACACCAGATTTCCAACCTGCAGGGGGAAGGCGACAATCTGGTGACGCTGCATATCTATTCGCCGCCGTTGCGAAAGATGGATCAGTTCAGCCTCACCGGTCGCGAAGTTGGCGTGTATCGTCCGGTCGTCTTTGAACACAGTTGGGGCAGCGGCATCTGATCGACGACGCGATGCGACATTGTCGCGTTCAAGCGCCCCGGATCCTTATTTTTTTCGCCACCCCCCATGAGACAATACAACGCCTTTGCCCCCGGGCCGATGGAAAATTTCTACGGCACGATCGTTTCCATCAGCCCTGAGGCGGCCCTCTCCCTCGGATCGATGGAGGGCATGATCGACATCGCGCTGGCCGAGGTGCCGCGGCGTTCCCTTTGGCAGACATTCCTTCAGTCGCCCTGGTTCGGCTATACCGTGGCCGGGGCGGTCACGCTGGCGGCATTCGCGCTGAGCAAGCTGCCTTATATGCCCGGGCTGACGATGCTGGCGATCATCCTCGGTGTGATCGTGAGGAACATCAGCCCCATGCCCGCCACGGTATCACTGGGCTGCAGGCGAATCGTACATACGTGCATTCCCGTCGCGATCGTGCTTACCGGCGCGGGGCTGAGCTTTTCTGAGCTGTCGCGCATCAGCGGGCGGGTGGCGGTGGTGGCGTCGGCGTGCATTGTGATCGCACTGGCGGGCAGCTACCTGCTGGCACGCTGGCTCGGGTTGACCCGAAAGACGGCGGCGCTGTTGGGGATCGGCACGGGTATCTGCGGGTCGAGTGCGATTGTGGCGGCGGCACCGCTGGTCAAGGCGGACGAGCAGGACGTGGTGCTGTCCATCGGGGCGGTAAACCTGTTCGGGCTGCTCCTGATGCTGGCGATGCCGGCGATGGGGGCGGTGTTGGCGCTGGAGCCGACGGCGTTCGGTGTGTGGGCGGGAACGACGATCCACGCGGTGCCGCAGGTGCTGGCAGCGGCGACGGGCTACGACATGGCGGGCGAGGCGCTGCAGATTGCCACGCTGGTCAAGCTGGGCCGGGTGGCGATGCTTGCGCCGATCGTGTTCTGTCTGGCGCTGGTCACTGTCCGCAGCCGCGATGCGGTCGGCCGACGGATCCACTACGCCCGGCTGGTCCCCTGGTTTGTCTGGGGGTTCCTCATCATGGCGCTGCTCAACACGCTGTCGCTGCTGCCCGAGCTGCATTTCACGGCACACGGCCGCGTGTTCAGTCTTGCGGCCTTGCTGGAGCATCACCTGGGCAAGCTGCTGCTGACCATCGCGCTGGCGGCGATCGGCCTGGAGGTGCGGCTGAGCAAGCTTCTGAGCGTCGGCGCCCGTGCGGTCGTGGCGGGGCTGCTCTCGACGCTGTTGCTCGTCGCGGCGAGCCTCGCGCTGGTGATGCTGCTGTTGTAGCGTTATCGATTGATCGTGATATTCGCGTCGAAGCCCACCCACGCAGTGGGTGGGGATGTGTCATTTGGCGCGATAAGAAAAACCCACGGACGGCAGTCCGTGGGCTTTTGAAGTTCGTGTTTTTTTCTTCGACGCTTACTTGTAGAACTCGATGATCAGGTTCATGTTGACGTCGAAGGGAACCTGATCGCTGGTGGGGGCGGAGATCGCGTTGGCGGTGAGCGTCGACGGGTCGAAGCTCAGCCAGGCCGGCACTTCGTGACCAGCCAGCGATTCCATATTTTCACGAACCAGCTTGTGGATGCCGGACTTGAGGGTGATCGTGTCGCCGGGGTTGACCTGGTAGCTGGGGCGGTCGACCTTGCGGCCGTTCACCAGCACGTGGCCGTGGGCGACCATTTGCCGGGCAGCCCAGATGGAGCGGGCCCAGCCCAGCCGACGGATCACGTTGTCCAGCCGCTGCTCAAGGATGCGAAGCAGGTTCTCACCGGTGTTACCCTTGGCACGCTTGGCCTCGGCGAGGTAGCGGCGGAACTGCTTTTCCAGCACGTTGTAGTGATAGCGCAGCTTCTGCTTCTCATTGAGGCGCACGCCGTAGTCGCGCAGGCGTCGGCCACGAAAGCCGTGCATCCCCGGGGGGTTGAGCTGGCGACGGGCGGTGTGCTTGGGCAGGTCCGCGATGGGCACGCCCACGCGCCGGGAGAGTTTCACCTTCGGGCCGGTGTAATTGGCCATTGAGTCAGACTCCGTAGATCACCAAAAAACGAGCCGGGTATTGAAGCAGGTTCAGGCGGGCGCGTCAAGGGGCGGTTCGGCCGGGTGCCTGTTCGGGTGGATGGTCCGGTTATATCACCCCAGCCGGTTGAAGCGGTCGGGGGAGGTAGGGTAAGTATAACGGTCGCAACTACACCTTATCGGCGATTGGCCGAGGTTACTTTAAAAAACTTTCATCTTTTCTTTACGGGGGGTAGATTGTAGTGCTCTCCCGCCGGGGTGGATGGTGGGCAGGGGTTCCGGGGAGTTTCGGGGGCGGAAAGGAAAAGGAAGCGGAAAATGAGCGCACGTAATATGCCTGGACTGCCGTTTCGGCTGACGGTGGTGAACCTCGCGGCGGCGGGGGCGGCCCTGGTGTGGGTCGCGGCTGTCGGGGCGGCCGTGGTGCGGATCGGTGGTGAGGTCGATTCGTCCTATCTGGAACTCCGGGCGGCGGCGTGGCCGGAGGTGCAGCGGGAAAAGCAGATCGCGGAGGAGGAGGCAGACGTGCAGCCCCCGCCCTTCGCTTCGCTCGAGACGAATGTTGAGGTTGAGGAGGTTGCGCTAGTCGAATATACGCCTGCTGAAGTCGAGCCGGTGCAGGAAGTCGTGGTCGAGGAAGTGGTTGCGGCGGAGGCGGGTGAGGTCGTCACGTTCAACGGACGACCACTGCGGAAGGTACGGACGATCCGGATGAGGGTGACAGCCTACAGCCCGGATGAGCGGTCCTGCGGCAAGTGGGCGGACGGCATCACCGCGTCGGGCTACAGCGTCTGGACCAACGGGATGAAACTCGTGGCGGCAGACACGCGGATCCTGCCCTTCCACTCGCTCGTCTCGGTGCCGGGCTACAACAACGGCAAGCCGGTGCCGGTGCTGGACCGCGGTGGTGCGATCAAGGGCAACCGGCTGGATGTGCTCTTCCCGACCCACGAGATCGCGATGCAGTGGGGCGTGCAGTGGCTGAATGTGGATGTGTGGGAGTATGCGGACTGAGGAAGGGAGGGGGAGAATTTCGGGTTAGGATGCCGCCCCGGTCTGGGGCGGTTTTTTTATGTCCGGGGTGGAACGGAATTGGGGTTGAGGTGAATCAATTGGTGAGAAATGGGGCAAGTTGCGGAATAGGGTGGATGCCGCGAACATTTGTTTGGGGTGAGTCTAGAATCCTTATTGGAGTTCGCACGTGAGGTTTTTCCTGTCAGCCCGGGGGTCGTTGTGGTTGTGGATGGTGTTGCTGTCGGCATCGACGGCCGCGGCACAGGGCAATGGTGCGGGTCAGGGCCCGCCACCAGCGACGGTGCGTTTGGGGGTGGCCCTGCGTGAGATGGTCCAGGACCGCTGGGATGTGGTCGGCCGACTGCAGCAGGTGCGCCAGTCTGTGGTGGCGTCGGAAGTCGCGGGCAAGGTGGTGGAGGTGCGTGTCGATGCGGGCGACGTCGTGACCGGGGGCGAAACGATCCTGGCGCGGGTGGATGATGTGTGGGCGAAGATCGCCATCGCCTCGGCCGAGGCAGAGTTGGCGGCCGCCGAAGCGGAACAGCAGGAGGCGCAGGCCCGGCTGGCCCGCTCTCGCATCGACATGGAGCGACTGCGCGAACTGCTGCAGACCGGTGTCGCCAAGCAGCGTGAATATGACGAGGCGCACGCCACCTTCGAAGCCGACCAGGCACGCGTCACCGCCGCGGCGGCACGCATCCGTACAGCTCAGGCTGCCCTGGACCGCGCCCAGCGCGAAATGGAGCGGCTGGTCATCCGCGCACCGTTCGATGGTGTGGTCGTTCGCAAGATGATCGAGGTTGGCGAGTGGGCCCAGATTGGCACCGCGATCGTCGAAATCGTCTCACGTGGTGAAATCGACGCGGTCATCGACGTGCCCGAACGGCTTATCAACAACATTGAGGTGGGGGCACCGCTGACTGTTCATATCGAAGCACTGAAGCTGGATGTGGAGGGGAAAATTGTCGCGGTGGTTCCACAGGGCATGAACGCCTCACGCACGTTCCCGGTGAAGATCCGCCTGCCGGATCGCGGGGGCACACTGATGGCGGGCATGAGTGTGGTGGCTCGGGTGCCGACGACGCAGCAGATTGAGGCGATCACGGTGCCGCGCGACGCGGTGCTGCAGACGCCGCAGGGCCCGGTGGTGTGGGCGTCGATGGACGGCAAGGCCGTGTCGATCCCGGTACAGGTGATGTTCGGCCACGGCGACCGGTACGTTGTGCAGCCGCTGGCGAACAGCCCCGTGCCGCTGATGCCCAACATGCCGGTGGTGATCGAGGGGGGCGAGCGGATTTTCATGCCTGGCCAGCCGCTGGTGGAGGTTAAGAACGTGGCGGCGCAGCAATAGCGTGATGATGCTGCGAACCCGATTGATGTCGTCCGCTGACTTCCTGACTGATAGAACCCTCCTTCTGAAGTATCCCCATGGATTATCTGCGTTTTGCGATCGAAAACCCGGTGAAGGTCAGCGTGGGCGTGTTGTTGCTCTTGCAGGCGGGGTTGATTTCGCTCTTCACGATTCCCGTGCAGCTTGTGCCCAACGTCGATCAGCCCGTGATCACGGTCGAAACCAATTGGATAGGCATCGACCCGGAGCAGATCGAGCGCGACATCCTTGAGAAGCAGGAGGAGGTGCTCAAGCGGGTATCGAACCTGCGGAAGATGGTGTCGGTTGCGGTGCGTGGTCAGGGCACGATCACGCTGGAGTTCAACATCGGCACCGACATGACCCGCGCGTTGCAGGAGGTATCGGACAAGCTGCGCGAGGTGCCTGAGTACCCGGTGGAGGTGGATCAGCCGGTCATCACCGTCGCCGATGCTGCCAGCCAGAACGCAATCGCGTGGATGATCATCACGTCAAACGATCCATCGTTCGACGTGGAGTCGATTCGCGATCACATTGAGGACCGCGTGAAGCCCTTCCTGGAGCGTGTGCCGGGCATCAGCAAGGTGAACGTGTACGGCGGGCGCGATCGCGAGGTACACATCCAGATTGATCCACGGCGACTGGCCGAACGCGGCATTACGGTCGAGCAGTTCCGACAGGCGCTGCAAACCGAGAACATCAACGTTTCAGCGGGCGAAGTGGCGGACGGCCGACTCGATGTGCGCGTGCGCACGGTTGGGCAATACGACTCGATCGAGCAGGTGATGGAAACGATCGTTGTGCAAACGGAAGGCGGCCCGGTGCGCGTACGCGACATCGCGGACGTTGAAGTGACGCTGCAGAAGCGTCGCTCGTTTGTGCGGTCGCAGGGCAAGCCCGCCATTGCGATGAACGCGATCCGCGAGGTGGGCTCCAACGTCATGACCACGATGGAGCTGCTGCGTGAGCGTCTGGAAGATGTGCGGACGCAGATTCTGCCCTACCTTGGTCCCGAGCCGGACACGCTGAGCCTGGAGCAGGTGTATGACGAGACGATCTACATCGACGACGCCCGGGCGCTGGTGATCAACAACCTGTGGATGGGTGGTGCGCTGGCGGTATTGGTGCTGCTTCTGTTCCTGCGCAGCGTGCGGCCGACACTCATCATCTCGCTGGCGATTCCGATTTCAGTGATCGGTACGTTCGTGGCGATGCGCGCTTTTGGCCGAAACCTGAACGTGGTGAGCCTGGCTGGGCTGGCGTTCGCGGTTGGCATGGTGGTGGACAACGCCATCGTGGTGCTGGAGAACATCGACCGTCACCTGGGGATGGGCAAGAAGCCGCGCCAGGCAGCCTATGACGCAGCGAAAGAGGTGTGGGGCGCGGTGTTGGCGTCGACGCTGACTACGCTGGCGGTGTTCATCCCGGTGCTCTTCATGGAGGAAGAGGCGGGCCAGCTCTTCCGCGACATCGCGCTGGCGATTTGTGCGGCGGTGGGATTGTCCCTGATTGTGTCGGTGACGGTAATCCCCTCGGCTGCGGCACGCTTCGCTAAGCCACACGTCGAACCCACCTCTGTACTGATGCGGACGATGCGCTCACTGGGCGGAACGGTCGGGATCTTCGATCACCTGCGGTCGGGTTGGGCGAACATGATTTACTGGCTCACACAACCCAACTTCATGGGCACGATGGCACGTGTTGGTATCGTCGCGGCATTCACTATCGCCTCCGTCGTGGGAGCATACTGGCTCACTCCGCCCACCAGCTACCTGCCCAACGGCAACCGGAACCTGGTGTTCGGCATTATGCAGACACCCCCGGCGTACAACCCATTCCATATCGAAACTAACATCGCGGAAAACGCGGTTGAACGCGCGATTCGTCCCTATTGGGAAGCGGACCCCAACGACCCGCAGCAGGTCGCCGCGTTGCCGCCGGTGGTCGATCCTCGCGATCCGAACACCGTGCTGCCCACGCCACTGATCGAGAACTACTTCTTCGTGACGTTCAACAACACGATCTTCATGGGCGGATCGAGCCGTGATCGGCAGATTGTTGCCCCGTTGGCGGTACTGTTGAACAACGCCATGTCCAGTTACCCCGGGTCGTTCGGCTTCGCGTTTCAGCCATCGATCTTTGGCACCAATATGGGCGGTTCCAACGCGATCGAGGTCGACGTGATCAGCGATAATCCCGAGGCGCTGCGAACCTCAGCCGAGGCACTCTTCGGCGTGCTGATGCAGGAGTACGGGCTGGTGCGGCCGGACCCTTCCAACTTCAACCTGCCCAATCCGGAACTGCGGGTTGTGCCGCGACGTCACGTCGCGACCGATCTGAATTTGACGACCGCGACATTGGGCCGGTACGTGCAGATGCTCGTCGACGGCACCTACGTGGGTGATTACCGCATTGGCGGCCGGTCGATCGACATGCTTCTGGTGCGAGCGCCGCACGTACCGCTGACGACGGACACGCTGGAAAAGATGCCCGTCGCGTTCGTGGACCGGATGGGACAGGCGGGTACGGTCCCCCTGGGCGCGGTGGCGGAGGTGGTGCCTTCACGAAGCCCGGAACAGATTCGACGAATCGAGGAGCGTCGCGCGGTGACGCTGACAGTTCAGCCGCCTGATGCGGTGCCATTGGAAACAGCGGTGGAACGCATCACTCAGGTTGTGGAGGAACTGCGTCAGGCCGGGGCGATCTCACCCGAGGTGGACGTGCAGTTTGCGGGTACTGTCGACAAGCTTGCTCAGGTGCGCTCGGCGCTGTTGGGCGAATGGACAGGGTTCAACCTGGAAACGTTCAAGGCCCTGATCATGAGCCGTATGTTCCTGGCGTTGCTGGTCACGTTCCTCCTCATGGCGGCCCTCTTTGAAAGTTACCTCTACCCCTTCGTCATTATGTTCAGCGTGCCGCTGGCGATGATCGGCGGGTTCATGGGGCTGGCGGCTCTGCACCACTATGTGCCGACGCAACAGCTTGACGTAGTGACGATGCTTGGCTTCGTCATCCTCATCGGCGTGGTGGTGAACAACGCGATCCTGATTGTGCACCAGTCGCTGAACTTCATGCGAGGCGTGGGCGATGCGGGCGAGAAGCTTGATAAGGTCCTGCCCCCGCGCGAAGCCATCCGCGAATCAGTGCGCACGCGTATCCGGCCGATCTTCATGACCACGCTCACCAGCTTGTTCGGTATGTTGCCTCTGGTCATCATGCCCGGCGCGGGCAGCGAACTTTATCGGGGCCTGGGCAGTGTGGTGCTGGGTGGGCTGCTCGTGTCGACGCTGTTCACGCTGATCGTGGTGCCGCTGCTTCTGAGCCTGGTGATTGACCTGAAGACGGCGCTGGCACGGGTGTGGGGCTTTGAGGCTCAGGTTGTACCGGTGCGGGTCGATCAGACGGCCTAAGATGCGGTGAGTCGCGTTCACCGGGCGTTTCGGGCACAGGCTTTACGGTGCCTAAGACGTTGTCACGCATGAGGCTCCGGTGGGTGCGGCGTGCTGGTGTCCCATTCGGTTATTGCCCTGAAGCGTGTGTTGGCTTTCCCCTGTCAGCGGATGCTCGACGGGTGTTTTTGCATGGAAACGCTTTGGGCGGTCGATAGAAAGAGTCGGTTTTGAAATCAGCGGCGGTAGCCGCCCGAGTGGTTTGACTTGCTTTGGGGGCAGCGAATAATCAGTTAGACACCGGGAACAGAGCAATGCCCACTGAAAACATCACTGCCGTTGCCGCCAGGGGCCCCAGGCCGGGCAAGAAGTACTTCACGCTCGAGGAAGCCAATCGAGCGCTGGCGTATGTCCGCCCGGTGATCCAGGACCTGTGCCGTTGTTACGAGCAGGTGGTCGAGCTTCGCCGCCAGATCGAACAGTGCACACAGGACGAGCGGCTGGAGATGCTCGAAACCGACTACGAACGCGCCATGGACAATCTGAGCCAGTTCGTGGATGAGCTACACCACGTGGGCGTCGAGATCAAGGATTTTGAAAAGGGGCTGGTGGATTTCCCCGCCCTGAGCGGCGACCGCGAAGTGAGCCTGTGCTGGCACCTGGGCGAGGATCAGATCCAGGCGTGGCACGAGGTCGATGCCGGCTTCGCTGGCCGCCAGGACGTCTCCACGCTGGAGGAACCGGCCCACAAATAATCGTCACAGCTTCCTGCACACTGACCACCACCCAGGCCCACGGCGCCGCTGCTTCAGCGAACCGTGGGCTTTTTTTTCGGAGCAGGCGGAAGAACCGCAAATGAACACGAATAGGAGGAAGGGGGAAGCACGAAGGGTTTCGAAAAGAAGCGACGCGATTTGTTGCGTCCTTTCGATCTACCGAGCAAACCAAAAGTCCCTCTCGCGTTCTTGGCAAACTTGGTCTCCTGGCGTTCGTCTCGTCCCTCCTTCATTTGTGTCGATTTGCGTTCATTCGCGGCTCCAACCGGCCTATCATGTCTTGCAGCACAACTCTCAGGAAAGGGTTGCATGACTCAGTCAGATTCGAATGTGCGACGCGTGGATCAGGATCTGATCGCCCAGTTGGATGAGATCATTGCCCAGATGGGCGGTGACAGTCAGTCGCTGTCAGGCAAGCTGATTCGCGAGATGATGCACACGGCGCTGAAGTTGATCCACGACAGCGCCGACACGGGCGAACTGAAGCTGATGAACCGCTCGCTGAAGGAGCTTCGCTACGCCCTGAAGGTGTTTCGCCCCTATGCGGACGTCCGCAAGATCAGCGTGTTCGGTTCGGCGCGCACGCCGCCCGACCACCCGCACTTCAAGGCTGCCGAGGCGTTCTGTCGTTCCATCTCCGCATCGGGCTGGATGGTGATTACCGGTGCCGGCGGGGGCATCATGCACGCGGGCCACGGCGGGGCGGGACGCGAAGCCTCTTTCGGCGTCGCCATCCGTCTGCCCTTTGAAACCACCGCCAACGAGATCATCGCCGGCGATGAGAAGCTCATTACCTTCCGCTATTTCTTCACACGCAAGCTCATGTTTGTCTCGCAGGCCGACGCTGTGGCCATGTTCCCCGGTGGGTTCGGCACACTCGATGAAGCCTACGAGGTGCTCACGCTGGTGCAGACCGGTAAGGCGGTGACCATTCCGTTGGTCTTCATCGATTCGCCTGGCGATAATTACTGGCAGCAGTGGGATGAGTACGTTCGTCGGCACCTGCTCGGCCGGGGCATGATCAGTCCGGAGGACCTGGCGCTTTACAAGGTCACCGATGATGTGGACGAGGCGGTGCGCGAGGTGGTGCGGTTCTATTCCAACTACCATTCGCAACGCTATGTGCGCGAGAAGCTGGTGCTGCGCATCCACCGACCGCTGACGGAGAAGCAGATGGACGCGCTCAACGATGAGTTCCGGGACATTCTGCGTGAAGGCCGAATCGAACTGACGACGCCGCTCAAGGGTGAGGTGCAGAACCTGGAGTTACCGCGTCTGGCACTCAATTTCAATCGCCAAAGCCACGCCCGTCTTCGCATGTTGATCGATCGCATCAACGACATGGATGCGGACAATCAGGGTATGCGCCTGTGACGAAAAGCGGAGTGATTCATCACCGTCAACATACATTTCATAAAAAACAAGAACCCCTGAGTATCGGAGCCTCTCAGGGGTTCACTGTTTTTGTCACGGCGGATTGAGGTGCGATAGGGGCTGATTCCCCGGCCCAGGAAGTTATCCCCGAAAATGCCTCGGTGAGGCGATCAGACCATGTCCTTGACGGCCTTGAGCGGACGAATGCGGACGGTCTTGCTGGCGGGCTTGGCCTTGAAGATCGTCTCTTCACCGGTGAAGGGGTTGATGCCCTTGCGAGCCTTGGTGGCGGGGCGCTTCTTGACGATCATCTTGCACAGGCCGGGCACGGTGAACATGCCGACGCTGCGCAGGTTCTTCTTCGTCAGGGCCGACAGTTCATCGAACACCGCGGCAACCTGCTTACGGGTCAGTTCAGTCTTCTCGGCGATCGCGGCGTAAATCTGGCCCTTGGTCGGCGCCTTGGTTGCATTGCTGGTGGTGGCGGCTTTCTTGCTGGCTTTCTTCTTTGCCATCGTGACGCTCTCCTTGCGTGTGTACGGGATCGAATCCATTCCGATTGCCGTGACAATCGCAAAAAGTACTGAGAAATCAAGGGGTTTTCAACACAAGATATCCCGGAATGTGGAAAAACCGGGCGGAAAGGGGGGATTTGATGGTCGAGTGATTTGGTGATGTGGCGGTGATCGATCGCCTTCGGGGTATATGGTGCAACCTCCAGATGGGCGTTCAGAAATGGACGATCGGTATGTCGGGAACCGCACATCCCGGACTGGCACGCCCCATATCAATGCCAACGCCAAATCACCAGATCACCAAATCGAAAATCCCGTCCGCCAAAGTGGCAGCCGGCGGCGGGCGGGCGCGCAGGCTGGCAGTTCATTGGGCCGTAGCAGGCGGATTTTTCGAGATTTACGTGTCACTTTCCGGTGAATGGATGGCATCGGCTTTGCAAAACCTATCATAGTTCAGGGTCCCCGGCGTGCCCTTTCGCCGCCGTGCGGGAAGCATTCGGGACGCGGCCGGGGGCGGCTCCGAACACCCTGAATCGAGGGGGGATGTCCGGAGATTCACCAACCCACATAGAGGTAGCGACATGGCTAAGACGATTGGAATTGACCTGGGAACCACCAACTCGGTTGTGGCGATCATGGAGGGCGGTCAGCCCAAGGTGCTTATCAACGCCTCGGGTAACCGCGTGACCCCCTCGATCGTTGCATTCACTGAAAAGGGGGAGCGGTTGGTCGGTCAGCCCGCCAAACACCAGCAGGTGACCAACCCGAAGAACACGATCTTTTCGATCAAGCGCTTCATGGGCCGGCGGCACAATGAGGTGCAGGAGGAGGAGAAACTCGTTCCCTACGAGGTGGTCGGTGCTGCAGATGAGCCGGTAAAGGTTCGCGTGCGAAGCAAGGACTACACGCCGCAGGAAATCTCGGCGATGATCCTGCAGGATCTGAAGAAGACGGCCGAGGATTACCTGGGCGAGAAGGTGGAAAAGGCGGTCATCACCGTCCCGGCCTACTTCAACGACTCGCAGCGTCAGGCGACCAAGGAAGCGGGCCAGATTGCCGGCCTGAAGGTCGAACGCATCATCAACGAGCCGACCGCCGCGGCGCTGGCCTACGGCCTGGACAAGAAGAAGAACGAAAAGGTCGCGGTCTTTGACCTGGGCGGTGGCACATTCGATATCTCCATCCTCGACATCGGCGACGGTGTGTTCGAGGTGCTGTCGACCAACGGTGACACCCACCTGGGTGGCGACGACTGGGACCAGAAGCTCATCGACTACCTGGCGGATGAGTTCAAGCGGCAGGAAGGTATCGACCTGCGGAAGGACGCGATGGCGCTGCAGCGTCTGAAGGAGGCAGCGGAAAAGGCGAAGATTGAGCTTTCCACCTCGCAGGAGACGACGGTCAACCTGCCCTTCATCACCGCCACGCACGAGGGCCCCAAGCACCTGCAGATCAGCCTTACCCGGGCGAAGTTCGAGCAGCTTTGCGCCCCGTTGTTCGATCGGCTGCTCGATCCGGTGAAGCGGGCGCTGAAGGACGCCAAGCTGGAGCCGAACCAGATCGATGAGGTGGTGCTGGTCGGCGGTTCGACCCGTATGCCCAAGGTGCAGCAGATCTGCAAGGAGTTCTTCGGCAAGGAGCCTAACCGCTCGATCAACCCCGACGAGGTGGTGGCGATCGGTGCGGCGATTCAGGGCGCGGTGCTCGAAGGCGACGTGAAGGACGTGCTGCTGCTGGACGTGACGCCGCTGAGTCTGGGCATTGAGACAGAAGGCGGCGTGATGACGGTGCTGATCGAGCGCAACACGACGATTCCGACCAGTCGGTCACAGATTTTCTCGACGGCGTCGGACAATCAGTCTTCGGTAACGATCCACGTGTTGCAGGGCGAGCGTGCGATGGCCAGGGACAACCGCACGCTGGGCCGGTTCGACCTGACGGGCATTCCGCCGGCTCCGCGCGGTGTGCCGCAGATTGAGGTCGAGTTCAACATCGATGCCAACGGCATCCTGAACGTCAGGGCGACGGACAAGGCCACGGGCAAGAGCCAGCAGATCGAGATCAAAGGCTCGACGGGTCTGTCGCAGGAAGAAATCGAACGGATGCAGAAGGACGCAGAAGCGCACCGCGAGGAGGACCGCAAGCGTCGCGAGCTGGTCGACACGCGCAATCAGGCGGATCACCGGGTTTATCAGACCCGCAAACAGCTCGAGGAGCATGGTGACAAGGTTTCGCCAGAACTTCGCGGACGCATCGAATCGGCGATCAGCAACCTGGAGTCCAAGCTCAAGGAAGATAGTATCGAGCCGATCCGTAAGGCGATGGAAGAGCTGGACCGTGTGGCCCAGGAGATGGGCAAGGAGATCTATGAGAAGACCGCCGCTCAGTCAGGCGGTGCACAGGCCCAGGCTGGTGCTCAGGCCGGGGGCAAGGAAGGCGACGATGTTATCGATGCCGAGTATGAAGTGAAGGAATAAGCGTCATCTGAGAATGACGTCGCTGAACGTGACCAGGCCCACGCGCTGAAAGGTGCGTGGGCTTTTTCTTTTCATTATCCGGACGCATATGAAGCAGTATTTCAGGATCATTACATCTCCCCACCAGTGAATTATCAGAACCGCGTTGCCTGCACCACGTGCTCGATCGCGTTTAGCTTTCGTGTCGCAACTTCAACTGACCCGGGGAATGGCCGATATTCCCGCAGGAGACACAGAGAGGGCAAGGGTCGAGCCATGAGCCAGGGCGAAGAGATGAAACCGATCTTGCGTCGGCGGTTTGCGATGCGCGGTGAGTCGACGCTGGCGCCGTTGGGTATTGCGCTTGCGGGTATTCTGGCGGTGGCGACCGGGGCGTCGGCGTGGTGGAGCCTGCGAACGCAGAATGAGGCATTGAGCGCCAATCGCGTGGAGCAGACACTGGCGTCAGGGCTGCTGCTCAGCCGTGCCGCCGAGGTGATGCTCGGCGCCAACGAACTCAGCGCGCTACGACGTCTGG
Organism: uncultured Phycisphaeraceae bacterium; assembly: GCA_937988825.1. Lineage (GTDB taxonomy): Bacteria > Planctomycetota > Phycisphaerae > Phycisphaerales > Phycisphaeraceae > CALKHT01. The sequence goes on from CALKHT010000042.1 coordinate 109,789, forward strand.
TGCTCGATGCGGCTGAGGCGCACGACTTCAGCACGTGCAGCATCACGCTGCCGGATGGTCAGGTGCTCGCGGATGCCGAACCGGGTCGCATCACGCTGACCGAATTACCCGCTCCATGGGAGGGAGGCGGTCGCCCTGCGGACTGGTCCGATGCTCCTGTTGAAACGATCGACCCCTACGGCATATCGGTGACTTATCCGATCTGGGTACCCGGTTATGGCCCGGCTACGCTGAAAATCACGATGGAAACGCCCGATGGCGTCGATGCCCGCTGGCAGGTTCAGGCCGGGGTGGGCGCGATTGGCGTCGCGTCGCTGGCGTCGCTGTTGCTGGTCTATCGACAGTTGCGGCTGCGCGTGCAGGCGATGGAATTGATCGGCGATGCGCTGATGGCGCTCGAACGCGGCGAAAGTGATGAAACGGCGTTGACGCTGAGCGAAAAGTTCGGGCCGCACGCCCGCGCATTCAACCGATTGCTTGCCGATCGCCAGACCATGCGCGATCAGGCAGCACTACGACGGGCGGAGGAATCACTGGGCAGCAAGGAACGCGGCAGCGGCGATCTGGTGAGCATGTGCGATGCTCTGCAGCAGGGGCTGTTGATGGTTGACCACGAAGGGCATGTACGCTACGCCAACGGTGCAGCGGCGGTGTTTCTGCGTGCCAAGCGGGATGAAATTCTCGGTGCAGATGCGGCCCAGGTACTCAAGCAGCCGCCTCTGCTGGACGCGATTCAGAACGCGATCACCGGACCGACGCGCCGGCGGCAGACGGTGGAACTCGACCAGGGCGGGGAATCGGGAAGTGGGCTGCTGCGTTACAGCTTCCGGCCGATTCGCCGAGACGAGAAGCCGGCGTGCCTCATTGTGATCGAGGACGTGACGCAGCAACGAGTCGCGGAGGAAGCTCGTAACGCCTTCGTCGCCCACGCCACACATGAGCTGCGCATGCCGCTGACGAACATTCGCCTTTATCTGGAAACCGCGCTGGAGGATGGTGAACGTGATCCGAAGTTGCGCGGCGAATGCCTCAACGTCATCAATCAGGAAACCAAGCGTCTGGAGCGTCTGGTCGGCGACATGCTCTCGATGACCGAGATCGAGGCAGGCTCGATGAAGATCGAGAAGGACGATGTGCGTCTGGATGCGATGTTCGAGTCGGTGGAGGCCGACTACCAGGCCCAGGCACGCGAAAAGCGGATCACGCTGACGTTCAATCTGCCGCCAAAGCTGCCGGTCATCCAGGGCGATCGCGACAAGCTTGTGATGGCGCTGCACAACCTCGTGGGTAACGCTCTGAAATACACGCCCGAGGGTGGCACGGTGACGGTGGATGTCGAGGAGGAGGACGGCAATATCGTCATTGCCGTGAAGGATACAGGCATCGGCATCAGCGAAGAGGATCAGGACAAGATCTTCGAGAAGTTTTACCGGGCACGCGACGCCAGAGTGACCGAGATCACCGGATCGGGGCTGGGCCTGGCGCTGGCGCGCGAAGTGGTGCGCATGCACGGCGGTGACATCACGGTGGAATCGGAGATCAACAAGGGCAGTGTCTTCACGATGACAGTTCCGATGGATGTTGCATGAAGCGGAACTTCAACCGTTTGTTCGGCACGACTCACCGTGTGAGGGGTCATGGAGATTCACGAACATCAGCATGGGGCCGTGACGGTTCTTCGCCCGGACGGGCCGTTGAATCAGGCCGACGCCGAGCTGTTCAAGGAACGGCTGGCGATGGTGCTGGCGCGCAGTCTGGGGCGTGTGGTTCTGGATATGTCGGAGGTACCTTTCGTTGACAGCCGTGGTCTTGAGGTGCTGGTGGATGCCTCGGACGAACTGGCCAACAGCGGACAGGTGCTGAAGCTGTGTCATGTGAATGAAACGTTGCGTGAAGTGCTCGACCTGACGGGCATGGGATCGCACTTTGAGCAGTACGACGAGGTGAACGCCGCGGTGAGGAGCTTCCTGTGACGTCTGGTCACGGAAAAATGCGAATCGGCGAATCACTCGTGCAGGAAGGGTTGCTTTCCGCCGAGGAGCTGAATCGCGCGCTGGCGCAGCAGAAGGCGACCGGCCGAATGCTGGGCGAACTGCTCGTGGAGCAGGGCGTCATCAGCAGTACGGTGCTGGTGCAGACGCTGGCCAAGCAGCTGGGGGTGCGCGGCTGCCATCTGAGGCATGGCCTGATCGACCCTGCGCTGCTCAAACTGATCGGCGAGGAAGAGGCGGAACGACTTAAGGTCGTGCCCATGTTCAAGGTGCACGACACGCTGACGGTGGCGATGGCTGAGCCCCAGTCGCTGCCCACGATCGACCGGTTGCGACGGCTGACCGGCTGCAGGATCAGACCGGTCCTCGCGCTGGAAAGCAACATCCTGGAGTTCATCCGCAAGTACGCTGGCGGCGATGTCGACGTCGATGCGTTCCTCACCTCGCTGGTGGAATCGGACGTTGAAGTCATCGAACGCGAATCGGTGGATGACGGGCCCACGACCGACCTGGACAAGATGGTCGAGGGCAGCCCGATCATCAACCTGGTGAACGTGGCGCTGCTGACGGCGATTCGCGACCGGGCAAGTGACATTCACATCGAGCCGGACAAGAAGGGCACGCGCATCCGTTACCGCATTGACGGTGTGCTACGCGATTTGATGAAGCCGCCCGCGGGGATGCACGCGGCGATCGTGTCACGTGTGAAGGTGATTGGGCGCATGGACATTGCGGAGAAGCGTCTGCCGCAGGAGGGGCGCGTCCACATCATCGCAGAAGGGCGCGAAATCGACCTGCGTGTGTCAAGCATCCCCACGTTGTTGGGCGAGAAGCTTGTGTTGCGCGTGCTGGACAAGGCGAACCTGCGTGTGCGTCTGGAGGATTTAGGCTTTCGGGCTGAGGCGCTGGAAGCATTCAAGCGGATGCTGCATCAACCGCACGGGCTGGTTCTGGTGACCGGTCCGACCGGCAGCGGCAAGACAACCACGCTCTACTCCGCGCTTGATCTTTTGCGCAGCTCGGAGCGCAACATCGTTACCATCGAAGACCCTGTCGAATATCAGCTTGACCTGATCAACCAGATTCAGGTGCAGGAATCGATCGGCATGACGTTCGCGCGGGCGCTACGCAGCATTCTGCGTCAGGATCCGGACATCATCATGGTGGGCGAGATTCGTGACGCGGAAACGGCGCGCGTGGCAGTGCAGGCGGCACTCACCGGACACCTGGTGCTCGCCACGCTGCACACCAACGATGCGCCGGGCGCGGTGGCACGGTTACTCGACATGGGCATCGAACCGTATTTGCTTTCGGGTGCGTTGAACGGAGCGGTAGCGCAGCGACTGGCGCGCACGATCTGCCCAGCCTGTGCAACGAAATACTACCCGGCAGAGCATGTGCTGGAGGATGCGGGCCTGAGTGACCGGGTGGGGCGGGCGTTCCGCAAGGGCAGTGGCTGTCAGCAGTGTCACGACACTGGTTTCCAGGGGCGTATGGGCATCTATGAGGTGATGGAAGTGACGCCGGAGATTCGGCGTCTTGTGCACCGGGCGGCGCCAGCCCACGAGTTGCGCGAAAAGATGCGTACCGGCGGGGCATTGACGCTGCGCGAGGAAGGTGTGCTGGTTGCGATTGACGGTCGGACGAGTCTGGAAGAGGTGCTGCGTGTCACCCGCGATGACAGTGAATCACTGGAGACGCCGGTGCCACAGACCGCCGCGACGCAGGATGAAAGGCGGGTGGCATGAAGCTCGCCTATCAGGCATTTGATCGATCCGGTCGGGCGGTGACCGATGTCATCGACGCGGCTGACATGAACGACGCTGCAGAGAAGCTGCGCCGACAGGGGCTGTTCATTTCACGCATTAACCCGGTCACGAATGACGCAGAGGATGATGCACACCTGACGTCTCGTCGAGCGGGTAAGGGGAGCAAGCTCAAGAACCTGGCGATTTTCACACGCCAGTTCTACGTGTTGGTGTCCACGGGTACACCGATCACTCAGGCGCTCCATTCACTGTCGAAGCAGATGAAGGACCCGCGATGGCGCGCGGTGATCAGGGAAGCCTGCGACTCTGTCGAGCAGGGGCAGACGCTGGCTGAAGCGCTGGGTCAGCATCCGGAGTATTTCGATGCGGTTTATTGCAGCCTGATCGCAGCGGGTGAATCGTCCGGCAAACTGCCTGCGATGCTGGATCGGCTGGCGAGCCTCACGCGACAGCAATTGCACGTACGCAATACCGTGCGTGGTGCGATGGTGTATCCGGTGTTGCTGGTGTCTGTGTCGGTGATCGTGCTGGTACTGATGTTATTGGTGGTGCTGCCGCGGTTCACTGAGCTGTTCGAGTCGCTGGATGTACCGTTGCCGCCGACGACGGTGATGCTGGTGGCGCTGAGTGATGGGCTGCGTGCGGCGTGGTGGGCGGCGCTGCTGGTGGTGATCGGAGGTGTAGTCGGCCTTCGGATGTGGCTGCGCACGCCGCAGGGCAAACACGCGTGGGACACGATCATGTTGCGCCTGCCACAGATCGGAAAGGCCACGCGCAACTTCGCGACGGCACGTATTGCGCGCCTGCTGGGAATTCTCATTGAGTCGCACCTGCCGTTGCTGGAGGTATTGACGCTCGTGCAGAACACAGTGAGCAACGGCTACTACCGCGACCTCATGCAACGCGCGGAGGAAGCGGTGACCCGCGGCGACGCGATCAGCAGTGCGTTCAATGATCCCAACCTGATCGAACCTTCGGTGTATGAAGCGATGCGCAGTGGCGAGCAGGCGGGCAAGGTGGGCTTCGTCCTGCTTGCGGTGGCAGACTTCATGGACGAAGAGAACGAACTATTGGTACGGTCGCTACTGAGCATTCTGGAACCGATGATTCTGATCGTGCTGGGACTGCTGGTCGGTTTCGTGGCGGTAAGTATGTTCATGCCGCTTTTCGACCTCACTTCGATGACAGCGGGGGGCAACTGATATGCAGTTGGCAATCACCAACAAACGAAGTCCCATCGGCATCGACATGGGCGCACGACAGATCAAGATCGTGCAGCTCAGCCGTCAAGGCGCACGCTGGCGACTGGAGAATGTGGCGGTGTTTCCGCGGCGTGAGCTGACGGCCGCGATCAATGCGGACGAAGTGCAGCGTGTGGGCGATGTACTGTTTCGCAGGGGTTTTGTTGGGCGAAAGGCAGTACTGGCGACACCAGCGCATGAGTTGATCTCGGGAGTACTGGAACTGCCGCCGGTGGCAAGCGGTGCACCGCTGCGCGAGATGGCGCAGATGGAGCTGGCCCGCACGCACCGGGTGGAGCCGGACAGTCTGGAACTGGCCTACTGGGAGCTGCCGACCACTGTTCGGGGTGGGGATGCGACACAGGTGTATGCTGCAGCATGTACCCACCGTGACGCGAATGAGTACCTGGACCTTTTCGAAGCACAGGGCCTGAACGTGTGCGCCCTGGATGTGCAGTCGGCGGCAATCGTTCGTGCTTGCAAGCCGCTGATCCGCGACCCGCAGGCGGTGACAGCCATCCTCGATGTGGGATGGATGTCGGCACGGTTGATCCTGCTGTTCCGCGGTCAGATTGTGTTCGAGCGCACGCTTGAGGAAAGCGGCGTTGCGCCGGTACATCGTATGTTGTCGCACCGGTTCTCCCTGGAGTCGGGCGATGTCGATCATCTGATCCTGGCGGCTGCACACGATGAGGCGCTGCAGACCCGACTGAGTGCCGTGCTGCAGGAAATGCAAAGCATGTTGACCAGTCAGTACGAGGCGATGGCGCAGGAAGTACGAGTGTCACTGACGTATGTGACACATCGATTCGCGGCGCCGATTGCGCAACGGGTGCTGCTGGTGGGTGGCGGAGCATCATTGCCAGGCCTGCGTGAGAGCCTCACGCGATGTCTGGAACTGGACATTCACGAGGTCGACGCCAGTGAGCTGGTCGAAGGTGCCAACGATGTGAACTCCACCGGTGCGATGCTGGTCACGGCGATCGGGCTGGCGCAATGGCGGGAAAGGTAAACATTCCGGGAAGACTCAGATATGCAGGGCATTAACCTCATCCCGGCTAAACGACGCGAGGCCAAGCGGTTGCGCAACTGCTTGCGACGCTGGCTGATCGCCTGCACGCTCTATGCGACGCTGCTCGCGATCGTTAGCGTGTTGTGCCGCACTAACTGGTCGGATGTGGATCGCACCCAGGCACATCAGCTTGCTCAGGTCGCAGCCCGTATCAACGCGGCCAATGAGGTGATCTCTACCCTCACCCCACAATTGGCGCATGTGCGGCTGACGCTGGCGATCGAACAACAGATCGTCAACCAGCCCAACTGGAGCATCCTGTTGGCGTTACTTGGCCGGGTGATGGGTGATCAGATTGTACTTCGCGAGTGCGAGCTGCGCCCGATCGGCGTGCAGGGACGTGCCTTCGCCGGTATAACCACCTCAGCGGATGGTTCGATTCGACTGGGGGCGCACCAGTACATGCTGCGGCTGAAAGGTCTGGGACGCTCGCAGCGCGAGGTATCGCAGTTCGTCCTGCGACTGGAGAAGACGCAACTGTTCTCGCAGGTGAAGCTGATTAAGACGATGCGTCAGCCAGTGGGGGAAGTGGATGTGTCCGCTTTCGAGGTGGAGTGCGTGATCGGATCACCTCCTTCGCCTGTCGCGCTTGGAAAGGAGCCCACACCATGACCGCTGGGCAGCGACGAGGTCTGGTTCATGTGGCGGGCGTGCTGTGTTGTACGCTTCTGACGGCTGGCGCGTATATGACGGCGATACAGCCCGTGCTGGATGCGCAGATCGCCCAACGTTCACAGCAGGCCGAACTACTGGAACAGCAACGCATCGCCGGCGAACTTGACAAGCGTGTCGCACAGATCCACCGTGAAGTGGCGATGGTGAACGAAGAGCTTGAGCGAAGTCAGCTTGAGCTGGAGTCGGCCGGCCGCATCAATCAACGCATTGCAGAGTTGACGGAGATCGCCAATGATGTGGGGCTGACGTTGCAGCAGATCGATCCAGGTCAGAAACACAGCGAGCGGCTGTTCGACATGGTGCCCATCGAACTTGCAGGCATGTCGGATTTCCGGCAGTACCTATTGTTTCTACACCGGCTTCACGCACGTTTCTCGGACATCGCGGTTTCGGAGTTCCAGATCATCGGCACGCCGGAAAACCCCGCCGAGGGGGCACGTTTTCACCTGACACTGTGCTGGTTTACGGCTCGCGAAACGACGGCTTCGGGGCAGTGATATCGGCCTCGCCTGCAGTGTTATCCTGAACCCATTTTCATTTTGCAGATCACTTGCACTTGAGCGACATGTATTGTCTGCTTGAAGTGTCATGGCACTGAATCGTCAACAAAAGATTTTGTTGTGCGTGGTTGGTCTCGGGGCGGCAGCGCTGACCGTGGATCGCGTCCTTATTGGTTATGACGTGACCGGGCCGGCTCAGGCGACAGCGGACAGCGGCGTCGCGATCATGAACGCAGCGACAGCGATTTCGACACCGCAGGTTTCCGCCGCGGCGGGTACAACGCCGGTCGCGTCGCGAAACCTGATCGCCGAGCGTTTGGCGCAGGTGGCGGCCGAGCAGAGCTTTGATATCGAAACCCTGGTGGACGCCTTTGAGCCGCCCAGCGGATGGTTCGCCGCCCCGAGAACCATGGCGCAGGAGGCAAGGCCCGTGGCCACGGTTGAGGTGGAACGGTCGTTCACCGATCGTTATCAGCTGGAAGCGGTGGTCGCGGGTCGGGATAATGGCTTTGCCGTGATTAACGGCCGGGCGGTGCGTCCGGGTGAGGCACTGGATGGGGAGCCGGGGATCGTTCTCCTGCGGGTGGGTGAACGTTCAGCGTGGTTCAGCGTGCAAGGTGAGCAGGTCGAGCTGCAACTGCGCACCCCCGGCGTTTCGGGGAATCGCCTAAGGTAAATTCTCATCCTTCATACCCGAATCCTTAAGCGATGCTCCAATTCATCCGATGGATTTTTCTGGACGCACCGGAATGGTCGCCCGGAAATGCCACAGGATTGCAAGGGAGCACAGCTCATGTCCAACGTTCACCGAAACCGGCTCCGGGGGTTCAGTCTGATCGAGTTGGTGATTGTCGTGGTCATCATCGGCATCATCGGCGCGATCGCGATCCCACGTATCAGCCGAGGCTCCGAAGGAGCGGCGGACGCAAAGCTCCAGGGTGATCTGGCTGTGTTGCGCAACGCGATCGACCTCTATGCCACCGAGCATGGAGGCAGGTACCCGTCGGACGATCCCACCACGTTCGTCAAGCAGATGACCGAATACACCGATGCGGACGGCAATACGTCGAGTGAGAAGAAGAACGAGTTCATTTACGGTCCGTACATCCGCAAGATTCCCAAGCTATCGGTGGGAACACACAAGGGCAAGGACAACATTGTCAAGGCGGATGGCAATACGCCAGGCAGCGCCTCAGGTGGCTGGTTTTACGACTCCAGGACTGGCGAAATTCGCGCCAACCTGCCTAACAACGATACCGACGCTTCCAGCGTGCCCTACAACACCTATTGACGCAACGATTGATTTCGTCGCTGGTCAACGCTCGGCCACCGCAAGGGAGCCGGGCGTTGTGCTTGACGGGAGCCTGCCACGATGTCGCGAGACCTGGACTATCTTCGCGAACCACCTGCGATCAGGCGTCACGTCGCGGGGGCGTTCACATTGACGGAAATTGTCGCGGTTCTGACCATCATTTCGGTGGCGGCTGCCATTGCCGCGCCGCGTTACAGTGGAGCTGTCTCACGCTATCGCAGTCGACTGGCGGCCCAACGTCTGGCGGCTGATCTCGATTGGGCACGGGCACACGCAAGAGCGACGAGTAGCGAAGTAGCGATCGATTTCGCTGGTACCGGCTACACGATTGAGGCGCTGGCCGCCCTGGACGACGACGGCGTATATCGTGTCGATCTTGCACAGCCGCCTTATCGCGTTGCGGTGAAACACAGCGTCACGCTGCCCCAGCGGCTTACGTTCAATGCCTATGGTGTGCCCAATGGGAGCGGAATCATTCTCATTCAGTCGGGCCAGCATGGACATACGGTGGTGATTGACGCCACGTCGAACGTCGCTCGCGTGGAGTAGGGCGATGAACGATTGCCTGACAGGTAACAAGCAGCGGTGGAGGGCGACACGATCCGCAAACCGTGCGACCGGCTTCTCGCTGATTGAAGTCGTGGCAGGCATGGGTGTGGTGTCGGTGGTCTTTCTGACCATCGGATCGTCGCTGGTGCTCGTCGCCCGGGCGCTGCCGCATGACAGCCCCACGCAGTCGCTGATTCGCACTGCCTCGGTCATGGATGAGATCGTGGCGGATCTGCAACTGGCGATCAGCTTCCAACAACGCGATGCACGCTCCGTGACGTTCACCGTACCCGATCGCACCGGCGATAATGTGAACGAGGTCATCCGCTATAGCTGGTCGGGCACCGCAGGCGATCCCCTGCGGCGCTCCATCAACGGCGGAACCGATGTGGTCATGCTGGAGAATGTGACCACGTTCGACCTTACTTACAAGGTGCAAACGCGGCAGATCGTTACCCCAACAACGTATGAAACCGCTGAGATGATCCTTCGAAGCCAGTCGGGCTTTCTGTCTATCCTGAACTCGAACATTACAAGCAGCAGATGGGCAGCCCAGTACGTTGTACCCAATCTGCCATCTGATGCGATCAGTTGGCGTCCCACTCGGGTAGAGCTGGTGATGGCAGCCAACGGCGACCGTGATGGGCGCATCCTCGTTCAACTGCGTCCACAGGATGCGGCACAATGCCCGGCGGATACCGTCCTGGAAGAGCGCGAACTGCTCGAGTCGAACCTGCCGCAGTTGTTGGGCTTGTCGTGGTACGTATCACGCACCTTCAACTTCAACCAGACGCAGGGCCTTTCCCCCGACATGGGCGTCTGTATCGTCGTTCGAAATGGATCTTCCAACAGCTCGCCGGTGGTCACGCTGGCGCATGGTGGAATTCTGGGTCTGTTCGGCACGAACATGATCTCGACCAACAACAGCGGCGGATCATGGACACCCGAGCTGAAATCGCTGGAGTTTTACCTCTATGGCCGAGCGACCCGGCCGGGTCCGGATATTGTCGAAACCAAAAACAACCTGCTTTCGATCAATGTGCGGTTGCGCACAGCCAACGATGTGTATGAGAACTTCGCCGCGGTTCCGATTCTGAATCGTGTGGAGGTGCCCGGCTCATGAACCCTCGCCACACTCGCTGTCGTCGTCCTCGTGGTTGCCACGATGCGCGTCATTCGGCTGCGTTCTCGTTGATTGAGGCGGTCATGGCGATGCTCATCGTCAGCATCATGTTTACGGCTGCCCTCAATACATTGAGTGGCGCACGGCTTGCGCAGGAACGTGTTGCGGAGAGGTCACGTGGTTTGCAACTGGCCCAGGCCAAGCTCAGCGAGATCATGGCATTGCCTTATGAAGAACCCGTTCAGGCGGTGATGTTTGGGCCCGAATCGGGCGAGGGCACGCCACGCTTCCCGTTCGACGATGTGGATGACTTTCATAACTGGTCGGAATCGCCCGTGCGTGATCGGCAGGGCCAGGTGGTGCCCGGACTGGAGAATGGGCGACGAACCGTCACTATTACGTTCGTTGATCCGGATAATCAGCTCGCGGTCAGCTCCACCGAGACGGGCGTGAAATGCGTCACGGTAACCGTATGGCGCGATCAGCGGCAGATCGCGACCGCCGTCGCGCTCAAGACCCGCGCATCGGATTGAAAACGTTACATCGACTGTGAAACAAACATTCGCACCAGCACGTAACCGATCGCATCGCCAGCGCGGCGCCGCCTATCTGGCGGTGCTTGGTGCTTCGACGATCATCCTGATCGTCGGTGTGTCCGCCATCCTCGGGGTACGGGTGCAGAACAGGACGGCGGTGCTGCAGTACGATGTGGCGTGTGCGCGGAATCACGCGATTTCCGCGGTGGAACTGGCACGTTTCTGGATGACTCGCGATGCTGGCTGGCGCATAGTACGTGGCGATGGGGTGTGGGTTGATGAGCTTCCGCTGGGGGAAGGTACGATCAGCCTGCTCGTGCGCGACCCGGTTGACAACGACATTGCCGATGAACGTGCGGATAGGGTGCGTGTGATCGCCACAGGTGTTCAGGGAAAGGCACGTCAGGTTTTACAGGTTGACCTTCAGCCGCGTTTTGCTGAGTGCGGGGCACTGTCGCAGGCGCTCTATGCCACCGGCTCTGTTCGAATAGATTATGGCCAATCGCTCACAGTGATCGGGGCACCGGCCTATGCCGGGCAGAACGTGCGCATCGACGGCACGGTCATCGGTGCAGTGGGCGCAACTACCAAGTCGGGCAGTGGCACGGTCTATGGCAAATTGCGTATTCCCGCGTCGAAGCTTTCCGCCCCGGCGCAGGACGTATTCGAAACGTACCGACACATGGGCGCAAAAATAACGATCCCGCCCGGTAATCAAACCTATGAGCAAATTGTCATCAGTCCGAATTCCAATCCGGGCGGCTCGTCCAATAGCCGGGGCATCTACTACATAGAGCACGACGGCGATCTGCGTCTTCGCCGACTGCGCGTTAATGGCACGCTGGCCATCAAGCTGGCGCCCGGCAGGAAGCTTCAGCTTGAAGATGCCCTTCTCCTTCACCCGACAAACAACGAGCTGCCAGCCCTCATCGTCATCGGTGATGTGGAAATGAGCTACAACAGCGACGGCAAAACGCTTTCGGAGACCGACTACAACGTCAACTTCAATCCCAGCCACACGCCGTACGAGGGCCATGCCGACTGGGACACTACGGATCATTATCCAAACGAGATCCGTGGCGTCGTATATGTTCGCGGTACCCTCAAGATCAGGGGCGGTACCCCACGTGTGCGTGGTCTGGTCATCGTCGAGGGCGATGCGAGTATTGAAGCGCCATTCACCATAATTTATGAAAATCAGTACGCTCAGCCGTATGGATTTGAAGCATACGCGGGATTTGATCCCATTCCGGGAAGCTGGCGCCGCGTAACTCAGTGAACGCCAATTAATGATTGCTGCTGAGCTGGCTCGATTCAGGCTGGATGCCCACTGCGTGCCGCTGCAGCATCGCATCGTATTCGGTGAGATCCACCTGTTTGAAGACGGCGACAACCTGCGGGTCGAGCTGCGTTCCCGCGCTTCGCTCCAGCTCTGCCATTACCTTTTCACGCGGCATTGCGGCACGATAGGAACGGCTGGAGCTCATCGCGTCGAACGTATCTGCTACGCCGATGATTCGGCCGAATAGTGGAATGTTTTCGCCGCTGAGTCCTTCCGGATAGCCTCTGCCGTCCCAGCGTTCATGGTGATACAGCACGCCGGGCAGCATATCCTCCAGTGGCTGAATGTCCTTGAGGATACTGTACCCGATCACCGGGTGACGCTTGATCTGCTCGAACTCCTCGTCGGTGAGTCGGCCAGGCTTGCACAGCACATGTTCCGGTACGCCGATTTTGCCCACATCGTGAACCAGGCCCGCGATGCGAACCTTCTCCACGACTTCGGAGGGAAGCTGCATTTTCTGGGCGATGCACTGGGCAAGGTGCGATACACGTTCGGAGTGACCGCAGGTGTATCGGTCTTTTGCGTCGATGGAGGCGGTCAAAGCGCCCAGCGTGCCCAGGAAGAGCGCTCGCTCCTCATGGAAGCGGGCGATGTTTTCGTGAAAGACGCCAAGGAAATCGGCCGCCGCTTCCAGGAACTGTGTTTCGACGCTGCTCACCTCAGGATCATCGCCGGTTTTGTTGCCCACCAGCAGGACGCCGACCGCTTCGCCATCGTGAGATATCGGTTCGGCAATCACCTCGGCGTTCACCAGGGCGGCCAGCTCATTGCGTGATGGATCGAGTAACCGGGTCCAGTCGTCGACGGTGCATCGTTCAACAAGGTCTGCCGCCAGGGCATCGAATCGTTCGGACGGACAGGGCAGTTCCCCCGCCAGCAGCAGTTGGCCCGACAGATCTGCAAGCACACCTCGCCCCGAGGCGAACCGGGCCGCAACCCACCGGAAGGGCAGGACCGGCAGCAGCTGCTCGCACATCACCTGCATGAGCATGCGCGGATCGTTGCGGCCGTTGAGCATGCGCGCCAGGCGGAAAAGCAGGTGCGTCTGCTCATACGCCTGTAGCAGGTTCTCGCTGAACTCATTGATCGCCTGCTTGTCACGCTGAGCTGCCAGCAGGTCCGCATGCATCCACAGGAGCGTTCGCCGCATCAGCTCGATGTTTTCCGGTGGATGTGCCATCCACGGCGCCAGTTCCAGTGCAGCCGTGGCTGGATCGAGCGCCGCTTCGCGACAAATCAGCTCAAACTGTGGCGTGTCGGCGAAGGCGGCGGTCATGAGAAGGCTTGCCGAGACACCATCCGCCTCGCTGCTGTTGCGACGGCTTGTCAGGAGAATCAGCGCCGCCCCGGGAAAGGTGAAATCGACCGCGTCATCATCAGGGCCCGCGAGTGTCATGCGGGCCGCCTTTTCGATCGAATGTCGCAGCAGCGGCGAATCAAGAATCGGCTGCACCGCCAGCGGAAGCGTCGGCTCCGATACGATCGCACCGTCCGCATCACACCACCACGTCAGCAGACGCAGCTCATGGCAGCGCTGAGCGAAGGTATCGAATGCGGATCGGCTTCGGAGCATGGTCATGAGCGTTACGCCACTCGAATGTTGTTATCGCAGGATGTACTGGCGTCAGAATGGTGCGTCAGCAGCTCCATTACCTTATCAATCAGTTCCATCGCACTGAACGGCTTGGCCATCATGTACGCGATATTTGTCTGAGCAAGTTGACTGGGTGACAGTTTGTGGCCGCGTGCCGTCAGCATCAGCACGGGAATTGATGCTGTCTGAGGCGTTTCCTTCAGCTTCACACACATTGCGAAGCCGTCCATCACCGGCATCTGAAAGTCGCTGATGACAAGGTGTGGCGCGTGCGCCATCGCCATCTGAAACGCTTCCTGGCCATCGTTGGCGACGAGCACCTGAAGACCGGCCTGCTCCAGCTTGAAGCGCAGAATGTGCGTCAGATGCAGTTCATCATCAGCGATGAGCACGGTATGACTCATTCGGGTACTCCTGAATGGGGGTCGTATGCCCCGTGCGGCATGACCCCGCTCGAATCTCATCGTCGTGCGGCGTGGGGCTGAATTGGCTCTGACTTCATGAAATACGTGCGACGGCCGGGCAGGAGCCCCTACAGACGCTACAGGTAGCCGAAAATGCCCTATCGCGCCAGACACCGGGAACGCTGCGGCGACCCCCGGTATTGCGGTTAAGTCGACCAGCCAAATGAAATCGGTGGGCTTATCTGCCGATTTATCTAAATGGTCCCCGGCGGTTCATCCGCCGATAACGGAAGCTCAACAATGCGCAGCTCATTCATGGATTATCTGGTCGAGGAAGGGGTCGTGCCCGCCGAACGGCTGGCGCACCTGCAAAGGAACTGGCGCGACGCGGCCGACACGATTGGCGCGATCGCCTTCCGCCATCGGGTGCTCAGCGGTGAGGACATCGACGACATCCTCGACGAGCAGGTGAGGCAGTATCGGCCGTTCGGCCAGATCGCCTGCGAACTGGGGCGACTGGATGAGCAGCAGGTACGGATGCTCCTGCGAATGCAGCAACTGCGCATGGCGGTGGACCTGGTTGAAGAACTGGTGCTTTCCGGCATCGTGACGGCGGATCAGATCCTGCCGCACTTCGGCAGGTTCATGCAGCGGAACGCGGACAGTGTCCCGGTACCGGATTCCGAGGGAGCCGTGGCGGCACGGAGTCACTAACGCCACGGAAATTTTATGGAGCCGATCGTTCGTACAGAACGACATGTGCACGCCCAACGGCTGTTGCAGCGTCTGAAGCAGGCTGGGCATCTGCCCGCTGCGCCAGGGGCGGCTCTGCGCGTGGTGGAATTGTGCCGCCATGAATCGGTGAATATCGCCGATCTGTGTGATGCCATCGCGGTCGATCCCGCCCTCAGCGGACAGGTGCTCAAGCTTGCCAACTCGGCTGCATTCAATTCGGGCACGCAGCTGACATCGATTCGGCAGGCGGTGCTGATGCTGGGTACCCGCGCGGTGATGGTCGTAGCGATGAACATGTGTGCCAGCGCCTTGCCGCAGCAACAGGGCCGCTTTGACCTGCAACACTTCTGGACCCAGAGCGTGAGTACGGCGGTCACTGCACGGCACCTGTCAACGTGCTACGACGAACACATCGACCGCGAGGAAGCGTTCACGGTTGGTCTGCTCGCGGCGGTGGGGCAGCTCGCCATCGCGCAGGCCATGGGCGACCATTACATCAGCACGGTCGGCAAGGCGGTCGATCATGCATCACTGCTGCAAAAGGAACGCGAGGCCTATGGCGTTGACCATATCGAGTTCGCCGCGCACCTGCTGGCATACTGGCGGCTGCCGATGCGTCTCATTCAGGCTGTGCGCTGGCAGCATCAGCCAACCTCCGCCCCGTCGGACCTTGTGCCGCTGACCGATGCACTGCACATGGCGCTGCGTGTCGCCCCCTTTTTTATCGAGCCGCACGCAATGTCCCGCGATGATCAGGCGGAGTCGCGCACACTGCTGGCCAAGCGGCTGAAACTGGCCGATCCGGCGATCAGGACGCTGACCAATGCCATCACGACCGACTTTCGACGCGTCTCCCGCGTGCTGAACCTGGAAGCCAAATCGCCAGCCAATCACGTTAACCGTGCCGCATCGTGACCGTACCTGATCCGCGTCGCATATCGTCAGCGGGTGGGCAGATAAACATACCAGCCGTTTTCACTCCGAAATACCGGGACGCTTTGCATCTCGGGATATTCCTTGTGGCTCACGCTCACGTTGCCATAGGTAGCGACTGAGCCGTCGGTAAACATGTAATTCTTGGTAACCGTGCCGCGCCATCCACCGTTCCAGTTCTGCCATCGTGAGAAGGTGAACGTTGCGCCGTTGTAGGTGGTACCATCCCAACTGGCTTCGATCATCAGTCCGGCGTCGTCCTGGTGCGAGCCTTCCACACGTGAGTCGCTGAAGTTCAGTGAGTCCCAGTCGCTGGCCAGCACAGTGAATCGCGTGCCTCGCCATGTGAATGCCGATTCGATTGTGCTGAGCCCCTGTTCCCTGTAAGGGCCGATGTCATCGAATTTCCAGTCGGCGTAAAAGCCATAGTTAGTTTCAATGCGATCCTGACCGGGATACTGCTCAAAATCCATCCGCTGCGGAGAAAGCGGACACTGCAGCAGATTCAGACTCACGTAATGGCGAAGCGTGTGGCGCAGGTCGTGCTGTTCGTTTTTTACGACGGTGGGTTTGGTGGTCAGATCACGATCGGGAAACGCGCCATTGTTGTCGATCGCCGCCGCGATGAACGCGGTGCCGGACTGTCGAAGTGTGCTCATGCACTGGGCGTAGAGTGCCTGTTTGCGAGCACGGCTGAGCGCCGGAAGGAGCAGCGCGACCAGGAGGGCAATGATCGCGATGACGACGAGCAATTCGATCAGTGTGAAGGCACGGCGGGTCATAACAAGCTCCTCTAGTCGGATTGAGCGAAGTCCGTGCAAAACGATTGGAATAAGTCCGCCATCGGCGGTTAAACCGATGGCGAGGATGGCGGACCACCTGCCTGGCCTGCCACCAAACGTTGTCATGCCCTACGGCGTCGCAGCAGCAGCGCCGCGCCCATTCCCAGC
>CALKHT010000043.1 GCA_937988825.1 uncultured Phycisphaeraceae bacterium
GGGACCGCCTTCAGCCCCAGGATGTGATGAGCCGACATCGAGGTGCCAAACCGCCTCGCCGCTATGGACGCTCGGAGGCGATCAGCCTGTTATCCCCGGGGTACCTTTTATCCGTTGAGCGATGACCCTTCCACACGGGATCACCGGATCACTAGAGCCCACTTTCGTGACTGCTCGACATGTACGTCTCGCAGTAAAGCCGGCTTATGCTCTTATGTTCGACACACGGTTTCCAACCGTGCTGAGCCGACCTTTGCACTCCTCCGTTACCTTTTGGGAGGAAGCCGCCCCAGCTAAACTGCCCAACTAGCACTGTTCCTGGCCCGGATTCACGGCACCAGGTTAGGTCACAACATTGACAAGGGTGGTATTTCAAGGTTGCCTCCACGCCAGCCGGAACCGGCGCTTCAAAGGCTCCCACCTATCCTACGCATGACAATATCGTGGCCAATACCAGCCTACAGTAAAGGTCCACGGGGTCTTTCCGTCTTGCTGCGGGTACACGGTATCTTCACCGCGTCTTCTATTTCACCGAGTCGGTTGTTGAGACAGTGCTCCAGTGATTACGCCATTCATGCGCGTCGGAACTTACCCGACAAGGAACTTCGCTACCTTAGGACCGTCATAGTTACGGCCGCCATTGACCGGTGCTTGAGTTGCAAGCTTCGCCTAACACGAGGAAAGGCTAACCTGCTTCCGTGACATTCCGGCATTGGGCAGGCGTCAGACTGTATACATCCTCTTGCGAGTTGGCACAGTCCTGTGTTTTTGATAAACAGTTCCCAGAGCCTTTTCTCTGCGCCCTTCTCCCGAGGGAGGGAGGGCCCCCTTCTCGCGAACTTACGGGGTCAATTTGCCTAGTTCCTTAACAACCGTTCTCTCGAGCGCCTGAGGCTATTCGCCTCGCCCACCTGTGTCAGTTTTGGTACGGATTCGTTGGTCGTCCACACACGCTATTTCCTGGAACCTGCTCAGCCATCATCCAGATCAAGATCGCTGTTAGCCTTGCGGCAACGGACACGACTAATCATCCGCATGACCTTGCAGATCCGTCACGGTGCTTCAACCTTCCAACGAAGTGCAGGAATATTAACCTGCTGTCCATCGACTACGCCTTTCGGCCTGGCCTTAGGGTCCGACTAACCCTGGGCGGATTTACCTTGCCCAGGAAACCTTGGGCTTTCGGCGACCAGGATTCTCGCCTGGTTTATCGTTACTCAAGCCGGCATTTTCACTTCCTGCCGCTCCACGACACGTTGTCCATGTCGCTTCGCCGCTGACAGGAACGCTCCTCTACCACTTGTGCAAGCACAAGTTCGCAGCTTCGGTTCTTGTCTTATTCCCGATCATTATCGGCGCCAGAATCCTCGACCAGTCCGCTATTACGCGTTGTTTAAATGGTGGCTGCTTCTAAGCCAACATCCTGGCTGTCACTGCACTCTGACTTCCTTTCGAACTAAGACAAGATTTGGGACCTTAGCTGGCGATCTGGGTTGTTTCCCTTTTGACCACGAAGATTATCCCCCGCAGTCTGACTCCCACGACAGGGCCCTTCGGTATTCGGAGTTTGGTTGGAATGGGTAGGCGGGGAGCCCCCCAGTTCCATCCAGTAGCTCTACCCCCGAAGGGTGTTACGTGAGGCTAGCCCAAAAACTATTTCGAGGAGAACGAGATATCTCCCAGTTTGATTAGACTTTTACTCCTCCCCACAGCTCATCCCATGACTTTTCAACGTCAACGGGTTCGGTCCTCCAGGAAGTTTTACCTTCCCTTCAACCTGGCCATGGGTAGATCACAAGGTTTCGCGTCTAATCCCTGCGACTTGGCGCCCTGTTAAGACTCGCTTTCGCTTCGCCTCCGCCGGGGTACGGCTTAAGCTTGCCACAGAGATTAACTCGCCGGCTCATTATGCAAAAGGCACGCCGTCACCCGTCCGAAGACAGGCTCCGACCGCTTGTAAGCGCGTGGTTTCAGGTACTTTTAACTCCCCTTGTCGGGGTGCTTTTCATCTTTCAATCACCCTACTGGTTCGCTATCGGTCGTTCAGGAGTATTTAGCCTTGGGGGGTGGGCCCCCCTGCTTCACGCCGGGTTCCACGAGCCCGACGCTACTCTGGATTCACCTAGGCCTCCATTGCCAACCGCTACAGGACTTTCACCTTCTATGGTCAGGGATTCAACCCTGTTCGCGATCGTCGCCGGAGTACCACGTTGGTGTCCACAACCCCGGCCCGAAGGCCGGTTTGGGCTGTTCCGCGTTCGCTCGCCGCTACTGACGGAATCGAGGTTTCTTTCTTTTCCTCTGGTTACTAAGATGTTTCAGTTCACCAGGTTCGCCTTCATGGCCTATGCATTCAGCCATGAATAACGGCACAAGACCGTTGGGTTTCCCCATTCGGAGATCTCAGGATCGCAGCTTGGTTACCAGCTCCCCTGAGCTTATCGCAGGTTCCCACGTCCTTCATCGCCTCTGAACGCCAAGACATCCACCACGCGCTCTTAGTAGCTTGATCATACCGACCTCAAACCGATGTCCTTCAGCCTCACCCACATAGCGGGTGAGCCTTCCGGGCCTCGGGCTGAGCGTCTGACCTGTCACGGGTGCGAGATCACCATCGTGACAACCCTTTCCCCGCCGTCCAGGGGAGGACAACGGGTTCCGGACAAGCTTCTCGAGAGCTCACTTCTCGGTATGCTTTTCTTAGCATGACGAGACCAGAACTATCCACTTGTCAAAGAGCGAACTTCCAATCGCGTCGGACGCTTTTGGGCGTCGTTCGCCGTGGCTCGTCGCGTCTTGCCGTGTTGGCCTCTCACGTCGAGCGAGCCGGGTATTATGCCGGGCAATTTCGGCGTGTCAAGTGCCCCCGTCTCGCCTTTGGAGTTGTCCACATTCCGGGACACGAGGCGTGGCGGGCCGGTGGGCGGCTGCAACGCCTCAGGGGGCAGTTGACGACAGGAACTTTAGGGGAGTTTGCGACGTTGTCAAGGGGGGAGCGCCGAGGACGGGGTGGGATGATGAGGGTGGGTGTGGGGAAGGTGGGGATAAGTTGCGGGGCGCCCATCAGTTGAGCCCCCCACTGCGTGGGTGGGCTTCGAGGGGGTAATTGAAGCAACTCGGGTCAGGGGGTGTTGGGGTTGGGGGGTTGGCGGCGCTGGAGCTGGTCGAAGGAGCGGATGAGGGATTCGAGGAAGCGCGGGACCTGAGGCGTGGTGAGGAAAATGCGGGCGGAAACGCTCGAACGCGGGTAGAAACTGGCAATGAAATCGAAAACAAACTCGGAGGGCGAGTGGCTGATGAGCACGCCGTTGGCGTAGGCCCCCACCGCTACCTCATCCGGCAGTTTGAGCTGGCTGTAGATTTCATCAATTGGGGGGACGGTCGCACCCGGCGGCGGTTTGGGCAGCGGCTGCGGCGGGCCGAACTGCTGGGTGTAGATATCCAGGTTCTGTCGCAGGGCTGTAATGAAGCTGGGGATAACGGCAAAGGGCATAACGACGCGGGCGACGACCTGATGCGGCCGGGCGAGCATGAGCAGGAAATCGAAGATGAACTCATGCCTGCCGGTCTGCACGAGGACGCCGGTGCTGAAGACACCGCGGGCGACATGTTCAGGCACCCGGGCGGAGACGGGCACGTGCTGAACCTGCTGGGAAAAGTGATCGGCATCCGGCGTGGCGTCATGCGCGGGCTGATCGGCATCATCGGGCGTCGGAGTGGGTTGGTCGTGCATGGACAATCGTCCTGAATCGTCGTTGGCAAAGCTGTGAAATCGCAGGCAGATTATAGGGGTTCGGCGGGATCATCTGCGAAAGGTTGTGGTGTGGCGAAGGTTGGGCTGCTGTCGGATTCACACGGACGTGCGGCGGTGACGCGGCAGGCGGTGTCGATGCTGGTCGAGGCTGGCGCCGAGGTGCTGCTGCATCTGGGGGATATCGAGTCAGAAAAGGTGCTGGATGAGATGGTGACTGTGTTCCCGGGTGGCGGCGTGGTGCCGGTGCAGGTGGTGTTCGGGAATGTGGACTGGAACGCGGCTGAACTGGCGCGGTATGCGGAAGCACTCGGGATCACGGTCGCCCATCCGGTGGGCAGCCTGATGTTCGACGACAGGGAACTGGTTTTTTTGCACGGAGACGATCGGCGGGCGATGGACGCGGCTGTGGCGCGCGGGGTGGCGTGGGTCTGCTTCGGGCACACGCACCACCCCACCGATGAGCGATGCGGAGCGACGCGGCTGATCAATCCCGGCGCACTGCACCGGGCGTCGACGTACACGGTGGCTCTGCTGGACACGACATCGGACCAATTGCGGTTTTATTCGGTGCCCCGGGAGTGATAAGATGTAGCTTTCCCGCAGGCGCTGAATCGCACGCGGCGAGTGTGTGCGTGAGAAAACCGCGCGTCGCCTGCTCATCGCTTGTCTGGTAAACCTGAGCACCTTCTTCGAGTCGACATCGATGGTCCGATCCCAATCCAGAGTACCCGCGCGGGCGACTGTCCGGACGTATGAACCGCGAGATCAGAAGGCGGTGGAGCGGCTGTACACGGAGGGGCTGCTGGCGGGTCAGATCGCGGCGAACGACACCGGTGCGGATATCGACAACATCGTCGAGGCATATCTGCAGGAGGAGGCCAGCCACTTCTGGGTGGCGGAGGTACACGGTGAGGTGGTGGGCATGATCGGCGTGGCGGCGGAAGAGGGACACACCGGCGAGGTGCGCCGCCTGCGCGTCGACAAGGCGTTCCAGCACACCGACATCGCAGAGCAACTGGTTGAGACGGCGCTGGCGCACTGCAAGCACCACGGGTATCTGAAGATTCGCCTGGATACGCGGTTCGACTCGGATGCGGTGGTCGACCTCTTCGACCGGTTTGGATTCCAGCACGTGCGGACCAAGAGCGTGCAGGGGAAGGAGCTGCTGGAGTTTTATCTGGATTTGTATCGGCAGCCCGCGAATGAAAAGCGTGGGGAGTGAGGGTGAGTGATTCAGGGCACCCACCCACTGCGTGGGTGGGCTTCTTGGAGTTAGATGGTGGATCGGGAGGACGAGGCACGTCTGTTCCATGAGGGGGTGGCGCTGTTCAATGCGGGGGAATGGTTCGAAGCGCACGAGGTGTGGGAAGACATCTGGCGAATGGCGTCCGGCCCGAAGAAGCACTTCTACCAGGGCCTGATCCAGGTTGCGGTGACAATCGAGCACATGCGGCGGGGCAATCCGCGTGGGGTGTTGAGCGTCTGGACGACGGCTCAGGAAAAGTTCAGGGGCATCGACGACGTGTACATGGGGATCGATGTGCCTGCCCTGCTGTCAGCGGTGCGTGCGATGGTGGAGCCGATTCGGCGTTTGCCCGCGGAGATGTTTTCGCCGGCACGTGGCCGGGGGCTGGACCTGCCGGTGGATTTGTCGCAGGCGCCTCGGATCACGCTGCAATGGGACCCTTTCGCGGAGGAACAGGAGCGGCAAACCGGCCAGGTCGAGGGGTAAATGGGTCGGTTTGTAACGTCTGGAGGGTTTGGGCGGGCTGGCATTGTTGAGAAAGTGCGATTGGGGTTGGCGGACGCTCAAGTCGTGGTATTCTTCAGGTACACGGACGTGAGACCTATCCCGTGACGGAGCGCGGGGGAGACCGGATGGATGTCACTGAACCGCACGCGTGTTGGCGGCGGCGCCGTTTCGCGCCCGCCGACCGGATCGCCCCCCGGATCGCCTCAGCGTCTGAGGCTGGCGGGGACATCGCGCGCCATCGCCGCGGTACGCCAGGCTGATCGCGAAGCGCGTCAGAAGGCGGAGGAAGCGCAACTGACCGGGTCGAGCGACCCGCGCTGGGTGCTGGCGGTGCGTGTGGGGCAGGAACTGGAGGGGACGCTGCTTCGCCCGGAGCGGCGGGAAAAGCTGATCCAGATGGGCAAGCTGCTGGGGTTAAGCCCATTCGATGCGAATCTGATCATCGCGATCGTGCAGGATCAGGCACGACGGGGGTATGAGCCGAGCTACTGCCCCACCGCTGGCGAAAAGCAACTGGCGATGATCCCCCTGCCGTCCGCCCGTCAACGGCTCAACGGCAGGCTCGCGAATCGTCGCCTGCTCATCATCATGTCGATCGTGACGGGGTTTGTGACACTGGAACTGCTGCTGCTGAAGCTGCTGTTTTCCTGATCTGCCCTGCGGTCGACAACCATTCCTGAACATTCGAACCGAGACTGAGGATGGGTTCTTCTATTGGTTGCGTCATGCGCCGGACAACCTCGGCGATGCGACGCTGCTGTTCCCCGGTGAGTGGCTGCAATGGCGGGGCAAGCACCTGATCGCACAGCCCCAGTTCATGACAGGCGCATTTGATCGCGGCGACGATGGCGGAACCGCCCTGCCCGTTCGTGTAAATCTGAGAGAAGTCGGCGACCTGCCGCTGCAGCGCCTGCACGGCGGAGAGGTCACCGCGTTGGGCAGCCTCACCCAACTGAACGAACACGTGCGGGATGACATTCGCCCCGCCCGGAACACCGCCGTGCGCCCCGAACAGCATCGCTTCGGCAAGCAGCAGCTCGTTGCCCATGAGAACGGTCCAGTCGCTTCGTTCCTGTGCCTGCGCGATGAACATGTGAAAGAGCGACATGTCTGAGGCGCTATCCTTGATGCCGATGATGCAATCGTGCTGCATCAGACATGCAACGGTTTCAGGGGTGAAGGAGACGCCTGTGAGTTGCGGGATGTTATAGAGCAAGACCGGCAGCGGCAGCTCGGGCAACAGTGATTCGATGTGCAGTATCAGCTCTTGCTGATCGAGCTTGAAGTAGGACGGCGTCGAAGTGACGACGGCATCCGCGCCAGCGTCCGCGGCGAAGCGTGCAAGCTGGATGGACTCACACGGCACGTTATGCGTGATGCCGACGAGAACGGGCACGCGTCCCGCAACAATCCGACAGGTCTCGCGGACCATCTCGCAACGCAGCGAGGCCGTCAGGGAGGCTGCTTCACCGCAGCTACCGAGGATGAACAGCCCCCCCACCGCATGAGCGACGATGTGTTCGATCAGACGTTCAAGAGCGGCGACGTCGAGTTGATCGACGTCACGCAACGGCGTAATCACGGGCGGGATGATGCCGCCGAGCGGTCGCACCTGGGTCATACTCATCGCATCATCCTTTCCGTCTGGGGGTCAGCGTGAACGCGCCGCGATGTGTCAGCGGACGCGAAGGCCAGTGTCATGATGAATCCCGTCACGAGGATCGTGGCAGTGCCAATGACGACGATGGCGTACTTGTGCAACGGGTTGCGCGGCAGCCACGTAGCCGAGTCGGCCGGCCACATGGGCGAAAGCGTCATCCAGGCGATGACGATGACGCCCAGCGCGGTAGCAGCCATGCCGATGGTGCTGGTGGCACGGCGGGACATGAGTCCGAGCATGAAAAGACCAGCCATGCCGCCGGCGAAAATACCCGAAAGCGTCCACCACATATCCAGCGCCCCCTCACTGAAACGCACCAGGATGAGAGCAATAACTGTGCCTACGATGCCGAGCAACAAGGTGGCCAGGTAGAGCACGATCATCTGCTGTCGATTGGTCGCATCGGGAATGAACAGACGCTTGTACCAGTCGGAGAGTATGAGCGTTGCGGAGGAGTTGAGGGAGGTGGATACAGTGCTCATGCCGGCGGAGAGAATCGCTGCGATAACGAGGCCGGTCACGCCCATCGGCAGTTGAGATCCGATGAAGTGCGAGAAGATCACATTGCCCACCTGCTGTAAGGAAATCGTTTCAGCCCGTGCGTGCAGCATCTGGTTGTAGTCGACCCGATTCGGGTCAACGCCCTCCTGTAGCAGAACATCGGCAGCGACCTGCAGACGCACCTCTGCCAGCTCCGCGGGATTCACCTGATACCATGCGAAAAGCGTGGTGCCGATGAGGAAAAAGAGCGCGGACACCGGTATGTAAAGCAACCCGCCCAGCCAGACACTCTTGCGAGCCTCGGCGTCAGATTTGGAGGCGATGTACCGTTGCACGTAGCCCTGATCGATGCCGAAGTTCTGCAGGTTGATCGTGATGCCATAGATCAGCACCAGCCAGAAGGTCTGCTCGGTGAAGGAGAGATCGAAGCTGCCCAGCGAGAATTTTTTGTGAACGGTGGCGATGTCGACGATCTGTCCCACACCTTCAGGCATACCGAACATCATGATGGCAAGACACACCAGCGCCCCGACGATGAGGACGATCGCCTGCAGAGCATCATTCCAGATGACGGCAACGACACCCCCGACAAAAGAGTAGACGGTGACGCACACACCGGTGATCACGATAACCACGCGAATGTCCCATCCGATGAGCATGCTGACGGGCACAGTCATGAGATACATGACCACGCCCATACGGGCGATCTGCGTGAGCAGATAGCACGTTCCGGCGTAAAAACGCGCCCACGGACCAAATCGCGATTCAAGGTGCGAATAAGCGGAGACCTCGCCGCTGCGTCGATAGTGCGGTACGAAGAAGCACACGGCGATAATGGTCGCAAACGGCAGCGAAAGGCTGAAGACGAACGGGTTCCAGTTGTTGGCGAACGCAGCACCGGGTAATGCCAGAAAGCTGATGCTGCTGAGATAGGTGGCGAAGATGGACAGACCGCATACCCAGCCGGGCAGCGAACGTTCGGCGGCTGTGAAAGCATCAGCGGTGCGGCTCTTGCGCCAGAAGTAGAACCCCACCGCCATCGTGCCCATGAAGTAGGTCGCCAGCACCAGCCAGTCCAACAACCTGAAGTGTGTGTTCATGCATCACACCGTGGCGTGGCCGCCATAAGAAAAAAGGGTTGCCGTTCGGGCTGACACGTACCGGCTCAGCCGAGTTGTTCGCTTTCAATTCGTTGCAGTTCCGCCGCCAGATCCTCGGGCAACTGCGACATCAGATCATCCGCCTCGCCATCACCGGCATGAGATCCCAGATCGTACTGACGCAACGCTTCCTCCCGGCTGGTTTCAATGTGATGGCTCATGGCGGCGTGTGCCGCGGCCGCATCCCCCCGACACAATGCATCGAGAATCGCCTCGTGATCGCGCAGCGTCTGCTCCACGATCGCCAGACTGTGACGCTGTCGTCGTGTCTCGAAAATGCGGGCGATCGTGCGCGACTGACGCACCTGCTGCATGATTCGCCGATTGCCCGATGCCTGCACGATCAGCGTGTGGAAGGCAAAGTCGGCCGCGAGAAAGCGGCGCAGTTGATCAGGCGACAATTCCTGCCCGCGCTCCTGACGCAGTTCATCCGCCAGTTTGCTGCCCACCTGACAGAAGGTGTGCAGCTTGCGAAGTTGATCGGCGTTGATGTGTCGCGCCGCCCGCGCAGCCGCGTAGCTCTCCAGTGCTTCGCGCAGTTCGTAAAGCTCGAGCATGTCGCGCCGGTCGATGCCGCGCACGATGGTGCCAAAGCGTGGAATCTGTTCGAGCAGCCCTTCGGCGGCGAGCAGTCGGACCGCCTTGCCCACGGGCGTGCGACTGATACCCAGCTCGCGCGCCAGACTCGCCTCCGAGACGACGCTGCCGGCCTGGAGTGTGCCGTCGACGATGGCCTGCTGGATGTGGATGTAGGCCTGCTGAGCGAGATCGGTTGCGTCGGCAGTCAATACAAGCTCCTTATGAACACCATTGAGACACCACTGGTATTCCAGTTGCGTCGAAAAATGTAACAGACTCCGCTCATCCGTTCAATACTTTTTCAGCACAAATTTTGCTAACCAACAATATTTTCGTTAGTTACGCACAAAAAATGGATTGCGATCAGGCCGAAACAAAAGGGATTGACACGCGCAACCGGCCCTTAGTATACTCGCGAACACTCGAATATATTCGGGTGTATTGGAGAATGGCTTTTGGACTTTTCGCTGCCCGATCTTGTATACCAGCATGTGCGAGCCAGACTCGTATCCGGAGAATACGGCTGTGGCGCGCGACTGGAATACAAGAAGCTCGGAGAAGAGCTGGGCGTCAGCACCACGCCGGTACGCGAGGCGATGGGCAAACTGGCCAGCGAAGGGTTCGTCGAACTGGTACCGCGGCTGGGGGCCGTGGTGCGACGGCTGGGACGGAAGGAAGCGATCGAGCTTTATGAGCTGCGCGAATGCGTGGAGCCTTTCGCTGCCGAACGGGCCGCCGAACGCATGAGTGAGGCGCAGGTGAAACGGCTGGGCGAGTACGTGGAGATGATGCGGCGTCTGGCGTATCAGTTCCGCGACTCGGGTCAAAGCATCATGCGCGATGGACTGCTCGATGCCTTCCACCAGGCGGATTACGCATTTCACATACTGATTCTGCGGGCGGCCAACAATCGTCACCTGGAAAAGGTGATGGCCGACTGCCATGTGCTGTCACGGCTTTTCAGCAGCCACCGGCACATTTTTGATCTGAAAGCAGTGGCGAATACCTATTACTATCATCGGCAGATCTACAGGGCGATTGTGCGGCGCGACAAGGAAGCCGCGCGCCGCTGGCTGGCCGATCATATTCGTCACGGCCGACGTATCACGCTCGAAACATACGACCGCATGCAGCAGCATGTTGAGTGGGTTTCTATGGTCGGCCAGGGGGCCCATGACGTCCTCTCCTGACTGAATGGTCCGTCTTTGTTGCGTGCCATGTCTGCACGCAGTTTCGTGTTCGAACGTTTTGTTGGTTGGGTCGTGGTAATGCGGTAACTGAGCCGCTGGAACGACTCGCGCTGTTGTTGCGCCCGTCTCCGGTGGTCTTCGGAACGCACCGAATCGGTGTTGCGCGATGGTTGCGCCATGATCGCGGCGGGCAACCCGTGACCGGGAGCGGATGAATAAGGCCATTCTTCAAGGCCAACCGTGCTGACCGGAAGAGAGACAACGTGACGATGTTTGCGGCCGCATGGTCGCTAAATGGGGCAGGTCCACATTTTCACTTCAATTGAGGAGGTTCGTTATGCAACTGTCTCGCGTCTCGCTCGCGTTCGCCGCTGTCGCAAGCCTGGGCATCGCCACCACATCGTATGGCGACATCCTGGCCTACGAAGGATTCAACTATCAGGCGAGTTCGCTCAATACCGCCAACGGCGGCATCGGCTTCTCGGGAGCATGGGTCACGAATCCCAATGTCCCGCTCAGTCAAACCAGCCTGAACTATCCGTCGGGTACGAATCTCACACCCATCGGAGGCAGCGCTTCGAGTCCGGGCAACGGCATTGCCAACCGCAACCTCAGTTTCACCATCAACAACGAAACCGAAGGCACCTATTACTTCAGCTTCCTCATTCAACGGTCCGCACCTCCGAACATCACCAGCGGGGTGTTCGTCAGCGGGTTGCAGCTTCAGCCTCACCCGGGAAATGGCCTGGCGCGCATCGATCTGGGGATCGGATCGGACGGCTTCCTGCGTGCGTGCATCGATGGTCAACCCTGCAACAAACCGAACTATGCGATTGAAGAAGGTGTGACCTATTTCGTCGTGGCACGTCTGGACACGGCTGCGGGAGAAGACCGCCTGCGAGTCGCCTTTTTCAATCCTTCCCAGCAGGTTCCCAACAGCGAACCGGTTTGGGAAATCGACCGCATGCTCACGCTGGCTGAATCGATCAGCACCATCGCCATTCGCGGCGGCGGCAGCACAGCCTGGGATGTCGACGAAATCCGTATCACCACCACCTACGCTGAAGCGACCGGCGCGATTCCGGAACCGGCGTCGCTGGCACTCGTCACCGGCAGCGCGCTGCTGATCCTGCGCCGTCGCTCCCGATAAACAATCGCCTCGCGGGGTCACCTTCCGCCGGGTGATCTCGCTTTTCGTTCGCATGAGCTGATACGGATGTTCCGGTTGCCCTGATGACGTCGGGTTTTTCCATGCTCACGCCGATAAACCATGTCCGCGGTCTTATCCTTACCGCGATCCTGATTGTGGCGATGTTTCCCGCCGCAACCAGGGCGGAGGTGCTCGTTGAATTGCGAAGCAGCGAGTTCATCTTCGCGCCCAGGACATGGGGCCAGTCCCATTCCCCGACGATTGTCGAAACATCGGAGGGTCTGGTCGCCGCATGGTATGCCGGACCTTACGAGGGGCATCCCAACGTCGAGATCTATCTAAGCCGCAACACTGGTTCGGGATGGACGACGCCGCAGTCTGTGGCGCACGGCATCCAGAACACGACGACGCGCTATCCCACGTGGAACCCGGTGCTCTTTCAGACAAAACCCGGTGAGTTGCGCCTGTTCTACAAGGTGGGACCAGGCCCCTCCACCTGGTGGGGGGAAGAACGTGTGTCCTACGATGGCGGGCTGACCTGGTCCAATCCGATCATGATCAACAGCCTCGTCACCACACCCGGCGTGCATTACGTCGGTCCTGACAAGAACAAGCCGGTGCGGCTGTCTGACGGTACGATCCTGAGCGGTTCCGCCTCAGAGGCGGGCGGCTGGAAGGTGCATTTCGCCCGCTCGACCGATGATGGACAAAGCTGGAGCGTAACCCCCTTCATCAACAACCCCTCTTCTGAACCGGGCGTCATCCAACCCACGTTCTTCGTGCATGCCGATGGGCGCATCCAGGTGTTCATGCGCAGCAACAACGCGGGTCAGATCATGCAGACATGGTCGGATGACAACGGGCTGACCTGGTCACCGATCACCGGCACGGGGCTGGTGCACAACAATTCGGGCATCGACGGCCTGACCCTGGCTGACGGCCGCCTGCTGCTGGTACACAACCCCCTCGCTTCCGGACGCGGGCGACTGGTTGTGTCTTTATCCGATGATGGCATCCACTGGCAGGAGGTGTGGGAACTGGAGAACGATTCCGGGGAGTTCTCCTATCCCGCAGTGATTCTGGATTCGCACGGCCTGGTACACATCGTCTACACGTATCGTCGTGAAACGATCAAGCACGTGGTGCTCGCACTTCCCGAGCCGATGGCCGCTTCGTTCCTTTTTCTTGGCATGATGCCGCTGCTGTGGAGGCCACAGCACGTCCGTAACTGAACACATCACACGAAAACCTGTCCTTTCAGGAGTTTTTCTCATGATCAGGCAACCCTACAGGCGAGCTTCGGCGTTCACGCTGATTGAATTGCTGGTGGTGATTTCGATCATCGCGCTGCTGATCGCGTTGCTGCTGCCCGCGTTGAGCAGAGCGCGTGAGTCGGCCCACATGGTGCGCTGCCTTTCGAACACGCGGCAGATTGGCACCGCGATGGCAGCATACGTGAACGATCATCGCCAGGTGCCTCCGCCGCTTTACACGGGCTGGGGCGCCGGCTCGAAGTTCTGGGCCGACGACCTGATGCCCTACTTCAACTCGGGTGAAGGCTATGAATGCCCATCATCGACGGGTGAAAACGCACTGGGCGTGCGCGATCGACCGTTCAAGGGTTCACCTCCACAGGGGGCAGGTGAAGGTATGATCGGACCGGATGCCACTGCCCCGTTCGGCGTGTTTGATTACGCGATGAACTATGAATCGTTCGGTCGGGCGGATTACGGTCCGGGGAACAAATGGGGTCGGGAGGTTTCGATGGAAGGCCCCTGGACGTCCGCCACGGGGCAATCCTACCACCCCAGCACGGTCATGCTCATCGGCGAGGGTGCGTTGACGCCGGACCGTAACTATCGCTCGGCACTGGAGCCGGGCCAGGCGCAGTTCGGCCCATGGAACTGGCGCAATGAAGGCACCTCGCAGCGCCATTCTGGCGGATTCAACAGCACCTGGGCGGATGGGCACGGCTCCTATGTGAAAACGGAAGAACTTCTGAAACACGGGGAATGGTGGGGTGCGGGCAATGCGCAATGGGGTGGCGGTGTGCCCGGCCCGGGGCCTTATGTGCCCGCCATCGCCTATCCACAGTGAAGTTTTCTTCTTCACACAACAGGGGTTCATGAACGTTCAGGCCACACGCAGAGGAATTGCGCGCATGGAATGTTTTGCCGTTCGGCCATGGAATTGCTGTACCGCATTGACGGTGCTGACGATGCTGCTGACGGTGCAGGCGGCATCCGGTGCCGTGAAAACGACCAATTCGCTGGGGATGGAGTTGGTGCACATCGAACGGGGACGATACCAGCGTGGCTCGACGTCGGGCGATTTCGACGAAAAGCCGGTCCACGACGTGACGATCAGTACCCCCTTCTGGATCAGCGCCACGGAGGTGACCAACGCTCAGTACGAGCAGTTCGACCCGAATCATCGGGTAATGCGCGGCAAATTTGGTCTGTCGACGGAGGATGATGATGCGGTGATCTACGTTTCGTGGGAAGAGGCGATGGCGTTTTGCGCCTGGCTTTCGGAAAAGGAAGGCAAGCCTTATCGACTGCCCACGGAGGCGGAATGGGAATATGCCTGCCGCGCGGGCACGACCACCGCGTATCACACCGGCGATGAACTATCGCAGATCTTTCAAAAGGAGCCACGCGGGAACTGGTCTGCGAAACCGGTGTCGCTGAAGGTGGGTCAGACTCCCGCCAACGCATGGGGCCTGTATGACATGCACGGCAACGTGGAGGAATGGTGTCTGGACTGGTATGGCCCCTATCCGGCGGCGGCGGTGCGCGATCCCGGCGGACCACGCACAGGTCTGTATCGCGTGACGCGCGGCGGCAGTCACAACACCCCGCCCTATTACCTGCGCAGTGCGAACCGGCAGGGCGCATTGCCCGATGACAAGCACTGGCTGATTGGTTTCCGCGTGGTGCAGGCACCGATGCCGGCACTGACGCATCCCCCCGCCTCACCGACGCCACGTTGGGCGCGGAACGTGAACCAGCAGACTGCCCGATGGCCCCAGCCCAATAACAAGCCTTTCTTCGCTGAACCAATCACGTTCGTGAAAATCAAAACCGGCTCCAACGGCCCACTGTTCGACAAGCACAACCACTGCCCCGACATCGTGGTGTGCCCCAATGGCGATCTGCTGGCAACCTGGTACACGACGCGCGAGGAGTCGGGACGGGAGCTGGCTGTCGCGGCAGCGCGATTGCGGCACGGCGCAACCCAATGGGATGAAGCGGATCTCTTTTTCAAAGTCCCCGATCGCAACATGCACGCCACGAGCATCTGGCACGACGGGCAGGGAACGCTCTACCACTTCAACGGTGTCGGTGTGAGTCACGGGTGGGAACGTCTGGCGCTGGTGTTTCGCACCAGCACCGACAACGGCGCGACATGGTCCCCACATCAATGGATCAGCCGTGAACATGATCTGCGCCACATGCCCATCGCGGGCGTCATTCAGTTGCGTGATGGCACCATCGTCGTGCCATGCGATGCGGTGACCGGCGGCAACGGCGGAAGCGCCATTCAGATCAGTGATGATGGTGGCACGACGTGGCGCGATCCGGGTATCGACACCAAACCGCTTCGTCCCAAGTACGGTCCGGACGTGGTGGGCGGAACGATTGCGGGCATCCACGCGGGCGTGGTCGAACTGCGTGATGGGCGACTGATGGCGCTGGGGCGCGGCGACGCGATCGATGGACGGATGCCGATGAGCTTTTCATCCGACAAAGGCAAGACGTGGACATATCGCGCCAGTCCCTTCCCGCCGATCGGTGGAGGCCAGCGGCTGGTGTTGATGCGTCTGGCGGAGGGACCACTGCTGTTCGTGTCGTTCACACATCATCCGGATGACAAAAATTTTCAGGGCATGGAACTGACCGGGCCGGATGGCAAGCCATGCCGTGGGTTCGGCATGTTCGCAGCGCTGTCGTACGACGACGGTGAGACCTGGCCCGTTCGCCGATTGATATCCGATGGCAAACGACGCGAGATGGTCGGCGGCGCCTGGACCGGCCGGTTCACCATGGATGCGACACACGCTGAACCACGCGGCTACCTCGCGGCAACGCAGTCGCCCGATGGCATCATCCATCTGATCTCCAGTGCGGTGCACTACCGCTTTAACCTGGCGTGGCTCGAATCAAAGTGAGCTTCTGCGCACGCGATTCAACGCACGAAAAGGATCCATTGTATGGCGACCTATCAGATGGCCGGTAAGACGCTCGAAGCGGAAAGCAGGTATCTCACGCTCAATCTGCGCGACAGCACGGGGATTCTCGACGATGTGCAGGCGTTGCGGCAGCGAATGGATGAAGACGGCTTTCTGCTGATTCGTGATTTTCACAGCCGCGAAGAGGTGATGAAAGTACGTCGCGGCATTCTGGAGAAGCTGCACGCACAGAACAAGCTGCACCCGGATTATCCGTTGATGGAAGGAGTAGTGAATCCGCATCGTAACGAGGTGGAGACAGCCTCGGTGCGCGGACGCGACCATTTGAAATCGGATGAGCTTCGGCGGTTGGTGTATGGCCCGCATGTGATGACGTTCTTCGAGCGGTTTCTTGGCGGCGAGCCAATGAGCTTCAACTTTCAGTGGCTGCGTACCGTCGGGCCGGGCACCGGATCGACAATCCATTACGACGTGGTGTACATGGGACGCGGCACACGTCGGCTGTACACGGCGTGGACGCCGCTGGGCGACATCACGCCGGAGATGGGATCACTGGCGGTGTGCCTGGGGTCCAATCGCTGGGACGATGTGATCCGCACGTACGGCCGGTCCGATGTGGATCGTGATCTGATCGCCGGCCACTTCACCGACGATCCGTTGGAACTGGTCGATCAGTTCGGTGGACAATGGGCGACGACGACGTTCCGTGCGGGCGATGTGCTCATCCTCAACATGTTCATCATGCATGCATCGCTGACCAATATGTCCAACCGCTATCGCATCAGTTGCGACACGCGATACCAACTGGCGAGCGAGCCGGTGGATGAGCGCTGGGCGGGCAAGACGCCGGTCGGCCACACCGCATTCTGGCAGCCTGGCGCATCGATCGAGCCGGTCGCCCAGTCTCGGCAGCGATGGGGTGTGTGAAAACTGATCAGTCACGGACCTGTGATGGGTGGGCACCTCCCCCCTATCCCTGTTTATGAAGTGCGTGAACGACTTCGCGATTGCGTGGCCGCACGGTTAAGATGGATGTCCGCCTGGCGGCCGTGCGGTCCGGCCCCATGATGTGTCACCTGCCGCGGGTCGGAAGCGTCACTTGTCGCGTCACGAGCTATTCATTGGACTGGATCTGGGCACCAGCCGCTGCAAGGCCGTGGCACTGGACGCTTCACACCGCGTTTGCGGAAGCGTGGCGACGCGGCTGAACAGTGCCAACGCGCAACCTTTACAGGATCAACAGGATGCGGTGGAAGTCTGGCGGCAGGCGGCGGCGCTGCTGGCGCGGCTGACGGCGCGACTGGGTAAGGCACGTATCGCGGCGGTCGGCCTCAGCGGCGCGATGCACACTCTGACGCCGATCGGCCCGGGCAACATCCCCCTGGCGCGGGCGACAACGTGGCAGGATGCGTGCGCGGCCGAATTGGTGAAACCGCTGTCTGAGCAGATCGATGCGGACCAACTGTACCGCGAGACCGGCTGCCCCCTGCTGCCGGTGTATCACCCGCCGCGTCTGCGATGGATGCGACTGCACCAGCCCGAACTTTTCGGGCGGGCGGAACGGTTCGTCGGGATCAAGGATTACGTTCTTTTCCAATTGACTGGCCAATGGGCGACGGACATCACCTCAGCGGCGGCAACGGGCCTGCTGGACATCCATCGGCTGATGTGGCACGAACCGGCGCTGGAGCTGTCGACGATGACGGCCGAACGGCTGCCGGTGCTGGCACTACCGCGCGCGGTGATCGGTCGGGTGAACAGCCAGGCATCGCAACTGACGGGGTTGCCGGTCGACACACCCGTGGTGGCAGGCGTACCCGATGGTGCGGCGGCGAACATCGCTGTCGGCGCGGGGGGAATCGGACGAACAGCCATCTCCACCAGCACGAGCGCCGCGGTACGCCGCTGTGTCGCCCAGCCGCACTTCGACGCACGGATGCGCAGTTGGTGCTATGTGCTGGATATCGACCGCTGGCTTGCTGGTTGCGCACTGAACAACGCCGGTTCAGCCGTGAACCAGCTGCGGCGACAGTTCTACCCACATTTGCGGGAACGCAAGGGCTTTCAGCAGTTATTCATCGATGCGGAACAGGCACCTCCCGGAGCCGAAGGCCTGGTGGCGCTTCCCTTTTTTATTCCCGAGCGAGGCGTCCCGTGGGATCACCGGCTGCCCAACGTGATGGACGGCCTGATCACCCGACACAGCCCGGCCCATCACATTCGCGCCACGCTGGAGGGCATTGCGCACAGCATCGCGGCAGCCTGCCGCACGGCCGCAGGAACCGTCGGAGGCGAATCGCTGGACGAACCAATCCACGCGACCGGTGGCCTCATGCGGTTCCCGCTCTGGCGACG
Source organism: uncultured Phycisphaeraceae bacterium (assembly GCA_937988825.1). GTDB lineage: Bacteria > Planctomycetota > Phycisphaerae > Phycisphaerales > Phycisphaeraceae > CALKHT01. Next base: position 18,295 of record CALKHT010000043.1, read on the forward strand.
GATTCTGGCGGATGTGCTTGGGCGGCCCATCGTCGCACTGGAGGGCGTGGACGCGTCGGCAATGGGTGCGGCGATGGTGGCGCGGGCAGGCGTGGATCGCGACTTTTCGCCCTATCAGGCGATGGCGGCCTATCAGGAAATCGTCACCTACCCACGGGACGACTATCGGCCGATCTACGAAGCGGCCCATGCACGGTTTCTCGCCCTGATCGAGCAGCACACGCCAGCCTCGGTGTGACGCGCCCGCCCCACCGTCGGGCTCGTCGGAGCCTTCCCTCTCGCAGCAAACACTGAATCACACGGGAGTTCGGCCCGAAAATTGCACAGGATGCCTCACGATTGCGGGTTTTACGGCTGAATGTCGCAAAGGGACAAAAGGAACTGCGCAGATAATCTTCTGATTCAGGCGATTTTCCGGTAAACTATTGCAGCAAAAGCACCTCAGACGATACACCAAGTGGGGAAAGTGTGGTCCAGGTCCCGTCGGCGTGAGGTCTGAAGGAGTTCTGCGATGAGCGAAGGCAGTTGCACCTGGTGCTCCGATCCGGCACATGTCCGGCCGAATCGGCGCGAGTTTCTGTTCGTGGGTCTGGTTGGTGGTCTGGGGCTGACCCTGCCTGAGTTTCTGCGACTGCAGAGTGCTCAGGCGGCCACGCCCGCCGCGACTGCCGGCAAAGCGCGTGCCCAGTCCATCATCCACATCTTCCTGCCCGGCGGCCTGTCGGCCCAGGAATCCTTCGACCCCAAACCCTACGCCCCCATCGAGTATCGCGGACCTTTTGACTCCATCGACACCAAAGTCACCGGTCTGCGCGTCAACGAACTTTTCAAACGCACCGCGAGCATCGCGGACAAAGTCACCATCGTCCGCTCCATGACCCATGGCGAAGCGGCACACGAACGTGGCACACACAACATGTTCACGGGCTACCGGCCCAGCCCGGCCATCCAGTATCCGAGCATGGGCAGCGTGATCTCTCACGAGTTCGGCCCGCGCAACAACCTGCCGCCCTATGTCTGCGTGCCATCGGTCCCCAACGAGTTCGCTGGCAGCGGGTATCTGTCCAGCGCGTACGGCCCGTTCAGCCTCGGCTCGGACCCGGCGTCGGGCAACTTCCAGGTGCGCGACCTGTCCATGGCGCAGGGTATCGACGAGGCCCGATTCGCCCGGCGGCGCAGCCTGCTCGAAACGGTCGATCACCACTTCCGCACGCTCGAATCCAGTGATGAACTGGACGCGATGGATTCGTTCTACCAGCGGGCCTACTCGCTCATCAGCTCGGCTGAAGCACGCGAAGCGTTCAACATCCGCGCCGAGCCGGAGGCGATCCGCGAGCGTTACGGCAAGAACCCCGCGGGGATGCGGATGCTGATGTGCCGTCGGCTCGTGGAAGCGGGCGTGCGGTTTGTCTCAATGAGCTTCGGCGGATGGGATCATCACGCCAACCTGCGTGCGGGCGTGCAGTCGCAGATTCCGCCGCTGGATCAGGCTTTTGCCACGCTGATCAACGACCTGGATGAGCGAGGCATGCTCGATTCGACGCTGGTGATGCTGACGACCGAGTTCGGCCGCACCCCCAAGATCAACCGCGATGGCGGCCGCGACCACTGGCCCAAGGTGTTCAGCGTCGTGCTGGCTGGCGGCGGGATCAAGCGAGGCCAGGTATACGGCTCCTCCGACGCGACCGGATCCGACCCCGAAAACGATCCGCTGTCCGTCGAGGATCTGGCCACCACCGTCTATCACCAGATGGGCATCGACGCGAACAAGGAACTGATGGCCCCGGGCGGGCGACCAATCGAAATCGTCAAGGGCGGCAAGGTCGTCGAAGCGTTGCTGGGATGATCCGCGGCGCATCACCTTCCCGATCGCAGCGTTTCCGTTCCGTCGGTGCATCGCCGACCAATGTGGGCCATGCGGGGGCCAGACTCGGGCAATGTCCGGGAGACAGACTTTCGGGAATGAGGGACATCGCGATGATGCGGCAACTGCTGTGCTGTACCCTGGTCGTGCTGCTGACAGCGGTGAGTGTGCGAGCTTCGTCGCCCACGCTGGCGCGGATCGAGCCGCGGGGAGCGCAACGAGGCTCGGAAGTCGAGGTTCTCTTCCACGGCGCCCGCCTCGACAACGCCCAGGAAATCTTCATCTACAGTGAAGGCTTCACCGTCCAGTCGATCGAGAACGTCAACGCCAACGTGGTGAAAGCCCGCATTGCCATCGCCGCGGATGCAAAACTGGGCGAGCATTGCATGAGGCTGCGGACGGCCGGCGGCATCACCGAGCTGCGCAACTTCTACGTCGGCCCCTACCCCACCGTCTCCGAGGTGGAGCCGAACAACGACTTCAACGCCCCGCAGGCGATCGCGCTCAATAGCACCGTCGAAGGCGTCATCACCAACGAGGATGTCGACTACTACATCGTCGAAGCCAAGAAAGGTGACCTTATCAGCGCGGAAGTGGAAGGCATCCGTCTTGGCGTGATGTTCGACCCGTTCGTGGCGATTCTCGATATGGACCGGTTCGAACTGGCAGCGTGCGACGACTCGACACTGTTCCTGCAGGACCCCTTCGTGTCGATCATCGCCCCGGAGGATGGCAAGTACATCATCATGGTGCGGGAGAGTGCCTATGGTGGCAATGAGAACTGCCGATATCGACTGCACGTGGGACAGTTCCCCCGGCCAAAGGCGATCTATCCTGCGGGTGGACAGGCGGGCCAGACCATCGCCGTGAAACTGATCGGTGACCCGACGGGCACGTTCGAGCAGACACTCACACTGCCACCGGAACCGAACGCTGCTTTCTCCGTTTTCGCCGAGCATGACGGGCACATCTCACCCTCACCGCTTCGCTTTCGTGTCAGTGCGTTTCCCGATGTGCATGAAGAAGAGCCGAACAACGCGCGCGACAAGGCGACCAAAGCCTCAATGACGCCGCCCCTGGCATTCAACGGTGTGATCGGCGAATCGGGCGATCAGGACTGGCTTGCCTTCGAAGCGAAGAAGGGCCAGGTGCTGGACATTCACGTCTGGGCGCGACGGCTGCGCTCGCCGCTTGACCCGGTGCTCACGTTGTTCGGTCCGGACAACAACCGCATCGAATCTAACGACGACACCGGTGGCCCGGACAGCTACCTGCGCTTCACCGCCCCGGCGGATGGTGAATACCGGATTCTGATCCGCGATCATCTTCGGGCAGGCGGGCCGGATTTCGTCTACCGCGTGGAGATCACGCCGGTGACGCCGCAACTGGCGCTGACACTGCCCGAGTTCGTGCAGTTTTCACAGGAGCGGCAGGTGATCGCAGTGCCAAAGGGCAACCGCATGGCCACCGTCGTGCGTGCCGCGCGTCGCAACTTCGGGGGCGACCTGATCCTCGGTATCGAGAATCTGCCCGAAGGTATCACGATGCACACGGACGCCATGAAGGCGAACGTGACGGAAGTGCCCGTGGTGTTCGAGGCGACGGATGAGGCGGCAATCGGTGGCACACTGGCGCACCTCTGGGGTCGGCATTACGAGAACGAAACGATTCGCGGCAACTACGAGCAACAGGTCCGGCTGGTGCTGGGCGAACCGAACAACACGCTTTACTACGCGCCGGTGATCGATCGGCTGGCGGTGGCAGTCACGGAACCGGCGCCGTTCAAGCTGCGCATCGTCGAACCCAAAGCACCCATCGTGCGCAACGGCCCGATGAACCTGAAGGTGGTGGCGGAACGCGCCGAAGGGTTCAACAGGCCGATCACATTGTCGCTGGGCTACACACCACCGGGCATCGCTGGTGCGGGCAGTGTGACGATCGGCGAGGGCGCCACCGAGGCGGAGTATCTGATCAACGCGGATGGTAACGCTCCGCCGGGCACCTGGCCCATTGTGGTGCTCGGCCGCGCCGATGCGGGCAAGGGCCCGGTCTGGACCTCGACGCAGCTGGCGCACATCGAAATCGCCACACAGTTCGTCACGCTGTCGATGGAAATGGCCGCCGCCGAACGTGGCAAGGAAGCACAGGTCGTGTGCAAGCTGGATCAGCACACCGAGTTCGAAGGCGAGGCGGTCATTGAACTGCTGGGCCTGCCGCCGAAAACGGCCACGCAGCCCATGAAGATCACCAGCAGCGATGAGCAGGTGATCTTCACCGTCAGCACGGAAGCCGATGCGCCGGTCGGCCAGCACAAGTCGCTGTTCTGTCGTTTGACCATCATGAAGAATGGCGAGCCGGTGGTACACAACATCGGCCACGGTGGTGTGCTGCGCATCGACCCGCCGCCGACCGCACCGAAACAGGAGGTCGCCAAGGCACAACCGGCACCGCAGCCGGCCGCCCCGCAGGCCAAACCACTGTCGCGGCTGGAAAAGCTGCGACTGGAGGCCGCCCAGCAACAGGGAGGGCAATGATGGAGCGCAGGATGAATCGCATGATGCCTTTCGCATTCGCTTCCGGGCGCTGCACGACGACGCCAATGTTCAGCCGGATCGTCGCCGTCCTGCTGCTGTCGATCTGCTTCATCGGCACGGCCCGCGCTGATGCCGCACGACAACTGCGTGTCTTCCCTGACAGCATCACGCTGCACACCGCCCGCGATTATCAGTCGCTGGTGGTGCAGATCATCGAACCGGATGGAGTGACGCGCGACGTGACGCATGAAGCGAAGTTCACCGCGGCCGACCCATCGCTGATCACGCTGGACGTGAACGTGGTGCGTCCTGTCGCCGATGGCCAGACGCAGATCACCGTCGAGGCAGCGGGCATGAGCGTGACCGCGCCCGTCACCATCGTCGACGCACAAAAGGACCGGCCCATCAGCTTCAGGCTCGATGTCATGCCCGTCTTTATGCGCACGGGATGCAATGGTGGGGCCTGTCACGGCGCAGCCCGCGGCAAGGACGGATTCCAGCTATCCCTGTTCGGTTACGACCCTGAAGGCGACTATTACCGTCTCACGCGCGAGATCGCCGCTCGCCGCATCAATCTCGCCCTGCCGCGCGAAAGCCTGTTGATCGAAAAGTCGGTCGGCAAGGTGCCGCACACCGGCGGCATTCGCTTCCAGACCGGCGATGAATACGAGCAGACACTGGTGCGCTGGCTGGAAGCGGGCGCGCCGAAGGATTCACCTGATGTAGCGGAGCCGATCGCGCTGGAGATCATGCCCGATCGCCTCGTGCTTGAGGGCACCGGCACCACCCAGCGGATGACGGTGCGGGCCAAATACTCCGACGGCACTGACCGCGATGTGACCTCGCTGGCGCTCTTCCTCAGCAGCAACGACAACTCTGCCACCATCGACGGGAACGGCGTGGTTACCGCCGGCCAGCGCGGCGAAGCGTTCATCATGGCGCGCTTCGCCACCTTCACTGTCGGCTCCCATGCCATCGTCATCCCCGAGGGCACCTCCAGCGAGTACCCGGAACAACCGGCAAACAACTACATCGACGAACTCATCAACGCGAAACTGCGCAAGATGCGCATCGTGCCCTCGGAACTTGCCGATGATGCAGTGTTCCTTCGGCGCATTTACATCGACGTGATCGGGCAACTGCCCACGGAAGAGGAATACCAGCGCTTCATGTCCGATACCTCGCCGGACAAGCGTGAAAAGCTGATCGACGAACTGCTCAACCGCAAGGAGTTCGTCGAGATGTGGGTGATGAAATGGGCGGAACTCCTGCAGATTCGTTCCAGTCCTCAGGTGAGCTACAAGGCTGCCCTGCTCTACTACAACTTCCTGCAGGAGCGCATCGCGAACAACACGCCTTTCGATCAGATCGTACGTGAACTGCTTTCCGCCAGCGGCGGCACCTTCACTGAACCGGCGACCAACTACTACCAGATCACCAACGACACGCTGCTGATCGCGGAGAACACCGCCCAGGTCTTCATGGGCATGCGTTTGCAGTGCGCCCAGTGCCACAATCATCCGTTCGACCGCTGGACGATGGACGACTACTACGGTTTCGCCGCGTTCTTCGGGCAGATTGGGCGCAAGTCGGCCGAAGACCCGCGTGAGACCATCATTTTCAACCGCGGCGGCGGTGAGGTCAACCACCCGGTGACCAAGCAGCCGGTTGCGCCGCGGTTCCTCGGCGGCGCGGTGGCGGATGTGCGAGGCAAGGACCGTCGCGAGGTGCTGGCCAACTGGCTGGCATCGCCCGAAAACCCCTACTTCGCCCGCAACCTCGCCAATATCGTCTGGGCCCACTTCATGGGTCGCGGCATCATCGAGCCGGTCGACGATGTGCGTATCAGCAACCCGCCTTCCAACGCGGAACTGCTCGACGAACTGGGCCGGCGTTTCACCGAATACAACTACGACTTCAAACGTCTGGTTCGTGACATCTGCATGTCGCGTGCCTACCAGCGCTCCACCCGGGCGAATGAAACCAACGCGCTGGATGATCGCAACTTCTCCCGCGCAGCGATTCGTCGCGTGCGAGCCGAAGTGCTGCTGGACATGATCACGCAGGTGACGGAGACGCGCAACAAGTTCCGCGGCCTGCCGCTGGGTGCGCGGGCGGTGCAGATCGCCGACGGCTCCACCACCAACTACTTCCTCACCACCTTCGGCCGGGCCAAGCGCGAAACGGTCTGTTCCTGCGAAGTCTCCATGGAGCCCAATCTCTCGCAGACGCTGCACCTGCTCAACGGCGACACCGTCAACCAGAAGCTGCGCGAAGGTCAGGTCGTGAAAAAGCTGCTGGATGCGGGTAAATCGCCTCAGGAGGTGATCGAAACGCTGTACCTGCGCACGCTCAGCCGGCCGCCCACCGAAACGGAAATGACACGCCTGCTTGAAACAGTGAACGCCGAGGATAACAAGCAGGCCGTCCTCGACGACGTCTTCTGGGCACTGTTGAACTCCAAGGAGTTCCTGTTCAATCACTGATGCTGTTCGGCCTGACTGTGCGAAGGCCGATTCAGAGGGGACCAACATTGCTCATGGTTCACGCAGTTCGTCGCATCGCATGGGTTGTGGTGACGCTCATCATCCTTGCACCGCTGTCGGCACGCGCGGATGAGCAGAAGATCACCTACGACGATCACATTCTCCCACTCCTGCGCACACACTGCCTGAACTGTCACAACCCCGACCGTGCCCGTGGCGGGCTGGACCTGAGCACGTACATGGGCACGATGAACGGCTCCAGCGGTGGCAGCATCATCGAACCGGGCGACCCGGGCGCGAGCAAGCTCTACGCGGTCATCACCCACGCCCAGGAACCCACCATGCCGCCCAACCGCGACAAGCTGCCGCAGGCGGAGCTGGACATCTTCCGCAAATGGCTGGAGGGCGGCGCACTGGAAAACAAAGGTTCCAAAGCGCCCAAGCCTAAAAAGAAGCTGGATCTCACTCTTGGGGCCTCTCCTACCGGCAAGCCCGAAGGCCCCGTCGCCATGCCTCAGGATGTGCGGCTGGAGCCGGTCGTACGCACTTATCGCACCAACGCGGTGACAGCGCTGGCAGCCAGCCCGTGGGCGCCACTGGTGGCAATCGGAGGCCAGAAACAGATTCTGCTTTATCATCTGGACACCCAGCAGCTTCTTGGCGTGCTGCCTTTTGACGATGCCTTCCCCGAGGTGATTCGTTTCAGCCGCAGCGGCAACGTGCTGATGGTCGGTGGCGGCCGCGGTGCGAAGGAGGGGTTCGTCAACCTCTACGATGTCGCCACCGGTCAGCGTCTGGCTAGAATCGGCAATGAGTTCGACACGGTGCTGGCAGCCGATCTCTCGCCCGACCAAAGCCGCATCGCTCTGGGGGGGCCGGGCAAAGTCGTGCGCATTCACGCTACCGCCGATGGCGAGGTGCTGCACACCATCACCAAGCATACCGACTGGATTACCGCCATCGCCTTCAGCCCCGACGGCGTGCTGCTGGCCACCGCCGACCGCAACGGCGGGCTCCACGTCTGGGAGGCGATGACAGGCAACCTCTTCTACACACTCGAGGGCCACGAACAGACGATCACGAGCCTGGACTTCCGCCCCGACTCCAACATCCTCGCCTCCGTCAGTGAAGACGGGCAGGTGCGACTGTGGTCGATGCATGATGGCAAACGCGCACGCAACTGGAACGCCCATGGCGGTGGTGCGCTGTCCGTCCGATACACCCACGATGGCCGTCTCGTCACCACCGGTCGCGACAACCACGTCAAAATCTGGAACGGTGAGGGTCAGCAGCAACGCGCCATCAAGGCGTCGGATGACCTGACGCTCATCGCCGCCTTCGATCACGAGGGCAAGCGTGTGATCGTGGGCGATTGGCTGGGTGCGGTACGGCTGTTCAACGTCGAGGATGGCAAACCGCTGGGCACGCTGGACACGAACCCGCCAACGCTGGCGGACCGCATTGCCGCCGCGGCTGCGCATCTGGCGAATGTGAAATCCGCGCATGAACAGCGTGTCGCGGAACATGCCGCCGCCGTCGGGGCCGCCAACGAAGTGAAGCAACAGCTCGACGCCGCGTCCGCCAAGACGCGGGAGATGGCCGAACAGATTGCCGCGCTGGAGGCGAAGACGAAACAAACACGCGATCAGCTCCAGGCGCTCACACAGGCTCAGATGTCCGCTTCCAATGCGCTGAACGCCCTCCGGACGGAGCGCGACGCAGCCGCCCAGACCGCTCGCCAAACCGCTGATACGGCGAAGGCAACCGCCGCCCGTCACGAACAGGCCCTTGCCGCGATGAGCGCCGCCGATACCGCCGCACAGGAGGCCGCGCGCGTTGCGGAAGAAGCACGTGCGAAAGCGGAGATGAACCCGGAGGATGCCACGCTCGCCCAGGCCGCAACAGAAGCGCAGGCCGCTGCCGAAGCAGCCGCCGCCAAACGCAACGAAGCCCGTGTCGCTCTCGCCACTGTGGCTGCGGAACTGGCAAAGGCTACCGATGCCGCCAACGCCGCACAGGCCGCGCTCACCACTGCTGAAGCGAAATTGAGCGAGGCGGAAACAAAGCTCACCGAGACAACAGCAGCGCGAAAGGAAGCCGAAGCCGCCGCCACGCAGGCGCAGCAGGCATTCGCGGAAGCAACCAAAGCGCACGAAGCTGCGCAGGCGATGGTGAAATCGCTGGATGAGAAGGTCAAGGCCGCCCAGGAGCTTGTCGCCCAGAAGCAGGCCGCGATAAACGAGACCGCGCAGCAACTGGCCGCAGCCGAACGCGAGCACGCGCACTGGTCCGCCGCGCAATTTAATCTGCACGTACTCGCCGCACGCGACGAGGTGAACGCCCTGCAGGCCGCGCTGGATGAGCGTGAAGCCGCCATTGCAGCGATACGGGAGCAGATTGATGCGACGCACAAACAGCGTGAGCGTATGCAGAAGCAGCTCGCTGCTGCTCCGGAACGAATGGCACAGGTAAATGAGGCTGTTTACCAGGCATATCACGCCACACATGCCGCCGAAGAGCGTCTGGACGAAGCGGTGGTCGCCGCTGCCGAGCGACAGGCGCTTGTACGACAGGCCGAGTCAGAACAAGCCGCCATCCGTGCGAAAGTGAGCGAATCACGTGAGGACGATGCGCTCGTGGAAGCCGCCCGTCGCTCCGTCGCCGCGCTCGATGCGCGCAAGGCTGAACTGGAAGAAGCCCGCCGACAGATCGCAACCCGCGAGACCCAGTTTCAGGAATCGTTGAAATCGGTGCTCACCGCCCAGGCCGAAATCGCGCGCGTGGAGGCGGAACTGGCCGCCCTGCCCTCCCGCATCGCCGAGCTGCAGCCCAAAATCGAAGCGCTTGAGGCTGAATTGCCTCCCCTCATTGCGGCCCGAGACGAAGCCCAAAAAGCCCGCGACGCCGCCCAGGCCAGACTCGACGAACTCACCCAGCAATATCAGGCCCTCAAACTCGCCATCAAGTAGACGTCCGGCATCCCGCACGCCTCATTCCCTTCTGAATTGACCACAGCCAACGACTTCCTGCGCATTGCTTATTCATAAAAACCCGCGAAAATCGCACATGCCGCACGTCTCACCACGATCTCATCACTGGCAACACGCGGCGCATCCCGCTATCGTTGCGACTCTGTTTCGGAGTTTGCCTCGATGTTCAGCGGAACGCGCTATCGCAATCTGTTGCTAATCTGCTGCCTGCTGGGAGCACTGGTAGGTCTTTTCGGCGCGGGTTTCGCCACGGTCTGGCATGCGGTGCATGACTGGATCTGGACACCGGAGGTGCGGCCGATCGACCGCATCTGGATCAGCACCGGCGCGGGACTGATCATCGGCCTGATCATGCAGCTCTGGTTCGATCCGGGCAACATGTCCACCATCGTGCGCCGCTTCCACGCCGAGGGCCGGCTCGATCACGCCGACAACAAACCAATCCTGCCCGCTTCACTCGTCGGTTTGGTGGGCGGCCAGAGCGCCGGGCCCGAGGGTGTGCTCACACAGATCTGCGGCTCGATGGGCACCTGGCTGGCGGACCGATTCCGCCGCCCCGGCTTCGCGCGAATCCTCACCCTCGCCGGCATGGGGGCTGGCTTCGGCGCGTTCCTTGGTGCTCCCGTTGGCGGGTCACTGTTGTGGCTGGAACTGTTGCACCGACGCGGGCTGGAATACTATGAAGCGATCATCCCCACCATCCTCACCAGCTTCGTCGGCTACATGGTGATGTCAGCTCTGCTGGGCATGCCCGTCGGCCCGATGTGGAATCCCCAGCCCATGACGCCTGAGACCTATCATCATCTGGTGGTCGCCATAGGCATGGGCGGGATCTGCGCAGGTGCGGCCTACGGCTATGCCAAACTTTTTCGCACGATCGGCAGAACCAGCCAGCGCCTCAACATGCCCATCGTCATGCGCACCACTGTCGCGGGTCTGATCATCGGCGTGTGCGGCTACTACTTCCCGCTGAGCTACTTCTACGGCGCCGTCGAAATGCAGCAGCTTTTTGAAATGTCACTGCCGCTTTTGGTGATCCTCGGCACACTGATCGCCAAGATGATCGCCGCAGGCGTGACGATCAATGGGAGCTGGCAGGGTGGCCTGATCATCCCCCACCTTTTCATGGGCGCGTTGATCGGCAAGACCGTGACGTTGCTGGTCCCGACGATCGATCCTTCACTGGCGATGCTCACCGGCATGGTCGCGTTCAATGCCGCCGCCACCCAGACGCCGCTGGCCTCCGCCCTCATCGTGCTGACACTCACCGGCACAGGCCATCCCATCCCCATCTTCCTCGCCAGCCTGACCGGGTATCTGGTGGGCTATCGCGTCGAACTCATCCAGTACAAGCAAAGACGCAGCGAAGCGCCGGAGTTTCATCTGCCGGTGGCGAAAGCGGTGTGAGGGATGTCAGTGATTTGGTAAGTGGTTATACCTCATCTCCGTTTGGAGAAAGATATCGCGAGGACCGGGACTGGAATTGAAAAAGCCCGCGGAACGAATCCGCGGGCTTTCGTTTTTTTGCAACCGATCATTGGCGTGCGTCACACCGCCGCGGCGCTGCGGTAGAACTCGGGCAGCGGTTCGCCCAGTTTCTTCCAGTGCGCAACAACCGCTTCGGCCTTACCGGCGCAGTTGAGCACGTGGAGCTTGCGCTTGACCATTTCGACAATCGCGCTGCGGGCCGGGCCCAGATAGTTGCGCGGGTCGAACTCGGCGGGCTTGGTGGCGAACACCTCACGAATCTTGGCCGTCATCGCCAGACGCAGGTCGGTATCAATGTTCACCTTGCACACGCCGTACTTGCGCACCGCCATGGCGATCTGATCCTCAGGCACGCCCTTGGCGTTGGGCATGTTGCCGCCATACTTGTTCACCAGGTCGATGAACTCCTGCGGCACGCTCGACGAGCCATGCATCACCAGCGGCAGGCCCGGGCAGGTCTTCATGATCTGCTCGATGCGGTCGAAGGCGAGCTTGGCCTCATGCTTGAACTTGTATGCGCCGTGGCTGGTGCCGATGGCAACCGCCAGGCTGTCGATACCGGTGCGCTTCCAGAAGTCGGCCGCCTGATCCGGGTCGGTCAGGAACTTTTCGATGTTCTTCTGGTAGTCCTCGGCGTCCAGACCAACCACGTCTTCCTCAATGCCGCCGAGCATCCCCAGTTCCGCCTCGACGACGACGCCCGCGGCATGGGCGACCTTCACCGCCTCCGCGGTCAGCGCCACGTTGTGCTCGTAATCGTGGTGCGAGCCGTCGATCATCACGCTGGTGAAGCCATCGTCGATGCACTGCTTGACCAGCTCAACCGTGTCACCGTGGTCCAGGTGGATGGCGATGGGGATCTCGGGGTATTCCTCAACGCAGGCGTCGATCAGATGCTTGAGGAAGCGCATGTTGGCGTACTTGCGCGCCCCCTTGGAAATCTGCAGGATGCACGGAGCCTTTTCCGCAGCGCAGGCCTCGATGATGCCCTGCACGATTTCCATGTTGTTGACGTTGAACGCGCCGACGCCGAACCCGCCATCGTAGGCAAGATCAAACATCGGCTTGGTGGTCATGAGCATGAGTCGAATCTCCGTGGTGGGGGTGAACACTCGTCCCGGGGCGACAACAACGGGGGTGAGCAGCCCCGGCCAAGTCAACCATTCTAGCAAATATCGCCCCGAACGGCGGCTGCGTCGGCGCGAATCGTGTGAAGACTTTTTGGGGGATCGGTGTCCGGGCTTGTATTGTCTCGCGTCAATTCCGCAAGGTTTGGCGCGCAGACGGTTTACCGAGCTGATATCGCCGGGGCTGTCGCCCATCCGGTGCAGGCGCGACGAGCGTTGGCCTGCTCGGCCATGGGCGGTAGCCGGATGGGCGCACGCACTGTCGCACACCCGTAACCGACAGGATGTTCCGAGCCGATCAACGCGGTTGCTGGGGCGTGGCGTAAAAGGTACCCTCTGCGGTCCAGTCCATACGAGGAACGAGGGTCATGAAAGTCATCTGCGATCGGGCGGCACTGCTGGAAGCATTGAACCTGGTTGGGGGTGTTGTCGCCACGCGGACACCCAAGCCGGTGCTGACCTGCGTGAAGCTGTCGGCTGAGGATGCGACGCTGACGCTGGCGGCGACGGACCTGGAGGTGGCGGTGCAGGTCTCGACGCAGCGCGTCGAGGTGTCGCAGCCGGGCGTAGCGCTGGTACCGGCCGACAAGCTCAATCAGATCGTCCGTGAGTCGATCGACTCGACCCTGAGCCTGGAGACGCAGCAGGAAGAATTGCACATCAAGACGGCCGATTCGCATTTCAAACTGCTGGGTTATCCGGCCGACGACTTCCCACCCCTGCCCACGTTCGAAGGGGATGCCAATTTTGAGCTGACCGCGGGCGAACTGCACAAGATCGTCGCGCAGACGATTTTCGCAACCGCTCGTGAAAACAGCCGATATGCGATCAACGGCGTGCTTTTCGATCGCGAGGGCAACAAGCTGTCGGTGGTGGCGACGGACGGCCACCGCCTGGCGCTGGCGCGCGCAACCTGCCGCCCGGGTGCGGGGGAGCAGCGTTCGGCCATCGTGCCCACCAAGGCGCTGAACATTCTGCTCAAGCTCTTCCACGACAGTGAAACCGTCGTCCGCGTCAGGTTCGTGGACAACCAGATTTTGTTCGCCAGCGACGCAGCCCTGCTGGCGTCCAACCTCGTGGAGGGCAACTTCCCCCCCTACCGCGACGTCATCCCCAAAGACAGCGACCGCAAGGCCGTTCTGGGGACGGACACCTTCGCCAGCGCGGTACGCCGCGCGGCGCTGCTGACCAACGAGGAATCCAAAGGCGTGCGCATGAGCTTCAAGAACGGCTCGCTGGTGCTGTCCAGCCGTGCGCCGGAAATGGGCGAAGCCAAAATCGACGTTGAGCTGCCCGAGTTCACGGGCGACCCGATGGATATCGGCTTCAACCCGCACTACCTGCTGGATGCCCTGAAGGTGGTCGATGAGGATCGCATCACCTTCGAGTTCAAGGCACCCAACAAACCGGGCGTGATCCGCACGGGGACGAACTTCCTTTATGTCGTCATGCCCGTAAACCTCGGCTGATTTGGGCGCCACCGTGGGACAGGCGTCCTGTCTGTCGTTCGCGCAGGCGACAGCGGCATTTGCCCCCTTGGACCAGCACCAATCACCCCTCCGGCGGCGATTTTTTCGATTTGTCCCCGAGAACGTAAACCGCGGCCTTGGCCAGACGTTATCGCTAATAACGACGGGTAACCTCGCTCGATTCTGTTGAGGAGTGCATCATGCGATCACGTTCGATGCTTCGTCCAGTTACGAACCTGACGGCGGTGTTGGTGCTGCTGATTCAGGCGGCAGCATGCGTGGCTCAGGCGTCGGTTAATGCGCCGGCCCAGGGGCCCGCCGGGTTGCTGCTCACCTGGCAACGCGACCCGCTGACCACCATGACCATCGACTGGCACACCGTTGCCGAGTCGGGCGGTGACAAGGCTGCGGACACGGCAACAGCCCCATCGGTCGTCCACTACCGCGAGGCAGGTACGCAGGAATGGCAGCGGGTCGAAGGTAGTCGGTTCCCCTTCCCCCACGTTGAGGGCCGCACTATCCATCGCGTGGAACTGACCGATCTGAAGCCGGACACGTCGTACGAGTTCCGTGTGGGCGATTTCGAACGGAAGTACAGCTTCCGTACGATGCCAACCGACCTGACCAGGCCGCTCGTCTTCGCCACCGGCGGCGACACCCGTCACAACAAGGAAAATCTGGTCCGTACCAACCGCGTGGCGATGAAGTACAACCCGGCATTCATCCTCTGGGGTGGCGACCTCGCGTACGCGGATGGCAACCCCAAAAACGTCGACCGCTGGATCGAATGGTTCGATGGCGTGACGGAAACACTCGTCGCAGAGGACGGCCGGGTCGTCCCCGTCGTCGTGGGGATCGGCAACCACGAAGTCCAGAAGCACTTCCACTACAACCACAACAACTACGAACAAACCGATGCCTGGCGGGCGAGGGTTGCGCCGTTCTTCTACCAGCTTTTCGCCTTCCCGGGTCAGCCAGGTTATGGCGTGCTGGATTTCAGCGACTACCTGAGCATCGTCCTGCTGGACAGTGACCATACCAACCCCGTCGCAGGTGAACAGACACGCTGGCTCGAGCGAGTGCTGGCGGAGCGGCGCGGCGTACAGCATGTGATTCCCGTGTACCACGTACCGGGCTACCCCTCCCACCGCGACGCCAATGAGCGAACACCGGTCGCCGTGCGCCAATACTGGCTGCCGCTGTTCGAGCAGGCGGGCAACATTCGCATCGTGTTCGAGAACCACGATCACGCCTACAAGCGGACCGTGCCGATCCGGGCGGGCAAGGCTGATGCACGTGGCATCGTCTACCTCGGGGACGGCGCCTGGGGCGTGGGGACCCGCAAGGTGCACGATGTCAAGTCCACGTGGTACCTGGCCCGGGCGGAATCGGTGCGCCACGCCATGATCGTGACGCTGCACGGATCGCACCAGCACGTATTGGCAGTGAGCGAAAAGGGCGAGGTGCTCGACGAGTACCCCGCCACACCCCACCGCCGCTGAAGTGACGGCAGCTTTCCACCCCGATCCCGACAGGAAATCCACATCGCCGGGTGTGGTGACGGCGACCGATACAATCGGCGTCTTCCGCGCGGCTGGTCGACCGGCTGCGCCCGTTCAACCGGATCGGGAGCGTGCTCATGAGTTTCCACAGCGGCCGGGTCAGCTTCGCTCGTTTTCGCGTCACGGGGCAGGCGCCCACCGTGGCCGACACCACCGTGCTCGAACAACTGGCCGAATACGCCTTTCGCGAGTCGCCCATCGGTGCGCCCAGCGAAATCGAAACCGGCTGGACGGCGGGTGATCACCTCTTTGACACGCAGTTCACCTACGAAAAAAACATCTTCGGGGCCAGCGACGTGCTGCTCTTTGCCCTGCGGATCGACACCAACAAGCCCCCCGCCGATGTGAAGCAGGCTTACCGGCAGATGCACATCGCCCAGCTCGCAGCGGGCAACCCGTCAGGCTTCGCGTCCAGGGCGCAGAAGCGTGAGGCGGCGGAACTGGCGGACCGGCAACTGCAGGAGGAGCTGGCGGCCGGGCGATATCGCCGTTCCAAGCTCGTGCCCGTGATGTGGGACCTGTCGAGCAACACTCTTTATTGCAGCGGTACCGGTTCCAGCATTGCCGAGCAGCTCGCCCTGCTGATGCAACGCTGCTTCAAGCTGGACATCGAGCCGCTCACCGCCGGTTCGCTCGCCGGAGAACTGATGCAGGCAGCCGGCCAGCGACGGGAATTCGAGGACCTGCGCCCCTCGCCCTTCACTGCCCCGCCACCACAGGCGCGTGTCGACCATGAGGACGCCTCCGGCCCGCAGGAATTGTCCATCCCGACCACCCCCTGGGCGTTCGCCTCTCACAACACGCGCGACTTCCTCGGCAACGAATGGCTGATCTGGCTCTGGTGGAAGATCGAAACCGATGAGGGCATGATCGACATCGCCCTGCCGAACGGTGGTAAAAGCGAGATCGGCCTGGTCATCGACAAGTCACTCGAAATGGACTGTGCCTGGGGCGCTGCGGGTAAACAGACCCTTCGCGGTGACGGCCCCACACGACTGCCCGAAGCGGGCGAAGCACTGGCGATGGGCAAGTGGCCACGTAAGGCCGGGCTGATCCTCGCCGACGCAACTGAGGGGATGCAGTGGGAGCTTTCGCTCCAGGCTGACCGCATGGTCGTGTCCAGTGCCGCCCTGCCGCAGGTCAGTGATGCGGAAACCGCCCGCCAGCTCACCGAGGCCCGTGTCATCCTGACCCGCAAACTGTGCGACAGCCTCGATGGTCTCTACCGTGCGTTTCTGGAGGAACGAACCTCCCCAAGCTGGTCCAGCCGCCGCCAGTCCATCCGGCAATGGATCCGCGACCGCCGCAAACCACGCACGCTGCAAGGCACCAGCCCCCTGCCCGAACCAGTGGTGGTGGAAGCAACTGCGTAAAGAAAAGTGCAAGGTAACGCGGTGAGCGGCGCACATCCAGATACACCCCACCACTGATCGGCCACCTGCTGGACGATCACATTCCTCCCGTATCTCGTTTGGAAGCGCGTTCCGGGCGGGCTATGCTTTGCGTGCTTGTCGGAAGGAGTGACGAATGACTGACGTGCTGGCCGCGATTGTGGCTCACAAGCGGGAGGAGGTGGCGCGGGCGAAGGAGCGTGTGCCGCTGGAGGAGATGAAGCGTCGCGCGGCTGACAGTCCTGACCCGCGTAACTTTTTCTCAGCGGTGACGCGTCCGAAGAATGAGCTGCGGGTGATCGCCGAGGTGAAGAAGGCCAGTCCCTCCGCCGGGCTGATCCGGGCGGATTTCGACCCCGTCGCCATCGCCCGTGCTTATCATGAAAACGGAGCGGCTGCGATCAGTTGCCTCACCGATGAGCGTTATTTCCAGGGATCGCTGGACTACATCGCCCGGATCAAGGAAGCGGTGCCCCTGCCGGTGCTTCGCAAGGACTTCATCATCGACCTGTATCAGATCTACGAAGCGCGGGCAGCCGGGGCGGATGCGGTGCTGCTCATCGCCGAGTGCATCCCACACGAATCACAGTTGCTCGACCTGCTTATCCTGGCGACCGAGCTGAAGATGACCACGCTGGTCGAGGTGCACGATGTGGAGAACCTGCTGCGTGTGCGGCCGCACATCGGTTTCCCTCACCCCAGCTACACGCTGCTGGGCATCAACAACCGCGACCTCAAGACCATGACCACCGACCTTAACCACACGCTGCGGCTGGTGGACATGGTCGAGAACCGCGACATTCTCGTGAGCGAGTCGGGTATCCGCACCCATGCCGACTGCCGCAAGCTGATGGATGCGGGCATCCACCGGGTGCTGGTGGGCGAGCACCTGATGAAGCAGCCGGACGTCGGGGCAGCCCTGCGCGAGCTGATTCAGGGCTGACACGTTGCCCGCCCGCCTCAGCCCGGCTGTGGCTCCAGTTCCACCACCAGCCCGTCATACGCCAGCCGAATGTGTTCGGGCAGCTGCGGCTCCAATTCCGCGTGGCGTATCTCGTGCGCGATGTGTGTGAAGTAGGCACGCCGGGGCTGGATGTGCTCGATCTGCTCCAGTGCCTGATCGACGGTGAAGTGCGTGGGGTGATGGCGGTAGCGCAGGGCATCGATCACCAGCACATCCAGATCAGCCATCAGCGGGTAGGTCTCCGGCGGGATCGCTGACACATCGGTGCAGTACGCCAGCGACCGCCCCTGCCAGTCGACACGGAAACCAAGAATGGGCAACCGGCCGTGTAGCAGCCGTAGTGGCGTCCAGGTCGCGCCAAACAGGTCGAACGGCCGGCCCGGCTCGATCGCGTTCAACAGCAGGTGCGGCACAAACGAGGCGTTCACGTTGTGCTGCGGCTCAAAGATGTAGCGAAACATCTGGCCGAATTGTTCGATCACCGAGCGCTCGGCGTAGAGATCGATCGGCGTCTTCATCACAGCATTGAACCGCCGCAGGTCGTCCATACCGAAGATGTGGTCGGCGTGGCTGTGGGTGAAGAGCACCCCGTCGATCCGGTGAATGCGGTGCCGCAGCATCTGGATGCGCATCTCGGGCGTGGTGTCGATCAGCAGCGAGCGTCGCTGGACGGATGGCGCTTCGGCCGCGTCCCACGTGGGCTGACCCGCGCCGGTCGACACCGGGGGCTGCTCCTGCGGGTAGCTCACCAGCACGCTGGCCCGGGTGCGGTTGTCGCGAGGGTCGCTGGAGGTGCACACCGCACAGTCGCACCCGATCATCGGCACACCCGCGCTGGTGCCCGACCCGAGAAACAGCAGTTCCAGATTCATGGGCGAGATTGTAGGGAAGCGCCCGGGTGAGGCGGAAATCCGAAATTTGAAGCCCGAAATCCGAAAGAAATCTCAAATCCGAATGTCCGAAACGCCCCTCATCGAGGACCGTTGGGCGTTGAGATTCTCGACATTGGACTTAATTTCCGATTTCGAGCTTCGGATTTCGGATTTTCCTCCCTTCCCTCTCGACAATCCCCCAAAAGCGAATTTAATACCCTGCCGCCGCGTGTCGGCTTGTCCGGTCGGCTTGACACATGAACGCGTGCAAATTGCTAGACTGTCGCGTTTAGGCATCGGGCGTCCGCCCCGGGGATGGAGAGCGTCATGAGAACGCAACTGGAAGAAGAAGTTTCGTCGGAACAGGCTGCCGCCCAGCGCAATGCGCACCCGGAGGGCGAGGCGATCGCCAGGAACCAGCGGCGACCGCGCGATCCGTCCACCTGGACGGTGGAGGACTCTCGCCAGCTGTACGGCATCGCCGACTGGAGTCAGGGCTATTTCAACATCAACGATGACGGCCATGTGACCGTCCAGCCAACCGGTGACAAAACCCGCAGCGTCGACCTGAAGAAGCTGGTGGACGAGCTGCGTGCCCGCGGGCTGCAGCTCCCCCTGCTGCTGCGCTTCACCGACATACTGCGCCAGCGCGTCGGGGCGCTGCACGATGCCTTCGCAACTGCCATCCGCGAGCACGATTACCGCGGTGAGTACCGCTGCGTCTACCCCATCAAGGTGAATCAGCAGCGGCACGTGGTGGAGGAAATCCTCGATTTCGGCAAACCTTTCGGCTTCGGCCTGGAGGCGGGGTCCAAGCCCGAACTGCTGGCCATCATGGCGATGGTCGACAGCGACGCCACCCCCATCATCTGCAACGGTTTCAAGGACGATGCCTACATCGAGGCGGTCATCCTCGCCGCCAAGATGGGCAAGACGATCATCCCCGTGGTCGAGAAGTTCAGCGAGCTGGAGCTGATCGCCAAGTACGCCAAGCTGCACAACGTGCGACCGTCCATCGGCGTGCGCGTCAAGCTCACCGCTCGCGGTGCCGGACGCTGGGAGCAGTCTGGAGGCGTGCGCTCCAAATTCGGCCTGTTCATCAGCGAGGTCGTCGAGGCGCTGCGGTTCCTGCGTGAAAAGGGCATGGGCGACTGCCTGAGCCTGCTGCACTTCCACGTCGGCAGCCAGATCAACAACATCCGCAACGTGAAGCGTGCCATCATCGAGCTGGTGCGCGTCTATGTCGAGCTGCAGGCGATGGGCGCGGGGCTCAAGTACATCGACGTCGGCGGCGGGCTGGGCGTCGACTACGACGGCTCCAAGACCGACTTTGAGTCCAGCATCAACTACACCCTGCAGGAGTACGCCAACGACGTGGTCTTCCACGTCAAGGAAATCTGCGACCGTGCGGGCGTGGAGCATCCCACGATCATCAGCGAGTCCGGCCGGGCGATGGTCGCCTACCACAGTGTGCTGGTGTTCAATGTGCTGGGCTCCAGCGGATTCAACCGCTTTGAGCTGCCCCAGACGCTCAGCGCCAAGGAACGCAAGTCGATGCCCACCAGCGTGGTGACGCTGTTCGACGCGTACCATGGCCTGAACACGAGCAATTTCGCTGAGTACTACCACGACGCCCAGCTTGCCCGTGACGAGGCGATCAATCTCTTCAGCCTGGGCTACTGCTCGCTGGAGCATCGCAGCCTGGCGGAGCGGCTGTTCTTCGGTGTCTGCTCCAAGGTGCTGGCGATCATCCGCGAAATGGACTATGTGCCCGAGGAGTTCGAGGGGCTGGAGACGCTGCTGAGCGACACCTACTTCTGCAACTTCTCGCTGTTCCAGTCGATGCCCGACAGCTGGGCGATCGACCAGCTTTTCCCGATCATGCCGATCCACCGGCTGAAGGAATGCCCCACCGCACGCGGCAT
>CALKHT010000044.1 GCA_937988825.1 uncultured Phycisphaeraceae bacterium
CTCATCGGCCTGACGGTACTCATCGGCCCGGTCGACTACTTCATGCTTGGGATGCTGCGCCGGCGCAAGTTCACCTGGGTGACTATCCGACCATGACCATCGCGTTCACTGTGCTGGTCGTGCAGTTGACCAACGGGTTCATGGGATCGCAAAACCATCGCGGGCATGTACGCATCGTGGATGTGGGTTATGGCGGAAGGGTGCTGCGCCAGACGTGGCTGGAAACGGTGATGATGTCCGCGACGGGAATGGTCGAGCTTGATCTGGAGGATGTGATCGTTACCCCGGTGAGCCTGAATAACCGAATATTGTTTGACGAGGAGGACACTGGTGTGACGAGTGTGTATATCGGTCGTCTGTTCAGTGCCTATCGTCACATTGGCCATGCCCGCAAATGGGAGCCGCAGATCAATCGGCACTTTACAATTTCCACCGGGCGGACGACGATCGAATCGTTGAATCTGGAAGATGTTGATCCCGCGCAATGGCATCGGAGTGATGCAAGGATAACACTGCGCGGGCGCCTGCTTGATTCGGACCCAACGCTTAAGGATGCCTACATCGTACTGTCGCACGGTAAGGACGATTATGTGTTGTCTGGCCGCGACCCGATCGCAGCTGCGTACTATCGCATGGACGTATCAGGGTGGAACGACGAAGCGATCTGGGACCCCGAGCCTGGCTGGTCTTACAGAGACGTCGGGTTTGTCCGCATGATCAGCCGGTTGCCGGCTGTCAATCTGTTCTCGGTCATCTCGCAGCTCGCCCCCACAGGCGGGTCTGCGCTCGAAGATCTTTCCATCCTCAACACCGGCGACTCATCGACATGGCTGCTCGTGATCGTCCAGCCTGAGCAGGACGGTAATGGCTTCGTCGTCTATCGCCGGGTGTTCCGGGAGTAAACGTGGCATGTCCTTCGTCAAAGTTGACAACCTGATCGTTCGGTACGGCAAGCTTGAAGCGGTGCGTGGCGTGTCGTTTGAAATTCCGCGCGGCGAGGTGTTCGGGTTCATCGGTCCGAACGGTGCGGGCAAAAGCTCGACCATCAAGGTGCTGGCGACGCTGCTCAAACCCACCGCGAGCAGTGCCACGCTCGATGGCATCGACATCGCGCGCAACCCGATGACCATCCGCCGCCGAATCGGTTACATGCCCGACTTCTTCGGCGTGTACGAGGACCTGACCGCGTGGGAGTATCTGCACTTTTTCGCATCCGCTTACCGCGTGGAGCGGTCGATGCGCAGGAAGGTTGTCGAGGACGTGCTGCACCTGACCGACCTGCAGCACAAGCGCGATGCGCAGGTCGATTCGCTGTCGCGCGGCATGAAGCAACGGCTGGGGCTGGCGCGGGTGCTGCTGCACGATCCTGATCTGCTGCTGCTGGATGAGCCGGCCAGCGGTCTGGACCCGCGCGCGAGGATCGAAATCCGCGAACTGCTCAAGGAACTGCGGAACATGGGCAAGACGATCCTCATTTCCAGCCACATCCTGCACGAGCTGGCGCACCTGTGTACGCGTATCGGGATCATCGAAGCAGGCACGCTGGTGGCGGAAGGATCGCTTGAGGAGATCTATCGTCGGCTGAGTCTGTTGCGCATCGTTCACGTGCAGATTTCAAATCTGAACCACAACGGGATGCTCACACAGATTCGCGCGATCGAAGGTGTGGCGGCGGTCGAGGAGCAGCCCGATCGGCTGGCGATTCGCCTGCACGAGGATCGATTGCCCCTGGAGGATCTTATGGCACAGCTTCACGGACTGGGGGCTCGCATCCGCATGTTCCAGCCGGAGGTCATGGACATGGAGACAGCGTTCATGAAGCTCACGCAGGGGAAGACGGCATGAGATCTTCCCTTCCGCGTTTCTCGCTGCCGCTGCTGGCCAAGGAGCTTGTGGAGCAGGCTGCCCGCAAGCGCACGTATCGCGTGCGCACGTTGTACGCGGTGGTGCTGTTTGCGTTTTCGCTGTTGATCGTGCACAGCTTCTTCCAATACGCGGGCAGCAATCCGCTGAATGTGCTGGGCAGGGGGGGGGATCTTTTTGAGCCGCTGGTCTTCGTGCAGTTCGTCACCATTTACGTGTTTCTACCGGCGATGATGTGCGGCTCGATCACGCGCGAGAAGGAACGTGACTCGCTGGTGCTGCTGATGCTCACGACGCTGCGGCCGTGGGAAATCATCCTGCAGAAGTATCTGAGCGGTCTACTGCCTATGGCGATGTTTCTGATGCTGTCGCTGCCGGTGATGGCGGTCGCCTATTCGCTGGGCGGGCTGGAAAGTGATTTGATCATCGCTGCTGGCGTGACAATCGGCCTGTGCTGTATGCAGGTGGGGGCGATGACGCTGATGCTCTCAGCCTGGTGTCGTAGTACAGCTGGTGCGTTCATCATGTTCTACGTGCTGAACGTGGCGATCGTTATCGTGCTGCTCATCGCAATGGTACTGGCTGATGTTTTTCTCGGTCCATATGACATGGATGTCATCAAGTGGGGATGGTGCTTGTTCGGGCCAGAGGTCTACCATCAATACCGCCTGATAGTGATGTACGGCAATCCGCTGCCCCTTTCTGAGTTGTGGTGGATCCTCATGCCCATCACGGCGTCGGTGATGATCTATCTGGTGTTGGCGCGGGTGTTTCTCGTTCGCCGGGCACAGGTGCCGCCGCGCAATTTGCTGATGACGATCTTTCAGCAACTCGACCGCTTTTTCACGCGCGCTAACCGTATCACCGGCGGAGTGACGCTGTGGAATGATCGTGAATCACTGCCAGAGGACAAGCCCCTCGCCTGGCGTGAGACGGCCCGTCGCGGCCCGGGCAAGCTGCATCATCGGATGCGCGTGCTCATGTTATTTCAGATACCTGTGATCCTGAATGTGGTGTTGACGTTCAGCCTGGGCAGGTCTGGTGTAGGGTTCATCGTGCTATTGATGCTCATCTGGCCGATCGTCGTGCTGATCCTGGCGGTGATGGGAGCGAATGTCTTCAACGTGGAGCGCAGCCGTCAGACATTTGATGTGCTGTTGACGCTGCCGTTGACCAGCCGGGACATCATTCAGCAGAAGATGGCGGGCATCTGGCGGGTGGTGTTCACGCTGATGATCCCATTCCTGACGATCTATCTGTGCAAGTCCTACCTGGGGTGGGGGACGAAGTATGCGCTGCTTTACCTCGTGAGCTCGCTGCTGACGCTGGGGATCTATCTGCCGCTGACGGTCTGGCTTTCGGTGCTGGTGGGACTGGTGGCGCGGTCGTCGATGCGTGGAGTGGTGGTGGCGGTGGGGGTGCTGGCGGTCTGGACGGTCGGCGTGCCGGTGGTGCTCGCCATCCTCGGAGAAGTGCTGCGTGTCCACGACGATGTCTACCTGTGGGCGTTCCTGATCAGCCCCGCCACGATGGTGGTCTTCACCGAGTTCGGAGAGCTGTGGGATTTCGACTCCCCCATCATGATGGTGGTGGTGAACACGCTGATCCACGGCAGCATCCTGTACTTCCTGCGTCGGCGCGTCCTGACCTACGCCGACCAACTGCTGGTCCGGGTCGCCTCCGCCGATGAGCCAGCCGGCGGCCTGCAGAAGGCCTGAATCGCCCCCCTGCCAGCCCATCCCAAAGCCTGAACCGGCCACCCGATCCCACCGGGCGGATGATATATTTCAATTTCATGAAAGATTCAGATATTTTTATTGACTAATTGGGCAAATAAATTCATACTGAGGGTATGTCGGTGACGATCTCGAATCTGGAGCTGTTGGCCCGGCGGCTGGAGGCGGATATCCGCGCCCGGGGGCTGCAGCCCGGGGATCGGTACCTGACCGCCGATGAGGCGGGGCAGATGCTGTCGGTGAGCGCGGTCACGGCCCATCGGGCGATGAAGCTGCTGTCCGACCGCCAGATTCTGGTGCGTCAACGACGGGCCGGGACATTTGTGGGCAAGGGGGTGCTGCGGGCAGCGGGGGCGCGGCGGAAGAAGGTACATCTGATCGTCGCCTCGGATGTGGGACGCGATCAGGAGCAGGCTCTGCAATTCCTCTCGCCCGATCTGCTCAGCGGGATTGCCGCGGCATTGCCGGGGGCGTCGGTGCAGCTTGATGTGTTACCAGTCTCGGAAGGGCTGGGGCTGGTGCGCGAGCTGGTGACTGAGTCGCTTCGTGACGATGCCTTTGCCGGGGCAATCCTGGTGCGCAGCACGCTGGAGATGCAGCGTTACTTCGAGCGTGAGGGCATCGCCGCGGTGATCTATGGCACACCGCACCCAACCGTGACGAAACTGGGCAGTCTCGATCTGGATCAGGCACGCATCGGCGAGTTGTCAGCTGCGTATGTGCGACAGCGTGGCTACCGACGCGTGCAGGTGCTCATGTTCGAACACTGGGCGCCGGGCGACAACGTTTTTCTGACGCACTTCATGCGGGCACTGTCGCAGCCCGGCGGCCCGCAGGTACGCGTTGACATTGCCAGCTTGGCATCGGATGAGGCGGTGATCGTCGAGACGGTGCGGCCGATGCTTGATGTGGTGCATCGCCCGGATGTGATCGTGGCGCGGGCTGCGGCGCTGGGACAGCCGGTGGCGGCGCTGGCGATGTCGATGGGGCTGGCGCTGCCGAACGAGATCGATCTGCTGGTGGCGAACTATCGCACGGTGAAGCTGGAGGGGTTCACAGCGCCTTATGTGGCGGCTGTGATGGATGATCGCGAACGTGGACGAATGCTGGGTGAGATGTTGCGACAGATGCAGGACGGTTCGGAGCTGACGGAAAGAGAGAAACTGATTGGTGTGCAGTTCCACCTGGGTGTGGGCAGCACAGTGTAAATGAAAAGCCCGCACGTCGATTGCGGCGACGCGCGGGCGGAGTTGAGACGAAGGGGAACCTCATCTCAATTCCCATCTTAGTTGGCGGTATCGGCCGCGACAACGATGGTCGCGGGCAGCCACTGGTTGTGGGGGTGCATGACGGCATCGCGCGATGATGCGGTCATGCGCTCGAAAGAGAACAGCGTTGTTCGATTGATGATTGTCGCGGGTGGCGCGCCCTACCCCGACCTTCTCCCGGAGGGAGAGGGGGTGTTGTATGGGCGGTCCTGTTGTGTGCGTGGTTGTTGTGACGGATGCGCCGCATGGATGCGGCGGCGCCGTGTGCAGGTCGAATGCGGACAGCGAAACACATGGGAGGTCGAACGATGGCGGCGGCGATTTGTGTGGCGATGACGGGTGCGGCGCAGGCGGAGGTGATCGCGCACTGGACGTTTGATGAGTTCGAGGACGGCACGGTGGCGGGGCCGCTGGTGCGCATCAGGGACTACAGCGGCAACCAGCGCGACGGCTGGTCATTGGGCGACACAGCCATGGTGCGCGTGACCAATCCGTACGGTACGTCGACGGCGATGAGCCTGGGCCCGACGGCTGACGGGCTGATTTTCCGCGCTCCCTGGAGCAGCCTCGTCTTCGGATCACCCGCGATCACGGCTGAGCAGGCGATCAACTGGAACGGGAGCTGGACGGTTGAAATCGTACTGGCGACGACGCAGTCGGGTGAGCGCGGCACGCTGATGCACTACAACGCCGGCGACCCCGATGATGCGGAATGGTGGGTGCGCATGAACGATAACGGCACCGTGACGTTCCTTGTGCAGGACACCGCAGGTACGACCACATCGGTGGTGAGCACGATCGCGATCAATGATGGCGCCTGGCGGCATGTCGCGGCGATCTACGATGCGGTCAATCAGCAAATCGAACTGTTCATCGATGGACAGTCGCAGGGGACGGCGTCCACGGCGACGTTTAACGGCGAACTGCTGACCGATCACATCGATTATCTGCGCGTGGGCAGTTGGCTCAACGCGAACCAGATTCAATTGACGGCCCTGGTGGACCAGGTGCGCATCAGCGACGAGGCGCTTTCGCCAGGGCAGTTCATCGCGCCGGAGCCGGCGTCGGTGGTGCTGTTGGCGGTGGGGGGATTGACGTTGCTTCGCCGGCGGGATGACTCAGCACGCCCACCGATCTGAAGACAAATCCTGAAACAAACCCAGAAGGGGTACGTCAAGTCACGGCAGCGCTGCCAAGCGACGCAAACACACCTGCTTGCTGAAAGGGCGTGAGCATGTGTCGGCGAGGCTTTACGTTGATTGAGTTGCTGGTGGTGATCTCGATTATTGCGTTATTGATCGCTTTGTTGCTGCCGGCGCTGAGTGCCGCAAGGCAGAACACGCGGCAGGTGCAGTGTCTTGCAAACCAGAGGCAGATCGCGGCGGCACTGGTGACGTATACGGTGGACCACGAAGGCTGGCTTCCGCCCAAGCAGGTGCCGCGGGACAACGGCGAGGTTGATTTTCCCACCGTGTTCGGCTGGCTGGGTAAACGCGGGAGCATGGGGGTCTATGTCAACATTCCCGCGAATGTGCGACACCTGAACCGATACATTCTGGGCGTGACACCCGGACCCGAGTCGGAGGTGCTGCCGGCGCTTTGCCCCAATGATGACGGCGGACAGACAGGGGGCGTATCGCTCTACGAGCGTGTGGGCACGTCCTACAGCAGTTCGCATAACGGGGGGCTGCTCGATCTGAGCGAGGCGGGGGACAACCTGGGCTCACGCAACATCGATGCCCTGGCGAAGCCGGCGGAACTGGTCGCGGGCATCGAGCATGGCGGGCATTTTGCCGCATGGGGCGCTCCGCCGGGCACGGGCGTGTTCGTGGGCGCCACTCAGACGTGGTGGCATATGGAACGCGATCAGTTCACCACCTGCTTTGCCGATGGGCACGCGGCCTTGATCACTATTCCCGAGGCGATGTTCAACGGCGATACGCACTTGCGCGGGGATAACTATCTCTTTGATGAAAGAGAATAACAGGGCGAGGCTGGGGAGAACGCAGATGTTGTGCGTGCCGGGCCCCAATGTTGTGAAGTGGAGATGTCATGAAAGTTGCTGCGTCCGCGGTGGATGATCAGTTGTTGTCGCCGGAATATGTGCAAAGTCCGTATGCAACCTATGATGTGCTGCGTGAGCATTATCCGGTGTACTGGAGTGAAAAGTGGAATGCGTGGCTGATCACGCGATATGAGGATGTGGTCAACGTGCTGCGCGATTTTGAAGGATTCTCCAATCGCGGGCGCTATACGGAGTATCTGTCATCCCTGAGCGAACAGGAACGAACGCAGCTTGCGTATCTGCAGCATCACTATGAGCATGGCGGGCTGGTACAGTCGGATCCACCGAATCATACGCGATTGCGGAAGCTGATCGGCGGTGCATTTACGCCACGCATCATCGCCGAGATGAAGACACTGGTTCAGCAGATCGTCGCGAACCTGATCGAACAGTTTCAGGATGATGAGGAAGTAGAGCTGATCCATCAGTTCGCCTTCCCGCTGCCGGCGGTGGTGATCGCGGGGGTGCTGGGCGTGCCGGCGGAAGAGCGCGATGTTTTCAGAAAGTGGTCATCCGACGTGCAGCGGTTCCTGGGCAGCGGGCAGGCAGTGTTCTCATATGCGACGGCTGCTCAGGATGCGTGGCGGAGCATGAACACGTATTTCACGGAACTGCTTGCGGAGCGTCGCAGGCAGCCACGTAACGATCTGGTGTCTGCACTCGCGGCGGCGTGCGAGGATGGTGAGAAGCTCACCGATGATGAACTGATCCGTACGTGTGGGGCACTGCTCATCGCGGGGCACGAGACAACGACAAACCTGATCGCCAACAGCGTCTGGCTGATGCTACGTCATCGCGAGGTAAAGCGGGAACTGCAGGAGAATCCGGATCTATATCCGACGGCGATCGAGGAGTTTCTGCGTTATGAATCGCCGTTTCAGACATTGCCGCGGACAGTGACGCGCGAGGCCACGATTCACGGGCAACAGTTGATGCCCGGCGATCTGGTTCACGTGGTGCTGGGTTCGGCCAACCGCGATCCGCGACGGTTCGCTGATCCGGAACAGCTGAATATTCGCCGCGAAAACAATCGTCACGTGGCATTCGGTTACGGCACGCACTTCTGCCTTGGGGCGTCATTGGCACGCATGGAGGCGGGGATCGCGATCCCCGAACTTTTCAGGCGGCTGCCCAACATGCGCTTGTGCGAGGATCGACCGCCGGTTTGGAAGCAGAGTATGGTCCAGCGCGGCATGGAACGCTTCTGGCTGAGGCTGCGCTGAGCGGACAACGTGTCAATCCGCGGGAAAAACCTCGATCTCTGCCAGTTGCAGCAGTTGATTGGTCGGGCTTTCCAACGCTTCAAAGCGCAGATAGCGCGCCTGTTGCGCAGTAGGCAGATCGATATCACGAATCTGCTCGAAGCGATCCCATTGCGAGGCGGCGACTTCGGTCCATGTCTGCCCGTCACGGCTGAGTGACAGTCGAATGCGCGTCGGAGCGGATTCACGATCGACAAAAGTCAGGCGGATGCGACTGATGGCGTGGATGCGCGCCATGTCGATCACGGCATGATGCGGGTAGCCCTTCTGGTTATGCCCGACATCGGTGAGCCAGGCGACATGTGGCAGTCCATCAATCGCACGCTCCGCGCGGCGAATCGCTTCAGCGGGATTGGTTTGACCTGTAGCCTCGACGATGCGCCAGCCGGTTTTGGGAATACCCAGTTCCAGACGCAGCACCGGCCCCATTTCACCACCGCTGATCGTGCGCGCGGTAACAATGCCGGCTCGCGGTAAACGAATCGGGTCACGATAAATTGGGTCGGACGCTGTTGGTTCCTTGCCATCCAGACGGAAATGGATGGGCGCCCCGGGAATGCGTGCGATGAGGTGGATGCGCTGCTGCGTGTCGCGCCAGCCGCGAACGGGTGAAACTTTCACCGGCAGGTGCGATACATCCATCCACTGCCGATCGGTCGCACCGGTCATGTGAAGTTTGCGGTCCATCGCGGTGAAGACCATGGCGTAAAGCGCGTTCATGAGAACATCGCCTTCCATGTAGGGCGCGCCCATGTGGGGCGTGGTATAGCGCAGGCCGTAACCGGGTTCCCACGCCAGCGCCCATGTCCAGGCGAGCTGTCGCATGACGTCGGTGTAGACACCAGGGTCAATCTGCGACAGACTCAGCAGGCCCAGCGCGCCGCCCGGCTCACCATAAGCGTGTGAGTTACGGAACCAGGGGAACCGCTCATGCATGATGCGTGCGGCAGCTACCACGACAGGCCGCTGCTCACGCCGCAGATGTGCCGCCAGCGCGAAAAGCCCGGTGCGTGACCAGAATTCCTCCAGATCCTTGTAGCTGGCGTTGTAGCCCAGTGCGCCGTGACCGTTCTTCGCGGGATCGGACCATGCGTGCATCATGAAGGGCAGCGATTCTTCCCATATTGCCGACTGAATGCCCGCTCGCCGCGCCAGCGCTTCAACGAGCAGCAGATGTACGGTGGGCGCAACAAGCGACTTGTTCTCGTAGGGCAGGTGTGGTGGGCCGTGGCCCAGTGTGGGCATGTCCCAGACGCTGTTGTGGTAGGTGGCAGCCGCCCAGCGCAGGTTGGCTTCCAGCCAGGGCAGTACACGCTTGTCACCCGTCGCCAGGTGATATTCGATCATGAGCAGACCGGTGAATCCGGCAGGCCAGTGCCCCAGGCCACCGAAGTGAAACGGTGTGGGGAACTGGTTGAGCGTCCAGTCGACAGCCCGCTTGACGTGCGGAATGTACTTTGGATCGCGGCTGCCCAGCAGTGCGAGCGCGGCAAAGCTTGTGCGAATGTAACCGCCCCATTCACCGTTGGGTTGCTGCGTGCGTGCCAGATGCTCGTACATGTCGCGGAGCATCGCATCGACGGTGGCGTTGCGACGCGGCCAGTTTGATTCAGCGAACGGCCCGGGCGTGCGCAACCGGACGGAAAGTTCATGCTCAGCGCCCTGTCGCAGAACAGTCAACCGAATGAGATTGGGCGAACCGCTGGGTGCGGTGGCGGGATTGCTCGCGGCAAGCACCGCCCGACCGAGCACAGCCTCATGCCCATCATGGAACCAGCGCCAGCCTGGGTTGCAGTCGTTTACGGGCAGGGGCGTGCCATTCACGGCGACGATGACATCACCCGGTTGCAACCCAGCCTCTGCAGCGGGGGTGTCCTTGCGCACATCAATCACAGACAGCACATGCTGCTCGTGTTCGAGCAGTGCATCGAAACCGAACGCACCGGCTGCAAGCAGATCGGGCCCAAGCCCACCGTTGGATCTGCCCAGCAGTTTTTGCGACGGTCGCGGGTGCAGCCGCGTGAACCGCACGTTATTGAGAACGATCGAGCCGCCCTGATGGTGTCGCAGCCGTACACCAATGCGTTCACCCGCAATGGTAAGCTGCTGGGCGGGAATATGAAGCCAGACGCGTTGTACGGCGGGAGCGTGTTCCTTTTCTTCAGGCAGGAAGTTGATCTCCGCGACTGATCCCCACGGGCCAGCCACGCTTTCGGTGATCTCCAGCGCGAGGTGGCGTGTGCGGGTGTTGAGTGGCAGTTCGATGCGTTGCTCCCGGCGGGGCTGATCGAACGTGCCACGCGCGATGGGTTCACCCCACGTGCGACCATCGCTGCTGATGTAGACGGCGTAACTGCGGATGACGCCATTGGGTGAGCCATCCTGTCGCGGCAGACAGGTGATGGTGCGAACGGGACGCATTTCGCCGAAGTCGACGGTGATGCGGTGGGGCGGTTGCGCCTGGCCCCCCTGATAACGACTATGCCAGAAAGTATCTGCCCGACCATCGAACGCATGGGCGACGGGTGTGAAATCCTTTCCTCGCCCGAGGTTCTCGCTGCTTGCGGTGATGCGCCATTTGGCGCGGTGGCTGACCGGGACCGGCTGCTCGATGTGCACGGTTCGTGAAGCGATAATACCTCCGCTTTGCGGATCGTAGACTTCAAGCAGCAATTCCGCTGCATTGCCGACGCCAACGCCCATTACATCAACCGACAGCAGGCCGTACCACGGCGCATCACGATGCCCTTCAGGCAGTTCGGGGAGCGGGATCGTCTGCTCGATGGCGCTGCCGGCGGGCAGTTCCAGTGCCCAGATGCCGCCGGAGGCCATCCACGCACGCGGTGCAGTGGCATTGTCGGTTTGGCGCCAGTCCGCCACCTGAGCGGCGGAACCGTGCTGAAGCTGTGTTGGCTGCAGCGCACCATTGGGCACGGGAATGTTCGCGGCAGTGAGCGGCACAACGGCGATGTTCAGGCACAGGCTTGCGCATGCAGCGATTCGCCATCGGCGCGCACGATAAATCTGCCGTCGTAACGGCTGGGACATCACGCTATGGTCTCCCTTATGGATACGAATTCAGCACGCGTTCAGCGGGCATGCTGGGGAACCGCCAGTGTCGGGGCGGATTGATCCTGCAACATCGCCAGCTTTTCGCCGCGTTCGAGCACCTGGCGGTAGGCTTTGGGCGAAAGCGGGCGCAACGGCAGTCGCGGCGGGCCACAGTCGATGCCGCGCAGCTTCATCAATGCTTTGCCCGCGGCGATGACGCCAAACTCCAGCAGGATGTCGATCAGGTCCATGACCTGCTGCGCCATGGCGTTGGCTTCATCCCGCCGGCCCGCGTGGAACAGCCGGGCCATCTTCAGGTAGTAGGGGGCAGCATAGTTGTAGGTGCTGCCGATCGCGCTGGTGGCGCCATAGGTCAGGCCGGTCAGCAGCGCTTCATCCACGCCGTAAGGGTTGTCGAAACGCTGCGGGTCGACCGCGATACACCGCTGGTAGGCGATCGGGCACGGATCGTTGAACTTCACACCCGCCAGTGTCGCGATGCGCTGGCCGCCCAGATGCAGAAATTCGTCCGGTCGAACCCGGCAGCCTGTCATGCCCGGCGAGTGGTAGTAGTAAAAGGGCAGTTCCGGCGCGCAGGCCGCGATCGCCCCACAGTATGCGACGAGCGCTTCGGTATCGGCCGGCTTATAAAAGCACGGCGCGACCGCCGAAATGGCATCCGCGCCGATCCGCTGGGCGTGCCGCGCCAGATCGCACGCCTCGGGCACGCTCAGATGCCCCACGTGCACGATGATGCGAATCTGCCCGCCTGCCACATCGACCCATCGCTGCGCCAGGTCACGGCGTTCCTGCTGTGTCAGCGAAAGCCCCTCACCCGTTGTGCCGTTGATGAAAACCCCGGTGACGCCTGACTCGATCAGCCATTGTGCCTGCTGTTCGACGACGTCCAGTGCGACCTGGCCATCGGTCGTCATGGGCGTGTGGGGTGCAGCGATCAGTTTCAATGCATCACTCATGGGAACTCACAATCTCTTTCAGGGGGATCACCTGATACACCAGGTGGGCGCGGCTGCTTTCATAAAGAATGCCCACATGGTCATTATCGACCATGGTGAGGCAGGAATAACCGGCACTGACGCCCGCATCGAGCAGAATCTGGTTGGCCTGAGGCCAGGTCTGTCCGTCATCGGGGCTGTATTTGATCGTCATCATACGTCGCGGGGGGGCGGACACCGCGGGGTTGGAAAACAGCAGGCCAGTCCGTCGGCTGTCGCTGAGCTCGTCGATGCGAATGAGACTGGCCATGCAGGTGTGTGGCTCAGGCAGCGCCTTGCGCGAGGTGGGATGTTCCTGCCACGTTTTGCCCATGTCTTGCGTCGTTGCCACCGCGCGCCAGCCACCGCGGTTGTCGCGCATGTTCAGCATGAGCACACCGTCGTCCAGCTCGACCACCTGTGCTTCGGTTGTGTCCGACCGAGCCCCCGTGCCGATATGCCACGTGCTGCCGCGGTCCGGGCTGTAAAGGATGGTGGAATGCGGCATGTTGTGCTCGTCCTTGAACTGCGCCGCGAATACGAGCGTTCCATCCCGCATGGTAACACCTTTGCCCGGCCCGTTGAAGAGCAGACGCCATGCGGGGTCCTTGATCGCCGTGATATTGATGGGCTCGGACCACGTCAGGCCATCATCATCGCTGCGCACGAGCACAAGCTGGCCGGTTTCATCAGGTGTCAGGCCCGGACCGGAGCCGTGGAACGCACGGTTACCCTTGCTCCAGAGCGCCGCTACCCAGATGGTGTTGGTCTGGCGGTCGACGAGCACGGCCGGATCGCCCACGCCGTTGCCCCGGCTGCCCGGTACGCTGGCGTCGAAGTCGATGATCGCCTTCATCGGCTCCCACGTCCGCCCGCTATCGGTCGACCGGCTCATGCCCACGTCAATGTTGCCCGGCAGGTCAACCCAGCCATCCCAGCGGATGTCGTACACGGCGATCAACGTGCCGTTGTTGGTCGTTGCGAGGCCGGGGATGCGATAGACGCTCGAGCCATCGTCACCCCCATCGCGCACCGAAACGCCCAGCCGCTGCACGGTCGACACGGTGGGGGCATCCAGTGTGATTGTGCGGCCGTTGCTCAGTGTCACGGAGGTAATGCGCGCCCCCACCCGGTGGGTCAGCTCCGCATTGGGCCGGGTGGTTACGCAAAGCCAGATGCCGTTGACGCCTTCGGTCAGTGCAAGCTCGCCGCGTAACGTCATGTCGCGGTGGATTGTGCTGGTCGAGGCGAGTGTGGCGCCCCACGCACGCGGTGTGGCGTAGTGCTCGCGGTTGAGGTCCACCGGGGCGGTCACGACTTCCACGCTGGCGATATCGTCCAGCCGCGTCGTGCCATCGAGTGTGAACCGCACCGCACGCACGGTGATGGGCGACAGTTCGCCTTCCGTGTCGATGCGCACGCCCGCCACCGGGTTGCGCGGCTTGTTGATCAGCACCGGCAATGCCACGTTTAGCGGCTGCACTGTCTGAATCGACATCGGTCGTGGCGGCAGAATGCTGAAATTGCGAATCATCACGCCACCCTCAGGATGGCTTGTGCAGATGAATCGCAGTTGCTTCACGTTCGTGGGTAATGTGACGCGTGCCCTGGTGGGGAATTCGCCCACTGCAACGTTGTCGCCGTTGTAGATGTCCTGCCACCCATCCCCGGTGCGGCGTTGAATGCGAAACTCAAACGGCGCGCGGCGCGTCCAGCGTTCCGCTTCAAACGTCATCACCTCGCTGCCACGCGTCATCTGGTCAAGTGTTAATTCAACAATGCGATGCTCGCCGCCCATGATGCGGAGCGCTTGGCTGCCGCGAATCGCCTGAATCGAGGCGTGGTTCGGTTCAGCGCTCCACTGCCCGCCCTGGCTGCGCAACTGTGTCAACGCGCCCGGGGCGCGTTGTGTGAACGGCTCAACCAGTTGCGCCTGACCGTGGACGGGCGTCACCGCTCCGAGTGTCGGCACAAGCAGCAGGCAAAGCCAGGGCAGCCATCGTCGAACATTCACCATCATCAATCTCAATGCATTATTTCTCGTATTAACGGGCGGGACGACGCGACAGCGCCGAAGCGCCAAGTCCCAGTAACAGCAACGATCCAGGCTCGGGAATATTGCTCGCCACCGAGCTGAAAGTGGTGCCGATGCGGATCTCATCGATGCTCCAGGTCACGTTCACGCCCCCCTCGATGCGAATCGATTCCAGCAACGCATCGCTGTTCATGTTGGTGCCGCCCACAACGGTCCATTCGATATCTGCATCGCTGTCGGGCACGGTGTCCCGGCCGTCAAAAAACGCCTTGAGGAACACCTGATCGAAGTTGTCCGTGCTGCTGTTGTCCTGCGACACGATTTTGAACACCAGCAGCACACGATCCTCGCGTGACAGCACGTTGAAATCGCTGTGGTACGTGCCTCCCAGTTCGTTGACAAAGAAGTGCTCCGCGCTGCCGATGCCGAACGCTGCACGGGTGCGGCCGTCCGCATCACGCAGCAGCACATCCAGATACTCGCCGGCACTGTCATTCGGCGAGGTGTCAAACATCTGCGACACATGCATCGAGATGTAGGTCACACCGTTCTCATTCAGATCGATCGGTGTGGCCAGGCGCCGCTCGATGTACTGCCCGCGAACCAGATCCACCCGGCCGGCTTCACTCCTGAAGCGGGAAATCTCCAGCGGCAGATCCTCTTCCCGGAACGTACCCGTGCCCGTCCATGCCCCTGACCAACCCATACCACCGCGATTGCGCATCACGGTGTTGCCGAACCCGTCGTAATGCGTCAGTTCACGGTGATGTTCCGGGCTTTCCAGTGCGTCCAGCCCGACGTTGATGTAGCGGATGATCGTGTTACCCGTTGCTTCATACACCACGCCGATCGTCTTGTCCGGCAGCACATCGAGTACCGTGTAGGCGGCGTGTCCCGGTGCGATCAGCACCGGGTTGATGAACGTCTTGCCCTCGTCGTAACTGGTCCAGATGCCCAGATTCGTGCGACCGTTCCCTGTGCCAGCGGGATTGCCCAGCGGACCGGCGAAAAGAATGCGGTCGCGGTCATCACCTTCACGCTTGGCGGAATAGCGCACCAGCGCGGTGTCAACGGCTGTGATCACGATGTCGCCGTCAATTACGGGCGACCAGGTCTGGCCGCCGTCCTTGCTGATCCATCGCTTACGCACGTTGCCAGCCGTCTGGCGCGAGTCGTACATCAGATCGCCGTTGGTCAGCTCGATGATCTCTGATTCGTCCCCGCCCGCGCCAGCAGTCAGGCCGCCGGCGTGCCACGTCTGGCCATGGTCGTCGCTGTAGATGGGCACCGCGTTCATCGCGTTGCCATCGCGCCGGTGCGAAGGCACGACCAGTCTGCCGTTGCGTGAAGGATCGGTCTGCCACTTCAACTGAATGCCGATGCCCGGCCCGCTGTTCAGTGCGTTCCAGTTCGGGTCCTTCACCTGTTCGGTGATGTTGATGGGATCGGACCAGGTCAATCCATTATCCGTCGATACGCGATGTATCAGTACGGATGAGTTGTCGCCCAGCCCTTTGGGTACCTGAATCTGCCCCGCGCCATCGGGCCATTGCACGTAGATGAGATGCACGTGTCCCGTCTCGTGATCGACGAAGGCTCGTGGATCGGAATAATCGAATCGCGGGTCGCGGTGCAGTACGGTGTAGTCGGTCCAGGTGCGTCCGCCATCGGTCGAGCGCTTGACGACCATGTCGATGGGGAATCCCGCGTGCCCCGGATCGCTGTTGTTCCGCCGCGCCTCAGCGAAGGCCAGCAGCGTGCCGTCCGGCGCCACAATGAAGCTGGGGATGCGGTAGTGCGGCGTGCCGTCGGGACCTTCCTGACCACCCACGAAAATATCACTTTGCACCCGCACCTGGCCCGCAGCCACAGCGGGCCCCACCGTCAGAATGGCAGCGGCAAGACAGGCCGCACGCGAACAGAACCATCGTGAACAAATCGAAAGCATGTTGTTCTCCAGGAGCGTGACTGACGTCCTGTCGGACAAGGAGGGAATTTTGAACCACCAGGACACCAGAGCACCAGGAAAGGCGTGAGAACAATCAGTAGGCATTAATCAATAAACAACGATCAATGGCGCGGAAGTCGAGCTTCGCACGAGCATCCTGATCTCATTGTGCGCGTCACGCTTTTCCGTTCTCTTTCTTGTCTTTCTTCGCGTCCCTGGTGTACTTGATCGTTCCTCTCCCCCTCCGAAATACCGCTGTGCGCCTTTCGACGCGCAGCGGTGGCAGGCAGGTTTCATCGGCCGATTAGGCACGGCGACGACGGAGCATCAGCAGGCTGCCCAGACCCATCAGCGCCAGGCTGGCAGGCTCCGGCACGAACGTTGCGACGAAGACCGGGTCATAGGCTACGTCTCTGGCGTTGAAGCGCGTTGCAGTATTCGGGTCATGAAGTCCGCCGGATGAGTAGGTCACGTTGGCGTTGTTGCTGACGCGCAACCGGCCGGACGCCCAGGCTTCAGTGAAGCCAGGATCAGTCGGGTCGCCCGCTGCGTTAGAGAAATAGAAGTAGTAAGTCGTGTCGGGAGAGATCAGAAGATTGTTGAAGGTGAAAGTCACGTTGCGCTCATCGCCACCCCATGACATGTTTACGGGGTCGATTGAATCACCCACCCATGATTCCGGGGTCGCATTCTGCGTGGTGTAAACCTTCAGATATACCGCCGTATCAGTGCCCGGCAGACCACCGGGAACGGCGCCATTGGATCCCGGGTGGCGCACTGTCAGTTCGCTCAGAAGCAGCGTACCCGACAGGGGGCCGGTCGTAGTAAGGGCGGGGTCGTCGAACCGCACACTGAACCCGAGATACGAACCCCAGCCGCCACTGGGCAGATCGGTACCATCAATCGGGTTGTTCTGGTTGTAGACCTGTATTACCGCCGCCTGTGTCGAGGCGACTGGAAGCAGGGCTGCCAGAGTGGCTGCTGCAAGAAGGCGTGTTCGGCTAACCATTGCGTTTCTCCTCTATAAATGCGAGTTCTTTATTGATGTGATGCGTATGGCGGGACCATTCCGCCGATCACGGTGAAGTTCCTCATCGATCCGTGGAGAATGTGTATTCAGGCGCGGAGATCGTGTTGACCGGCACGTGGATCAGTGCCGCGTGACCATCTCCAAACGAAACGTTCCACTGCGGATCGGGGCCGTAGAAAAACCGATCTTCCGGTGCTCCGGTTGGATTGCCCCAGCCGTGGAAGAACACGCCCTCCTCACCCATGACAACCATACGCGAGGGCTGGGGGACGTCATCCATTTTGATGCTTGGGGCAGCGGTGTTGCCGTTTTCGTCCACGTAATTGGGTTCGCCCGAGGTCAGGCCCCAGATTTCGTTGCCGAAGTAGTACCACGGCCGGCTGGGCGCGTTCACAGGTGAGCCGACGTTCGCGGCGTAGGATGAGCCGTAGTACTGGTACTGCGAATCGGCGCCGAACATGCTGATGTTGTCAGCAGGCGCCCGACAGACCAGAATATCCACATCGTCACCGGCTGAACCGGGGGCAAGGTACTGGTTCAGCGGCCGATGATGCGCCTTGAGGTCAAAATATCCTCCGCCACTCCATCCCGTGCGACCAGCCCACGAAAACATTGTTCCATTGAGGCGAGGCGGAAACCTTCCATCGTGATCGTTCGCATACGACGTTATCGCCAACCCAAGTTGCCGCAGGTTCGACATGCTCTGCGTACTCTGTGCCATCAGCCGGGCGCGGCTCAGGGCAGGCAACAGCAACGCGATCAGCAGCGCGATGATCGAGATGACAACCAGCAGCTCGATCAACGTGAAGCCGGACGTGTTGCGCTGAAATGCTGGGCGTGACATTGTGGGGCTCCTTTCCTGGATCTGATGCGAGCAACCCCGGGCACAATGCGCGAAGAACTCGTTATGACATGGTGAGTTCGACCGGAATGATCACGTGCGGCGGATCGGGCATGCGCCCCGCGGCACGAGCGGCAAGCATGTGTGCCAGTTGCTTGATTTGTTCTTCAGGACACATGATCGGCCGCACCGCCGGATAGGGTCGCGGCTCGTCACGACCGCCGCTGACCACATCCACCTTCACCCCAAGCTCCTCCGTCTCACGAATGACCAGATCCGCATAGAAATCGGTGCGGCACATAAAGGCGGTGGGCGGGTTAGGCTGCGCGAGAATGTCGCGGATTTCTGAAACGACCTGTTCCGTCACCGGCGCGACACTGCGAATGGTCAGGCCATCCAGGCTCACATTGGCGCGGTGCAGTTCCTGTGAGATGGCCTCCAGCACGATGTTGTCGCCGCGACGCCATTCGTTGCGCGTCAGGTAGACGAAGCGATCGTGCTGACGGTCGACCAGGTAACGCGCCATCATGCGGCCGATGCCTGCCTGATCGCCTTCGACGGAGGGCAGGCCCTCGATACCCGGATAGACCGAACCGAAGTTCACCGCGGGCAGACCACTGTCCGCGACGAGCTGCTGTGTTTCGTGAGAGCTGAAGATCAGCACCAGGCCTTCGCGCTGCCGGCTGGAACGAATCTGATCAATCACCTGCCGGGTGACGGTCGCTGCGTTGTGTGCGGGCATGTAGCGCACGTGGACTGCCACATCGGGCAGGATGCTGTTGAGTGTTTCGACGAACTGCTCCGCCCGGATGGTTCGCGTGCGATGCCACTCCAGCGTGGTGAGCACGTGCACCGCCTGCAGGCCGGTGGCGCTGGGCAGGTAGTCCGCCTGGAAGGCTGGACCGATGAATGTGCCACTGCGCCGCTGACGCGAGAGCACCTGTCGATCCGCCAGGTGCCGCATTGCTTCGTTGAGCACGCTCTTCTGCACGCGGAAGACTCGTTGAGCCTCCTCGGATGTCAGGTAGCGATCGCCGGGCGAGAGCCCACGCACGCGGATGTCCTCAATCACCTTCGTGACCAGATCCGCCACCCGTGGGTGCAACCGATCGTCGAGGGTCGAGCTGCTCATGCTTTTGACTTTACCCAAAGTGTCAAAAATGTCAATATTAAAATAATAAAGGTTTTAAATCGCGACAAAATGTATTTAACTTCATTATTTGCAAATATTTATTTAGGTATGGTGATTGGTTGGAAAGGTGTGTGGAGAAATTCGTTCTGGTGTGAAATTCCTGTGGATAAAGTGGTTTTGGGGCGAAAAAGGTCTGTGGGGTAAGCGCAAGGCCTTCTGGTTGCAGGGGTTATCGCAAAGTGGGCGGGGTTATCGGGGCCGCCTGGCGTTCTGATAAATGCAAACTTAGAAAATAGCTAGGGTTATAGTCATTGTTCGGGCGTGGGGTGTCGGTTGTGTAGCGGCGTTCTGTCGACGGGGACCTTTTTGTCGTCTGTTCTTGGGCTGACCCAGACCGTTACACTCCGATCCGAGACCGAATGCGTGAATCCGCTGCGAACATCGCGACTTGCCCAGGGGCGCTTTGCGATCAGGCCGGCACCTCGAATGGAAAGGTTCATCATGAGACGGTTCGTTCTTTGGATGTGGTCGATGCTGTCGCTGCTCGTTCCAGCTGCAGCACTGCACGCTCAGCCGACCGGCAACGACACCCGGCCCAACATCATCGTCATCTTCCTCGACGATCAGGCCTACCAGTCCATCAGCGCTTACGGCTCGAAGCTGATGCAGACGCCCAACATGGACCGCATCGCCAATGAAGGCATGCGCTTCGATCGCTGCCTCGTCACCAACTCGATCTGCGGCCCCAGCCGGGCGGTCCTTCTCACGGGCAAGTATTCGCACATCAACGGCAAGCGTGACAACCACGATCGTTTCGACAACGCGCAGCAGACCTATCCCAAACTGCTGCAGAAGGCGGGCTATCAGACCGCGATGATCGGCAAGTGGCATCTGGACGGCCAGCCACAGGGCTACGACCACTGGATCATCCTGCCGGGGCAGGGCGACTACTACAACCCCCAATTCATCTCGCCCAGGGGCAATTTCCAGGTCGAAGGCTACGTCACCGACATCATCACCGACATGGCGATCGACTGGCTCAAAAACGAGCGCGATCCCGGCAGGCCCTTCATGCTCAATTATCACCATAAGGCACCGCATCGCACGTGGATGCCTGGTCCCGATCAGTTGCACCTGCTAAGGGACGAAAAGCTGCCTGAGCCGGCCAACCTCTTTGACGATTACAGCACGCGTGCCACGCCTGCATCCCGGCAGGAAATGGAAATCGATCGTCACATGGACTGGTACTACGATCTGAAGGTTCCGCCACGCGATGGGCTTGAGATGCGCCCCAATCGTCACGCGGGTGGAGGACGTTACCTTTACGAGCAACGCTTCACGCCTGCGCAGAAAGCTGCATGGGATGCGGCTTACCGTGCGGAGAACGAGGAGCTGTACCGCAACCTTCCCAACATGACGCATGAAGAGATCGTGCGATGGAAGTATCAGCGGTACATCAAGGACTATCTGCGTACGATTGCGGGCATCGATGCGAACCTTGGCCGCCTGCTCGCCTATCTCGATGAAGCTGGCCTGAGCGAGAACACCGTCATTATCTACGCCTCCGACCAGGGCTTTTACCTCGGCGAGCACGGCTGGTATGACAAGCGCTGGATGTACGAACAGTCGCTGCGCACGCCCTTCATGGTGCGCTGGCCCGGGGTGGTGAAGCCCGGGTCCACGTGTGATGCGCTGGTCTCCATCCTCGACTTCGCGCCGACGATCCTGGACATTGCTCAGGTGCCGATTCCGGAAGACATGCAGGGCCGATCGATGCTGCCCATTCTCAGGGGCGAGGTTCCCGATGATTGGCGCACCAGCTTTTACTACCACTACTTCGAACAGGGCGAGCACAACGTGCCGCGCCACTGCGGTGTTCGCACCCAGCGATACAAACTCATCCACTTCTACACGACGGGTGAATGGGAGCTGTACGACCTGGAAACCGACCCCGACGAAATGAAGAACATCTACCACGACCCCGCCAACGCCCAGCTCGTCACAGAGCTGAAGATGGAACTCGAACGCTTACGCCAGCACTACCGCGACGACCAGGCCCCGGCGGTCACGCCCTGAGCCCTTGGCGTGGTTGCTTCAGGGAATCGCGGTTTTTGTTTTGAACCACGAAGGACTCCACGAAAAAGGCAGAGGGGAAGGATAATTGATAAGCAATAATCAATAAGCAGTTGGCAATGGATTTGCTGTGCCGCGGGGAGCGGCAGGCGTTTCTCCTATCCATTCATCTTTGGCTTCCTTCGTGTTCCTGATGTCCCTGGTGGCTCAGAATTGGATCACGAGAGTAAACGGAACGGGTCGCCAGTAGATTAAGCCATGTCAAATATGGGTTTATGCGTATATGCGGTGAGGCGATGGAAGGGAGGGCAATGCCGACGACTGGACTCGAACCAGTGACCCAGGGCTTATGAATCCCTTGCTCTACCAACTGAGCTACGTCGGCGACGTCGCGGCGGGGTGAAACCGCTTGGGGCAAGATTGTATGCGGGATTCGGGATGGTTCAAGCGGGGTGGGGGCTGAGGGGGCAGGGGACAGGCTTTAGAGGGGGCGTGAAGGTTCGAAGGTACGAAGGATGGCGGGAGGGGGTGCCAGACAATGTGCATATCGCCAGATCGCCAATTTGCCCGCTCCGCGGCCGACGTATCGCACATCGGAAAAATTCCCGCTTTCGGTTGGTCCGGGCCGATAGGTCTTGCAGGTCTGTTCGGTGAGCACCATGGCCTATACCCACCAGGAAGTTGAGGCGGCGGTTTGCCCGTTCATTGATTTGAATGATCGGCGTTGCGCCAGTCGTTTTTCGCTCAGCCGGATGGACGAGGCATTTAATTTGTGCCTGGCGCGTCACCGCAGGTGTGTGACGTATTACCAGTTGCTGCAGGAGCATCGCGGTGAGATCGGGCAGATGGGTAACGCAGCAGTCCGCCTCACCGTCGAAGGCCGGGACACCCGCGTCCCAGCCACTGCCGCCGGCCTTCGACCGACCGGTACGTGAATTTCTCTCCTACTGCCGCATCGAGTGCGGCTTCGCCCCCGCCACCATCCTCGCCTATGCCGCTGACCTGCTCGAACTGGGCCGGTGGATGCACGATCAGGGTGCGGCCGACTTCAAATCGCTCACGCTCGAACGCATTGCCCAGCACCTGCGCTATCTCGATGAACGCAAGCTCGCGGTCAGTTCGATCGCGCGCCACGTCGCCACGATCCGCGTCTTTTGCCGGTATTTGTCCTCGACCGGTTACCTGTCGAGCAACCCCGGTGAGCTGCTGACCCAGCCT
Source organism: uncultured Phycisphaeraceae bacterium (assembly GCA_937988825.1). Lineage (GTDB taxonomy): Bacteria > Planctomycetota > Phycisphaerae > Phycisphaerales > Phycisphaeraceae > CALKHT01. Next base: position 22,518 of record CALKHT010000044.1, read on the forward strand.
GCCAACTGGCAGCGCGTGCCGGGCGTGCTCGGCGTTGAGCAGATGCAGGCTCTGCTGGCGGCGCCGCAGCCCAGCGATGCGCTCTACCTGCGCGATGTGGCGATTCTGGAGCTGCTCTACGCCGGGGGCCTGCGTGCCAGTGAGCTGGCAAATCTGGATGTCGATCGGCTGCACCTGGATCTGGGTGTGGCACGCGTGCTGGGTAAGGGGGCCAAGGAGCGGATTGTGCCCATCGGGCGACCGGCGATCGAGGCGGCGCGGGCGTATCTGAATGAGCAGCGGCCCAAGCTGTTGCGGGAGGATCGGCCGACGAATCGTCTGCTGCTGTCACGCACGGGTCAGCCGATCACACGGATCGTGATCTGGCAGATTGTGTCGAAGTATGCTGTGCGGGCCGGGCTGCGGGATGTGCATCCGCATACGCTGCGCCATTCGTTCGCGACGCATCTGCTGGCAGGTGGGGCGGATCTTCGCGTGGTGCAGGAACTACTGGGCCACAGCAACATTCGCACGACACAGATCTACACGCACGTGGACCGCTCGCGCCTCAAGCAGGTGATCGCCCGGCACCATCCGCGGCCGTGAGATGGGGGACTGATTTGGTGGAAAGCCAGTTCCACTACAGGTTCATGGCTCTGATTGCGAATTGCGCAGTCTGTTTCAGTTCGCGTCGGCTCATGCCGCCGGCCGCCTGCACGGACAGGCCCCAGATGACGGTCATGAGATAGCGTGCCAGCTGGGCGGGGTCGATGTCGGGCGGCAGGTCGCCCTGTTCGCGGGCTAGCTGCATGCGCTTTCGCACTGCCGCCTCAGCCATGGCGCGACGTTCGGCAAGCTGGCGACGAATGCCTTCCACTGCCGGCCCGCCCGCCAGCGCGCCATGTACCAGGAGGCAGCCATCGCCCGCACCGGGTCTGCTGAGCATATCGATTGCCCCGCTGAGTGCTTTTTCCACGACAAGGCGGGCGGTGGGCTGTTTCAGGGCCCGCAGCAGATAGGAGGCCGGCTTTTCGATGTAGCGATCGACGACGCGGGTGAAAAGCGCTTCCTTGTTGCCGAAGGCGGCGTAGAGGCTGGGCAGGTTGATGCCCATCGCCTCGCTCAGGGCGGCCAGGGAGGCACCCTCGTAACCGTAACGCCAGAAGACGCTCATGGCGGCGTCGAGGGCCTCGTCGATGTCGAATTCACGCGGCCGGCCACGGGCCATCGCACATCACTCCGGGGAAAAAGCTTCCCTTTTTTCGGTCAGATTCACCATATTCATGTTGACGCGCACGGGCAAGGGGATTATTTGTAGTGTCTGATACAAAAATAAGGGAGGGGGGGGTAAGAAACTGAGGGATTGGGCGACAAAGGGGAAGACACGTTCTCCCAGCGTCCGTCCCTGAGCGAAGCGAAGAGCGGGATTGGGACTCTCGCGCAGGAGAGGGCAACCGTGACAACACCACGTGAAAGGGGGATTTTGTGAGTATTGAATCCATCGCTCATCCGCCGATCGTCAGCCGCGAGGAATGGCTCGCCGCCCGGGTGGCGCTGCTGGAAAAGGAGAAGGAGCTGACCCGGGCGCGCGACGCTGTGGCGGCGCAGCGACGGCGGCTGCCCATGCTCAGGATCGACAAGTCGTATCGCTTCCACGGCCCTTCGCCGTGCGAGGATGAGCGAACGCTCCTTGATCTTTTTGAAGGGCGACGCCAGCTCATCATCTATCACTTCATGTTCGATCCATCCTGGACCAAAGGGTGTGATGGATGCACCGATTTCGTCGACGGACTGGGCCGATTGACCAAGCTGCATGATCGCGACACGACGTTCGCGCTGGTTTCGCGTGCTCCGGTAAAAATCTTCGAGCCTTACCGCATCGTCCGAGGCTGGAACTGGCCGTGGTATTCCTCCTTCGGCAGCGACTTCAATTATGACTTTCACGTCACGCTTGATCCGGCTGTCGCGCCGATGGAGTACAACTACCGCGACAAATCGGAATCGAAATTTCGCGGTGAATCGCATGGTCTGAGTGTCTTCTTCCGCATGGGCGATGAGGTGTTCCACACCTATTCCACCTATGCGCGCGGTGTGGAAGGATTGTGCGATCCCTACTATCTGCTCGACGTGACGCCCTACGGCCGGCAGGAAGATTTTGAGGATTCGCCTCCGGGCTGGCCGCAGCGGCCGACTTATGGGTAACGCATACGTCTGATGTGTCGATCACAACAAAGGATGCATCCAGGTGAGCAAATTCGGTGCCATTTTCGTCAACCTTCCCGTCCGTGATCTATCGCGGTCCATGGCGTTCTTTCGAAATCTGGGCTTTACGTTTGATGAACGGTTTACCAATGACATGGCTGCGTGCCTGGTGATCGGCTCCAACATGTACGCCATGCTGGTGACGCATGCAAAGTTTCAGGAGTTTACGCCCCGAACCATCTGTGATGCGACGCAGCAGACGGAAGTGCTTCTGGCGCTGTCACTGAGCAGCCGCGAGGCTGTAGATGCGATGATGCAGCAGGTGGAGGCGGCGGGCGGCCGACGTATTCGCGGGCAGGATCACGGCTTCATGTACGAACAAGCCTTTCAGGACCTGGATGGTCACATCTGGGAGGCGTTCTGGATGGACCCGGCTGTACTGGAGCAAAAAACATCGACAACCGCCTGAGCATCGCACACAATGGCGGGCACGTCTTCTTCGGGCATCGTAACTGCCGGGGGCTGCCTTCACGTTCAATCTCATAAAGGAGTTCACTATGGCACAGGTGAAACCGATTCCGGATGGCTATCACACCATCACGCCCTCGATCACCGTCGACGGTGCAGAGGAGCTGATCGCCTTTTTGCAGAAAGTGTTTGATGCAAAGGTTGAAAGTAGCCTGAAGCGTCCGGATGGCAAGGTGATGCACGCTGAGGTAAAGATTGGCAACTCAAAGGTGATGCTGGGCGACACCTGCCAGTCGATGATGAACCCGATGCCGTCCAACCTCTACGTGTATGTGCAGGATGTCGACGCGACGTATCGTAAGGCCCTGGATGCAGGTGCGACGAGCATGATGGAGCCGACCGACATGTTCTGGGGCGACCGCATGTGCAGCGTGACGGATCGGTTTGGCAATCACTGGTCGATTGCCACGCACGTGGAGGATGTGCCGCTGAACGAGATCGAGCGTCGCGCACAGGAGTTCGCCAGGCAATTCAGCAACGGCTGAGCGACACGCCCCCAACGGCGAAGCAGATGATGTCATGTTGATTGGATTGATCACGCATGATCCCGGTCTCTGGGATGACTGGGTCACGTTCGTTTCAGAAGGAGTTGACCATGAGCACGACTGAATCAGTGGGCCCGCACATTCCGCCGCCGCAGGATCAGCACCGCTGGCTTCAGCAACTGATTGGTGCATGGACGTTTGAGGTGCAGTGTGGCGATGACAGGTTCAGGGGATCGGAAAACGTGCGTGCGCTGGGGGAGCTGTGGATTGTTGGCGAGGGCAGGGGCCCCACGCTCAATGGGAACGAAGCAAGGAACATCATCACCCTCGGCTTCGATCCGGCACGTGGCCGCTTCGTGGGCACGTGGGTTGGTTCCATGATGACGCACCTGTGGGTATATGACGGCGAGCTGGACGCCTCTGGCCGGGTGCTGTCCCTTTACGCTGACGGCCCGAAAATGGACGCGACCGGCAAGCCGACGGGCGGTACCGCCAAATACAAGGATGTCATTGAGATCATCAGCCCCAATGAACGCACGCTCACGGGCCACATGCAGGACGACAAGGGCGAGTGGCTGCAACTCATGAAAGCGACTTATCGGCGCGCGTGAGGCACTCAAGCGACGGCTCTACTCGGCCGATGCCCTGTGCATGGGTTGGCTCGACCGGATCAGATTGCACCGGCGCGGCCGCATCGCCGAACGTCGTCGGCATCCCCGCTACAACGCCCTGCATCAGCTTGAATGCGACATGGGCGAGCCGGTCGACCTTTCCCTCGGTGGGATGCGGTTAATCTGGGACGAGAAGCCGCCTTTCCTCCGGGGCGAACTGGTCACATTCACCATCCGTGGTGGTGGCAAAACCATGCTCATTACCGGTCGCGTGGTGCGGCTGCGCCGCGAGCGTGGCATGCGCTACGATGTGGGCATCGCGTTTCACAACCTCAGCCCCCAGCACGCCCGCCAGCTCGAATCCATTGTGCGGTTCGGATTCGCCGAGGCCCAGGAGTGGTTCGCGCAGCAGCGCAAACGCTCGGCTGGTACACCGCGCGTGACGCTGACGGTCACCGATTACTACCAGGTGCTCGGTGTGCCGCGTGACGCGGACCTGGAAACGATTCGCCAGGCATTTCGTCGTGAAGCGATGCGGTATCACCCCGACCGCAATCGCAACGGCGATGCCGCGCGCCGGTTTCAGCAGGTGCACGAGGCGTGGGCTGTGCTAAAGGATGCAGCCGCACGCCGCGAGCATGATGCGCTGCTGGCCCGGGCGATCTGAGCCAGAATCTGAGCCCGTTACGCGGATTGTTTCACCTCGTCACACTTATTTCTGGAACGGCCCGTGGATCGCCAGCGTGATCCCATCGTGCTGGATGTTCACGAAAAGCGTCGAACCATCGGGTGAGAAGCAGATGCCGGCCAGTTCGCTCTTGCTCAACCGGTTCCGGCCGAAGTGGTAGAGTTCGCCGCGTGGCGTCACGCCGACGATGCGTGCATCGCCCGAACGATCCTCGCACACCATGACATCACCCCACGGCGCGATGGTGAGGTTGTCAGCGTTCTGCATCAGCTTGTTGTCGTTGGGTTCGATGAAGAGTTCGAGTTTGCCCGGGTTGGCCGTTTCGCCGGGCTGACCTTCGTTAGGCGAGGGAACGTAGCGCCAGATCTGGCCATTCTTCTTCACGCCGCCGGTAGTGCAGGCGAAGTAGATCGCATCGTTGCCGTACCACATGCCCTCGCCGCGGGCGAAGCGGGCTGCTCCAGCCTCGAAGCCGCGATACCGCAGGTCATCCTTCGGGCTGTCCGGATCATCCAGGTCGATCCAGCGCACCGCCATTGACTCACCGGGTTTGATCGTCGGTCCTTCTTTGTTCCAGTTGCGCGTATCGCAGGAGGGTTTGTCGATGATCGCCAGCGCCTGCAGTCGGCCGCCCAGCGCGAGTTTGCCGGGCGTGTGCGGAATGAAGCGGTAGATCTGGCCATCATCGCGGTCCTCGGTTTCGTAGACGATGCCGGTGGGCTCATGCACCGCGACGGCTTCGTGATGGAACCGCCCCATGTCGCGCAGCGGAACCGGATCGACCAGCCCGATTTCAGCACTGGCGGGCACTTCAAAGTTGTAGCCGTGATCCTTTTCCAGTTTGTCGCCGGCGCGTTCGACCCACTCCTCGCAGGTAATCCAGGAGTTCCATGGCGTGGGGCCGCCGGCACAGTTGCGACCCGTGCCCGCCAGCGAAAGGAAGTGGCGTTCCAGCTTTCGGGCACGCGTGTCGTAGACCAGCGTCGTGGTGCCGCCCAGCGGTGGCTGGCTGCCCCGGCCGTAGTCGAACAGCTTTGCTGCGGGAATGCCTTCCAGCAGTTCATGCTTCAGGCCGAACGCGCCGAGGTTGGGTGTCTGATGTGTCAGTTCGTGGTTGCGGATGATGATCGTTTTGCCATCCGGCCCGGGGAAGGCGGCCATGCCATCGTGTGCGCCGGGCACGAGCAGACCGTCATCCATGCGTTCGCCCAGCCGGCTGATGATGTTGTAGGAAAAGCCTTCGGGCAGGTCGAAGATACCCGCCGGATCAGGCACCAGCGGTCCGTAGCCATCAACGCGCATGTGGAGCTGCGCAAAGGCGGGGGAGGCGTGAAACGCCTGCCGCAGCGCGAAGAAGCCTGCGGACACGGTGGCCGCGGTCTGAACAAACTGGCGACGGTTCATCACACGCTCGGTCATCGAATATTCTCCGGCTGCGGTGTTTTTGTTCGATCCGACAAACAATCCCCCACGGAACCATAAAAAAGAAAAGCGAGCGTCATTCGAACGCTCGCGGTACGGGCGGCAGATCCGCGGTCAGCGGACATTGGGTCCGCCGTCCCGCCAGACTCTGATCAAAGGGTTCGAAGCCCACTTTGAACGCGGGTGAATCCTCCCGCAGGCGATAGTCATCCTTCGCCACATCCATGAAGAGCGGATCAGCCACGATGGAGTTCTGATCCTGCTTCATGTCGCGCTGCCACGCCTCCAGCGAACGACCTTCGGTGAACGTCACTTTGCCACCCTGGTGCCAGTAGATGTTGCGATCCATCACGTATCGTCCATCGTTCCAGTTGCTGTAGAGCAGCGGCGAGCCGTTGTCCCAGTAAACGATGTTGCGCTCAAAGTAGAACGAAGTATGGTCTTCCTGTCGTGTCCTTTGAAGTTGGAACTGTTCGGAATTGACAAGAATATTGTTTTCGATGCGGTTTTCCTTGCCGTAGTGCTGATGGAAGCTGCCGGTGCGGGTGCGATAGACCACATTGTTTCGCATGACGATGCCGGTGGAGCCTTCATCGGTGTAGAGGCCCCAGCCGCCGTAGTCGAAGGAGTAGACATCGTGGATGCGGTTGCCTTCGACCACAGTGCCCGGCGAGACGCCCAGCGTGTAGACGCCGCCCATGTCTGACAGCACGCGCTGGCCGATGGTGTGGATGTGGTTGTGGGCGATGCGGTTGTGATGCGCCAGGCTCGGGGCGTAGCCCCACACCCAGCCGACGCTGACGCCGGTGTAATAGAAGTCGAAGATGTCGTTGTGCTCGATGGTGTTGTGGGCGGCGTTACCGATCCAGACGCCGACCGCCGCCGGATGGATTCGACCACCATGAGCGATAGTGCAGTTGCGGATGGTGTTGTGCTCGATCTGCAGTTCCGGTTCTTTCGGTGCGGGCAGGCCCCACGACCCGCCTGAGTGTCGACCTGCCGCTGAACCGATCATCACACCTCCGGCCCCAAGGTCGATCAGCGAGCAGTTCTCAGCCGTGATCCGCTGGCATGCGATGCCCAGCGACAGGCCGTACGTGCCCGTGTGCAGCACGGCACAGGTGTCCAGTGTGATGTCGCGGGCGGCCCACATTTCGATCGCTCCGCCGAGGATCACCTCCGCCTGCGGGAACGAGTAGCCACGTTCGGGCGTGACCCAGTTGCTGTGCGCGAACGTCAGGCCGCGCAGTTGGATGTGCTCGACCCACCGCCGACCCGACACGTCGCCCGCCACGATCACCAGCGTTTCCAGACGCGGCGCGATGACCATTGCCGTCTCGGGCGATTCGCCCTCGCGCGGCAGATAGGTCAGCTCACCCGTCTTACGATCCAGATACCATTGACCCTGCTCGGTCAGCGCCTCACGCACGTTTTCGACGAAGTAGCGCCGCCCCCTGGCGAGCGTCTGCCAGAAGGCGTTCGTCGACGTCGGGCCGGTGAACGTGACCAGTCGGCGCTGCGCGTCCACCTCGGCGATGCGCAGGCGTGAGCCGGCCCACTGGTGGAACGCGAACACTTCCACATCGTGAAGGTTGTACCAGTCCGCCCGCAGCTCGCCGGCGTTGAAGACGAAGCGGTCGAACCCCCGGCCGCGATTCGCCTCGGTCGATTCAGCCGCGTCGGCGATGTGGTAGTAGCCCTTGCTGGGCAGTCGCGGGCGGAAGCGGCGCTGGCCGTTGACGAAAAGCTGGGTGAAGGCCCAGTCCCCCTGACGGACATTGTCGAGGGTGACACGCCACGCCCCATCCTGGCCGACGGTCCAGCCGGTGATGCGTCGCCCGCCGCTGAGGATCGGCCGCTCGTTCTCGTAAGCCGTGTAAATGACAGGCGCATCGGCAGTTCCGGAGTCCTCCGGCTCGAAGCGCAGCGGCTGATTCAGTTCGTACCACCCGCCACGGATCGCCACGATGATCGGTTTGTCACGGTTGGGCTGTTGCTGTTTGAGCTGTCGCACCGCCAGCCGTGCCCGGTCGATCGTGGCGAAGGGACCATCCGCGCCAGCCGGAGCGGGCTGGGCCAGTCGGCCGGACCAGCCATCGTTGCCCAGTGGCGAAACGTAGAAGTCCGCCTCGGTCGCCCTTGCGAGGGAGGTTACGCTCAGGATCACGAGGGCGATCAGAAGCCAGCACCAGCGCATGTTCAACGACTCCCAAATGATAATCGCGCCCATCGCACGTGGTGGCGCGATTGGCGACCGCAATCCGCATTCGGAAAACCTCGCCGGGCAGATTGGCTGAAGTCGGCGGTGTCAGACCTGAGCCCTGGCGAGCTGGCGTGTCCGGCGGCAGATTAGAGCATCCAGCGAAAGCTTACCCGGCCCGGTGAGCGCAATTGCTGTGAAAACAGCCAGATAGAGGAATGCCAGTTCCTTTTTCTGCAGCGGATCCTGGGCGTGAGCGACGAAGCCGGCGACCAGCATGGTGATGATGAGCGGAATGCTCACCAGACGGGTACCCAGTCCCACCACGACCAGCAGGGCGCAGAGAAACTCCGCCCCGGCTGCGAGGATAAGGCTTGCCGTATTGCCCAGCCCGATCGGATCGGGGAACTTGTCGAACTGACCGTTGAAAACCATCTGCGCTTTGGGCCAGCCGTGCGTCATCATCAATACCCCTGCGACAACGCGCAGCACCAACAACCCAACCTGTTGACCCACAGTCGCGAAACGTGATCCCATACATGAACTCCAGTGAGGACTAAGGATTTCCCGCAGTGTAGGCGCGGTCCCACCAACCGGACAATATGGGTCAATGAAAGTACACCGCGGAAGACGCCTGCACCATTACCTCCCTCTCCCTCTGGGAGAGGGCCGGGGGGTGAGGGTTGGGTATGCTCGTAACTACCTGTGGGGACACATCTTTGCGGAAACGATGCCACGGCCACAAGCGAACGCCCTCGAACGTTCGCCCCACCCAGCCTCTCCCAGAGGAAGAGGAGGTTGAACAGTGCATTGGCACCTGGTCCCTCAGTCCTTTTCCTCACCACCCTTCCGCTGCCGTGAGGACCTGATGCGCCTTGCGGCTGGCCATGGTGCGGGTGTCGACCTGCAGAACGGTGAAGATGTGTTCGAGATGCTTTTGCACGGTTCGGGGGCTGACGGACAGGGTCTGGGCGACCTGGGCGTTGGTTTTGCCCTGGGCAACCCAGTAGAGAACCTCCGCCTGGCGGTAGCTGAGTCCCAGCATCTGGAGTCGTTGCACCGCATCGGCGACGTTGTCGCCCTCGATGGCGATCATCCACTGACCCGAGGCAGGGTCACGCGTAGCGGTAAGGGTGAGTCGGCCGGCCGTGTCCTGGATGTGCCAGGGGTTGGCCGGGATGTCGCCCCATTGCGCGGGAACCTGCAGGTCGTCGAGCCAGGACTGTAGTTCGCCGGGCAGCCGATTCTGTCGCAGGTTGGCGATGTCGAACCGGCGGGCAAGCTGGTTCCATGCCCGCTGGGTGCAGATGGTGACGCGGTTGTCGCGGTCCAGCACGATCCAGCCCTGCGGCAGCTTTTCGAGGATGCTCAGCACGCCCTGTGCCGACGCCATGCGTTGCATTTCGATGAGCCGGCGTTGGTAAACCTGTTGCAGGTGAGGTCTTAGCAGGCTCAGGCACGCCCGGTCACGCTCGGTGAAGTCGCCGCCGGAGCGATTGAGCGCCAGACCGACCTCCATGTTTTCCTCGCCCGGCAGGCGCAACACCAACTGGCGTCGGACGCCCAGATGGCGGTAGCAGTCGCGGTAAAGCCCGGTTTCCTCGAACTTTTCGCTGGGAACGAAGTCGCTGATTTTTCGCGGCCCAGCCGAGGGGTTTGCCCGGAAATAGTGCAGGATCGGATGTTGATGAAAGTGGGTGGTGGCGGCGTCCTGCACGCTGGGCCACAGTCGATCAATCGCCGGATCCGAGCACATCCCCATCGTTGTGCGGTTGATCAGATCCACCTCATCGTACGAGGCGTAGTCGCACGGGACGATCCTGCGGATCACCTCGATCATCGTGATGGCAAGCTGGGATGGGTCAGCCTGAGCATAGAGCGATCGCACCGCGTTGAGCAGCATCAGCCAGTCGCGATCTTCCAGTTGGATGCGCAGGCTCATCCTTTTTTCCTATCGGGCAGAACACTGTGTCCACCAGCTTAACCGCAGGCGTCCTGCGGTGGAACGACAACCTGCCGGCATGCCTGCACTTCGGTCCTATTGGGTGGAGTGTGGTAGGACTGACGGCAGGCAACTTCCCACTGATTCCTTGAAAAATACGTCAGATGGCGTATTGCAGTAACACGCGCTACGTTTAGTGTTTGTGCAGGCGAGGCTGTGCATTGAGCCATCGTCCGCTCACCTCTGGAGGTGGAGGAGGAAGCAAGGCATTACCAGACAGACTGGATTCGGCCCCGAGCCGAACATGGTGTCGCCCAGTTCACCCCCCGGAGGGGCGAAAGCGAGCGAAGTGTGCCTCACGGCCGCTTCGCTTTTTTCTTTCATCAGTGGGGCGGCTGCCAGGTGTTCAGGTCGCTCAGTTCAGAGTAGTCCATCGCCAGCAGGATGGTGGCGATGCGGTCCAGCAGCGAATCGGGCATCCCCAGATAGTCCTCGATGCGGGCGGTCATCCAGCCGGCGCTGTTGTCAACCTGTTTGGCGTGCCCATCGATGTAGCCAACGGTGGCGATATCTCCGCCGTGATTCGTCGCGGGCGGCTCGTCAGGCGGTCCCAGCCGGTTCACATCCACAAACAGCGCCCGGGCGGGCAGTCCCGCACGGTTCAACCCCAGATCCTCGATGTAGCCGTTGGTTGTCTGATCGAGCTGGCGGTAGAGGTAGGCGCTGTAGATATCGATGTTCAGCACGCGGTAGTTGTCCAGTTCGCCGCGATAGTAGTCCGGGGCATCGGTGCCGGGGCAGACCATGGCCCGTGCATCGCGCAGGTAGCCGTCCAGCAGCACCCCGTGGGCGTTGTGCATGGGCTGGGGCAGCAGGGGCGGTATGACCCAGATCCAGTTGCTCATGTTCTGAGCCCAGGTGGTGCTGGGTGACAGCGGATAGGTGATGGCTGGTCCGCTGGGGATGTGACCGCGATCGTCGCTGGCGCGCGCGTAGACACCCACCGCCAGTTGCTGCACGTTGCTCATGCAGGTTGCGAGCTGGGCGCTCCGCCGCGCCTGCGCCAGGGCGGGCAGCAGCAGCGCCACCAGCAGGCTGATGATGGCGATCACGACCAGTAGCTCAATCAGGGAGAAGCCGTGCCGCGTCCACCGGAAACGGTTACCGCAGCGAGGGATGCTCGGGCACGTTGTGACGTCAGTGGGGAGGTGGTGGCGCAACAACGGGAAAGTCCTTGACGGATACGTCTCAACGCAAGCCCGAACGGGCGCCTGTTCCACTGTGTGAAATAGCGTGAAAAGAACCCATGCCGGGAGGCTGGCGCGGGTGTTGGGTGAATGACCCCGACGGGATTTGAACCCGTGTTACCGCCGTGAAAGGGCGATGTCCTAGACCACTAGACGACGGGGCCGACCAGTTTGAGCTGGGTATTCTAGTAACCGAATCAGAATTGACAACCCCGGAGGCCAGCGGCCGCTGGCGGTGCGGGGAGTTCCACCATTCTGGTTTCGTGGATGAAATGAGCGAGCCAGGTTCCGCACGCGACGGCACGGCGATGCGCGACACGCTGTGTGAGACATCACGTCCGTGAGGCGCGAGGTGGATGTTTGATAATCCGCGCAACAGACGATTCAGCCGTGACTTGCCTATGGTGCCTGGTGAGGCCGGCTCATTTTTTTTCGTGGGCCTGTAATTTTTTCGACTGGTTTACGAAGTCATGGGTGTGAAGGGGGAAACCTGGGAGCGGTCCATGTCGACGCAGGATGTCATGCGCGAATTGACGGTGCGCTGGACGAAGGCTCAGCCGATCGTCGCGGCGTTCATCCGCTCGATAGTGCCGGACTTCCACGAGTCGGAGGATCTGGTGCAGGAGGTGGCAGAGGGCGTGGCGGCGAATTTCGACCAGTACGACCCCAGCCGCTCGTTCGTCGCCTGGGCGATCGGCATCGCCCGTCACAAAATCACCGATCATCAGCGCCGTCGCGCACGGGATCGTCATGTCTTCGATTCCGAAGCGATGATGCGCATCGCCGAGGCCTATGCATCGGGCCAGGACGAGCTGGAGCCGATGAAGGAGGCGCTGGAGCACTGTCTGAAGCAGACGCGCGGCCGGGCTCGCAAGCTTCTGGAAATGCGTTACACGCGTGAGATGCCTCTGGCACGCATTGCGGACAAGCTGGGCATCTCGATCAATCTGGTGGCGGTCTCGCTCTATCGCACCCGGCAGGCGCTGGGCAGGTGCATCGAACAACGCATCGCGTCGGAGGTGGCACAATGAACCACCACGACTGGCGACTGACCATCAGCCTGTATCTGGACGGCCTGTTGTCGCAGGACGAGGTCGAGGCGTTGAGCAAGTGGGTCAAAACGGATCCGGAAAACGCCCGCCTTTTCGTCCACATGTCGTTCATCCATTCGTGCACGCACGATGTGCTGATGCAGAATGACGTTCAGCAGTTCGTGACGGCGGATATCGACGGCAGTAGCACGCTCGATTTCGACGGCGACACGATTTACCAGTTGGCGCAGCGCCAGCGCGAGCTGGAAGCGCGGCGTGAGGCGCAGCAACAGGCACAGTCGCAGCATGAAATGCAGGAACGGTCAGTGCAAGGACTGACGATGTTTCCTGTTGAGCCGCAGTCCAGTGCGCCGCTGCGGTACATCATCATCCCGCGTTCGTTGTTCTATCTGGGCATCGGGGTGCTTGCGGCGATGCTCGTGCTGCTGGTGTCCGGATATCTCGGAAATGATTCGTCGTGGCACGAAACGCCCATCGGCTCACCCGGCGAGATCGTAACGGCCCCGGCCCGGCTGACCACGCAGTTCAACGCGCGGTGGGAGGGAAAAACGCTGCGGCCAGGTGATGAGCTTTCTCCGGGATGGATTCATCTGGTGGCTGGATACGCGCAACTGACGTTCGCGGACGGCGCCGTCATGGTCCTGGAGGGCCCCTGCCGACTGCGGCTGGATGATGCCAAACACGTGAGGCTGGAAACCGGTGCGGTGACGGCTCGCATTTCGCCGCAATCCAAGGGATTCACTGTCCAAACGCCGCATGCGTTAATCGTGGACATCGGTACCGAGTTCGCGGTTGCGGTCGACCCGGCAGGCAATACCGAAGCATATGTTTTCGATGGTGAGGTGGAGCTGCATATGGACGATACGGACCAGGTGCCGCGCCGCCTCACTACCGATGAACATGCCACCATCGACACGGAAGGCAGGGTGTCGGTGAGTGTCGCACCGGAGGCGGGCGAACGTTTTCGGCGGAACATGGATGTGATCGCTCACGGACCTTACGCCACGATCGCCAACGGCCTGGTGGCTTACTACCCGCTGGATGGCAATGCGCAGGATCTGGCGAGCGGCTATCACGGCACACCCGTGAACGATGTCATCTTCACCGATGCTGGCAAGGTGGGTGGGGCCGCGGTCTTCAGTCGGGCTGAACAGCAGTACATCGAGGTTGCCAACGCCAACCTGTTCGATCTGGAGTATGGTTCGCCGCCTTCGTTGAAGGATCCCGGTCCCAGGACGTATAGCTACTCCGTTTGGTTCAAGGTGTCCGGGATGGCTGAGCGGTACATCCTAGCGACCACGTTAGCCGGTGCAAAGGAACGTCAGCACGAAGGTTTCACGCTGTCGGCACGCATCAACCGCAATGGCACCCTCAGCGTCTTCGCCCAGTTCGCCGTGCCGGAGGACTGGGACGGCAAAGGTTCAGTCCATTACATCGGTCGGCAGAACCTGCCGCTGCCGGATTCCGATCCGGAGGGCTGGTATCACCTGGTCGTCACGATGGAAACGGGAGTGGGCCTGAACGTGTACGTCAATGGTGTCGAACTGGATGGCCCCTATTCCTCCTCGGGAACGGGCTGGGGGATCGATTCCACACTCGTGGCCTGTGACGGTCTGCGTATCGGCGGGTCGCAGATGCTGGGCAACCTTCGTTCCTTCGATGGGATTATCGACGAGGTGGCGATCTGGAATCGTGTCCTGACGGAGGAGGAACGCATCCTGCTTTACAACAACGGGCGAGGCATGCCGTTGCCCGGCGTGCCGCGCAAGGCACATGAAAGTGAAGTGTCGGCGTCGCAGCCATGATTAGTTTTTGGGGTTCGGATCAAATTAAGAAAGGAGAAACGCTCATGTTCGTCACACGCAATCACACCAGGTTGGCCGCAGCCGCTTCGGCGATGATCCTCACCGGCGCCGCTCAGGCCGCGATTACGGATGGGCTGGTGGCATATTACCCTCTGGATGGCAACGCGCAGGAGTTGGTGAACGGCTTCCATGGTACGCCTAACGGTACAAGTTTTATCGACGGCAAGGTTGGTGGCGCGGCGTCGTTCACGAAGTCGGAGGCACAATACATCGATGCTGTCAATGCCAATCTCTTTGGCCTGGACTACAGCAATCCACCTTCGATCAAGGACCACGGGCCTACGGAATACAGCTACTCGGTGTGGTTCAAGCCAACTGCATCGACCGGTGCCGGTGACCGCTACATTCTGGCAACGAGATTGGCCGGTGCGACGGAAAAAAACAATGAGGGTTTTACATTTTCGGCACGCCTGAATAATGACGGCACGGCACTCAATGTCTATGCGCAGTTTGCAGTGCCGGAACACATCACAGCTACCGCTTCGACTTCAGTGGGCTTCATCGGGCGAACGGGCATTGAGCTGCCGACCCCCACTTCGGACGGCTGGTATCACCTGGTGGTCACAATGAAGACAGGCGATGGATTGTACGTCTATCTCAACGGTGCCGAAGTGCCGCTCCCACCTGCTCCAGGCGGTGTTGGTTACAGCGTGGCAAATGGATCGGGCTTCCAGGTTGATATTGATTCGCCCCTCATTGCTTCCGACGCCCTGCGCATCGGTGTCTCACAGAATCCTGCAAGCCCCCGTTACTTTGATGGTCTGATCGATGAAGTGGCGGTCTGGGATCGTGTGCTGACCGCCGATGAAATTGCGTTCCTCTACAACAACGGGGCGGGCAATGCTCTTCCGATTCCTGAGCCGATGTCGTTGGCACTGATGGGTGCCGGCAGCCTGCTGCTGATGCGGCGTCGCCGATGAACGAGTCAAACGGCGAGCGGCCGCCAACGCGGCCGTTCGCAATTTAGGCACCTGCCCTGCCCGGAGAACGTTGTCCGAACTGTGAATGGGAGAACGCGTATCCAGCGAAAGCATTTTTGTCCTGCAACGAGGCGAGGACTGCCGCTGTTTGGTGTGCCGCGTGTACTGCGTGACCGTGAGGCAACCGTCTCGCACCATGAATGGTCGATTCTTCTCCAAACCCTATTTCAAAGGAGATTGCCTCATGTCGATCACACATGTTCGCACCACACTGACCGCCATTGCTTCCGCAATGATTTTCTCCGGCGCCGCCCACGCCTCCATCCTTGACGGGCTGGTGGCATATTACCCCCTGGATGGTCATGCCCAGGACCTGGCTGGCGGATTTCACGGACAGGTCGTCAATGGCGCCACATTTGGCACAGGTAAGGTTGGACAAGCGGTGCAGTTGACGCAGGCGTCAAAGCAGTACATCGGCATCGGCTCCTCGGAGCCTGGCAGCGATCGACCGATCGCCAACTTCTTCGGTTCGGATCTGAGCACCCCCACGAGCGCGACAGATATTGGTCCGGACGCCTATTCCTATTCCGTCTGGTTCAACGTTACTGGAGGTAGTGGAGCACGATACATTCTGGCGACGCGCAACAGCGATCCCGTGCGAGCAGGCGAGCAGGGGTTCACGCTGGGTGCTCGTGTGGATGGGAACGGAACCCTCTCTGTCTTTGTTCAACTGGCGGACAACCCGCACGGGACGGGTGCGTACTTACAGCGCACCGGAATGGCCATTACGCCGACCGATGATGGCTGGCATCACCTGCTTGTGACGGTGGAAAGAGGCACGCCCTTCAGCGTGTATCTGGATGGCGTCCTGCAAACGGCGGCGTTGCAGATCGCAGGTGGTGGGGCGGTCCAATTCGACGTTGATTCGCCCCTGATGGCGGTCGATGGGCTTCGCATTGGTGGAGACCAGTACGATAACGCTGCCTCATCCTCACGCTTTTTCCATGGTTTAATCGACGAACTGGCGATCTGGGACCGCGTGCTGACCCCCAGTGAGATTGCGTTTCTCTACAACAACGGGATGGGCAATGCCATTGCGATTCCTGAACCGATGTCGCTGATGCTGATGGGAATGAGCGGTGTGTTGTTGGTGCGGCGGCGGCGTTGAGCGGCCATGGTGCGTTATGTGTCTGTGAGCGTGAGGAGCCTTCAAGAACCGGCGAATCCTCACCCCGGTGAGGACACGAATTGAGGTGAACAATGACCAAGAGGACGTTCATATTGGCCGGCTGCGTGGCATCGCTTGGCATGGCTGGAACACCCGCGGCAGTCATGGCGAACGACAGTGAGCCATGGACGCTGGTGTTGATGCCGGACACGCAGCGATATGCAGCCAGGCCCGAATGGTTTGAGGGATTTACCAGCCAGACACAGTGGATCGTCAACAACCTTGAGTCGCGAAACATCAAGGCGGTACTGCACCTGGGCGACATCACGGACAACAACACCACCACGCAGTGGAGCCAGGCCAAGCTGGCGATGTCGATCCTTGACGGGCATGTACCGTACATGCTCACGGCTGGGAACCATGACTATGGGACCAATGGTAATGCGGCCAATCGTCAGACGCTGATCAACAACTACTTCAAGGCCACGGACAACCCGCTGAACGATCCGGCCAAAGGCGGCACGCTGGGGGGCACATTTGAGCCAGACAGGCTGGAAAACGCCTGGTACACGTTCAGCGCCGGTGGGCACGATTTTCTGGTGCTGTCACTGGAGTTCGGGCCGCGCGATCAGGTGGTTGAATGGGCGGATCAGGTGGTGGCTGCTCATCCTAACCACCACGCGATTCTTCTGACCCACGCCTATTTGTACTCCGATGACACGCGCTATGACTGGCAGGCCAAGGGTGCATCCCAGTCGTGGAACCCACACTCGTACGGCGTGGCCAATCAGCCCGGCGGCGTCAACGACGGTGAGGAACTGTGGCAGAAGCTGGTCAAGAAGCACCCCAACTTCATTCTTACCGTGAACGGTCACGTGCTTAACGATGGCGTTGGCTTCCTGGTGAGCGAGAACGACTTCGGTCGGGAGGTTAACCAAATGCTTTTCAATACGCAGATGGAAGCGAACGGCGGCAATGGGTGGTTGCGACTGCTGGAGTTCCACCCCGACGGCACGGTGCAGGTCAAGACCTATTCGCCATGGCTGAACCAATGGAAAACTGATTCGGCCAATCAGTTCACCTTCAAGGTTCAGTATCTGCCTGAACCGTCGACAGCCATGCTGATGCTGCTGCCGGCCTCGACGCTTCTGTTGCGCCGGCGTCGCGACACCTATCGGGTGACGCAGCGAACGGAGATGATGACCCCAAGGCGACGGGCGGCGGCGTTCACGCTGATCGAACTGCTCGTGGTCATCGCCATCATCTCGCTCCTGATCGCGCTGTTGCTGCCGGCGCTCACCATGGCGCGGCGATCGGCGCAGGTGACGCAGTGTGTGTCGAACACGCGGCAGATCGTCGGCGCGATGGTCGCCTATGCGGTTGAGCATCCCAAGGGCTACTACATCCCCAGCCGCGACCTTTACGATGATTCGCTGCGCTATCTGGTGGATGAAGCGTATCTGAAAGGCCCGGAAGTGGTGATCTGTCCTGAGACGGAGAACACGCTGGGCGAATCGCAGGTGACCTCCGTTTTCAATTCGCAGACTGGCAAGTGGGAGCAAAAGGTTGTGGCCCACCCCGGCCTGGACGACAACGCTGCCAACGCCCACGACACCAACCCAGGCCACAGCTACGAAATCTGGTCTGTCGCGGGTCGTGGCACGCACGTGGACGGCCAGACGTTCGAGAACCAGCGCAACGAGTTTGGCCAGCTTATGGATGGTGAGCGCGTTTTCCTCGATCACAACAAGATCACACCGACGCGCTTCTACATCATCATTGATTCAGATGAGGACCCCAACAACAACACAACCTTCAACAACTGGCCGGATGCACCGACGAACAACCACGGTGACCGGGGTGTCGTGATGGCGTTCCTGGACGGCCACGCCGAGTTTGCCGATCGCACCCGCTACGTGGAGGCGTCGCTGTACAGCTATCACCCGTTCTTTGGCAACGATGCCAACTGCGAGCTTTTGGCCCGCAGTGCTGTGCCGAACGTGCGCAACTCGGGCGGTTGGTTTGGCAAATGGTGGTTCGAATAACCTGCCTGCCTGCCTGGGGCTGCCTGGAGTCCGTCCACATTACTTGGGCTGCCGGGGGGAGGGGGGCCTGATGCCTGCACCGGGGCGGCCGCCGCGTGTGGTCGTCCCGGTGTATTATGGTGTAAGATCTTTTCATTTCGTGATTTGGCGTTTTGCGGTCTGATCGGGATTGCGGGCTGACCCCGCGTTTGCCGCTTATGCTCCCGAGCGCCTGTCCACGAGGGGCGGGCGGTCCAATGCGCCGTGCGTCGCGGCGGTGTGTCGGGCTATGGCCCGGCGAGCCGATAGAGACAAGGCACGACGGTGCAGCGGAAGCATCGGACGCACCGTCCCGCCGATGCGCGACAGGGATGTTGGCAGACGATGAGCATTGCCGAAATGCTGGTGGAGCGAGGGGTGATCAGCCCCGAGCAGTTGGCCGAGGCGACAGCCCTGCGGAAGGAAAAAGGCCTGCGCCTGGACCGCGCGCTGGTGAAGCTGGGCTACGTCGAGGAGACGGTGATCCAGCAGATTGTCTCGGAGCAGCTCGCCATCCCGCTGATGGACCTGTCGGGCATCACGATCGAGCCGGAGGTGCTGCGCAGCCTGCCCTCGCGGATCGTCTATCGCAAGCGCCTGGTGCCCGTGGCGCGGGAGAATGGCACGCTCACTGTCGCCACCAGCGACCCCTTTGACCTGTACGCCTTCGACGAGATTCGCATGTTGACCGACCTGGAGATCAGGCCGGTGCTCGCGTCGGAGGATCAGATCAACCAGGTGATCAAGTCGCACTACGGGGTGGGTGGCGACACGATCGAGGAGATGGCAGGGGACGATGAGGTCCAGGTACTCTCCGAGGTCAGCGAGGACGCCGAAGACCTGACCAAGATGGCGCAGGAGGCAAGCGTCATCCGTCTGGTCAATGAAATCTTCATGGAGGGGCTGAACGAGCGCGCCAGTGACATCCACATTGAGCCTTACGAACACGAACTGGTGATCCGCTACCGCATCGATGGCGTGCTGCACACCACGCCCGTGCCCCCGCAGATTCAGCGCTATCAGGCGGCGATCATCAGCCGCATCAAGATTCTGGCGAACCTGAACATCGCAGAAAAGCGTGTGCCCCAGGACGGGCGCATCAAGCTCAAGTTCGGCGGGCGTGAGGTGGACATCCGCGTGAGCGTGATTCCGATGCTCTTCGGTGAGGGCATCGTGATGCGTGTGCTGGACAAGAGCCAGGTGCTCTACACCCTGCCGCAGCTCGGGATGCCGCCGGATACGTTCAAAACGTTCGAGCAGGAAATCGCCCGGCCGCATGGCATCATTCTCGTCACCGGCCCGACCGGTAGCGGTAAGACGACCACGCTCTACGCCGCGCTGCAGGCGATCCTTAATGGCGAACTCAAGATCATCACCGTCGAGGACCCGGTGGAATACCACCTGCGCGGCATCAACCAGATTCAGGTGAACCACAAGGTGGGGCTGACGTTCGCGGCCGGGCTTCGCGCGATTCTGCGTCACGACCCGGACGTGGTGATGATCGGCGAAATTCGCGACACGGAAACAGCGCAGGCTGCAATCCAGGCGGCACTTACGGGCCACCTAGTGCTCTCGACCCTGCACACCAACGACGCCTGCTCCGCCGCGACGCGACTAATCGATATGGGTATCGAGCCGTTCCTAGTCGCCAGCACGCTCAATGCGGCGATGGCACAGCGGCTGGTGCGTGCCATCTGCAAGTCGTGCCGGGAGGAATACGAACCGGACCCGGATGAACTGCCGCCGGATTTCCAGATCGAGCCGGGCACGAAACTGTATCGCGGCGCGGGATGCAAGGCATGTCGCGGTACGGGGTATCGCGGCCGAACGGGCTTGTACGAACTGATGACCACCAGCCACGAGCTGCGCGAACTGATGATTCAGCGTGCGGCATCGCACCGACTGGTCGAGGTGGCCTGTTCGCAGGGCCTGCGCCTCCTGCGCGAGGACGGCTGGCTGAAGGTTCGCCAGGGCATCACAACGGTGGATGAAGTGATCCGAAGTACAACGGTTTAGGCAAGAGAGTTGAGGTATGACGAATGTCTAATACCTAATGTCTGAACAGAATACGGGTTCACGTTCGTCATTTGACATTCGTCATTGTCATTTTTTTCGTCATTCGTCGTTAGACATTCGTCATTGCTCCCATGGCCACCTTCCAGTACATCGCGCGCACCTTGTCCGGGGAGCGGGTGGAGGGCGTGGTGACAGCCGACAACGAATCGGCGGTGCTGCGTCAACTGGATGAACGGCAATTGCTTCCGGTGCAGGTGAAGCCGGCGGCGGAAGTGAAGCCTGCCTTTTCGGGGCGCATCAAGCCGCGCGCGGTGGGGGCGATGTACGAGCAGTTGGCGGACCTTCTGGGCGCGGGCGTGCCGATGATGCGCGCCCTGGAGACGCTCGATCGCGTCTGCGCCAACGCGGAGCTGCGCAAGCTGGTGGCGGAAGTACGCACTGACGTATCGGAAGGTTCCTCACTTGCCGACGCCATGGCGTCCCATCCCCAGGCGTTCACCCCGCTTCACACAGCCATGCTGCGGGCAGGCGAACGCGGGGGCTTTGTCGAGGAGGTACTCGCCAACCTCGCCAAGTTCATCGAACGGCAGGATGAGCTGCGCTCCAAGGTGATGGGCGCGATGATCTACCCGGGGCTGCTGGCGACCGTGGGCGGCTCGGTACTGCTGGCGTCGCTGCTGGTGTTTGTGCCGATGTTCGAGCCGTTCTTCGGTGCGATGAAGCTGCCGCCGCCCACCGCGCTGCTCTTTGCCATCAGCGGGATGCTGCGTCAGAACTTCCTTGTGCTGCTGGTATTGGCGATTTTCGTGGCGTCGATGGCGGTGGCATTCCTGCGCGGTGAACGTGGCCAGCGCATCAGGGAGGCGGTGCTCATGCGGCTGCCTCTCTTTGGCCATGCCACACGCATGGTGGCGGTGACGCGCTTCTGCCGCATTCTCGGCACGATGCTGGCCAACGGTGTGCCGCTGCTGCCGGCGCTGCAGATCGCCCGTGACGCCGCGGGGCTGCGGGCACTGGCGCTGGCGATCGACCAGGCGATCGAAAGCGTGCGGGGCGGGCAGGGGCTCACCGAGCCGCTGCGCCAGGCGAACATGATTCCGGTCGAGATTCTGGAAATGATCAGCGTGGCGGAGGAGAGCAACCAACTGGAAAAGGTTCTGCTGAATGTGGCGGACAACGTGGAGAAGCGGACCAACCGCAAGATCGATCAGGCGGTTTCGCTCATTGGTCCGATCATCCTCGTGCTGATCGCAATCGTTGTCGGTTTTATGGCGGTAGGCCTGCTCTATCCGATCTTTACGATGAGTGAGGCGTTGTCGAATTGATCCGCCGCGTGAAAAACGATGTGCAATCCGGCGTGATTTGTCGCGTAATGGATGACAAGGGCTACCCGGTCGCCGCGAACATGAAGCGCGAGCGGCTTAAGGAAAAAGGACTTATGAGGAGCAAAGAGCTGATGCAACGTGTTCGAAGGAACAACACGGGTTTTACGCTGCTGGAAATCCTGATCGTGCTGGCGTTGCTGCTGGTGCTGGGTTCGGTGGCGGTGGTCGGGTTTACGCAGATTCGCGACAAGGCCAATCGGGACGCGGCCAAGGTGAAGGTGGATCAGACGGTGAACGCGATCAATCTTTATGCCGCCACGATGAACGAGTACCCGGACAACGAGACGGGGCTTCGGGCATTGATCGAGCCGCCGGAGGATGAGGAGCTGGCCAAGAAATGGGCGGGACCTTATTTCGAGGATCGCCAGATTCCGCGCGACCCCTGGGGTCAGGAACTGCAGTACGAGCGCATCGAGTCGACAATGGATGATCGCGGTGTGGCGCAGAAGCCGTTCCGCGTCTGGTCGTACGGCCCGGACAAACAGGATGGGACCGACGATGACATCCGAAGCTGGTCGGAAGAGAACCAGTAAGGATCGCGGTGAGCCTGACGGCGCGGGGCGGTCGGCGCGGTTGATCCGCCCGACTGCGCCCGTGCGGGCGTTCACGATCCTGGAACTGCTGCTGGCGCTGGCGGTGCTGGTGTTGCTGCTGACGCTGGCGGTGGTCGGGCTGGACCAGTTGCGCAGCCGCGCCTGGCTGGATGAAGGGGTATCGCGGTTCGAGACGGTGCTGCGCATGGCGCGTACCGAGGCGGCTGGCCGGGGGCAGCGGCTGCAACTGGCGTTCGATGACGCCAGCGGAGCGGTCGACCTGCTCATCGAGGCCGACCCGTTGGGCGCGCCGGGGCAGTTTCAGCCTTTCACCGGCTGCACCTGGCTGCATCAACTGCCCAACGACCTGGTGCGGGTACGCCGCAGTGTGATCGGGGCGGCTGGGTTCCATGCGAACATGTCGCACGACAACGATGACGCTGGCCTGCTCGATGCGATCACGTTTTATCCCGATGGCTCAGCCGATTCGGTACGGCTGGAGCTGGCGTCATTGCATCCGGACGACACACGCTGGGCGATGATCGAGCTGGACGGGCTGAGCGGCCGTATCCGTTCGAGCATCGTTCACGAGGGATCGGCCTCCGCGTCCGGTTCATCGCAGGCCGGTCGGACTGAGACCACAGCTCAACCATGAAGGAGCCGCCCGCGACAAGTCGACGGCGGGGCATGGTCCTGCTGGAAGTGGTGCTGGCGATGGCGCTGTTTGCGCTATCGGCTGGCGTGTTGCTTTCGGGCATGAACGCGTCGCTGCAGGCATTGACTCGAGCGGAGCGACAGACCTATGCCGCTGACCTGGCGCACAGCGTGATCGCGATGCTCGAAGCGGGCATCATCAACCCGGCGGAGTATGTAAACAGCGGGCCAACCAGCGACTACTGCCCGTCGTTTGATTGGTCCTGGCAGATGGAGACGCAGGAGATCACGCTGGAACAGGCGGAAAGCTCACTGGTGCAGGTGACGGTCACGGTCAGTCACGGGCCCAGCGGCTTCACACATCGCACGGTGCAGTGGCTGCCGGATCGACTGGCGGCAGCGATCGAGGCGGAATCAGGCGCCGAAGGCTTGGACCCGGACGCCTGGGATTTCTTCGAGTCTGACGAGTTCTGGGAATAAGGAGGGTGACGCGGCTGAACGCCGCTTCGCCTTGGCACGATGCCACAACCCCGAGGGCAACACGGGTTCACGCTGCTGGAGGTGCTGCTGGCGGTTGCGCTGTCGGCGGTGCTGCTGGGCGGGCTGTTCGTGTTCCATCGGCAGGTGCTGGCATCGCGCGGCGATCTGGCGCGGAAAATGGAAATCCTCGCCGCTGAGCGGATTCTCATGGATCGGCTCACCACCGAATTGCGCAGCGCGGTGCCCACCTCGCACTTCGGCCTGGTCTTTGAAGGTGACGACACACAAATGGTCTTCCACTACGTGGATGTGCCACGGGTCCGGCGGTTGTCGGATGGACAGGTCATCCCACAGAGCGACATTCGACGGCTGACCTATCGGCTGGTGATTGAGGATGAGAAGGAGACGGGAGCTGACGACGCGAATCGAGACGAAATCGGCATGGTGGGGGCGTATGACGGTTACGTTGTGCGGGGAGTGGAGCGGTTCGTACAGGAGGTGCTGTCCCCGCCGCTGGAGGATGAGGAGGAGGATGCGGTCTACGCGGACCGCTCGCTGTTTGAGGACTTCAAGTTCCTGTCGCTGCGTTACTGGACGGGGGATGCCTGGGTGTATCGGTGGCAGGGCGAGCTGCCCGGTGCGGTGGAAGTGACGCTGGGGCTTGAGCCGTTGCCCGAGGGGCTGGACCCGGCGGAGTATCCGTTTGAGACGTTCCGCCGTGTCATTTCGCTGCCCGCGTCAATGGTAAACAACGATCCGCCGCAGCGATCGCAGCCATCGCTCGACGATGAGGAGGGCGACGAGGACGAAGACTTCTTTGGGGGGGATGAGTGATGGGCGTGGTGCAGAGCACAGTGTGGCGAAGGTTTTCGCCTGCGGCGAATCGGCAGGTGGGACGCCTGTCCCACCAACGCCTGTCGCACCAGGGTGGACGAACACGCTCGCGGCGAGACGGCGGACTGGTGCTGATTACGGTGCTGGTGGTGATCGGCCTGATCGCTATCTCGGCGGCGAGCCTGCTTTATCGCGTCAACGCGGAGGTGATCGCGGCCAGCACGACACAGGGCGGCGAACAGGCGGCGGCCGCGGCTTACAGCGGGCTGCAGCGCACCATCACGCTCCTGCAACAGTACCGTGACGACCCCGACATGTGGCACGATAACCCCGAGTTGTTCCGCGATCAGCTCGTCATGGAGGATGGCAACGAGCGGTGGTATTACACCGTCTACAGCCCGCCAGCGGACGAAAACACGCTGGGCGAGGACAGCCGGCTGCGTTTCGGCGTGACGGATACGAGTTCGCGGCTGAACCTCAACACGGTTTCTGAGGCGTCACTGCTGGCACTGCCGGACATGACGCCGGAACTGGTCGATGCTCTCCTGGACTACCGCGATGCAGATGACGAACCCCGACCGCAGGGGGCTGAGCAGGAGTACTACCGCGAGCTGGAACGTCCCTACTGGATCAAGAACGGACCGTTCACCACGGTGGAGGAACTGCTGCTGGTACGTGGCTTTACGCCCGGCTTGCTCTTTGGGGCTGAGGCATCCACGCACCGCGATGATGAGAAGGACGGTGAGGGCTACACAATCGGGCGGACGCCGCTGGTGCGGCTGCTGACGACGGTCTCGCAGGAGCCGGATGTGGACGCACAGGGGGTGGCCCGGGTGGACCTGAACGGCAATATTTCGCGGTTGGCGTCGTTAGGTCTTTCTCAGGCCACGCTTAATTTCATTCGCATCTACCGGGCCGAGAACAACACGTTCGTGCATCCCAGCGATCTGCTGGGGATGGAGTACACCGTGCGTGAGACCGTGGAGGAGGACGGACAGGGTCCGCGGCCTGGCCAACAGCCGGGTCGGGGCCGGGGACGTCGAGGGGGGCGGCGTGGCGGCGGTGGTTCTGACAATCCGCCCCGTCAGGCCGGGCAGGTCATCCGCTGCCAGCCGACGGACGAGGACCTGGTCATCCTCATGGACCGCACAACCACCAGGCATGCCCAGCGGCGTCAAAGCCTTCTCGGACGTGTGAACGTCAACACGGCTCCGTTTGAAGTGCTGGCGGCGGTGGAGGGCATGGACGCTGATCTGGCGGACAGCATCATCAGCATCCGCAGCGGTTTAGACCCACAGGCCCGTGCCACGCTCGCCTGGCTCTGGACCGAGGGCGTGGTGGATGAAGCGACGTTTCGCACCATCGCTCCGAGGCTGACGACGCGCAGTTATCAGTTTCATGTGCGGGTTTTGGGCTACGGACTGCCATCCGGGCGATACCGAGTCTATGAGGCGATCGTGGATCTGGCGGGTGATCGCCCGCGCGTGGTGTACCTGCGGGATCGGACGCGGCTGGGGCTGCCCATGCCGATCGCAGGTGATGGTGTAAGCGCCTTGAACTGACCGATTTATGAAATGAATCGCGGATCAGGGGCTTACCAGTCGCTTTGACTGTGATGGGAAATCGCGTGCCACGTCGCACGCCAGGGAGTAGACGATGTTCGCCAAGGGACCCGGCGGCACCTTTACCGCGGTTGACTTCGACACCCGCCGTCTGCGCGTGGTGCAGGTCGAGGTGAACGGTAAGGGCAGCCGTGTCAAAAAGATGCGATCAGAGGAGCTGCCGGCCGACCTGAACGTGGCCGACCCGAAGGCGCTGGGGGCGTATCTGGGTCAGGTGCTGCGGGAGATGCGTCTGGCCAGCACCGGCATCCTCATGCATGTGCCGCGCGGACAGGCGGTACTCAAGCCGTTGAGCCTGCCCAACGTCGGCAATGAGGACGACCTGCCGGGCATGGTCCGCTATCAGGTCGAGAAGGAGCTGCCCTTCAGCGGCGAGCAGGCGGTGATCGACTTCGCCCTCGGTCACCACTTCGACGCGGAAAACCCCAGCCTGTCCAACGATGGCCGGTTGGATGTGCTGGTGGCGGCCGTCCATACGAGGGTGGTGGAGCATTACCGGCAGATCGCCGAGGCGGCGGGTGTGAAGCTGCGACGGCTGGGGTTGCGGCCGTACGCCAACATGTGCTGCGTCGATGCGTGCAGGGTGATTGAGCCGGGCCAGTGCGTTGCAGTGGTTCACCTGACGGCTGAAGAGACCGAAATCGACGTGTTTTCCGATCAGACGGTGCATTTCAGCCGCTCGGCGGTGGTGCGGCTGGTCGATCGGTCGCAGCCGGCGGCAGAGGGAACGGGTGAGGAAACCGCTGCGGCCGACGATGCTCAGGTGGCCAGAGCCGACAAGACGGAGGAACCATACACCGGCAGCGAAACGCCCGACCCGGTCGAGCAACTGGTGATGGAGATCACCCGCAGCCTCAAGAGCTACCACGCGGTGCAGCGAGGCCGGGGCATTCGCAAGATTCTTATCGCGGGTGATACTGGCGTGGAGCTGCAGCTTGTGCGGCGGCTCGCGATGGAGTTCGATGTGCCCTGCGCTCGGTTCAGCCCGGCGGCGGGACTGCAACTGGAGGAGGACGACCCGGACGCCTCGGCTTATATCTCAGCGTTCGGACTGGCGATCGGGCAGGCGGCACGCGACGGCTACGTGCCCTTTGACTTCCTTAATCCCAAGAAGCCGGTTCAGAAGGTCGACCCGCGCAAACGCAACCTGATCCTCGGCGGGGTGGCAGCCGCGCTGGTGCTGGGCGTCACCGTATTTGCCACCGCGTCGCACATCAGCACAAAGAACGCCGAACTGAACGCGCTGATCAGCAAGTCCAACGAGCTGTCGCGTGAGGTGCGCACGGGGCAGACGATTCTCACGCGCGTTCGTGCGGTGGAGAAATGGACCGATGCCTCGCGCGACTGGCTGGGCCACTGGGCGCAGATCAGCGCGCTGTTTCCCCCGGCGACCGAGGCGTATATCACCTCGATGCGCAGCAGCAGTGAATCGAGCATCAACCTCTCGTTGCGGGCTCGGACCAGTGAGACGATCACCGACCTGGGTGAGCGGCTGGCCGAGGCGGGTTATGAGTTCCGACCCGGGCCGGTCACTACGGTCACCGATCCGCACGGCTACGTGTACAACACGACCATCCGCATCATCATCAACCCGAAGATGAAGATCGACGTGGATGAGCTGCCCCCGGTGCAGCGGCCGGCGGATGACGCTTCGGCGATGATCCTCAACGGGCGGGGCGGCGCGGTGGTGACATCGACTTCCAGCGGCGACGCGACCGCTGCGGAGCGTCGGCCGGCAGCAGCTCCACCGACGCAAACCCGGCCGCAGGCGAATCCGCCCGGCGGTGAACGGCGTGAATCGGCGACACCGCCGGCCGATGGCAATCGGCCGGGTCAGCGGTTCGAACGCGGCACTACCCCCGGTGGGGGACGTCCCACCGCACCGACCGATCCTCGATCGCCTCGGGAAGGCACCACGACACCTGATCGTCGATTGCCACGCGAAGGTGCCACGCCGCCCGATCGTCGATCGCCGCGCGAAGGCGCCGTGGCGCCGGATACGCGATCGCCGCGTGATAGCGGCCGAAGCGGTGGCGGTGGCGATCGGTTCCAGCGTCGCACCCCTGGGTCACGGGAGGGCCGAGGATGAAACGACGCGACAAAATCATCGCGATCACCAGCGGGTCGATCGGTGGGCTGCTCATGCTCCTGCTGATCGTCAATGGTCTGGTGTTGTCGCCGCTGAAGCGCATCGAGGAGCAGAAGCGTATTACGCAGGAGAAGCTCGACGAGTATACGGTGCAGAAGCGGCAGCAGGACAATGCGCGCAAGCGGCTGATGGAGGTCGCCAATCGCCGCGTGGGGGATGATGAGCTGCGCGTGAGTGAAACGATCCGCGTACGGCTGGACCAGTTGCTGCACCAGTGCGGGCTGGGCAACGATCGGCTGTCGCTCAAGCCAATGACCGGTCAGCGGGTGAGCGGAGCCTATCGCGAAGTGGGCTGGGTGGTTCGTGCACGCGGGAGCCTGGAGCAGATCACCGACTTCTTCTATCTGCTGAGTCAGCAGCCATTCCTGCTGCGTGTGGACGATGTGTCAATGCAGCCGGTGGCACGCAGCACGGATCTGGATCTGGAAGCCAAGTGCTCGACGATCGTGCTGGATCTTGCCAAGAACGAGAAGCTGGCGGAGGTGGAGCTGGGCACGGGCGGACTGGACATTCCGCTGGAGAGTCAGGAGCGTCAGCGTTTCGCGGTGATCACGCAGCGTGATCTGTTCCGTCCGTACATTCCGCGTCCGGCGGAGCCTGCTCCGCCGCAGGTCGTGCGAGCACCTGAGCCGCCGCCCGCACCACCGGCTCCCGCGCCGCCGGCTCCGGAACCCGAGTTGGCGATGAGCCGGTTCAAGGTGGTGGGTCTGCCCACGTGGAACGGTGAGGCGGAGGTGTTGGTGCGCGATCTGGAGACCGGGACGACGCGTTCGTATCGGTGCGGCGAGTCGCTCGCGGGCGGCACCATCGCGCACGTGGACTATCGGCCGATGCCCAATCCGGACAATGCGGCTTTGATGGTCTACAGTCGCGTCATCGTGCGGGTGGATTCGGACTATTACGCGATTGATCTCGGCCGCACGCTGGCGCAGCGTCGTCGGCTGAAACAGGACGAGTTGCCCGAGAGTCTGCAGGCGGTGTCCGTGCCAGTAGAGGACAAAACGTCGACGGTTGCGGCGGAAGTGCCGGAAAGCTGATTCGACGCGCGGCATCGCTGCGACAGCCCGGAAGGATCCGGGTACATGTTTGCTATGGAGAGAGTTTTAATGAAACGTGCGACGCTCGTGTGGCTGCCGCTGGCGAGCCTATTGTCTGTGGCCCCGGTATGGGGACAGGCTGAATCGTCCGGATCGCAAACGTCCGATGGCCCTGCGGCAGCCGCGACCGCCGATGCTCCCGCCCCGGCCACCCAGACACAGGCCCCGGCCGACAATGCCCCCTCCGAAGCGACTGGCTCACTCAACGACGCGGCGCAGGAGCCCGCACCTGCCCCTGCTGCCAGCGCCAGCGCGAACACCAATGCGGCCAACACCACCTTGATTCGCTTCCAGTTCGATGGTGTGCCCTACACCGAGGTGGTGCAGCGATACGCTCAGGCTGCGGGCAAGCCGCTGGTGGGCGATCTGAACATCGAAGGCACGCTGACTTTCTTTGATGCGGAACCCTACACGCTGGACGAGGCGCTGGATGCGCTGAACCTGATCCTGTCGATGAAGGGCTACGTGCTGATCGACACGGGGCGGTATCTGCGACTGGCGCCGGTGGCGCAACTGCCGCAGTTGCCCCTCAGGTTCCTGCGCGGGCTGGACGACACGGGCGACATTCGCCCTGGCGAGATTGTCTCGGTCGTGCTGCCGCTCAAGCACATCGACCCGAAGGAGACCTCCGAGGCGGTGTCGAAGATGCTGTCGCCCGCCGGCTCAATCGCGCCGTTGACGCGCGGTGGGGGCATCATTGTCACTGATCGGCTGTCCACCATCCGCCGCATCCGCGAGGTCATCGAACAGCTTGACGGTCAGTCGCCCTCGCAGCGGCAGATGAAGACCTATTCGCTGCTGCACTCGTCCGGCGGCGTGGTGGCAGACCTCATCAACCGCACCTTCGGCTCCGCGACCGCGCCCCGCCGAACCATCTGGAACAACGAACGCAAACGCTTCGATGAACTGGAGCCGAATCCGGAGGATTACATCACGGCGGTGTACGACGAGGCGTCGCGCACGCTGGTGATGTTCGGCCCGGGCGACCGCATCGAACTGGCGGAAGAACTCATCAAGCGATTCGAGGATGAATCCGGGGCGCGGGCTGGCGAGGTGAAAATCTTCTATCCCCGCCGCGTGCGCGCGGAAGAACTGGCACGCATCATTCGTGAAGCGATTCCGGGTGTGTTGGATCCGGCGCGCCCGCAGGGGCCTCGTCGTGGTCGGGGGCCCAACGAGGACAGTGGCGCCAGTCTGGAAGCACGCATCATCGTGGATGCGGCGACCAATCGCCTGATTGTTTCCGCGCCCGTTGCCACTCAGCTGACGGCGATCGAGAAGCTGATCGAGCAGGTGGACGGCACCGCGACGGCGGGCCGTGAGGCTGAAACCGTCAGCGTCACACGCATCATCCCGGTGGAGAACGGCAACGTTGAGGAACTGGCGACGATCGTCGAGCAGGCGACCAGCGATCGTGCCGTGCCGGGCCAGCCGCTCTCACGCGTGGCCATCACGATGGACAAGCGTTCCAACAGCCTGATCGTGACCGGCTCACCCCGCGATGTGGCGCAGGCGCAGCAGATCGTGGAGCAGCTCAACGCCAAGCAGAAGGAGCAGCCGCGGCGCGTGCAGGTGTTCGCACTGGAGACGGCTGCGGCGGACACGATCGCGGCAACGGTGCAGCGTGTGATGACGGAGGAATCGGCCGGCCGTGCCGATGTGCGACCGCCGCTGGTGCTGCCCGACAACGCGGGCAATCGCCTGATCGTCACTGCTACCGAGGAGCAGTTGGCACGCATCGGCCGCATCATCGAAGAAGTCGATCGCCCCACGCCGCAGGCGCAGCGCGAACTGCGCATCATCCCGGTGCAGCATCAGGATGCCTCGCAGGTCGCGCCGCTGGTCACACAGTTGCTTGCGGAGCAGACAAAGGGTCGGCCCAGCCACATTCCGCCCGCGAACATCACACCGGATGACGCCAACAGCCGATTGATCGTGCTGGCGACGGCGGAGGATATCCAGCGCATCGAGGCGATCATCGCTCAGCTCTATGATGAATCGACGACCACCACACGCGATCAAACCCGTGTGTTCCGCCTGCAGACAGCTGCCGCGCAGGAGCTGGCGCCGATCGTCACGCAGGTGGCGAGCAACGGTCTGCCCGCCAACCGCGTGCAGGTGCTGGTCGATCAGCGCAGCAACGCGCTGGTGGTGACCGGGCCGAAGGAAGCAGTGGAGGCGGCTGAGCAGTTGATCTCGCAACTGGATGTGGGCAACGTTCGACCGCCGCGTCAGCCGCGCATCGTGGAGCTGGAGGCGGGCGATGCCGCACACCTGGCGCCCCTGGTGACGCAACTGTTCACCAGCATGATGCGCGATCAGTACGGCCCCAGCTATCAGGTGGAAGCGCAAATCACCGCCGATGCTCCGAGCAATCGGCTGATCGTCAACGCATCGGATGAGGACTGGAAGCGCATCGAGCCGCTGATCCGGCAGCTCGACAAGGTGACCGAGCGAGCGGCGGGCACGCGTGTGTTCAAGCTCACCAAGGGCAATGCGGCGCAGCTCGCGCCGATCGTGACCGAGGCGATGACGACCTATGACCGGTTCAACCGGCCGATTCGCCGCGGCACCGTCAGTGCCGATCCCTCGACCAACAGTCTGATTGTGACCGGCTCGAGCACCGACCTGCAGGCGGCGGCAGTCATCATCGAACAACTCGATGGCGGGGCGAATCAGCAGCCACGCCTTATGCGCACGATTGACCTGGAGCACACCAACGCGGCTCAGATCGCTCCGCTGGCGATGCAGATGTGGAACGATCAGACCAAGAACCGCCGCGATGTGGGTGAGGTGACGATCACCGCTGACCCGGCGAACAACCGGCTGATCGTGGTGTCGCAGGATGAGCAGTTCGAAGCGGTCAAGGCATTGGTGGCGAAGCTCGATCAGCGCAATACCGCCCGACCGACGCGCACGCTGCATTCCATTGAACTGAAGGAGCATGCCGCGGCGCACGTGGCGGCTGTGGCGACACAACTTTATAAGGATCAGGGCGGTGGGGCGATACCCAACCCGGCGAGCATCCTGCCGGACACCAATGGCAATCGTCTGCTGCTGATCGCGACGGACGAGGAGGCGGCGGTCATTCGCCAGATTGTCGAATCGATCGAAGCGCAGCCGGCACGATCGGAAGCGATGAAGCAGCGGCAGGTTCGCACGATCACGCTGGAGCGCTCGGGTGCGAACGCCACCGTCGCGGTGCTGCGTCAGATTTTCGCCAAGCAGATCGAGGATGCGAACCCGGCGGAACGGCTGGTGCTCACACCCGGGCCGGATGATCGCACGCTGGTGCTGGAAGCGTCTCCGGCAACGCTGGAGGAGGTCCAGGCGCTGGTGCGGTCGCTGGATCGTGATCCGGCGACGGGTGAGGTGCAGTTGCGGTCGTATCGGCTGCTGGAAGCGAACGCGGCTGAACTGGCGCAGAATCTCGGTCGCCTCTACGCAGCGAAGTATCCCGGCACGTCCGGCGGACAGCAGCCGCGCTTCGAGGCGGAACAGGCGAGCAACACGCTGCTGGTGGCAGCGACGCCGGCACAGTTCGAGCAGGTCGAAGCGCTGATTCACGAACTGCAGACATCGGTCGAGGTGGCCAGCCAGACGCGCACGTTCAAGCTTTCGCATGCGGAAGCCGCCCAGGTGGCGACGGTGCTGGATTCGATGTTGTCAGCCGCACAGCCTCAGCCACGCTTCGGTCGCGGTGGTCGTGGCCCCGTGACGCCGGACATTCCCGTGCGTGTGGCGTCCGCACCGGCGATGAACGCGGTGGTCGTGCAGGGGCCGCCGGAGAAGCTGGCGATCGCTGAGCAGCTTGTCGCGACGCTGGATCAACCCGAAGCGCAGGGTAGCGCGCAGATTCAAGCGGTGCGGCTGAGCAAGGCGCAGGCGGTCTCGCTGGCGGTGGCGGTGACACAGGCCATTGCCGCACGCCAGCCGCAGGACCCCGCCCGCCGCGTCAGCGTCACGCCCGAACCCAACAGCAACAGCCTGCTGGTCAATGGCCCGGCTGAGGGCGTCGAGCAGGTCATTCAGATCATTCGCGGCCTCGATGAGGAATCGACCGGCGGCGCGATCGATGTGCGCATCTATCAGATTCAGAACGGCCAGGCGAAGGAACTGTCGCAGACGCTGGGCACGCTGCTGCGTGACATCTTCGCCCAGCAGGCGGCGCGCAATCCCGGCATGGTCGTGCCGCCGCTGAGTGTGTCCGCCGACACACGCACCAACAGCGTCATCGTTTCGACCAGCTCGCCGCAGTTCAAGCTGGTGGAGCAGTTGATCGCCCGGCTGGATGAAGGCCCGCAGCGCATTGAACGTGACGTTGAGTACGTCTTTCTGAACGATGCCGATGCGATGGATGTGGCGACGCAGATGCGGGCGCTCTTTGGCGATCGGCCCGCTGGTGAAGCGCCGATCATTGAGGTGGATTTCCTCGGCAACGCGCTGACGGTGATCGCCCGGCCGGCGGACATGCAGGAAGTACTCGCCGCGATCGAGAAGTTCGACAAGGCGGTGGGCAGCGCCAGCGTGCAGGTGCGTGTGATTCCCGTCGCGCCGATGCAGGTGGAAACATTCGTTGCGACGGTGGTGAAACTTTATGAGCAGATGTCCGACACGCCGATCGAGCTGGTCGAACGTCTGCCGCGTCCGGGTGAAGCGCAGGGCGAAGAAGGCCAGAAGCAGCGTCGCGTCCTGATCGCGCCTGATCTGGATGCCAATGCATTGGTGGTGTCGGCGCCGCGGCGAGATCTGGACGCCATCCAATCACTGGTGTTCCAGTTGAGCCTATCGGAAACGGCGGGTGAGGCGGAGTTCCGCGTGTTCAAGGTGCAGCGGGCTGACCCTGTGGCGGTGGCGCAGACGCTGGATGAGCTTTTCAATCCGCGACTGCGGCCGGATCAGGTCACGCCGGAACGCCGTGGCAACCGGGAGGGAGGTAACCGCGACAATGAACAGGTGGTGGTCGTTGCGCCACCGCCGAAGATCACCGTTGTGCCCGAACCGCGCACACGCAGCCTGATCGTGCGCGCCAAGCCCAATGATTTCCCCGTGGTGGAGACGCTGCTGCGCGAGCTGGATCAGGTGGCGACGGTGGTGAGCGAAGTGCGTGTCTTCACGCTGAAGAACACCGATGCGACGGAGGTGGCGAACAATCTGCGCGAGTTGTTCCAGCTTGCTGCGGCGAGCACTGCGCCTTCGGCCGCGCGCGGCACACAAGCGCGTCGGGCGCAGACACTGCGCGAGACGCTATTGACGGTACGTCCGCAGGTGACGGAGGATGGCGAGCGGGCACCTCAGCCACGCACCGATGAGCAGCCGGAAGGCGAAGCGAATGCGGCTGAGGCGGAGGCGCTGGCTATTGACAGTTCATCGCTGCCGACGGTAACGGCCAACCGGGCGACCAACTCGATCGTTGTCGCGGGGCCGGCCGCGGTGATGGTGGTGGTTGAGCAGATTGTGCAGGAACTGGATCAGTCGGCCGCGATGTCAACGATGCCGGCCGTGCGCATGTATCCGCTGAAGCACGCACAGGTGACGGCGACGGTGGAATCCCTGCGGGAGATTTTCTCGCCGTCGGCGCGTCAGGCTGGTCGCGGCTCGGGTGCCGGTCAGCCGCGCCCGCCTATTGTCATCAGCGGCAACGAAGCCGGCCGGGTGGTGATTGCCTCGGCTCCGCCCGATGAGCACGATCTGATCGCACGCGTCATCGACGACCTCGATCAGGCTCAGGCGCAGCAGAGCACGACCGTGAAGGTGTATCGCCTGCGGTACGCCCAGGCGGCGACGGCTGCGACGGCGCTGTCGCAAAGCATGGCATCACCAGGTGGCGCCGCGCAGCCCGCCGGACGACGCGGGCCGGCCGGCCAGCCAGGCAGCGGCAGCGATCTTTCCATCAGTGCTGACCCCAGCAGCAATGCCCTGGTGGTGCGCGCCAGCGCGGAGGATCACGATCGCATCGCTACACTCCTGCGTGAATTGGACAATCTGCCGGGCGACAACCTGCCCGTTCGGCTGATCACGCTCAGGAACGCCGACCCGGTGCGCGTCGCTCAGGTACTCACCCGCGCGTTCGGCGATCAGCGTGGCGGTGCGCAGCGTGGGCGCGGGGCCGCGGGGACCGTACCCGGAAGTGTTGTCATCGAATCGGATACCCGCTCGCGCACGCTGATGGTGCGGGCCGATGATGCAACGTTCGATCAGATTCAGGCGCTGGCGATGCAGCTGGATGAGACCAGCTCCGCCGCGACGGGTGTGTACATCATGCCACTGACCAACGGCAACGCCGCGGACGTGGCGGTCATGGTGCGCGAGCTGCACGATCAGATGGCGCGCTCGACACCCGGCGGCATGATCGACCCCCTGGCTGTCACCGTCGATCAGCGCGCCAACGCGCTGCTGCTGGCGACCACGCAGCCGGTGTACGAACAGGTGTCGCAGTGGATTGCGAAGGTGGAGCAGATGAAGCCGGCCCGCGGTACCTCGCGGGTGCTGCGCATTCAGCACGCCGACCCGGCGGAAGTGGAGCAGGCAATCCGCGACCTGTTCGGCCCGTCGAGTGGGGCCGCACCCGCCGGTGGTGCCGGTCGTGGCGGACGTGGTGCAGCGGCTGGCCGTGGCGCCGCCCCGGCGAACACCGGCACCGGCAGCCGTATCGAAACCACCGTGCTTCCACAGCAGCGGTCGATCATCGTGAACGCCAACGATGAGGACTACCAGACGATTATGCAATTGCTGGCGGTGCTCGATCAGGCGGCCGGCGAGGCCAAGCCGCAACTGCGCGTGTTCCAGTTGCAGCACGCTTCGAATACGCGTGTGGCGCAGGCGCTGACCGCTACCTACTCCGCCGCTGCTGCCGCCCGACCGCAGGAACGCGTGACCGTCACCGCGCTGCCGCAGAGCGACGCCATTGTGGTGGCGGCCCCGGCGTCGCGCATGGAGGAAGTCGCCCAGCTCATCGCGCAGCTCGATACCGAAGCGACCGCCATGGCGCCGGAGTTCCGCGTCTTCCGCCTCGAAAACGCCACGCCCAGCAAGATTCTGCCTGTGCTCAACCCGATGCTCGCCGATGTGCGTCAGGCGACCGGCTCGCCGATCACCGCACAGGCCGATGACCGCACACAATCGCTCATCATCACCGCACGGGGCAGGGCGTTTGAGGAGGTTGAGAAGATCATCCGCACGCTGGATCAGGCACCCGCCTATGCGAATGCAGACGTGATGATCGTGCCGCTGAAGTTCACCGATGCCGCCCGCATGGCACAGGTGCTCACAAGCATGTTGCAGCCGACGTTGAACGCCAACACGCTGACGCCCGAAGCTCGCGCCTTGCAGGAGCAGGTGCGTCGCCTGCGCATCCACACAGGCGATGAATCGCTGCCCGAACTCGACCTGACCAAACCCATCCGCGTGATTGGCGATCCGACGGTGCCCAATCAGCCCGGGTCGAATCGGCTCATCATTTCCTCGACGCCCGACAACCTCAGGGCGATGAAGGCGGTGGTGGAGCTGATGGACCGTATGCCGCTGACGCAGGATGGCGCGGTGCGCGTCATGCCGCTCAAGCACGCCGATGCTCAGTCGGTGATGACACTGCTTCGCGAGGTGTTCACGCAGGGCAAGACGCTCGCTGGTCGGCCCGGCACGCCCACCGCGACACGCGCCGAACCGGGCGACCCGGCTGGCAAGGGCCTGGTCGATCCGCTGAACGTTTCAGCCGATCTGCGCACCAACACACTGGTTATCACCGGTACCGCCGAGTCGCTGGCGCTGGCTGAGAGCATTGTGCAGGATCTGGACAAACACGAAGGCAAATTCACCACGGAAGTGCGACTGTTCCAGTTGCAGCACACCGATGCCGCCCAGGTCGCGCCGCTGCTGCAGGCTGTCTTCACGGAGGTGCCCACCACTCCGCCCGGTGCCGATGGTCTGCGCACGCAGGTGACGCGGTTGCGCACGGTGCTCGAGGGTGAGAAGGCGAAGGAAAGCGACCTGCCTCGCTCCCGGCCGGCACTGACCATCCGCGCAGTGCCCAGCTCGCAGACGGTCATCGTGGCGGCACGCAGCGACGTCATGCCGCTCATCGCGGATGTGATCAAATCGATGGACATCCCGGGCCCGCGCGATCGCAACGGCGTACGCATGTTCCCCCTGCAGAACGCCGAGGCGACCCGCGTCAAGACGATCATCGATTCGCTCTACACGGGAGCGAACGCGGCGAGCACCCGGCCGGAGGATCGGCCCAATGTCGCGGTTGACTCGCGCACCAACGTGCTGATTGTCTCCGCCAGTGACAAGACGTTCGCTGTCATCGAAGCGCTGTTGCAGGACCTGGACCGGCAACTGCCCATCGAGCTGCGCGACATTCGCCTCGTCACGCTGAAGAACGCTGAGGCCGGTCCGCTGGCGTTGGTCCTGCAGCAGATGATGGATGCACGCGTGACGCGCCAGCAGGCACTGGGCATCGCCGATGCGGAAAGCCTGCGTGTCATCATCGCGGCTGACCCGCGCAGCAATGCGCTGATCGTTGGTGGATCAAACGAGGGATACGAACTGGTCAAGGCTCTGGCGCAGCAACTCGACGAAGCGGGCCCCGCACTCAAGGGGCAGGTGCAGTTGCTGCCGCTGAAGCATGCCAACGCGGGTACGCTAGCGTCGAGCCTGACCAACCTGTTCAACCAGCGTTACGCCGCGGCCGCCACGCCCGATGTGCAGCGACAACGGCCGGTCATCCTGCCCGACCTGCGCAGCAACAGCCTGCTGGTCGTCGCCAATGCGGATGACACGACTGTGTTGAAACAATTGCTCACCTCGCTGGACGTGGAGCTGACCGATCCTGCGGTTCGACTGGAGGTGCTGCCGCTGCGTCACAACGATGCCGCGGTGGTCGGCCCGATGATCCAGCAGATCTTCGCCGCCCGCTTGCAGTCAATGACGCCGCCCGGTCAGCCTCCCGCGCCGCAGGATCGCGTCGATGTGGCGACCAACTCGCTGGCCAACGCGCTGATCGTTTCCGCCAGTGGTGAGAATCTGGCGATGATCCGCGAACTGCTGGCGAAGGTGGACATTGAGCCGCCCACCGAAACGGGTGTCGTCAAGCTCTTTGCGCTGAAGAACTCCGACGCCACGCGCGTCCAGACCATGCTGCAGAGCATGATCAGCCAGGGTCTGTACAAGCCGGGTAACGCGGCAAGCAACGACCCGCTCGTTGCGGCACGCGAGCGCGTCTCCATCGTTGCCGACACCCGCACCAACGTGCTCATCGTCTCGGCGAGCAAGGAGAACCTGGCGGTCATCAGCGAGGTGATCAGCAAGATCGATTCCTCCGAGGATTACCACGCCCTGAGCGACATGCGTGTGTATGTGCTCAAGCAGGCCTCGGCGGTGCGACTGGCACCCACGCTGCAGCAGTTGTTCACCGCCAAGCGGCAGGCGGAGATCGCCGCGGGCGGCACCGGTCGATCGCTGCCCACCAGCGTCATCGCCGACGCCCGCACCAACGCCCTGCTGGTGACGGGCAGCCGGGAAAGCTTCGCCGCGA
The DNA here is from genome assembly GCA_937988825.1 of uncultured Phycisphaeraceae bacterium. Classification (GTDB taxonomy): domain Bacteria; phylum Planctomycetota; class Phycisphaerae; order Phycisphaerales; family Phycisphaeraceae; genus CALKHT01. The sequence goes on from CALKHT010000044.1 coordinate 61,198, forward strand.
TCGATGAGTTGATCATGAAGCTGGACGGCGAGGCGGGGGCGCCAGCGGCGATCTTCCGCGTGTTCGAGTTGAAGCAGGCGACCGCTGCTTCCGTCGCGCCCATGCTGCAGCAGCTTTTTGCTCAGCGTGCAGTGCGGGGCAACAACGTTGACCCGGTCTCGGTCATCGCCGAACCCAAGACCAACACGCTCATCGTCAGTGCCAGCCCCGAGGACATGCTGCTGGCCGAGGAGATGATCCAGCGTCTGGATGCACCGGATCGTGCTCCGGGTATCAGCACGCGGGTGTTCGCACTCGCCAAGGCTGACGCTTCGCAGGTCGCCTCCACCGTGCAACAGCTTTTCACTCAGCAGGCCGGTGGTTCGGCTGGCGTGTCGATCTCGGTCGATCAGCGACTGAACGCCATCGTTGCGTCGGGTGGTGCGGCCGATTTACACCGCATCGGTGAACTGGTGAAACAGCTCGACACTGAGACGGTCACGAAGGTGACCGAGATTCGCGTCTTCGCGCTGAGGAACGCGGATGCTGTCGAACTGGCGGACATTCTCATGACCGCGCTGACCAACCGCGGTCAGGGCGAAACCAATTACAGCCCCAACCGTCAGACGCTGCTGCAGTTTGTTACCACCAACGAGGATGGTCAGGAGCTGATCGCAAGTGCGTTGCAGGATGTGCTGTTGATCACGCCCGATCGCCGTACGAACACGCTCGTGGTCAAGGCTCCGGTGGAAAGCATGCCGCTTCTGCAACGGCTGATCCACGCGATGGATTCGACCTCGCCGCGCATGGCAAAGGTACGCGTGTTCAAGCTCAAGAACGCCGATGCCCGGCAGATGTCCGATGTGCTGCAGCAATTGTTCCGCCTGCAGGCTGGCACGGCCGGCGGTGCCAACCAGGCGATCAGCTACACGCTGGTCGCGCCGGGTGAGGGCGAAGGCAGCCCGGCCGGAACTCCGGTTGCCAGTGCGGTGGTTGGGTCCGCTGAACAGTACGCACTCTCGGTTACCGTTGATGTGCGCACCAACAGTCTGCTTGTCGGCGGTACCGATGGCTACGTGGCGCTGGCGTCGAGCATCATCGAGGAACTGGATTCCAGCCCAGCACAGGAACGCAAGACCCAGGTCTACCGGCTGCGCAACAGTCAGGCGGTCGACATCCAGAATGCCTTGCGAAGCTTCCTCGATCAGGAACGCCAGCGGCTGATCCAGACATTGGGCACGGATGGCATCGGCGCGGCGCAGCGGTTGCTCGAACAGGAAGTCGCCGTCGTTGCGGAGCCGGCTACCAACACGCTGCTGATCTCCGCCAGCCCGCGTTACTTTGACACGGTGATGACGATGGTGAAGGAGTTGGATCAGGCGCCGCCGCAGGTACTGATCCAGGTGTTGCTGGCTGAGGTCACGCTGGACGATCGGGATGACCTGGGCTTTGAGTGGCAATACACCAAGGGCCTGAACGACACGCTGGGCACCGGTCGGGTGGGCACCAACTTCGGCGTCGCCAGCGACTTCCAGCGCATGGGCGGCTTCGCAATGGCGGTGACAGGTGGCGACCTGACCTTCATGCTCCGCGCTTTGCAGAGCAAGGGTCGCATGCAGGTGCTCAGCCGCCCGCAGGTGCTCGCCTCAGACAACCAGCCCGCCACCGTGCAGGTGGGCCAGCGCGTGCCCTTCGTCACCAACAGCCGTATCAGCGATCAGGGCTCCGTCCTCAACTCGATCGCCTACGAGGATGTGGGCATCATTCTTAACGTCACGCCGCGCATCAACGATGACGGCTTCGTTAAGCTGGACGTCGCGCCGGAGATCAGCTCGATCTCTGACTCGACCATTCAGATTTCCGAAGGCCTGAACGCCACGGTGTTCAACAACCGCTCGGCCCAGACCACCGTCAGCGTGCAGGACGGCCACACGATCATCATCGGCGGGCTCATCACCACGAGCGACACCACCCGCGTGGACAAGGTGCCGCTGGTGGGCGATATCCCCGGTCTGGGGCTGCTTTTCCAGAACCGCACAGTTCAGAGCGAACGCACCGAGCTGCTCATCATCCTCACGCCCTACATCGTGCGGAACCTGGATGATGCCCGACGGGTGACTGAAAAGCAGGTCCAGACGCTGGAGATGCTGGAGATGAAGGAGGGCAACGGCCTGCGGCACCGAGCGCTTGACACGCTTCAGATGGAGCCGAAGGATGCCCCTGCCGAGAAGGCTCCGGCGCAGGTAGACTGATGAGTATGACCGAGTGTGTTTCATGCGGCAGGCGTTGGGGGAGCGTCGGTTTCGGCGTCCTGCTGACGCTTTGCCTGTGTCTGAGTGTGAGTGCGTGCAGGACCGATTCAGGTGGTTCGACTGCGGCGCCGCCGGTTGCGCGACCATCCCAGCGGGTGGATGCGGTGCAACTGATGACGCCACCCACCGCGATGAACTGGGACGATCGGCCCGGGCCGGACGGCGTGCCGGTGACGGTGTACCTCTTTCGCCTGGATGACCCACAGCCGGTGACGTTGCGATCAGGCAACCTCGAATTTCTCATGTTTGAGGGCCGTGTGGGCCGCGAGGCGCTGAGCACCGAGCCGTTCCAGACCTGGTCGTTCACCGCCGAGGAGCTGCGCTCCGCCCTCAGTCGCACGATGGTGGGGCACTGCTACCAGATTCCGTTGGCGTGGACGGTGAAACCGCCGCGCACCAACAACATCACGCTCGTGGCACGCTATCGGCCCGTATCGGGCGATCCCGTGTATTCGGCCCCGACTGCGATCAGCGTGCGGGCCGAGTGACCGCGCAAGCGCTACACTTGCGCATGGCGAAGAAACGGGCAAGTGCTGCCGACCGCTCGCGTTCGCTCAAACCCTACCGCGCCAAACGCGATTTCGACCGCACTCCCGAACCTTCGGGCAGACCTGCTCGTCACGGTGGGCGCGAAGCCGCAAAGCCACGGCGATTCTGCGTCCAGAAGCATCTGGCCAGCCAACTGCATTACGACTTTCGTCTTGAACATCGCGGCGTGCTGCTCTCCTGGGCGGTACCCAAGGGGCCATCACTCAACCCGAAGGACAAACGACTGGCGATGATGGTCGAGGACCATCCGCTGGAGTATGGCGACTTCGAGGGCGTAATCCCCGAAGGTTACGGCGCGGGTATCGTGATGTTGTGGGATGAGGGTGTGTGGCAACCCTCGCCCGGCTTTGAGGATGTCGATGCCGCGCTGGAAAAGGGTGAGCTGAAGTTCACGCTGGATGGCGTGAAGCTCAAGGGCGAATGGGTGCTGGTGCGAACGCGCGGCCCGGCCCGTTCGTCACGCAGGACAAGCCCGGATGAACCCTCACGAAGCTGGCTGCTCATCAAACATCGCGATCGCTGGTCCGGACCAGTGGATATCACCAGCGTCGCGCCGCTGAGCGTGAAGAGCGGCCGCGACCTGACACATATTCTCGCGGCGGATGATCCGCAGGTTTGGCCCTCCCATCGCACCACGGGCAGAGGTGTTGCCGGCAAAATGCTTCGCCGCATTGTGGAGGAAGCAGCCCGCATTCGCGCAGAAGCGGAACCGGACGCGTAATTCTCGACATGTGATAGGTGATTGCCCCAGCACATCGTCCGTGTTATCCGCTGGCTGGAAACCGATGCTGCCCGATGCTCGCTGCGTGCGGTGGACCAATACGATGCTGACAGCGACGTGTGAAATTGGTCGGGCGCGCCTGTCGTCGAGGCCGCCGCCAGAAAAGGAACCGGAGACAGGAGCAAGCACATGTACACGATGTTGAAGTTGACCTGTTGCCTGAGCATGCTGTTGCTGGTGCTCGTGGGCTGCGAACAGCGAGGGCAGGAAGGGCAGCAGGGCACCCAGCCGACCACGCCATCCGAGCAGACCACGCCCGACACAGAGGGCACCGAACCCACCTACGAACCCGAGGAACCGATCAGCACGCCGAGCCCCGGCAACGGCTTCGGTCAGCAGGCGCAGCAGATGGCTCAACAGGCCCAGCAGTTGCAACAGCGCATTCAGCAGGATTCGCAACTCGCCGGTGTCGCACAGAACATACAGGTGCAGCCTCGCAACGGCCGGCTCGTGCTGAGCGGTACCGTTGACAACGACCAGCAGCGCACACGCCTGGAGGAACTGGCCAAGCAGGTCGCAGGCAACAACGTGCAGGTCGACGTGCAGGTGCGGCAGAACGCGACACAGCCGGGTGAACCGATTCCGACGCCGTGATGTCGTATTGCGTCCGCGTGATGCGAGCACCATTGGTTAGTCGCGGAGCGTGGGAGAACAGTTGCAGCAAAGGAGCGGCGTCGTCGGGCGACGCACGCTCCTTTTCTTTTTGTGAAACACCCCGGGTGCCTGTGATTCGCGCCTGGCAGACAAATCCTGATGTGAACTTCAGCATTCGATGGGCTGTGAGTGATGGTTGAAGCGGCTATCGTCGGTTGCGGCGGAGCCAAATCCGTTTGCTCGTACGTGGGTACGGGCCGGAATCCTTCAATCACCGCCAGGAAGGGCAGGAAATCATGGCCGGACAGGAAAAACCACGGGAAGATCAGCGGCGTCCGCAGCAGCCTCAGGAACGTGAGCGCGATCCGCGTCGCCCGGCAACGCAGCCCAGCGCCAAGCCGCAGGAGCAGCGGCCGCCGCAGCGAGGCCAGTCGCGTTGACAAACCTCCGGACTGCCCCACGGGTGACGCGACCAGCGTGCCCGTGGGTTTGATCGATTCAGGAGTGTGGCACGATGGTGGCGAGGAAACCGGACAGCATCCGTCGCGAACCGAATCAGGGGTTGACGGACGACAACTCCACGCAGACGAGCGCGGGCGTGGGGGCGGCTGCAGGCGCGGCGACCGGGGCGGCCATCGGCGCGGTGGGCGGGCCGGTCGGTATCGTGGTGGGCGCTTCACTGGGCGGACTCATCGGTGCCGCGGCCGGAATGGCCATCCAACTGGGCATCGAGCCCGAAACAGAACACGCCTACTGGCGGCAGAACTACCGCAACCGCGCCTACACCGACCAGCACGAACCCTACGAGCGTTATGCCCCGGCGTATCAATACGGCTGGGAAAGCTATAGCCGCTACGCGCTGCCGCGCGGCCGCAGACGAACGTTTGAGGAAGTCGAGCAGCAGCTCGGCCGGGACTGGGAAAGCCATCGCGGTCCTCAGGATCTGACGTGGGATGCCGCCCGCCACGCCACACGCGATGCGTGGGAACGTGTGCACGGCACGCTCGCCGAGGTGCGCGACCGCGTGGGCCAGGCTGACCTGCGTATTCAGCGTGATTCCCGACATTGATTTGATCCACAAACCCTCCGAAGGAGTCGTTGCTATGGGATTCAAAACGTTGCAGGAAGGGCTCATCGATGAGCTAAAGGATATTTACAGCGCTGAGAAACAGTTGTTACGTGCGCTGCCCAAGATGGCCAAGCAGGCGTCCAGTCCGGAATTGAAAAAGGCGTTCGAGGAACACCAGAAACAGACCGAGGAGCACGTGCATCGTGTGGAACAGGCGTTCGAGGCACTGGACCGTTCGCCGCGTGCATCCAAGTGTGAGGCGATGGAAGGGCTGGTTGAGGAGGGCGATGAGATCATCAAGGCCGATGCGGAGCCGCACGTGAAGGATGCGATGCTTATCGCGGCGGCACAGAAAATTGAGCATTATGAAATTGCCTCGTATGGCACGCTGTGTACCTGGGCGGACATGCTGGGGCTTGAGGAGGTCGCCCGGCCGTTGAAACAGACCCTCGCCGAAGAGAAACAGACCGATGAGAAGCTTACAAACATTGCGGAGCAGGTGAACCAGGAGGCGATGCGCGGCGATATGGCGGCGTAAATCAATAAACAACCAGGGCGATATCACCCCGTGCACTCCACCGAGCGCGCGGGGTGATCGCATGCGCCCACGTTCCGACAACTTGTGGCGTTAAATCCCGCCAAGATCCGGCAGTTTCTGTTTCACATTGAGCACCGGCGCGAATAGATCCCCTCTTTCTTCCACGCGCTGTAACATCGCCTCCGCTTCGAAAACCAGGCTCTCCGCATCATCATCCGCCACCGCATGTTCGATTTCCTCCCACGTCACCGGCGCGGAAACCGTCGGTCGTGGCTGAGCACGCAGCGAGTAGACGCAAACCGTTGTCTTGTGCTGCGAGTTCTGGCTCCAGTCGACGAACACCTTGCCCGTGCGTTTCGCCTTACTCATGTTGCTCGTGACCGCGTCGGGAAGATGTTTTTCAAGCGTCAACGCCACGGCATAGGCGAACTGCTTGCTTGCATCGTAATTCGTTGGTGTGTTCAGCGGCACATAAACGTGCAGTCCCTTGCCGCCGGACGTTTTGGGAAAACTTTGGAGGCCTAGTTCGTCAAACATGGCGTGCAACCGCAGCGCGATGGGCAGACAGTCCCGCAGGGAAGCCGGTGGCCCCGGGTCCAGATCGAACGCGAGCATGGTCGGTCGATCAATCGCCTCCGCCCGAGCGAGCGACGTGTGCAGCTCGATCGCCGCCAGATTCGCTACCCACACGAGCGCAGCCCGTTCGTTGATCAGGCAATGGCGAACCGATTCACCCTCGCTGTACCGCACCGTGGCAGTTGAAACCCACCGGGGGCGATGACCGGGGCAGTTCTTCTCAAAGAAAAACGAAGACTCCACACCATCGGGATAGCGCTTGAGCGTGACGGGACGATCCTTCAGATGCGGCAGCATCACCGGCGCGATGCGCGCGTAGTAGTCGATGACCTGACCCTTGAGGAAGCCCGTGGTGGGATAGAGCACCTTGTCCAGGTTGGACAGACTCAGCCGGTGGCCGTCGACTTCGATGATGTGTTTGCGAGTCGCCATGGATTGTGAAACGTTCCGTCGAGACATGGTTCGCTAATGCGACCACGCCGGCGCGGCTACTCGCGCACAACCTGGCGCGGGTCCTTGTCAAAACGCAGGCCCTTGTACGAAGGTTGCCTCAGCGATCCGCCCGGCGTCCAGTCGGAAAACTCGACCTCCGCCACGTAACGCGGCTCCGTGAACCGCGCCATTCGTGGGGTTGGCTCAACGAACGGGCTTTCCTCCACGCGGTGCGCTTCAAACAATCGCTTGAGTTGCCGGCGATCCTGATCAGTCAGGCCCGTGCCCACACTGCCGGCGTAATGCAACTTGTTATCACGGTAGTACCCGACGAGCATCGCGCCGAGCGTGCCGCCCGGTTGGCCGCGCAGGGGTGTCCAGCCGCCGACGACGAATTCCTGCCGCGCCCGGACCTTGATCTTGAGCCATTCACCGCTGCGCTGACCGGGCCGATAGGGGCTTTGCAGTTGTTTGGCGACGATGCCCTCCATACCCGCGCCGCGTGCCGCCTCCAGCACATCATGGCCGATGCCCTGATACGCCGGTGGGGTACGCCAGTTTGTGCCTTCCAGTTCAAATGCCTCCAACCGCGCCCGGCGCTCGTGATAGGGCAGCCCCAGCAACAGCTTCGTCCCGTGGTAGAGCACATCGAAAATCATGTACGTCACGAATACCTGTCGCATTCGTGACAACGCGATGCGACGACTGGCGACGTGCATTCGCTGCTGCAACAACGAAAAGTTTGGTCGGCCATCCGCATCAATCGCGACAATCTCCCCATCCAGCACCGTCGGTTCATCGAGCTGCGCGGCAAGTGCCTCCAGTTCAGGGTACTGATGCGTGATATCGATGCGATTGCGCGACATCAGCGTGACGCGATCACGGTGATACAGCATCGCACGAATGCCATCCCACTTGTATTCAAACGCCCACCGTTCAGCATCGCGGGGTAATGTGGTCGCGACGATGGCGTACATCGGCTCCAGTCGCTCAGGAAAGGGATCAATTCGATCGAGCGGCGCTGCGTTCATGTTCGTTCACCCGCTGCCGCAATAGCCAGACGCAGCTCGCGAATCTGCGCGCATGTCTCCTGAATGCACCGATACTGCGACTGCACCACCGGGCGAACGTCGGGGGGCAGATCGCGCTCCATCGCTTCTTCATATTGACGCAGCGCCCGTTCCTCGCCACGTTCGCATTCCATCAGGATCGCCTCGATTCCACCCTGCATTCCCAGGCTGGCATGAAAATTGATGATGCCCCGATGCAGCGCCCCGGCGAGCGTGGTTTCCTCCTGAGGATCATCCGATGTGTAAAGCTCGACAAGCTGCTGCAAATCCTCGGCGAAAGCAGCCCGCTGCCGACTGCAGGAGGCAAACAGGTGTTTGAGTTGTTCCGCCGAGATCGGGAGATGCGATGCACCGTCATGGTCGCGCGCCAGCGAATACGAGGAACGCAACACAGCCTCCCACGCGGCCTGGAATCCAGCCTCGCCATCCTTGCATGTGGCGATCAGACGATTGAGCATGCGGGCGATTTCATCGGACGTCATAATCACAACCCGCGGGATGGCAGGCACCTGCAGTTCACCCGGCATCGACGCCACCAAACCGTGTTCGAAGTGCGCCAGCGCCGAACGCTACCTGCCTTCCAGCTCGCGATAGGCGTTCAAACGATTGTAGAGCGTCTTGAGGCTGATCCCCAGTGCTTCGGCTGTGCGTTTCTTATCCTCCTTGTAGTAATCCAGCGTCGCGCGGATGAGCTGCCGTTCCGCCTCCGCGATCGTCGTGCCGACCGGCAACGCCAGTGCGCCGGTGGAGTTGGACGCAGTGCGACCGGTGATCCGCTCGGGCAGACAGTCCACATCGATCACATCATCAGCCATGATGAACGCGCGGTGGACGACGTTCTTCAACTGTCGCACGTTGCCCGGCCAACTGTAACTTTTAAGCACATCCATCGCGCGATGGCTGAAACGCTTGGCGCTGGTGTTCTTGTCGTTCAGTTCCGCAAGGAAGTGGTCCGCCAGGATTTCCAGATCATTCTCGCGCTCGCGCAGCGGCGGCACCTGGATCGGGAAAACCGACAGGCGATACATCAGGTCTTCCCGCAGTCGGCCCTCTGCCACCGCCTTGATCGGGTCGCGGTTGGTGGCGGCGATCACGCGGACATCGACCTCGATCTCACGTTCGCCGCCCACGTGCCGCAGCACACCGGTTTCCAGCACACGCAGCAAACGTGTCTGCAGATCCAGCGGCATTTCCGCGATTTCGTCGAGGAAAAGCGTGCCGCCATTGGCGCGTTCGAAGAGTCCAGCCCGGGTGCGCGTGGCGCCGGTGAAGGAGCCAGCCTCGTGACCGAACAGCTCACTGTCGATGAGTGTTTCGGGCACCGAGCCACAGTTGATGGCGATGCACGGCGCGTTGCGTCGCGGGCCATGCTGATGAATTGCCTGGGCGACCAGTTCCTTGCCCACACCGCTTTCACCAGTGACAAGCACGGTGGCGTCCGTGGGGGCGACACGTTCGATCATGTCGTACATGGCGTGCATGGCCGGCGACTCGCCGACAATGGCTCCGAAGTACAGCTCGCGCCGTCGCGAGCACCGCGCCGCGTCGTATCGAACCCTGCCATTACCGTCGGCGGCCGTGCGCTGCGACAGGATGCCATTCCTGTCTTCCACCGCCAGTCCATAAGGCGTCATATCGTGTTCCCTACCAGGTTGTGCGATCCTCTTCCCTGGGCCGGCGCCCATCGCTTCATTACAAGTACGTGCCTCGTCGGATGTAAACAACCAGAGAAAACCTGATTCGCAGCGGCAGTCATCCTTCTTGCGCGGTCAGGCTCTCCCCGAGGGCCTGACGTTTGCCGTTCATTCGAGCTGCTCGGTCATTGCGCATCCGCACATCAGGACGAGTGATGGAGTTTTACCCACGTGACAAACAGTCCGAACCGGAGTGAACGCGCTGGGACGCTCCTGATCCCGATCCGGTTGGCGCTGGCGTACTGTCGGGGCGAGGAAAAAAGGGGCCGGCTGCGGTGCGGCTGGAAGGGCAATCGCGTGGATTGCTGCGCATCGCAAGGCATTGCCTCGGATAAGGAGTGATGCGATGAACCGCATGTGGACCCGTTCGACGATTTTGGCGGCGACGTTGCTGATGGCGGCGCCGGCTGCCATGGCGCAGCAACAGCCCGGCATCGAACGCCCGGGTGTTCGACCCGTACAGCCTGGGCAAAACGCCAACAACACGGAAAAGATGTTGAGTCAACTCGACCTGGCGCAGGCCAGCAAGCTGGTTGGCAAGCAGGTCACCGATCAGCAGGGCCAGCAGATCGGCAAAATTCAGGACGTGATCATCGACCCCAGGCACGGCATCGCGACCTTCGCACTACTGCAGATTCAGCCCAACCAGCAGAACCAGCAGCAACCCGGTCAACTCAATCAACAGCAGCAGCCCGGCCAGGCCGACCAACAGCAGCCCGGCCAGCCGCAGGCTCAGGTCGGTCAGCAGAAGATCGTGCTCCTGCCTTTTGAAGCTCTGCGCATCGACGAGCAAATGCCTCAGCAGGTAAAGCTGAGCGTGGCGCGTCAGCAGATTGAGCAGCGGCCGGCGTTCCAGGAAACGCAGATGCAGCAGCTGAAGGACAAGGACTTCGTCAAGCAGCAGTACCAGGCGTTCGGCTTCCAGCCCTACTGGGAGCAGGCACGCCGGCAAGGTGCGCTGGAGCGGCTGCGTGAGGCGCTGCCGGGCGACGACGATGAGCTGGTTGCCCACAAGTTCAGCCAGCTCAAGAACAAACCCATTCAGGACTCGGATCAGCAGGCACTGGGTCAGTGCAAGGATCTGCTGATCGACATGGAAGAAGGCCGCATCGCGTATCTGGTTGTGGGTCTGCAGGGTGCCGCGGCGAATCAGCAGCGGAACCAGGCGCAGCAGGATGAACCGGGACAGCGGCCTCAGATCGGTCAGGCTGGTGGTCAGATGGCGCTGGTGCCGTGGGCGGCAGTTGAGTTCGAAGCCGACCGTCAGCAGCTCGTGATCGACACCGATCGTCAGACGCTGCAGCGCAACGCGTTCGCCGAGGGTCAGTGGCCCAACCTCGCGGACGAACAGGTCGCGCGCAACCTGCACCAGCAGTTCGGCGAGCAGCCTTACTGGGAGGTGTACGGTTATCCGCGGTACGAGGAAGGTCAGCAGCGTAACGGCCGCGAGCCTTCGACCCGCCCGGGCGAACAGCGCAACGGGCAGCAGCCCAACAATCAGCAGCGCGAACCGATTCGCCCACTCGAATAATCCAGCCGCAGCAGGTGGTTACCTGACGCAAGGCCCGGGAGCGCACAGCTGCTCTCCCGGGCTTTTCTCATGCCTGCGTCAGCATCCGCCACGAACGATGCCCCGATGGGCACCCACCCAGCCCAACACCAGCGGATGCTGGATTCCACAACCTCGACGCCGCCCGATGGGCGAAAGTGGTTCTTGTGTCTATCGTCACAGTAAAGCGGCCGCATCGCCTGACTGGGCGGTTTCGCCGTGTTATGGCGCACGCCGTCAAGGAAAAGGAGCCTGGACCATGACGCGTAAGTGGAAAGCATGGATCACTCTGCCGGCCGCGCTGATGCTGGCTGTGCCGATCATCGCCGTAGCACAACAACAACGCCTGCAACAGGATCGACAGCAACGACAGCGTGATCAGAATGAAAGGCAGCGTCAGGCCGATCGCGGCCTCCGTCAGCGTGCCGACGATGTGCTGCACGACCTGAACCTTGCCCGGGCCAGGGCATTTATTGACAAGGAGATTCACGATCGCAATGGCCGCAGCATCGGTGAAGTCGAGGATGTCATCATCGACCCGAACCACGGCGTGGCCAGCTTCATCATTATCGACGCGGACGATGATCTGCTGGGCGATGATCGCTACCTGCCCGTGCCATTTAGTGCGGTGAAGTACGATCCGACCCAACGTGATCGGCTGTACATCGACGTTGATCGCGCCCGTCTGGAAGGTCGTCGCGGCTTCCGCAGGAACAACCCGCCTGATTTCACCGACCGTCGGTACGTCGTGGAGCTATACGAGCACTATGAGGTCGAGCCATACTGGCAGGCCCGCCGTCAACAGCGACAGCAGCTCCAGGGTGAGAACCAGCGCGAACGACGACAGGCACAACAACCGCAACCGCGTCGGCCGCAACAGGAGCAGGCCCAGCGCCGTGATCGCGTGATGCGCGATTTTGAAGCGGTGCGTTTCTCCGAGCTGGACGATGACTACACCGTCCAGAACATGCAGGATGAGAAACTGGGCGAAGTGGTGGACATGCTGATCGACATGCAGGAAGGCCGCATCGCTTATGTGGTGGTGGCGGAGGATGACGACGCGGACGTGCTGGCGCTGGTTCCATTCGCCGCGGTGGATTACCGTGCGGAGGAGAATCATCTGCTTGTCGACGCGACGGCCCAGCAGATGCGGCGACTGAGTATCCGCCGGGGCGACTGGTCAAACCTCGCGGATGAACAGTGGGCCCGCAACCTGCACCGTGAATACAACGAAGAACCCTACTGGGAGGTATTTGGTTACGAACGTTTCCAGGAGGGACAGTGGGAACCCGGCAGTGCGTACAACAGGCTGTACAACCGTCAACGTGAACAGATGCTGCGTGGCGAGGTGATGGAGGTCGAGAAGTTCTCCTTCCGGGAAGGGGGCCGTGAGGGTGTGCGCGTCGTGGTGCGCGACGAGCAGGGGCGCAGGCACGTGGTCCATCTCGGACCGGCCAAATACGTCGAACGCCAAACTGTGACGATTCGTGAAGGTGATGATGTTGAGATCACCGGTTCAAGCGTGACGTTCATGGGCCAGCCGGTCATTCTTGCACGGAAGGTGGAAAAGGATGGCCAGACATTGGAACTGCGCGATGCGCAGGGCCGGCCGAACTGGGATCCCGGAGTGGGTCGCACCGATCAGCAGGATCGCGAGGATCTGCGTGAACAGCAGGAACAGCGGGGCCAGCAGCCGGATCAGCTACGTCAGCAGCAGCCTGGTCGTCGCGACGGCGCTCGGGATTTCGGCCGGTGAACCACAAGCTGATCGAGCTGAACTGAACGCTTGAACGACGCTTGACTGTTTTGTAAACGTGCCCGGCGACCTGAAGTGAGGTGGCGTGTGCCCACTGACAGGTCACCGGGTTTTTGACTTGGGAGCAGCTTGGATTACTTACGCGATTCGAGCGCGACCATGTCCGCCTGTTGAGCGACGTGTTCGCGTTCCGCTCGCTGATGGGCCAGCAGCGCCTCGTCCCACTTCGCCTGAAGCTTTTCGATCGGGCCGAACGCCGCGATGAATTCCTGCCGCATGGTCGAGACACTTCGTCGTCCCGGCCGCAGGGTTGTCAGTTTTTTCATGTACTGTTTCAGTTCTTTCGGATGGTTCTCGAAAAGAAAATGAAACAGGGCCCAGCCCTGGGCATACACGTGCGAGACCGCACGCGCATCGTTGGTGGGCAAACGCGTCAGAGCAACGAAATCATTCAGCGGGATCACCGTGCCCGCATCCATGGCGTCGATGAGATCGCGGCGACGGCTCTTGTTCACGTGCTCCGGACCAAAAAGATCATCGATCGACTGCGGCTCGAAGCACGAGGCCAATCCTTCCGACACCCACAGCGGATACATCACGCCACGCTGCTGCAATCCGCTGTTGAAGGCGAGCTGGTGGGCTGCTTCATGCGCAGTGCTGGCGATGCTGATGGGCCGCATCGAGACCGACACCTCGACCGGCCGCGCTGCCTGCGTTGCCGTCGCCGATTCGGCGAAGGGCAGCAACTGGTCCTCGCGATCGGTCGCTGCTGTCTGGACCGGCTCGCGGGTCGCGATACGTTCATCACCTGCGAGCACGAGTGCCACGCGATTCGTTCGTGCGGAGTAGTACCCATTCGTCCAGGACATGTCGATGCGGTCCGCATCGGTGGCATACTGCACGTAGGCATCATGCTTGTCGAACAATACCGCGATCAATCGCGTCCTGGTTGGCTGCGGTTCAAAATCGGCTTTCTCGAAAGCGTCGTAGAAACGTGCGTACGTCTTTTCCAGCAACTCCAGCCTCGCCCGCGCCAGATCGGCATGAGCGTGCGACACCAGCACGAAATGTTCAGAGACAAAACGTGGATATTCAGCGGGGAAGCCATCCGCTTCGATCGGTTCGTTGCCTTCGATTGCCCAGCTTGTTGTTGCCACGCACCCGATCACCATGAGCGCAGCGGACAGCAGCGTGCTTAGCCGACAGAGACTCAGTCCGGGACAGGCCGCGGCACAAGCAATCCACCTCGGAGCGGGTGCGGAGTGTTGCATGGAGCGATCCCTTGGAAATCATGTTGTGGAACCGTCGCACGAACATCGTTGAACATTGCGTTCAATCGGGCGACTCCCGCCGCATTCCATCAGGAACCCGACCAGGCGACTATAAGGAGAAAACTGACGCAATACCAGCGCTTTTTGAAGTGTTAACAGCTTTCCAGGATGCTTTCGCCAATCACGTCAGGGCATCCTTCCGCATCCTTGCTGTCACAGCGCAAATCAATGGAGAGATGGATGCGAATCGTTGCTCGGTTGATGGAACCACTAGGGACACCAGAAACACGAAGAAAGGCAGATGTAGCGTTCTTGTATGACGCCAAGGGGCCAACCAAGATGGGATTAGGAAAGGAGAAGAGTTGAATGTGATGGGTCTACACAGGTATCTGATGTATATTTCAAAACCTCTTGGCTCTTTTGGTCCTTTGGCGTCAAAACAACTTCCTCACTGTCTTCCTTCGTGCCCTTCGTGTCTTTGTGGCTTTCGCCTTGCTGCCCACAAAATAAAAGGAGCGACGAGAGGGCAGGTGCCCGTCGTCGCTCCTTTGATCCTCAGGACGCTGGTGTGTCTATCAGCGTTCCAGTTCCCATTTGACCGCGTGGCGGACCAGTTCATTGCTGTTCTTGAGGTTGAGCTTGGTCTTGATGTGTTCGCGGTATGTTTCGACGGTCTTGGGGCTCAGGTGCAGTCGCTTGGCTACCTCACGCGTGCTCAGGCCCTTACCGATCAGCTCGAACACCTGCAGCTCACGATCGGATAGCGTTTCGATGGATGACTGTGTCAGTTGTTCACTGCCATCGACCACACGGTGCAGCATGTGGTCTGCCATGCGTGCGCTCAGATACACCTTGCCCTTGAGAATCTGGCGGATCGCCTCGACGACCTCATCGCCAGCCACCTCCTTGTTGATGTATCCCATGGCGCCGGCACGCAGGGCGCGTTCGGCGAACAGTGTCTCATCGTGCATTGACGCCACGAGCATCCGAATCGAATTGTCGATCGCCTTCACCTGCTTGATCAGTTCGATCCCGTTAACGCCCTGGAGCGAGATGTCGACGATCACGAGGTCAGGATGCGTCGCCTTGATCAGGTCCAGGGCCTCGCCGGCATCAGATGCCTGGCCGCAGATCTCCAGGTCGGGTTCGCTGGCGATCAACTGGACCATCCCATGTCGCACGATGGGATGGTCGTCCACAATAAGGATTTTGTATGTTCGGGTCTTGAAGTGCGGGCTGTTCATGACCTCATTCCTGAAAAAAAGAGTTCGCTGGAGCGCTCGTACCGCAGAGTCGCTTCTGACTGATTTCTGGTTCATCCGTGCACGGCGTCCGTGGCGCGGGCAGGCCTGGCGAACGATGGCCCTGCCGACCGGTGATGCTCTCACGGCGCAGTCTCAACGCGCTCGATCCTGTGGTCGCTCGTATACACACTGACTTGTCAAAGGTCGCGGCGACACACGCCGGAGTCCATCCCATGCCCCGGGCGGTCGCTCCCAAAGATGTCGGCCTTAGCGTAACGACAGTTGTCACGATCTTCCAGAGCAATTTCGCACATCGTGCTGAATCTCTCATGGCCCAACCGTTCATCCATTGCATCTGTCCCCTGTGCCTTTCGGACAAACGATCATAGCGCGGTCGGGACCATGTGGGCAGCCATCCGATCGGAAGATTGTGTTGTACCGTTACTTGCGTTTCAGCATCCCCACCGGACGCCACTGCGAAATGCCCCTGACGGGCTGTTGCGCGCCTATCTGTTCCGATGACAAATGTTGGGGAAAATGTATCGGTCGTAAGCGAAATCGAGAAGCTTTTCCGCTCAAAACAGTGGCAGGATGACACTGGATGGGGGGTATCGCCGCTCCACGGTCGCCGCGTCGTCGGATTCATCGATACATTCTCCAGGTCCGACTCTTTGTCGACAGAGGAAGTCGTTGTTAGAACACCGCGCCGCTATCAGGAAATCCCTTACATAAGAATCAGGTGTTTTCCTCTTCCCGAAACATTGCGATGACGGGCACTCATCGGCGTGAGCTCCCGTCGTGTCTCATCGGGAATGACAGCAAAGCTCATGCCCCGGTTTGTCGTGGTCGGGGATAAGCGATGCGCGACTGCGGGGTCATGCCGTTCCGGTAAGCGGGCGAAGTGTTTCCTGTCACTGGTCGGTATCATCGCGACCCATTCTGGCGGCAAACCTTGGTTCGCCTTGGAATTAGCACCTGTGGATGTTAAGCTTGATTGCTGAGATCTTTGTCATCAAAGAGGGCGATCAAGGGACGAGCGATGGAGGCACCGGATTGCGCGGTCGACAGCCGGTCCGGTTACTGGGCTGCCGTATGGTTCCGTTCGGACATACCGACCGGCGAGTCCGATCCAATCGCATCACCGAGATATGACCGTCATCACCATTTGTCACAGCTACTCTAGTCGAACCGCAGCAAGGCAACTTGCGGCGGAGCTGTTGTCCTGTGAAGACCTCGCGATTGTCCTGCTGGATGCCCATGATGCACAGGATTCATCATCCGATACATCGTTTGATCCGGATGAACGTATGGTGCGCGTGGTGGATGCCACGCCGCTTCAGCTCAGGCGTGTCCATCTGCTGCCAAAGGGTCATCTTGTCCGTGTGCGGGATGGTGCTCTCGAAGTGGAAGTGGAGGATGTTCCTTCCAGTGGGGAGTGCATCGATCATTTCCTGGTAAGCCTTGCCGGCAGCATGGGGAATGCGGCTGTTTGCGTGCTGCTCGGTGGGATCAACTGCACCAACACGCTGGGTGTCCATGCCATACGGGCGGCGGGTGGATTGATCATCGCCCAGCGTGACGAAGCAGATGATGCGAATGACCTCATCGCAGCGTGTCGGGCGGCAGGGCTGATCGACCACCTCGCGCCGCTGTCCCGGATCGCCACGGTTGTTACGAACCATGTGTCGCGGAGGGAGAGGGCGGACGAAAACGTAATCTCATCCGAACGTTCCACCGCCGAGCGATCACGACGCATGCTCGCCGAGCTGGCGAACCTGTTGCTGCCGGCCACATCATTGACGCAGATCATGGAGGCGGCCTGCCGCGTGGTGGCGACGGTGCTGCGCGTGCCGTGCGCAGCAGTGCTTCAGCGTGATGGCGGTGGTCATGAAATACGGCCCGGTGCGACCATCGGGTTCGATGAACATCATCTGAATCAGGTGCCATTCGCCGATATGGTGCAAACGCTGAGTCGTCGTGCGCTGCGCAGTTCATCGCCGATCATCGTGGCGGACCTTTGCGAGTTGCATGGCCAGGATGCGGAGCAGGACTGGCGCAAGTTTGGTTTGACCAGTGCTGTCGCAGTGCCGATACCGGGTGAAAGCGAACCCTTTGGCGTGGTCGTCACCTTCGCCCGAGAGCCAGACCATTTCACCGATGATGATGCCCAGTTCCTCGGTGCCGTGGCGGGCATCCTCGGGCAAACCGCTGCGCTGCAACACCGTCAACAGACGCTCGATGATTTGCGGCGTCGATACGACGAGCTTTACGAAAACGCGCCGGACATGATCGTCGCCTTCGATGTGTCCGATGGTTCGATCGTGCATTGCAATGAGACGACAGCCCGTGTGCTGGGTTATCCGAAGGAACAGGTGATCGGATCGCCGATCTTTCGCTTTCTGAAGATCGATTCGCGTCAGCGCCTGCGCGAACTGATCCGTCGCTATCGACGGCAGACATGGTTGCAGGGGCAGGAGCACGTATTGATGGGCAGCGACGGCCGACTGGTCACGGCCAGCGCCAACGCCCGTTTGATTCGCGATTCCAGTGGCCGAATCATCAGCCACGCGACGCTGCGCGACATTACGCTGCAGAAAGCGATGGAGCATCGGCTGATGCAGCTCAGCGAAGCCCTGGAGCGGCGCGTCGCACAGCAGACCGATCGTGTGGTGCTGCTTCATGACATTGCGATGGCGGCCAATGAGACGACCAGCGTCCGCGAGATGATGCAGTTCACGGTGGACCGGGTGTGTCAGGCGCTGAACTGCGCAGCCGTCCATATCTTTGTACCGATGCGTCTGCGCGCGGGGCAGCTCATTTCATCGCGTGTCTGGCGGGTGGCGGACCCACGTTTTGCGCCGCTGCGCGACCAGACGGGCATCGCAGCGTTCACGCCCGGTGATTCGGCAGTGGGGCAGGTCTACCGCAGTGGGCGACCGATGTATGTACCCGATCTGTCGGCTGATCCGCGCTGGGCGCAGCTTACCCCGGATCAGCGGCCACCGGTGCGCGGGGTGCTGGTTGCGCCCGTGCTGGTACGCCGGCAGGTGGCTGCGGTGCTCGAGGTGTTCTGTGCTGAACCGATTGATGTGGACGATCGGCTGCTGCACCTGTTGGTGAATGTGGGCACGCATCTTGGTCGGGTGATTGAGCGCAAGCGGTGGGAGAAGGAGTTGGCCGACGCGATGATCGAGCAGCAGCGTCATTTCGGTCAGGAGCTGCACGACGGCGTGGGGCAGGAACTGACGGGGCTGGGCTACCTGGCTCGCACGTTGGAACGGAGGCTTCAGGAACTGCGACTGCCTGAGTCGCAGATGGCGGGCCAGCTCGTCAATGGCATCCAGAACGCGCTGGTTCACGTGCGAGCGATGTCGCGAGGTATGTTCCCCGTTGAACTGGACGACAACGGCCTGATGAGCGCCCTGCACGAGCTGGCGGCGAACATCGAGAAACAGTACGGCATCCGCTGCCGCTTCATCTGCGAGGCACCCGTACGGGTCTACGACAACAGTGTGGCGATCCACCTTTTCCGTATCGCACAGGAAGCGGTCAACAATGCGGTGAAGCACGGCCGGGCACGCCATGTCGAACTGGGGCTCAGCATCGACCAGGATCAGATCGCGCTGACAATCGCCAACGACGGGGTGCCGTACGAGCCGAACGGCACTTCAGTGGAGTCCGGCATCGGCCTGCGCACCATGCGTTACCGGGCGGGCATCATCGGTGCGGATTTCCAGATTCGCCCCGGCGACAAGGGCGGTACTGTGGTGACGTGCATCCTCAAGCAGGAGGATCTGGACTCGCACGTGCGCTGATAGCGACTGAATCCCCCCGTGCCGTGTTAAGACGCAGTCCCCAGCGTCGGGGAACCCCCTATCCACCGCTACGAGGCGATCCGGAGCGTCAATCCCGATTCGCCCCTTATATACCCTTGTCAATTCAGGACTAACATCAATCTGCACGCTTCGGCACCAGCGCGTTTGGGTCTGGTCCATCCTCCCTTACGTTGCCGCTGCGAAAGGCACTCCTGATTTTAGGCACAGCCCCGCTCCGACGTGAGGCGAACCTCGCGAGAGGACTGTGGCGACAGAGAAAAGTGATCATGCGTTCGATCCATGGAGAACTCGTCTATCCGGACATCCTTCCCGATGTGGCTGCTCTGCGTGAGCCGGTGGCCCTTTCCACCCATGAGGAACTGGCGCAACGGCAGATGCTGGCTGATCATGAACTGACCATCAGCACCTACCAGCCTCGTGATCATCAGCAAGTGTTACGGCTGTATACCCATGGCCTGATGCTGGGCTGGGCGGACCCGTTTGACAGTGCTGCGGACCTGGACCGCATCGAGCAGACCTATTTGAACCACCCGCGCAACCATTTCTGGGTGGCGCGGGTGCGGGGCCGCGTGGTGGGGATGATTGCTGTCACGCACGATCGGCCGCACGTGGCACAGATTCGCCGACTTCGCGTGGATCGGGCGTGGCAGGAGACGTGCGTCGCGACACGGCTGATGGAAACCGCGTTGGAGCACTGCAAGCGGTGCGGCTTCCTGAAGCTGGTGCTGGCGACGCACTTTTATCTGGACCGGGCGATCGAGTTGTCGGGCCGTCACGGCTACCAGCACGCCCGCAGCCGGCAGGGGACCGGCAAACAGATGATGGAGTTCTATCTGAACCTGTACCGCCGTTCCGATGCGGAGGACGCGGCCCGCGCCTCGCTGCGGTAGGACTATGAGGACGAAACGTCAGGATGCTTGTGTTCTTCGTTTCCTGGTTTCTTGGCGTTTATTACGGGGGGAGCGCAAAAAAACACGGCTGCATGGCGCAGCCGTGTTTTTGTTTGCGATGCGGGTTGTTCGGCTTACACGCCGGCAGCCATGCGTTCTGCCTTGGCGCGGGCATCGTCGAGCGTACCCACGTACATGAACGCACCTTCGGGCAGGTCGTCCGCTTCGCCGTTGCACAGGCGACGGAAGCTGTCGATCGTGTCCTTCAGCGGCGTGTAGATGCCCGGGAAGCCGGTGAACTGCTCGGCCACGAAGAACGGCTGCGAGAGGAAGCGTTCGATCTTGCGGGCACGTGCCACGATCAGCTTGTCCTCTTCCGACAGTTCGTCCACGCCCAGAATCGCGATGATGTCCTGCAGGCTCTTGTAGCGCTGCAGAATCTGCTGCACACGGCGGGACACGTCGTAGTGTTCCTGACCGATGATGCCCGGGTCGAGAATACGGCTGGTCGAGGCCAATGGGTCGACCGCGGGATAGATGCCCTTTTCAGCGATCGAACGCGAGAGCACGACGAACGCGTCCAGGTGGCTAAAGGTCGTAGCCGGGGCCGGGTCGGTCAGGTCGTCCGCAGGGACGTAAATCGCCTGCACCGAGGTGATGGCGCCCTTGTTGGTCGAGGTGATGCGTTCCTGCAGTTCACCCATTTCCGTCGACAGGGTCGGCTGATAACCCACGGCCGAGGGCATACGGCCCAGCAGCGCCGACACTTCCGAACCCGCCTGGGTGAAGCGGAAGATGTTATCGATGAAGAGCAGCGTCTCCTTACCGGAGCTGTCGCGGAACTCCTCGCACATCGCCAGGGCCGACAGAGCCACACGCAGACGCGCGCCGGGCGGCTCGTTCATCTGGCCGAACACCATGGCCACGCGTTCGAGCACGCTCCGCTCGGTACCAGAGGCGTCGCGGAACTTGGCCTCCTGCATTTCCAGCCACAGGTCGTTGCCCTCGCGGGTTCGCTCACCCACGCCGGCAAACACCGAGTAACCGCCGTGCTCACGAGCGATACGGGCGATCATTTCCTGAATGATGACGGTCTTGCCCACGCCCGCACCGCCGAACAGACCGATCTTGCCCCCGCGGACGAAGGGGCACAGCAGGTCGACGACCTTGATGCCCGTTTCGAGGACTTCGGTCTTGGGGTTCAGGTCGGTGAACTTGGGCGGATCCTGGTGAATGGCGCGGAACTTGGTGGCATTGACCTCACCGCGCTTGTCCACGGGCTTGCCCAGCAGGTTGAAGACGCGGCCGAGCACCGGCTCACCCACGGGCACCTTCACGGGGGCGCCGGTGTCGCGGACGGTCATGCCGCGAACCAGGCCGTCGGTCGAGCCGAGGGCGACTGCACGGACCTGTCCGCCGCCCAGGTGCTGTTGCACCTCGCCGACCAGGTCGATGGCCAGACCGTCCTTTTCGGCCTGGATGTGCAGGGCGTTGTAAATTTCCGGTAGATCGTCCTCGGGGAAGCGGGCGTCGAAGGTCGAGCCGATGACTTGCGTGATGGTGCCGTTGCTGGCCATGGCGTTTAGGGCCTCGTGAAAGGTGCTGATAACTCCGGATTTTAACGATAGTTATAAGCCTCTGCCCGGGCCAGGTTCAAGCACCAGCTTCCCGCGCAGGGGAACAAAGGATAGTGAAGCCGCCGGGAATTGCCAAGTTGGCGGGGGTCGATGGGATTTCATCTCGCTAAAGCCCACGTCGTCCGGGCGCGGGAGCCTATGGCCGGAGGGCATGGGCTTTCAGGAGGAGGGTTGCCCGCGCTTTCAGATACCCGGGCTCTTACCAGATGGCGAGCGGGTTTGTCGGTACTGGCGCAGGACGTGCAGGCCGTACATCAGGAGGGCGATGGCGAAGAGCAGTTCCTTGTGCTCCTTCATCTGCTCGACGAACTGCACGTACACGTCGGCCTGGTTTTTCTCCGCTTCGGGGTAGAGGGTACGGTAGAGGTCCTTGACGCGTGACCAGGCGAAGCCACAGGCAAAAGTAAAGATCACCGGCCCGGGGGCGACAATCAGCCGCCAGGACTCGGGCAGGTTCAGTTTCTGACGGAACGCCCAGGCGATGGGAATGCCGAAAAACATGACGATCAGGAACAGGCTGCCCAGCGACTGGATCCGGATCGGCAGATCGACGTTGTGCAGGTTGGTTTCCCCGCCGGCATAGTTTTCAGGGGTCTTCCATCCCAGATAGGACTGGCCCCAACTGATCTCCTCGCCGGTGAAGAAGATCGTTGCGGCCGCGATCATGACGATGATGGCGACCGTCGAACGATCGGGCTTGTTGGGCCAGAGACTGCGGGTGATAAGCCAGGCGGCCCGGGCGAGCAGAATGCTGGCGATCAGACCCGCGATGAAGGTCGAAATCTCTACCGCCTGCGTTTCCCGTTGTTGCGATTCCAGAATCCAGGTGAGATAGAACTCCGGCGAAATCGCATAGATCGCAGTGAGTGAACCCAGGATGACGATGGGCAGGGCATAGAGAACCACTTGGGTGATGAGTGGTCCGGCGCGGTTTGGTTCCGTCGTATCAGCTACATTCGTCATGACAACATTCGATGGCGGTGTTCGTGTGAGCTGGAGCGCGGCCGGCCGGGTCGCCCGCCTTGATGGCGACGACCTGAACCTCAACACATAGCGGCGCTGCCCATCGCCCGAGGGTTCGGTTCACACGATACCACCATTCGTAGTTTTCGAGAAAACGCAACACGCCGCCCGAGACGATGCGGAAGCCCCGCGTCTGAATGCTGGCGACGTTGCCCGCCTGGCAGACCATCCGTCGGAAGCTGCCTGCGGTGAAGACCTGCACGTGCCCGCGCTCGACCGAACGCAGCCGATCGATCAGCGGCACCACCGTGGCACGCAGGTGGGCAATGCCCGGCGGAAAGGAGGGGACACCCGCGATGAGCATCCCGCCCGGGCGAAGTACGCGGTGCAGTTCTGACAGGACGAATGGCGCCCGGTTCAGGTGTTCGAGCACCTGCTCACAGACGACGATGTCGAACGATTCGTCGGGGTAGGGGATACCCTCCTCCAGGTCGTGCAGCCTCAGTTCGGCCCAGCGATCTGCCTTGTAGAGGTGGGTCAGGCGATGCTGAGAGTTGTCCAGCCCATGGAAGCGGATGCGGTCGACGACATTGAAGGGTTCGAGGTAGCGGTAGGTTCGGCCGTTGCCCGCCCCGGCATCGAGCAGGGCGAGTGGGCGGTCCTCGGGCTGCTGCCGCACGAAATCCGTGATGGTTTCAGCCAGAGCATGATAGCGCGCAAGGCGCAGGCGGTAGGGACGCTTGTCAGGTTCAACGCCGAAAGCGAGCGTTGTCATATAAGTGTTTCCGTGGCGGGTGCGCACGACCGCATAGACCGGGGTCGATCCGGAATCCACAAATGATAAGTTTCATCCCGCCGCGGGCGAAATACCCCAGCCGGATTTTCCGCCCTTGGATGGTTGGGTCGATTGACTGCCACACAGTTCGGTTGGCAGTCGTTGCGGGCGGTAGAATGGTCGCTCCTGGAAATCCCAGGGAGGAGCATGGTCATGTTCGATCTGAAAGCGGTCGTGGCTCAGAGTCAGGCCCAGTCGCTGGAGGCGCTGGAGGAGCACATCAACCCGGCGTTCCTCAAGGCGATGAAGATCATCGGCTACGATGTGCGCTACGTCCGCGGGCAGGGGGCGTATCTCTGGGACGACAAGGGCAACCGCTACCTCGACTGTCTGGGTGGCTACGCAGTCTTCAACGTCGGTCGCAACCACCCTGTGATCCGCGATGCGTTGCGGCAGGCGATGGAGGCGGACCTGCCCAACCTCGTGAAGATGGGTGTGCCGGTATTGTCGGGGCTGCTGGCGCAGGAGCTGGTGAGGATCGCTCCGGGCGACCTGGATCGCGTCTTCTTCACCAACTCTGGCGCGGAGGGCGTGGAGACCAGTTTCAAATACGCCCGGGCGGCCACGGGACGCAATCGCATCGTTCACTGCAAGAAAGGGTTCCACGGCCTGACGCTGGGGGCGCTTTCCGCCAATGGTGGGCCTGAGTTCCGTGATGGGTTCGGCGAGCTGCTGAACTTCACTGCGATCCCCTTCAATGATCTGGCAGCACTGGAGGCTGAGCTGTCACGCGGAGATGTGGCGGGCTTCATCGTTGAGCCGATCCAGGGCAAGGGTGTGTTCGTCGCGGAGGATGGCTACCTGCGCGGGGCGGCGGAGTTGTGTCGCAAGTATGGCACGATCTTCATCGTCGATGAGGTGCAGACGGGCTATGGTCGGACGGGCAGGATGTTCGCCTGCGAGCACTGGGGCGTCGAGCCGGACATTCTCATCACCGCCAAGGGCTTGTCGGGTGGATATGTGCCGGTGGGTGCGGTGCTGAGCAAACGCTGGATTCACGACAAGGTCTTTTCCAGCCTCGATCGCTGCGTGGTGCACTCGACGACCTTCGGTCAGAACGAACTGGCGATGGCGGCAGGGCTGGCGACGCTGCACGTGCTGCGCGAGGAGAAACTTGTTGAGCGTGCTGATGCGATGGGCGAACGGCTGAAGGCGAAGTTGTCGCTGCTCATCCCCAAGTATGAGATGGTGACACAGGTGCGCGGCAAGGGGTTGATGCTGGCGATCGAGTTTGGCCCGCCGCGAAGTGTCACGCTGAAGATGGGCTGGAGCCTGCTGCATAAGCTGGATCAGAGCCTGTTCTGTCAGGCAGTGCTGATTCCCCTGTTGCAGGATCATCGCGTGCTGGCACAAGTGGCGGGGCACGGGCTGGACGTGATCAAGCTGATACCGCCGCTGGTTTTGACGCCGGAGGATGTCGATTACATCGCCGACGCGTTCGACACGGTGATCGGCGCGTGTCACAAGTTCCCCGGGCCGGTGTGGGAAGTGGGCAAGCGGCTGAGCCAGCAGGCGCTCAAACGCAGCGAACCGGCACGGGTGTAGTTTTTTTAACCACGAAGACACGAAGGGCAGGAAGGAAGTCAGGAGTTTTGTATTTCCCTCGGCTTTTTTGGCATCTCCTGCTTCCTGGCGTTATGGCTCACGTCCGAGCAGACGCATTGCACGGGTAAAGCGTTTTTCCAGGCTTTGACGGTCCAGATCCTCGGTCAGGAAGGGCAGGGCGCTGTGGTGGATCATTTCCGCCTGTTGCACCAGAGCCTGGCGTTGTTCATCGGTGTAAACCTGTTCCGCGACGCGGGCGATGGTTTCGAGCATGTGGATCGTAACGGCAGGATGGTTCTGGCCCATCTGCCGCAGTTGATTGAACGCGGCGTTGACCGTCCCTGTGTAGCTGGTGCGATCAACGATGACGCGCAGCACTCCGGTATCGTCACGCAGATACGCGGAGGGGAAGCGGCGGGTCGCCAGATGCGCCAGCGCGCCGCCGAGCTGGTCAATGCAGTTGATTGCGGTGCCGGGGTCGTTGATGGAGGGTGACAGCGCGCGCAGGCCGATCTCGACGAGCTGAGAGATTTCGAATTCGATGTCCTGCGTGTCGGTGCGCCTCAGGCCGATGAGAGCGGCGTGGTTGATTCGGCGGCACAGGTCGTCATCGACACGGTCGGCGGGGGTCACATACGCCAGCACCGCATTCTGGTTGACAAAAGTGCCAGGTCGATGACGCAGGCGGATCGCCACGTCCTTGCGCGTCGCGGCTGCCACGAGCACATCGTCGAGGATGGCCTGGATATAGCCCTGCTGCAAAGAATGAACGGGTCGGGCGTCGTTTTCGATTCGGCGGTGCAGGTCAGCTGCTTCTTCCGGTGAAGGATCGCCATCGTGGCTGTCGATCGGATCAGGGAAGTAGGTGTCGATTGCTCCGTGCAGATTGTTCGCCACCGCGCCGATCACGAAGGGCGCCTGAATGGATTGGGCCATGTGATGGATGAAGTAGATGAGCGTGCCGAGGCTGGTGAGCGTGAGCAACAGCGCCACCATCGTGGAAAGGTGCGGCACGAACTGTTGGCGGGAGGCGTCGGCACTTTCAGCCATCTGCAGCACGAGCAGGCAGTAGATGAAGGTGGAAATCATTGTGGCGAGCACGAACTGATTGCCACGGTCGCGCATGAAGTTGCGCAGCAGGCGCGGGCCGAACTGCGAAGCGGCAAGGGTGAGCGTGACGATCGTGATCGAAAACACCACGGAAAGAACGGTGATGATCGCCCCAACCACGGTGGCGAGCAGCGTGCGCACGCTGTCAGCGGTGCCGGCTTCCAGCCGACTGAAGGGGCCTGGCAGGTCCAGCTGCGTACGCTCGTCGATGCTGATGGTGACGAATGCCAGCAGCGTGCAGACCAGCGCCATCACGGCGGGCAGGAACCAGAAGCTGGTTCGAAGCGATTCCCATGCGCCAAGCAGCCAGGTTTTCATGCCCGATCTTAGGGACATGCAGACCGATTTGCGGATCGGGAAAACCGCGATCCTGACCTATGTGAATCGGCGAATTCAACGCGACGTCAGATTGCCCCGACGACTACCAGCAGAACGAGGTCGAGGATGAACAGCAACACGATGGCAGCCTCGAGGAAGACCATCACTTTGTTCACCTGATCCTGTTTGTAGATGCGGTACAGATCGTCGAGCGTGTCGATTTTGCTCTTAACGATGTTGTACCAGGATGCCAGGTGGAAGCGCTCGTACAGGGCCTGGTAGACACGCGCCAGATGCCAGTCGCCGAAGAATTTGGTGGTGTTGGACAGTTCATCGCGGAAGCGTGCCATGTCGAGTCGGAACTCGCGCAGATTGTCGGACATCACCCTGCGTGATTTCCATCTCACGTGGCTCAGGTCGTAAGCCCGCGCCAGCCGGCTGTCGATCATGCGATCGTACGATTCCAGCTCGGCAAGCTGCACGTTGGCCAGCTCCATGATGTGCAGGGTGGCATCGAACTGCGTTGGCTCGTCGATGATGAGTGCGGCATCCCAGTCGATCACAACAAGATCATGGGCGTAATAACTCAGCGATCGCTGGGCAGTTTCGCTGATCTCCTGCTCGGACAAACGATGCGCATCGGCTTCCTGCGTGAGCAGGGCGGCGACGGCCCGGCGATGATCGCGAAGCCATGCCTCGGTGGAAGGCTGCAACATTTCAGCCGCGGAGACCGCATCGAGGCAGAACACCGTGTAGGCTTCGTCCTCGCGCACCGGAACAACCGGTCGGATCAGCCAGTCGCCCAGTTCGTCGATGACCTTCTGTGCCAGTTCGCGGGCGTGTCGCTGGGCATCGTCCACATCGTGATAGTCCACCAGATCGGTCAGCGTCTGTTGTTGAAAGGGCGCGTGCAGGGTGATGCTCAGCGCGCCGACGGGGAACAGCTTGATGACGCACTGGGCTTCCATCGGTCCGTTCGGCCCCGACAGCGTCACCGGCGGCATGCGTACGGTCTGTGGCTGATAAAAGTAGAAGTCGCGAGGGGCGCGCTTGCCCGTGTCGGGCTTGTACGAGGTGACCGGTTGCCCCAGCAGCGTCTTAAGCGGCGATCGCTTCGTGTCGTAGGCGATGTCCATCGCGTAGTGATAGACCACCTTGCCGTTGAAACGCTGAACCGCGGGAATGGCGATCGCCTTGGTGATCGGCTGGATGATATCGCTGGTGGACATGTGGTCGATCCGGTGCATATCTGATCGTAGCAGCCGGTCGGTGGGGTGGCGAGCCGCTGCCGCATCGGCGCGCAAAGCGGCCGGTGAGCGCGCAGGCATTGAGCGGCGACTGTGAACGGCCTGCATATCTCTTGCGCAATGCAAGTCGTTGCCAAATACTGGTTTGTGATGATTGGGTGCGGCGGGAAATCGCTCGTGGCACTGGCTTTGCGTGGGGGCGGGGTACTTTGTGAGCCGGGGAACCTTGGGAGTTCATCCATGGAATGCGGATACCTGATCGATATGGACGGCGTGATCTATCGCGGCAGCGAGATGATCCGCGGCGCCAATACCTTCATCGATCGCCTGCGTGCGCTGAATATCCCGTTTCTCTTCCTGACCAATAACAGTCAGCGTACGCGGCGCGATGTGGCTACCAAGCTCAAGCGCATGGGTTTCGATGTCGAGGAACGCCATATCTTCACCTGCGCGATGGCGACGGCACGATTCCTCGCACAACAAAAGCCCGGGGGCACGGCGTATGTCATCGGCGAAGGCGGACTGCTCAACGCACTGCACGCCAACGGCTACGCCATCGTCGATCACGACCCGGATTATGTCGTCGTGGGCGAGTGCCGGACGATGACGTTTGAGATGATGGAGGCAGCCGTGCGCATGATCGTGAACGGCGCCAAGCTCATCGCCACCAACCCGGACCCCAACTGTCCGACACAGCACGGCCTGCGACCCGGTTGCGGCGCGATCACCGCGATGCTCGAGGTGGCAACCGGGGTCAAGGCATTCAGTGTGGGCAAGCCCTCGCCAGTCATGATGCGCGCTGCTCGGAAGGAACTGGGCCTGCGCACGGCACAGGTGACGATGATTGGCGACACGATGGAAACCGATGTGCTCGGCGCGGTGCAGATGGGTTATCGCAGCGTGCTGGTGCTCACCGGCGGCACACGGCGCGAGGACCTGCGTCACTACGCCTATCAGCCGGATATGATCGTCGAGTCGATTGCTGACCTGATCGAGCATCTGCCGCAGGAGGCCTTCACGGATTCGCCGCGCACGGAAGATTTGGCCGCGGTTGGGTGAACCCACGACCGGCACCACGATGGTTGCTTCGGTTCAGGCGACCTTCTCTGCGATTGCCTTTTCGGCGGCGTGCATGCGCTTCCACAGCGCAAACAGCACAACCGAACTGATAATCGCGATGACCGTGAGGGTGGTTGCGGCGGCGTATTGACCGTAAATCCACTGACCTGTTGCGAAAAGCGCGCTGTAGATGGCGACGCAGCCGGTCAACATACACACGATGCCCAGCGGCACCGTCCAGCCGGCCTGTCCTTCGTTCAGGTCCTCGCCTTCGGCTGCGGCACGGGCAATTACCGCAGCCCAGCCTGGTCCGCCGGGTTTCACCAGCCGATAGAACGCCCGCAGCCGGCCTTCATCGGTGGGCGGTGTGATGAAGGTCGCCGTAATCCACGCGACGGTGGTAATCGCCACACCCGTCACGATCTTCCCACCATCGCTCAGTTCCTCTGAGCCCGGCAGCTTGAAATGGAAATAGAGCGCCACGAGAAACGACACGATCATCGCAGTCAGTTCACTGAATGCATTGATGCGCCACCAGAACCATCGCAGGATGAAAATCAACCCGGTGCCCGCGCCGATCTGCAGCATGATGCCGAATCCCTGTACGGCGTTCTCCAGCATCAGGGAGAAGATGCCTGCGATGACCATCATGAGCACAGTCGATACCCGGCCGACGAATACGAGTTCGCGCTCGCCGGCGTTGGGGTTGACGAAGCGCTTCCAGAAGTCATTGACGATGTAGGAGGAACCCCAGTTCAGGTGCGTGGAGATGGTGGACATGTAGGCTGCCAGCAGCGAGGCGATCACAAGCCCCAACAAGCCTGGAGGCAGGAAGGTGAGCATGGCTGGGTACGCCAGATCGTCCTTGAGCGGCACGTCGTCAGGCAGATGGGGAAACGCCTTTCGGATGTCCGCCACATCTGGAAAGACGATCATCGACGCCAGCGCCACGAGAATCCAGGGCCAGGGTCGCAACGCGTAATGGGCCGCGTTGAAAAAGAATGTCGCGCCCACAGCATGTGTCTCGTTTTTCGCCGCGAGCATGCGCTGAGCGATATATCCGCCACCGCCCGGCTCCGCACCCGGATACCACACGCTCCACCATTGCACCGCCAGCGGGATCACCAGCACGCTGATGACCAGGTCGCGATCGGAAAAGTCGGGCAGGACCGACATTTTGCCCTGCAGATTGGGGTGATCGAGCATGGCGGTGAGCCCACCCACGTCAGGATGCGTCACGGCGACGTAGGCTGCGGCAACGGAGCCGATCATGGCGACGATGAAGAGCACGAAGTCGGTCAACAGCACGCCGCGGAACCCGCCGGCTGAAGAGAAGATCACGGTTACCAGTGCGGCTGCGATGACCGACTGAACCGGTGAGAAGCCGAGCATGACCCCGCCGATCTTGATCGCCGCGATTGACACCGTCGCCATGATGAGGACGTTAAAGAAGAATCCCAGGTACAGTGCTCGGAAGCCGCGCAGGAACGCCGCCGGTGCGCCGCTGTAGCGCAGTTCGTAGAATTCGACATCGGTGGTTACCCCCGAGCGCCGCCACAGTCGGGCGTAGACGAACACGGTGAGCATGCCCGTGAGCAGGAGTGCCCACCACTGCCAGTTATTGGCGACGCCTTTCTGCCTTACGAAATCGGTGACGAGGTTGGGTGTGTCGGTGGAGAAGGTGGTTGCCACCATGGAAAAGCCCAGCAGCCACCAGGGCATGGTACGACCGGAGAGGAAGAACTCCGACGTGTTCTGCCCGGCGCGGCGGGACACGACGACGCCGATCAGGAGTGTGAGTACGAGAAAAGCCGCAACGATGGCCCAGTCAATCGTCTGCAACTGGACCGCAAGTATTCCCAGATGCATCAGGATATTCCGCCGCGGGGTTTACAAGGCATGAAGGGACGACACACGCCATTGTAAAACCCCGCGACGCATGAGCAAATCACGGAAAAGCGAAAATTTTCGTTACGCCATCGCCAGCGATAACTTTGGCGCGGGCAGGCTGGTCTCACCCATGAGGTATTCGTCGATCGCCCTGGCGGCGCCCCGGCCTTCGTTGATCGCCCACACCACCAGTGACTGACCACGGCGGCAGTCGCCCGCGGCGAACACTTTCTCCACGTTGGTGGCGTACTGGCCGTAGCGCGCCTTGTAGTTGCTGCGCTCGTCTGTTTCGACGCCCAGCAGTTCGCTGACGGTGTGTTCCGGGCCGAGGAACCCCATGGCCAGCAGCACCAGGTCGGCTTCGAACACCTCTTCCGAGCCGGGCACTTCGGTCATTGCGAATCGGCCGTTGTCATCGCGCTTCCACTCGACGCGCACCGTCTTGATGCCGGCAACGTTGCCCTCGCCGTCATCGATGAACTCCTTCGAAAGGATGCAGTAGGTTCGCGGGTCGTCGCCGAACTTCGCGGTCGCTTCCTGGTGGCCGTAGTCCACACGGAAGATGCGAGGCCACTGCGGCCAGGGGTTGTCCGGTGCGCGTTCGGCAGGCGGCTTGGGCAGCAGCTCGAAGTTGACGATGCTCGTGCAGCCGTGCCGCAGCGAGGTTGCGATGCAGTCGGTGCCGGTGTCGCCACCGCCGATGACGATGACACGCTTGCCCTTCGCGTTGATGGGGCAGTTTTCGGCGTTCTGGGTATCAAGCAGGCTCTTTGTGTTCGCGGTGAGGAACTCCATGGCGAAGTGGATGCCGCGAAGCTGCCTGCCCGGGATGGGCAGATCGCGTGGCCGCGTAGCGCCCGTCGCCAGTAGCACGGCGTCGTACTCATCGAGCAGCTTCTTCGGATCAACCGTTCGACCCACATCGGTGTTGGTGACGAAGGTAACGCCCTCAGCCGCCATCAGATCGATGCGGCGCTGCACGAGCTGCTTGTCCAGCTTCATGTTGGGGATGCCGTACATGAGCAGCCCGCCAATGCGATCAGCACGTTCATAGACGGTGACCAGGTGTCCTGCCTTATTCAGCTGATCGGCTGCCGCCAGTCCCGCCGGGCCGGACCCCACGATGGCAACACGCTTGCCGGTGCGCTGCGCGGGTGGTTGTGGCGCAATCCAGCCTTCCAGCCAGCCACGATCGATGATCGCGTTCTCGATGTTTTTGATCGTCACCGGCGGGTCAGTGATGCCCAGCACGCACGCCCCCTCGCATGGCGCGGGGCAGACGCGACCCGTAAACTCGGGGAAGTTGTTCGTCGTGTGCAGACGATCCAGTGCTTCGCGCCACCGGCCCTGATACACCAGATCGTTCCACTCGGGGATCAGGTTATCGATCGGGCAGCCGGTGTCCGACTGACAGAAGGGTACACCGCAGTCCATACACCGTGCGCCCTGTGTGCGCAGATGCTCGTCCGTCGGTTGCGTGTAGATTTCAAAATAATCGTTCAGCCGCACCAGCGGTTCCCGATACGGCACCGTCTGACGCTGATATTCCTTGAATCCGGTGGGCTTACCCATTGATCGCTCCCATCGCGGCCCTGCCGCTGTTGCCAACCCGATTCAGCGTCGCCGCGGCATCTGCACACCACGACATCCTGCATGTTCGGGTCTCATGCTCGCGTTTGCGTGTTGCGTTGTATGAAACTGGTCAGTTGGCCTGTTGCGTGGCTTCGTTGTGCAGCGGCGCTTCCTCTTCCTCGTCGTGTTTCATGCGCTCGGCGAGGACGCGCTTGTAGTCGATCGGCATCACCTTCACGAACTGGGTGAGGCTGTTCTCCCAGTCGTCCAGGATGGCCTTGGCTACGGTGGAACCGGTCGCTTCCAGATGCTGCTCGATGAGCTGCTTCAGCTCCGCGATGTCACCCGCAGCGGTCATCTGCTCCAGCTCGACCGTGCCAAGGTTGCAGCGTGTGAGGAAGTCGCCGTCGCGATCGAGCACGTAGGCGATACCGCCGGACATACCCGCGGCGAAGTTACGGCCGGTCCTGCCGAGGATCACCGCCCGGCCGCCGGTCATGTACTCGCAGCCGTGATCGCCGCAGCCTTCCACCACCGCGATCGCACCGCTGTTTCGCACACAGAAGCGTTCGGCCGCCACCCCGCGGAAGAAGGCCCGGCCGCTCGTCGCGCCGTACAGCGCCACGTTCCCGATGATGATGTTTTCCTCCGCACGGAACGTGGATGTCCGAGGCGGATAGACCACGATGCGTCCGCCGGACAGGCCCTTGCCCACGTAGTCGTTGGCATCGCCTTCCAGCTCGATCGTGATGCCCGGTGCCAGCCATGCGCCCAGGCTCTGACCAGCCGAACCCGTCAGGCGAATGTGGATCGTGTCCTCGGGCAGTCCCTCCGCCCCGTAGCGCTTGGCAACCTCATGGCTGAGCATCGTGCCCACCACGCGGTTGGTGTTCACCACCTTCGCGTCGATCCGCACGGGCTGCTGCGATTGCAGGGCCGGCTGTGCCAGCTCGATGAGCCGGTTGTCCAGTGCGAGCTCCAGCCCGTGATCCTGCTTGCGCGTGTTGTACACCTCGACACCCGGGTGCATCTTCTTCGCGGGGGTGAGGATGGGCGTCAGGTCCAGGCCGTCCGTCTTCCAGTGGCGAATCGCCTCATCGGCGTCGAGCACATCGACCCGGCCGACCATTTCCCTGATCGTGCGGAAGCCGAGCTGCGCCATGATCTGCCGAGCTTCCTCCGCCACCATGAACAGGTAATTCACCACGTGCTCGGGCTTGCCGGTGAACTTCTTGCGCAGTTCCGGATCCTGCGTGGCGATACCCACGGGGCAGGTGTTCAGGTGGCACTTGCGCATCATGATGCAGCCGAGCGTGATCAGCGGCGCGGTGGCGAAGCCGAACTCCTCGGCACCCAGCAGCGCGGCGATGACGACGTCGCGTCCCGTACGCAGCCCACCATCGGTCTGCAGCACCACACGGCTGCGAAGGTCGTTGAGCACCAGCGTCTGATGTGTTTCGGCCAGACCCAGCTCCCACGGCAGACCCGCGTGCTTGATCGACGTCAGCGGTGAAGCACCCGTGCCGCCATCGTGACCCGAAATCAGAATGTGATCGGCATAACCCTTGGCGACGCCAGCCGCGATCGTGCCCACGCCCACCTCCGACACCAGCTTCACGCTGATGCGGGCTGAGGGGTTGGCGTTCTTCAGATCGTGGATGAGCTGCTTGAGGTCCTCAATCGAGTAGATGTCGTGGTGGGGCGGGGGGCTGATGAGACCGACGCCCGGTGTGGAGTGACGGATGCGTGCGATCGTCTCGTCCACCTTGTGGCCGGGCAATTCACCGCCTTCACCGGGCTTAGCGCCCTGGGCGATCTTGATCTGCAGTTCATCCGCATTGGCAAGGTAGTTGATCGTGACGCCAAACCGTCCCGATGCGACCTGCTTGATCGCGGAGCGCTTGGAGTCGCCATTGGGCAGCGGCTTGAACCGTTCGGGGTCCTCGCCGCCCTCGCCGGTGTTGCTCTTGCCACCGATGCGGTTCATCGCGATCGCCAGTGCTTCGTGCGACTCCGCGGAGATCGAGCCGAAGCTCATCGCGCCGGTGACGAACCGTTTGACGATCTCCGACGCCGGTTCGACTTCCTCGATGGGAATCGGTTGGCGCTGGCGGAAGGTGAGCAGGCCGCGCAGCTTGCACCGCAAGCGCGAGTCCTCGTTCACCAGGCGAGCGAAGTCCTCATACGCCTTGCGGCTGTTGGTGCGGGCTGCGACCTGCAGGTCGGCGATCGCTTTGGGCGTCCAGCCGTGTCGTTCACCTTCGGCGCGCCACTGGAACTGGCCATCGTTGGGCAGCACGTTGAGCGACACTGCCTTACGACGGGGATAACCCAGTTCGTGCCGACGGATCGCCTCCTGCGCCAGCACATCGAAGCCGACGCCGCGGATGCGGCTGGGCGTACCGGCGAAGCAGCGGTCGAT
The DNA here is from genome assembly GCA_937988825.1 of uncultured Phycisphaeraceae bacterium. GTDB lineage: Bacteria > Planctomycetota > Phycisphaerae > Phycisphaerales > Phycisphaeraceae > CALKHT01. The sequence goes on from CALKHT010000044.1 coordinate 95,936, forward strand.
CACCTCCGGCGCCAGGCCCACCGCCTCGAAAATCTGCGCGCCCTTGTAGCTGGCGAGCGTCGAGATGCCCATCTTGGCCATCACCTTGAGGATGCCCTTGGCGACACCCTTGCGGTAAGCGGCCACGACTGCATCATCGTCGGCCAGGTCAGCTGAAAGCAGCCCGTCCCGCCGCGCCTGCCACAGCGCCTCGAACGCGCAGTAGGGGTTGATGCCATCGGCGCCGTAACCCACGAGCAGGCAGTGGTGATGCACCTCGCGCGCCTCACCCGTTTCCACCATGATGCCGATGCGTGTGCGCTGCGCCTTGCGCACCAGGTGATGGTGCACCGCGCCGGTGGCCAGCAGCGCGCTGACCGGCACGCGGTTCGGCCCCATTGCGCGATCGCTCAGCACGATCAGGCTGTAGCCTTCGCGGATGGCCGCCAGAGCCTCGGCACAGATGCGATCGAGCGCCTCACGCAGGGCATCGCCCGCCGCGGCTTCGTTCTGCGGCTTCTCGAACGTGATGTCGATCACCTTTGTGCGCCAGCCGCGATGGTTCATCTGCTTGATCGCCGCCATCTGCTCGTTGGTGAGGATGGGATGCGGCACCAGCAGACGATGTGCGTGCGCCTCGGTGCTCTCCAGCAGGTTCTGCTGCGGACCGACGTAGCACTCCAGCGACATGATGATCTCTTCCCGGATCGAGTCGATCGCGGGGTTGGTCACCTGTGCGAAGAGCTGCTTGAAGTAGTCGTAGAGCAGTCGTGGCTTGTCGCTGAGCACTGCCAGGGCTGCGTCGTCGCCCATGGAGTGGATCGGGTCCTTGCGCGTCTTCACCAGCGGGATGAGCATGTGCTGCATCGTCTCGACGGTGTAGCCGAAGCTGCGCAGGCGGGGCAGGAGTGTGTCGGGGTCGAACCCGTGCGCGTTGTCCGCCGGGGGCAGTTCGCTCAGTTCGATGCGCTGGTTCTGCAGCCACTGGCCGTAGGGGCGGCGCGTGGCGATATCGTTCTTGAGTTCCTCATCATCGATGATGCGACCCTGTTCGAAGTCGACGAGGAACATGCGGCCGGGCTGCAGTCGACCCTTGCTCTTGACCTGCTCGGGCGGCACTTCGATCACGCCCACTTCGCTGGCCATGATGACGCGGTCGTCGTGGGTGATGTAGTATCGGCTGGGGCGCAGGCCGTTGCGGTCGAGTACCGCGCCGATGTATCGGCCATCGCTGAACACCACCGATGCCGGTCCGTCCCACGGCTCCATCAGGCACGAGTGATATTCGTAAAACGCGCGCTTGCTCACCGACATCGATTCATGGTTCTCCCATGCCTCGGGGATCATCATCATGATCGCCTCGGGCAGTGGGCGGCCGGCAAGCATCAGCAGCTCCAGCACGTTGTCGAACATGCCCGAGTCGCTGGTGACCGGGTCGACCACCGGCATCAGTCGGTGCAGGTTGTCGCCGAACAACGCACTTTTCATCTGGCCCTGACGCGCGGTCATCCAGTTCACGTTGCCTCGCAGCGTGTTGATCTCGCCGTTGTGGCTCATGTAACGCATGGGCTGGGCGCGATCCCACGAGGGGAACGTGTTGGTGCTGAACCGCGAGTGCACCATCGCCATATGGCTTTGGTAATCCTTTTCACGCAGGTCAGGGTAATACAGCGGAACCTGTGCGCTGGTGAGCTGCCCCTTGTAGATCAGCACCCGGCTGGAGAAGCTGCACACGTAGTAGCTCTGCGTGTCATCGATCGGGCCGGCCTTGATGACGTGGAACGCCTGCTTGCGGATCGTGTAAAGCTGACGCTCGAACTCATCCTGGTCGATACCCTCGGCCGCTCCGACGAAGAACTGCTCGACCACCGGCTCGGTCGCCCGCGCTGATGGGCCGATGTCCGCGCCGTCGGCATCGGTCGGCACACGCCGCCAGCCCAGCACTTCCTGACCCTGCAGGCGGGTGAAGTGCTCGACGATGTTTCTGCATTGCTTGCGCGTGCGCTCATCCACCGGCAGGAACATCATGCCCACGCCGTAGCGCCCCTTTTCCGGCAGTGTGATGCCCAGTTCCTGCTTCGCCACGCGACGCATGAAGGCATCGGGCATGGCGGTGAGAATGCCCGCGCCGTCGCCGGTGTTCGCCTCGCAGCCGCATGCCCCACGGTGATCCATGTTATGGAGCATGACCAACGCATCGTGCACCACCTGATGACTGGGAACACCCTTGATGTGGGCGATGAATCCAACCCCGCACGAGTCCTTTTCAAAGGAAGGGTCGTACAGGCCATGCTTCGGTGGGATGCGGCTGATGGACATAGGTGAGGCCTTTGTATTGTGGTGCGTATCCTGAGTGAACGGGCTGGTGGTGTGGGATGCGTCTGCGTTGCCACGCCACCAGCCGCTCACCGCGGTGTCTTACCCTGACTTGTTGGAAAAGTGGTGATACGTTCCTCGTGCACTGACGGCATCGCCGATGCGCTTCAGCGCCTGGGCGTAGGCGGCGGTGCGCATGTCGATGTTGTTCGACTCCATGAACTGGTAAATCGTGTTGAACTCGTTGGTCATGATCCGGCGCAGGCGCTCGTGTACCGTTTCCAGCGACCACGTGTCGCACTGGCGGTTCTGCACCCACTCGAAGTAGCTGACCGTCACGCCGCCCGCGTTGGCCAGAATGTCCGGCACCACAAGAATGTTGCGGCGATACAGAATCTCATCCGCGCCGTCGGTCACCGGGCCGTTTGCCAGTTCCACGATCACCTTCGCGTTGATGCGCTCGGCGTTCTCGGTGTGGATCTGGTTCTCCAGCGCGGCGGGAATCAGCAGATCAACGTCCAGTTCCAGCAGTTCCTCATGCTCGATCTGCCGGGCGTTGGGTTGCGACAGCACGCAGTCCTTGCGCTTGCGGTCGATCAGGGCGGGGATGTCCAGCCCGTCCTCGCAAAGCAGGGCTGTGCGCGAGTCGGAAACCGCCACGATGCGGTAGCCATCGGCATGCAGCAGCCGCGCCACGTGCTGACCCGCGTTGCCGAAGCCCTGGATCGCCACACGCGTTTCACGCGGGTTCCATCCGCGAATGCGCTCCAGCTCCTTGATGCAGTAGTAGCCGCCGCGACCGGTCGCATCCTCACGTCCGAGGCTGCCGCCCAGTGGAATCGGTTTGCCCGTGATGACCGCGGGCTCGCGACGACGGCGAATCTTGGAATATTCGTCCATCATCCAGCCCATGATCGTGGCGTTGGTGTAGACGTCCGGCGCGGGAATGTCGGTGTCCGGGCCGATGAAGTCGGCGATCGCCTGGATGTAGCCGCGGCTGAGCCGTTCCAGTTCCATCCATGACAGCCGTTTGGGGTCGACGATCACGCCGCCCTTGCCGCCGCCGAACGGCACATTCACCACCGCGCACTTGCACGTCATCCAGAACGCCAGCGCCTTGACCTCATCGAGCGTGACGCTGGGGTGAAAGCGGATGCCACCCTTGGCCGGGCCGCGCGTGTCATCGTGCCGCACGCGATAGCCGGTGAAGACCTCCAGTTTGCCCGAGTCCATGCGCACCGGGATGGACACCTCGATGATGGCGGTCGGCCGCTCCAGCAGCGCCAGTGCTTCGCTGTCGATCTGCGCGAAGTGCTGCGCGCGCTCGAGGCGTGCGATGGCCTCTTCGTAGAGCGTCCTGCCGTTCTGTACGGTTGTCAGAGTTGCTTCAGTCATAACAACAACGTCCCTTTTTCCGGGGCGTTGCGATCGGTGAGCGTGTGAGGTGTGAAGCCTCCGTGACTTCGACACAACTTCACCCCACAGCGGGCACCGGTCGCCGCGCCCCTGTTCTCCAACTCGTCGTTCGGTCACACGCGGCCGCCAACCAACTCCCGGCCCCGTGCTTCCACTTCATCCACACTGTCCACTTTCGGCCCGGCATGTTCGAGCAGGAACGCCACGAACAATTGCGCCGCCGGACTGAAGTGCTCCAGACTCGGTTCGACCGGTTGCGCCGCCGGTCGAGATACATCCGATGCCCCTGATACCCCTGATGCCGGTTTTTGCCGTGATTCACCGTGCCCGCTGCGTGACTTGCGGCGTCGATGCACGATGCCGATCGGTCGCAGCAGCTCCGGCTCAAGCTCCACCACCGCCAGACGTCCGGCCGCCACTTCGCGCAGCACCGTTCGCTTGGGCACAATCGCGAAGCAGTCGGTCACCTCCACCACACCCTTGATCGTGTCGATGTTGTCGAACACGTGCTTGATTCGCGGGCGGATGTGCTGTTCCTTGAAATAACGCAGAATCTGCTGCGCCACGGGCAGGTCCGGCTCGAACGAGACCATTGTCCAGGCGGCCAGTTCCGAGGCGTGGACGCGTGTCCGGCCCGCCAGCCTGTGGCTGGGGCTGCACACCACCGCCATCACCTCGTTGCGCAGTGGGATGTAATCCACATCGCGCCACCGCTCGGGGTAGGAGAGGATGCCCAGATCGCACCGCTTGTTACGGACCGCCTCGTGCACATCCTCCGGGCTCTTGTAATCCAGCCGAACCGACACCTTCGGATAGGCAGCCTCGAACCGATCCTTGATCTGGTTGAGCAGGCCGATCCCCGCCGAGTAGATCGCCGCGACGGTAACCTGGCCCTCGGGCCCGGCGTGAAGCTGCTGCACCCGCCGCTCCAGCCGGTCGTACCGGTCTACCAGTTCCTGCACCTCGCGCCAGAACAGCTCGCCCGCCTCGGTCAGCGTCATGGGGCGGACCGACCGGTCGAAAAACGCCACATTCAGCCGCTTCTCGAGCTGGCCCACCCGCTGGCTGGCCGCCGACTGCGTGATGCCATGCAAAGCCGCAGCGTCAGAAAAGCTGCGCAGTCGAGCCACATCACAGAACAGTCGAAGCGTCTGCATCACCGGGGTCCGCGATTTCTTGAATAAGAAAAACTTATTCAGAAGCGATTATCGAATCAGTATAAGTAATTCAGAGGTGTTGTCAACAACGATTTTTCGGCCGTTCCAACCCCCGGCCAACCCCGCACCGTCGCCTCCTCCATGCCCCTTCCACCCCTGCCACCGCCATCTATTGATGGTTGATTATTGCTTGTTAATTAATGATTTAAGGTGTTTGGGCGTATCCGTTCTGTTGCCCCGCCATGCTCCGGTGTCGCCCGTTGCTTACAATCGCACGGCGGCCGAGGAGCGAATATGGACGTGTCGGTCATCATTCTCGCCCACCGCGCAGCGGGCCTTTCCCCAGCCATCGCCTCGGTCGTTGCCCAGACCAGCAGCCGACGCCTGGACGTGGTCGTTGCCGATTGTGCCGCCGAGGACCTGGCCCCCGTCCTGCAACCCTGGCACGAACGTTTCCACAACCCGCACGGCAAAGTGGTTTTACGCACGGTGCGGGAGGGGAGCGGGCGACCCACCGCTGCTTTGAACGCCGCCCTCGCCGCAACCCATGCCCCCTTCGTCGCCTTCCTGCGGGCGGGTGACTACTGGAACCGCTTCAAACTCCAGCGGCAGTTCACCGCCATTCACGACAGCCCTACGGTCGGTCTGATTCATACCGCCTATCGCCACATCGACGCGGCTGGCCAATTCGTCGATCAGGGCCCGCAGGCGCTCGATAGCCCGTGTGCCGGCTACTGCCTGGGCAGCCTGCTCAAAAAGCCCGGCGTCGCGCTGTCGAGTGTGCTCGTCCGCCGCAAGGTGCTCGATCAGGCCACCCGCGAGGAAGCGCACGGGCAGCCGTTCAACCCCGCGCTCGATGCTGGCTACGACTATGACATGGCACTGCGCATCGCACGACTGGCACGCTTCATCTTCGTGCCCCAGCCACTCACATACCTGGCTCATGAGCCGCTTCCACTACGGGAACAACGCCAGCGTCTACTTGAAGAGATGCAAACTCACTGCGGGATCCTGGTTGACTTTCTTGCCCACCACGCTGATCCGAACGACCGCGATGCCGACCCGAAGCTGCACCTGCAGCGCATGCTCTACCAGCGTGCCCATGACCTCGTCGCCGAAAACCGCCGCCATGATGCGCATCTGATCTGCGAATTAGCGCGAGAAAAACAACTGCTTGATGAAAACTTCGAACAACTCGCGCTTACTGTGCGTCCCACCCTCCTGGCACGCATCACAGATCGCATCACGAGCATGTTCTCGTCGCGCAATCATCATCCTGATGCATGAGCACGAAGCGGCGATGTGCAGCAAGTCGAGTGCGGGAAAATGATTTCATTCGGCGCAATGAAAAAGACCGGTTCGTACGAACCGGCCGGCTCATTCACGAATCACTGGCCTTTCACAGATACCGCTGATCCCATTTCTCTCCGAGCTTTTCGTGCAGCTTCTTGATGTCCTCCGCCCGATCCGCCCGGCAGACCAGTGTGGCATCGGGGGTGTGGACGATGATCAGGTCGTCGCAGCCAATGGTGGTGATCAGGTGGTTGGGGTCGCTGGAGGCGACAAGCGTGTTTCGCGTGTCGATCAATAAATGATGCTGGGCAGCCAGGGCATTTCCCGCCTCGTCGCGCGGGCAGGTCTGGGCAAACGAGGGCCAGGAGCCGACATCCAGCCAGGTCAGCGGCATCGGCACCGCGGCGATCAGCACCGAGTCGTCCGTCGAGGCTGGCTCCATGATCGCGAAGTCCACGCTCTTTTTCGCCAGCGTCGGATAAACCGCCGCCAGCACCACCTCGCGCTTCGGCGTGTCCCACGCTTCGGCGATCTCCTGCAGCTTCGCGTAGTTCTCCGGCATGAAGCGCTGCAGACATCCCAGCAGCGTCGACGCTCGCCAGACGAACATGCCGCTGTTCCACAGGTAGCGTGACGGTCCGGCTTCCAGGTATTGCTGAGCCGTCGCTGCGTCGGGCTTTTCCTTGAATCGCGCCACGCGGTAGGCGGCCGGCTGCGTGCCGGGCAGGGGGGCCGCCAGTTCAAGGTAGCCATATCCCGTGGCTGCATGCGTCGGCGTGATGCCGAAGGTCACCAGTGCGTTGTCATGTTGCTCCGCGATGGCGTAACCCTGGGCGACGATCTCCTGGAAACGGTCGACCGGTTCGATGACATGGTCCGCGGTGAACACGGCAATGACCGCTTCGGGATCCCGTCGAGCGATCACCGCCGCAGCGAAGCCGACCGCGTTGACTGTGTCGCGCCCGGTTGGTTCGGCGAGGTATCGGCCGGGGTCGAACCCCTCCAGTGCGCGCAGGATCGGGTCCCGATGCGACAGCCCCGCACAGATGTACTGCCGATCGACCGGCACCAGGCCGTTCAGACGATCGCTGGCGATCTGGATGAGGCTGCGACCGCCGATGAAAGGGATCAACTGCTTGGGTGTGGCGTTGCGGCTCATCGGCCACAACCGCGTGCCCGAACCGCCCGCCATGATCATCGCGTACCGCATGGCCGCGAGGATAGCGACACGTGCCGAACCCCTCAACGCGGGAAAGTGGGCGACTGGGTGATATGTGGAGACCGCCATATTTCAGATTCATTTGATTGAAGCGCCCGGCCTGTCGCATTCCCTCAGTCCCTTTTCGCCTCCCCCTGGCCTCGCCCCTGTCAACCCAAAAATGGCGCACAAATAGGATTTTTTTATCGTCGCTAAGTCGCGATGATGTTAGGGGTTGGCAACATGTTGCCATTTGTTTTGCATTTTCGGCGCGGCTGAAAACGCAGCAGTCGACAACACCTGTGTGGAGCAGCCGTGCCGGCTCCCGGAGCGCCGCCATGCCCCTTCAGGATCACGACAAATTTCTGGAGTTGTTCCTCCAGAACCAGAACCGCATCTATGGCTTCATCCTCACCGTCGTGTTCAACCGGGACGACGCTCAGGACATCTTTCAGCAGACCAGCCTCACGTTGTGGCGGCGCTGGCCGGAGTACGACCCGCAGCGCGACTTTGTGCGCTGGGCGGTGGGCATCGCGTTCAACCACGTGCGCAACTTCCGCAGACGAAAGCGGCTCGATGGGCAGCAGCTCGACGACGATGTGCTCGAACTGCTCGTGCAGACGCGGCTGGATGAGGATGACTGGCTGCAACTGCGACGGCAGGCGCTCACAAGCTGCATGAAAAAGCTGCCGGCAGAACAGCGGCAGATGCTCGAACGCTGTTACGTGGGCAAGGACTCGATCAAGGTGGTGGCGCAGCGGTACGGCCTGACCCCCAATGTGCTTTACAAGACGCTGGGGCGGATTCGCCGCGTGCTGCACGAGTGCATCGAACGCTCGGTGGCGAGCGAGGCGCCTGCGATGAGCCGGCCGGTGGGAGGTGAGGGATGACCACCAACCCCAATCGTGCCTGGCTGGTCCTGGCGAACGCGGCGTGCAACGGCACACTCACGCCCGAGAGTCGCCAGCTTCTGCAGAAGCTGCTGCGTGAGAATCCGGATGTGCGTCGTCAGTTCGTGGCGTACATGGACATGCACGCCACGCTCGCGTGGGAGCTGCGCGCCGACAATGCTGTGCCCGCCTTCGCCGCGCCCATCCTGCCCCAGACCGCGGAGCAGGAGGACACCGCGGCCCTGTTGCGTGAGATTCTGGAACAGGAGCGTGCCGCCGCGGAGCAGCGTGCGCGCGAGCAGCAGGAACGCCTTCTGCGCGAAGCGCAGGAGACGACTGAACGGCAGTTGCAGCTGCCGTCTGCCAGACACGAGGATTCCCCCTCCGTGCGGTACATCGTGATTCCGCGGTCGCTGTTCTTCGGGTTGATCGGCTCGGTCGCGGCTGCGATTCTTGTGCTGCTTTGGCTGGCGCTTCCATCGGGTGAGGAGCATGGCCAGCCTACACAGAATCGCGATTCGCTTGCGGCCACACCGCCGGCACCTGCACCCACCCCTGTCACGCCCGCGCCCGTGGCAACGCTGCGAAGCAGCCACGAAGCGCAGTGGGGCGAACATGACATTTCGCCTGGCCGGCCGCTTGTTCCAGGCGATTATCGACTTGAACGCGGCCTCGCCCTTGTACAGCTCAACGGTGGGGCGACGACGCTGCTGGAAGCGCCGGTTGACTTCTCACTTGTGGATGGCGATTCGCTGCGACTGGCGTATGGCAAGGTGGTCGGCCGGTGCGAGGAGGGCGAACGGCTGATCATCCGCACTCCCAATGCGGAAGTCGTCGATCTGGGCACCGAGTTCGGCGTCGTGGTGGACGATCAGGGCGTCACCACCACCCATGTTTTCGAGGGTGTCGTGCGCATGACACCAATGGCAAACGGCCGACCCGGTGCCGCGTCGCATATCATCGGCGCAGGTTCCGCCCGACAGGTGGATGCCACCGGCACACACGTCAGCACGGTCGCACCGGCTGAACTGACGTTCGTCCGTACTCAGGAGTTCGAAGCGCGACGTGCGGCCGATACATCACCTTATCACCGCTGGCTCGCCTACAGCTACGAGCTGCGTCGTCGACCGGACGTTGTTGCCTATTACACCCTCGACGATGTGACTTCTACGGGCCTTGTACTCAACCTCGCCGATGCCACCTCCGGCCGACTGAACGGCGAGCCGTGCCAGTCGATGCTGCTGTCACTGGCTGACCGTGTTGTTCCGGGTCGTTTCCCCGGCAAGACAGCGCTGCGATTCGACGGCTCGCTGGAGGATTATATTGTCGTCCGTGACGAGGAGATGCTCACGCACTGCGACACCGTCACGATCGCCGCCTGGATCAGGCCCGACTGGACAGATCGTTATGTCGACATGGCCATCGTGTCGCGTCGCGAAAGTGAAATGGGTTTGATCAATTACCAGATGGGCCTTCTGGGTAATGTTCCGACGAGCCTGGGCTCGCTGCAGTGGCTCAGCCGACCAGATGGTCTGGTCATGACACCACCGCAGTGGTCGACACCGCCGGTGTTTTCCTTTGAACCGCGCTGGATGCACATTGCCGTGTCGAGCGGCACCGAGCAGGCCGTCGTGTATCTGGATGGTCGGGAGGTGGCGCGCTTCGCGTCACACACGATTGACCGGCGCCCCCACACCCTGCTCATCGGCGCAGCGCAACACGGCTCATCCGCACAGGATGTCGTGCCACGCTTCTTCTTCAACGGCGTCATCGATGAGTTGCTCATTATTAACGGCACAATGTCAGCATCCCAGATTCAGGAGCTTTATCAAAGGACACGTCCCGAACTGTAATGCGGGAAAGCAGGAAGCATGTTTATGTGGACGGGTGTTCGATGAATCGCATTTCTTCAAAAAAAGGAGAATCTCATGAAACGAACCGTTACTTTCGGATTGACAGCTATGTTCAGTCTTGCATTCGGCATCGCCAGTGCTGATGCGGCGATCAGCCTTACCAATGGCAGCTTCGAAACGCCCGCGCTGCCTGTGAATTCATATCAGACAGGTTTTGCAGATACATCCTGGCAGCAGTCGCTGACCGATTCGGTCGCCGGTGGCATTGTCAGAGAAAACATTTTTGGTTTTGAGCTGGTCAACAACGGCAAGGCCCCGGATGGTGTGCAATGGGCGTTTCTGCGCGAAAGCAGCTACATCTACCAGGCGATCGGCAGTGTCAACGCTGGCGAGCGAATTGATGTCAGCTTTGTCCAGTACATGCAGTCCAACATCGGCAATACGAGCAGTGGTCTGAGTATTGAAATCTGGAACGGCAATCCGACCAGTGGCGGCAGCCTGCTTGACGCTGCCACCTTCGGTGGTCTGGCGCCGACTGTTCTGGCGCAGCGCCAGGCAACGCTCGATCCCGGCGGCGCGGTCAGTGATCTCTACTTTGTCGTTCGCGCGATCAATGACATCGGCAACAACAACGTTTCGTTCGACAACATTGTTCTATCGGTTGTACCCGAGCCAGCATCGCTGGCGCTGATCGCAGCGGGCGGATTGCTGCTGGTACGCCGTCGTCGTGTGGCGCATGGCTGATCAAATGGTTGACACCGATGTGACACGCTACAGAGTTCAGGAGCTTTTCATATGTGCCCCGGATTATGACGTGAGGCGGGACGGAAGATCGCTTGGGGCGGAAAGCATACCCGCAATTCTGTGTTCAGAAGGAGTGCATGATGAAGCGAATGTTAACCCTCGGACTGGCCACTGTGGGCAGCCTGGTCATCGGCGTTGCCACCGCCGATGCGGCGATTAGTCTCACCAATGGCAGCTTCGAGCAACCCGACGTATCCGGATTGACCAATAAGTATCAGACCGGATTCGCCGGTTCATCCTGGGAAGCGGTGATGAGCAACCCCAGTTACGGTGGGATCATCGCAGAGGGCGCCGGGGGATTCGCGGTCGAGAACGCTGATGCGCCGGATGGCATACAGTGGGCGTTCCTGAACAGAGGCAGCTACATCTACCAGCACATTGGCAGTCTCGGCGCTGGAGAAAAACTTCACGTCACCTTCACCCAATACATGCAGACCAACAGCAGCGGCATCGGCAGCGATGTGAGTATCGAAATCTGGAACGGTAACCCGACGAGCGGTGGAACCAAGCTCGACAGTGTGACGTTTGCGACGTTGCCGTACGGTGACAGAGCATTTCGCGAGGCCACGCTTGATCCCGGTGGTGTGGTGAGCGAGCTCTATTTCGTTGTTCGCGCGGTGACGAATACCGGCGATAAGAACGTCTCCGTTGACAATTTCGTTCTGACAGCCATCCCCGAACCGGCTTCGCTGGCATTGATGGGATTGGGAGGGTTGCTGCTGGTACGCCGTCGCCGTTGATGGCGCGATCAACGGCGCGTGATGTCCCATGTAGTTTTAATTTCAACAGCAAGCCCCGCATCGTGATGTGAGGAGAGTTGAAAGATCACCCTGAGGTGAGTCCGCAGATTTATATTCCGGAAGGAGTGAATGATGAAGCGAACGTTGACCCTTGGACTGGCCACTGTGTGCAGCCTGACCATCGGCGTAGCCGCCACCGATGCGGCGATTAGTCTCACCAATGGCAGCTTCGAGCAACCCGACGTATCCGGATTGACCAATAAGTATCAGACCGGATTCGCCGGTTCATCCTGGGAAGCGGTGATGAGCAACCCCAGTTACGGTGGGATCATCGCAGAGGGCGCCGGGGGATTCGCGGTCGAGAACGCTGATGCGCCGGATGGCATACAGTGGGCGTTCCTGAACAGAGGCAGCTACATCTACCAGCACATTGGCAGTCTCGGCGCTGGAGAAAAACTTCACGTCACCTTCACCCAATACATGCAGACCAACAGCAGCGGCATCGGCAGCGATGTGAGTATCGAAATCTGGAACGGTAACCCGACGAGCGGTGGAACCAAGCTCGACAGTGTGACGTTTGCGACGTTGCCGTACGGTGACAGAGCATTTCGCGAGGCCACGCTTGATCCCGGTGGTGTGGTGAGCGAGCTCTATTTCGTTGTTCGCGCGGTGACGAATACCGGCGATAAGAACGTCTCCGTTGACAACTTCGTTCTGACAGCCATTCCCGAACCGGCATCGCTGGTGCTGATGGGGGCGGGTGGATTGTTCCTGTTGCGTCGTCGCTGCGGCGATTATCGCTGATCCGGAAATCCGCGGTCGTGCCACGCGCATCGGTCAAAACCTTCTTTTGAATGGAGGTCCCATGTCCGGCAACACTTTGACAACGTGCATCGATGAGGTTCGGCCACGCTGCCGCGCGTTCACGCTCATCGAACTATTGGTCGTCATCTCCATCATCGCGCTGTTGATTGCTCTGTTGTTGCCGGCATTGTCGCAGGCGCGGGCGGTGGCTCGCGGCGCCCAGTGCCTGAGCAACCTCCACCAGCTCGGCACAGCCACGTGGGCCTGGGCGGCAGACAACAACAGCGTCATGGTTCCCGCTGTCAAACCTGACAGCCGGGCGCCCAACGGCGGGGTCTGGTGGACCTACTCGCTCCTGGCGTACACGCAGAACGAGGGCGTGCTCATGTGCCCGGAGAGCCAGCCGGTTGAGAACATGGTCTTCGGACAGTTGTCGGTGGGCAGCCGTGTGCGTGCGTGGTACGACGGTCAGCAATTCCCCGCGTCGAAGGAACGGATGGACACTTCGGGCTACGGCCAGAACCTGTGGCTCAACAAGTACGAGGGCACCATCACCGCCTGGGGCCACGCTGAAAAGGACCACTGGGGCGGCTCGATGGATTTGCCTTATTCCTCGAAGGTGCCGGTGTTCGCCGATTGCGTGTGGGTGGGGGGCTATCCCTATGACTGGGAGCTGCCGTACTCGATGGAAGCGGATGGCTTCAATCCGGGCCAGATCAACCGTTTCGCGCTCAAACGTCACACGGAGCAGATGCAGGCGGTCTTCCTGGATGGTTCGGCCAAATCGCTGTCCCTGCCGGAGCTGTGGATGCAGCGATGGGGGCCCAACTTTGTCCCGCGCGAGAATGTGGAGTTTCCGTGGTAATTGATCCGCCGGGTGGGCGACCGCCCGCGGGGTTTGGCAGGCCGGACCCCACCGTTTCGGCAGCGGTGGTGGTCCGGTGGCAGGCAGGCGTTCTCGCACATTGCGGGAACGCCTTTTCATCAAGCGGGGGGGAGTATTCCGTATGAATCGCCCGGACCTGGGATACCTGAAGTTGTTTCTGGCGTGGGGGCGATTGATGTGCTACATTGCCCCGCTGAGGTGCCCGGGGAAGGGCCGAACCGATCGAAACTCTTTGTTGAACAGGACTTTGCCATGGCCAACGATTCGACCACGCCCGCCATTGAAGCGACCGATCCGGCTCTGGAGGGTCAGGCACGCGACCAGGCTGGCGCTCAGCAGGTTCGCCTGCGCATCGATGAACGCAACAAGTCGAACTTTTACGTCAACGCGTTCCGCAACAGCGCCTCGGCAGATGAGGTGATCCTCGACCTGGGCATGAACCGTGTGATTCCCACCGCCCGCGACCGCGAAGGCAAGGTGCCTGCCGGTCAGCCAGCTGCTGACATCGTCTTCGATGTCAACGCCTCGGTGGTGATGAACTACTACACCGCCAAGCGACTGGCGATCGCGCTGTCACAGGTCGTCCGCCAGCATGAAGAGCAGTTCGGCGAACTGAAGCTCAACGTGAACGAGCGGCTGAAGAAGAAGTGAGTGCGTGGAGCGCGGGTGAAACCGCCCTCATCCCAGCCCTCTTCCAAAGGGAGAGGGAGCATGCGTGCGGGCGTTTGTCTTGACCCCTTCTCACGCTGGGAGAGGGGCGGGGCCAGGGGGCGAACATTGTCGGGCTTACGAGCCCGCCTGCAATGGAGAAACCACACGTATCTTCCGCCTCAGGTTTGTCTTGACATAGACGGGGCAGCGGACGAAGATTCCCTGTCACCGTGCAGGAGAGGTGTCCGAGCGGCTGAAGGAGCTGGTCTCGAAAACCAGTGTGGGCTCCGGCTCACCGTGGGTTCGAATCCCACCCTCTCCGCTTCAATTCAAAACGCCCTCGTCAACGGCTGCCGCGGCAGTGATTGACGAGGGCGTTGTCGTAGAATCATGCCCCGATGCGATTGGTGATGGACCCGCCGATGGATCGCTGGCAGCCGCGGGAGCGGCCGGCGGTGGGCGTGATTGCCACGGGGCATCAGCCCTGGCTGTGGCATCCGGGCATCCTGGCCAAGTACGTCGCGGCTGGGGCGTTTGCACGTTCGCGCGGGTTGCGGGCAGCTCATGTCGTGGTGGACACCGATCTGATCGCTGGGCTGACGCTGGATGTGCCGGTGCTGCGGGGGAGGCGGCTGGGGGTGCATCGGGTGCGGCTGGCGTCGGTGCGGGTGGATCGGCCGACCGTCGTGCAGCCGGCGGTCGATGCGAGGCAGGTGACCGCCACGCTGGAGGCAGTGCCCGACCGGGTGGAGGGGCGCGTAGCGGTGGACCTGTCGCCTCTTATCCATGCGTGGCGCGACCTGCCGCCGGCGGCAAATCTGGCGGCCCAGATCAGCGATGTACTGGAGCGGCTGATGTTGCCCTGGACCGGCCCGCTGGAACGTATCTATGCCAGTGAACTGTTGCGGAGCGAGGCTGGGCGGGCGCTGGTGACCGAGATGGTGCGCGATGCCCATCGCTGTGCGCTGACGTACAACCGGGCGGCTGCATCGGTGCCTGAGGCGCGGATTCGGCCGCTGCACGTCGGGGTGGATGTGGTGGAGCTGCCGCTGTGGTCGATTACGCCATGGGGCCGGCAGCCGATCTTCGTGGAGCGAGCAGCGAGTGACGCGGGCGAACTGATGGCGGGCATCGACACCGGCACACTTGCGCCGCGGGCACTGCTTCTCAGCGCGTTGATGCGGCGGGAGCGGTCGGATCTTTTCATCCACGGCCGGGGCGGCGGCGTGTACGACCGGGTGACCGAGGCGTGGTGGACTGCCTGGCGCGGCGAGGTGCTGGCGCCGATGGCGGTGGTGAGCGCGGATGTGTATCTGGATTTTGACGCGCCATTGGCGGACGAAGCGCAACTGCAACGGGCACAGTGGTATGCGCATCATCTGCCGGGCAATATCGATCGCGTGCTGAAGCTCGATGGTCGCGATGGTCGGGTTGCCCGCAAGCGTGAGATCCTCGCCCACATGGACGACGACCGCGACAAGCGCCGACGGGCGAAGGCCTTCGTGGAGCTCCAGGCGATCAACGCCGAACTGGGGCGCGAACACGGTGACCTGCTGACGGCAGCCCGGCAGGCGGTGGCTGATGCACGGCTGGGCGTGGCAAACCGGGACATCGCCCTGCGGCGAGAGTGGTGCTTTGCGCTCTACCCGCGAGAGAAGCTCGATGCGCTGGTGCGGTCGCTTGTGCCGGTGGCGGTTGGGGCCGATTACCGGACGACGGGTGGATGATTCCGCATTCGGCCCCGTCCTGTGCCGATGAATCGTGCATGACCCAGGCGTCGTCTCATCGGCATCCCAATCACCGTCCGGTTATTGCACATCTGCTGCACCGCATGGATGTTGCGGGTGCGGAAGTGCTGGCGGCGGAGCTTGGCCGACGGCTGGCGGCAACGCCCGGGCATCCCTATCGCTTCCTTTATCTGTGTCTGGACGGCTGTGGCACGCTGGGCGAACAGCTTGCGGCTGAAGGATTCGAGGTCATCAATCTGAACCGCCGGCCGGGGCTGGATTTTGCGCTAACCGCCCGGTTGCGACGACTGCTGGCGGATCGGCGCGTCGACCTTGTGCACGCTCACCAGTACACGCCCTTTTTCTACGCGGCGGCGGCACGCGGGGTGGCGTCGCGGCCGGCCATCCTCTTTACCGAGCACGGCCGGCACTATCCGGATGTGCGACGGACGAAGCGGGTGATGGCCAACCGCCTGTTGCTGCGTCGGCATGACCGGGTGACGGCGGTAGGGTCGTTCGTAAAACAGGCACTGGTCACCAATGAGGGGTTCGCGCCGGACCGGATCGAGGTGATCCACAACGGCATCGATGCGGAGCCGTTCGCGGAAGCAGCGGAGTCACGGCAGACGGTGCGGGACGCTGTGCGGCGGGAGCTGGATGTGCCGGCCGAGACGCCGCTGGTGTTGCAGGTGGCACGGTTCCATCCGGTGAAGGATCACGGTACGGCGATCCGGGCGTTCGCCCAGGTGGTGACGCATGAGCCGGAGGCGGTGCTGGCGCTGGCGGGGGATGGTCCGCAACGCGAAGCGATGCAGGCGCTGGTGCGGGAACTGGGCATCGAGGGGCAGGTGCGGTTCCTGGGATTGCGGCGGGATGTGCCGCGGCTGATGCGGGCGGCGGATGTGTTCCTGTTGTCGAGCCTTAGCGAGGGCATCTCGCTGACACTACTGGAGGCCATGGCGACGCCGCTGCCCATCGTGGCGACTGATGTGGGCGGAAATGGAGAGGCGGTCGAGCACGGTGTCACGGGCCTGCTCAGCCCGCGCGGGTATGCAATGGCGCTGGCGGCGAACCTCGTGCGGCTGCTGCGGGATGCGGAACTGCGGGCTGCGATGGCGAGGGCGGGGCGGCGGCGTTTCAATGAATTCTTCACGCAGGATCGGATGCACGCGGCGTATGCCGCGGTATACCAAGAAATGTTGACGGGGCGGGCTGTGCGACGCGCGGGTTAACGTTTGACGTGACAAGTCGCGTTGCTTCATGTCCAAAAGGCATCATGCATCCGTGATAAGATGCGGGCATGGCGCGAAATGACATGCGATCGGCGGTGACGGTGAGCCTGGTACCTCAGGCGCGTGGGGGGCCTTTCGTTTACTGGGAGGATCTGCCCGCCGCGTGCGGTCGTGCGGCGGCACTGGGGTTCGATGCGGTCGAGTTATTCATGCCCGATGCCTTAACGGTCAATCGCGACACGCTGCGCGGGCTGCTGGAGGAGCATCAACTTCGACTCGCGGCGGTGGGCACCGGAGCGGGCTGGGTGATCCACCAATTGCATCTGGTCCACCCGGATGCGGCCCAGCGACGACAGGCAATCGACTTCGTCCGCTCGATCATCGACTTCGGTGCCGCATTCGGTGCGCCAGCCATCATTGGGTCGATGCAGGGCAGGCATGGCTCGGGTGTCGACCGCGTCACCGCCCACGATTATCTGCGCGATGCGCTGTCGGAGCTGGCGGCCCACGCGGCTGGCCATGGAGTCAATCTCTTGATTGAACCGCTCAACCGCTACGAGACGAATCTGCTCAACACGCTGGCGGATGGGGTGGCAATCGTGCGGGCGATGGGGGCGGCGAATCTGAAGCTGCTGGCGGACCTCTTCCACATGAACATCGAGGAAGTGGACATCGCGGCTGCGTTCCGCGAGGCGGGTTCGCACGTTGGACATGTGCATTTTGTTGACTCGAACCGCCGCGCAGCCGGGATGGGGCATCTGGATTACGCTCCGATCATCGCCGCACTGAAGGCAATCGACTATCGCGGCTACCTGTCAGCGGAGGTACTGCCGCTGCCAACACCGGAGGCAGCGGCCCAGCAGACGATCGCTGCATTCCGGCAGTGGATCGCAAAGGGATGACGACAAAGAAGTGGGCTGGCTGGGGGATATTGCCTTTGCCCTTCTGCTGCACTTCATGACGGGCGCTGGGGAAAAAAAACCGCGACCGAAGTCGCGGTTTAAGTTGTTCGATTGCGTTGTCGCGATCAGCGGCGGCGACGAAGGCGCATCGCACCCATGCCCGCGAGCAGGGCGATACCCGCACCAGCCGCAGCCGGGCTGGGCACCACTGCCGCAGCGGGAGCGTCACCAACCACCACGGTCATATCCGCACTGCCCAGCACGTTGCCGTTCTTGCGAACCACCAGCGAGAACTGGTATTCACCTTCGGCATTGGGGTCGAAGTTACTGCCATCAAACAGAGAAAAGTTCAAATTCTGAGTACCTTGATACGTGTTGTTGCTGTATGTTCCGTACAGCCCAACGCCAAATAGTGGATTAATACTTCGGCCCTGGTCGGGTGCATTACCCGTCGCCGGATCGTTCTCGAAATAGAGCGTGAAATCGTAATTGTTGTAACTGCCACCCTGGACGGAGACGTAAAAGCCGAAGTTCCACGTCGCACCGGCAGGCGAACCACTGGAGCTATATCCCGGAGCGGCGTAAAACGTGTTCACCCCATCGTTGGTGACTGCGGGCGAATCATACCGCTGGTGGGCGGTCAGACCGAGGGTAATCGTCACCCCACCATCCTGGATGGTGGTCACGACGACGGCATTATTGGGGATACCTGAGCCGCCAAGGTCGCCTGGGGCAGCGAGGTGATCGTCCCCGCCGAGGCGACGCCTCCCAGCAGCGAGACAGACAAAACGGACGCGAGCACAAACTTCTTCATAACTCCCTCCTAAAAGAGAATAAAAAAATCCCGGGACCAATGAGCGGCGAACAACAACAGCCCACCGTCGGGATCTCGATACAGGCTCAGTTTTTCTGGGGGGCTCCCCTCCCCCGCCGCGTTCCTCCAAAGCACGGCACAACCACTATAACAGAGAAAGGACTTTTGGCAAGTCTAAATCGGGGCATGGGTGATAAACGCATCCCGGGCTGCCAGTATGGGCGTTACTTTCCGGAGGAGCAGCGGGCGCAGCAGGGCTGGAACTTGTCGGGGTAGCGTGCCAGTTCGCGTTCGAAGACCTGGCGATAGTGGGCCAGACGTCGGTTAGGGTCGTCGAGCTGGCCGCCGAAGGCGCGGTTGGGGTCCTTGTAGATCAGGCGGATGGGCACTTCGGTGATGCGAAGGTCGTTGGCGGCGGCCTGTACCCAGAGCTGCAGGGGGAAGGCGTAGCCGGTCTCGGTCAGCTTCAGTTTGGGCAGGGCGCTGACGCGGTGTGACTTGAAGCCGCAAAACGCGTCGGTGATGTTCAGGTTCAGCCGTTCGTTGACCCAGCGGGTGACGGTGGCGTTGATGTGTCGCCGGTCCTGCGGCGGCAGGTCGTCCTGGGGCATGTCAATGAGGTAGCGACTGCCGGAGATGATGTCGGCATCGTCGCGTTCCTGGGCGGCGAAGAAGTCGGGCAGGCTGGCCGGCTCATGCTGCTCGTCGCAGTCCATGGTGATGATCCAGTCGTACTTGTAGCAGGCGGCCCAGCGGAAGGCGTCGATCAGGGATCGGCCGTAACCTCGGTTGCGGGCGTGGCGGATAACGTCGACGGGTTGTTTGGCCAGCAGGGCGGGGGTTTCGTCAGTCGAGCCATCATCAATCACCAGGATGTCGCTGGTGTATCGGCGCACTTCGTCCAGCACGCGGGTGACGTAGATCTCTTCGTTGTAGACGGGGATCGCGACGAGTGTGCGCATGGGTGGTTCCGTTCAGGTGAGTCTAACCGCAGCGGCAGCGCCGGTCGCTGCCCGAACCCCGGCCGCGGCGTCTTCATCACCATAGAGGCGGGACGCAGGTCATTCAACAAATCCAATCGCTCAGGAGGATAAGTTGTTCCACCGCAAGCTGCTCGGGGCGGCTGGCCGGGTCGATGCCCTCGGGCAAAGCCCTGTCCCGGCCGAGGATCGCGCCGATCTGTTTGCGACGTTTCTGGAATAACCGCTGGACCAGTTCTGCCAGGCGATGGGGCTGATCGGTCAGGGGCTGATCGCGTCGGGTGAGGCGGACGACGACGGAATCGACCTTTGGCTGGGGCCAGAAGCAGGCGGGGGGCAGGGTGGTGACGATGTCGACGTGACACATGGCCTGGATGAGGATGCCCAGCGGGCCGTAGTCCCGCGAGCCGGGCTGGGCGGTCAGGCGGTCGCCCACCTCGCGCTGGATCATGACGACTGCCAGTCGCATGTCGGGGTGGTCGAGGGCGAGGTTCGCCAGCAGGGGTGAGGCGACGTTGTAGGGCAGGTTGGCGATGAGCTTGAACGGGCCGGGGCCCAGGGCTTCGAGCACCTGCGGATTGATGCGCGATTTGCCCGCCAGGATGTCGGCGATGAGCAGCCGGGCGCGGTCACGCCAGGGTTCGAGCACCTGTTGGAGGATCGGCTCCAGGTCGCGATCGACCTCCACGGCCAGCAGGTTTGCCTCCGCTTCGAGCAGCGCTATCGACAGCGTGCCCGTGCCCGGGCCGACTTCCAGTACGCGATCGCCGGGTTGTACATCCGCGGCGGCGATGATCTGGCGAATCTTGTTCGCGTCATGCAGGAAGTTCTGCCCGAAGCGATGTTTTGGCCGCAACCCGTACGCGGCGAGGAGGGCACGGATCTCGGTGAGCGTCTGCATGGGGGGTAGAGTAACAGGAGGACGCGGAGGGGGAGATGTCGAATGACGAATGGAAAAGCAGGACGGCTACGTTTGCACGCGCTTCGTCATTCGTCATTCAGCCCTCCTCTGTTACTCTCCGCGTCCTTCTGTTGTCACTCGACAGCCTTCAGCCATGCCTGGGACATACGCTGGTGGCCGGCGAGGGTTGGGTGGACGCCGTCATAGGCCCAGTAGGCGGGGCTGGCTTCCTTAACCCATTCGTCGAACAGTGACTGGAAGGGGACGAAGGTGGCGTTGAAGATTTCCGCCTGCCGTTTGGCGGCGGCACGGCGTTCATCGAACTCGGGGAACCAGCGGTCGTTCACCGCGCCGGTGCGTGTGACGAAGGGTTCGCAGATCACCAGCCGAACGTCCGGCAGTTCCCGGCGGGTGCGGTCCAGCAGGGTGTGAAGATCGTTTTCGTAGACCTGTACGGTGCCATCGTAGTTGCCGGCGAGCTTGTGCCAGATGTCGTTGACGCCGATGAGGATGCTCACGAGTGAAGGCTTGAGGTCGATGCAGTCCTTTTGCCAGCGGTTGGCAAGCTGGAAGACCTTGTCGCCACTCACGCCGCGGTTGTAAATCTTGAGGTTGTGTTTGGGGTATTTGGCCAGGAGGGCGCTGGCGGTCATGAAGGCGTAGCCCTGCCCCAGGGCGGCGGGGTGATTAGGTTCGGCGACGCCGCGGTTTCGTCCTGTGTCGGTGATCGAATCGCCCTGAAAGAGAATGACGTCGTTGGGTTGGATCGGCATGAGAGGGTTCCTTGATTGGGGGTGACTCCGCCCCTTGCTGCGCTGAGGATGGGCGTGATTCCCATCGTGCCTTCGATTTGCCCCCATGATACCATGGCACGTGTCATGGGCATCAAGCGTCTACCTGCATTACTGATCAATCAGATCGCGGCTGGCGAGGTGATCGAGCGGCCGGCGAGCGTGGTCAAGGAGCTGGTGGAAAACAGCCTGGATGCAGCCGCCCAGCGAATCGACATCGTCGTGGAGGAGGGCGGCCGGCAGCTCATCCGCGTGAGCGATGACGGGACGGGTATCCCCGAGGAAGAACTGCCCCTGGCGCTGGCGTCGCACGCTACGAGCAAGCTCGAATCGGCTGAGCAGCTCAGCCACATCCATACGATGGGGTTTCGCGGCGAGGCACTGGCGTCGATCGCCAGTGTGAGTCGGCTGCGCGTGACCAGCCGGGCGACAGTGGATGGCCGTGTGGCGGAATCGGCAGCGACGATAGAGGCGGCGGGTGATGAGGTGACCGGCCCGATGCCTGCGGCGGGGGCACCTGGCACCGTCATCGAGGTGCGAGACCTTTTTTTCAACACCCCGGCCCGGCGCAAGTTCATGCGCGGTGCGGCCATTGAAATGGGCCACATCAGCGAAGTCGTCAGCCGCATCGCCATGGCGCATCCGCATGTGAGCTTCACGCTCACACACAACGATCGCAAATCGCTGGATGCGCCTGCGTTGTCGGGGACAAATGCGCAGCGTCTGCGCTGTGTGCAGATTCTGGGGCCGGAGCTGGACGAAGCGCTGCTGGAGTTCTCGTTTGAGGATCCGACGGCTGAGGATGGCGCGGTGGTGTGGGGGCTGGCGGGGCATCCATCGATCGCGCGGGCGACGGCCAAGTTTCAGTACATCTGTCTCAACGGCCGACCGATTCGCGATCGCGGCATCGCTCATGCG
Source organism: uncultured Phycisphaeraceae bacterium (assembly GCA_937988825.1). GTDB lineage: Bacteria > Planctomycetota > Phycisphaerae > Phycisphaerales > Phycisphaeraceae > CALKHT01. The sequence goes on from CALKHT010000044.1 coordinate 118,188, forward strand.
ATTAAGGAAGCGTATCGCGGGCTGATCCCGCCGGATCGGCATCCGGTGGTGGTGTTGTTCCTGCAGCTCGATCCGGGGGCGGTGGATGTAAATGTGCATCCCGCCAAGGCTGAGGTGCGTTTCCACGAGCCCAGCCGGGTGCATGGTCTTGTGCTGCATGCGCTGCGACAGCGGCTGCTGGGCACAGATTTGACAGCGAAGGCGACGCTGCCGACATCAGGGTTTGAGTTGCGCGCTTGCGTGCCTGAGCCGGAACCGATGCTCGAATTCGCTGCGGCGCGGGCATCACATGATGCGGCTGCTGCCGAACCGATCACGGCGGCATCGAATGGATCAACGACGGTACCGCCCGTGCCGCCTCCTGAGGCGATCGTGTCCGCATCAGCGTTTGTCGACTACTTTCGCCGCATGGACCCGAGGCAGAAGGGTTTTGTCTATCAGGAGGTGAAGCGCGCCATCGAGGCGGAACAGCCGGAGATTCTGCGGCAGGTGGAGAGCGCGGATACGTCGGTGAGCCGCGCGGAGGGGCATGGTACGCAGCAGGATGGACGTGTCTCGCCATTGCTGCGGTCGCACGGCGTGCTGCAGGTACACAAGAGCTATCTCGTGACTCAGGATGAGCAGGGTATCCTGATCGTCGATCAGCACGCGCTGCACGAGCGCGTCATGTTCGAGGAATTGCGTCAGCGGGTGATGGCGAACAATCTGGAGAGCCAGCGCATGCTGATGCCTGCTGTGCTTCAGGCGTCGCCCAAGCGCATCGCGATGCTGGAGCCGCTCAAGCCGCTGCTGGAGAAGATCGGCATCGAGGCGGAGCCGTTTGGTGAAAATGCGATGGCGATCCATGCGTTTCCGACGTTCTTGTTCGATCGCAGGGTCGAGCCGGAGTCGTTCATGGAAAGCCTGCTCGATCGGGTGGAGGAGGGAGAGATTGACCCAGCCACCTTCGCCACGAGTCAGACCGCTTTTGAAAGCGCGTTGCACGATGTACTGGACATGATGTCATGCAAGGCTGCGGTGAAGGCAGGCGATCAGCTCAGTGATGCCGAGCTGGCGGCGTTGCTTGCCCGGCGGGAAGAAATCGAGCGCGCCAGCAACTGCCCGCACGGCCGGCCAACGACGATCCGTCTCACGCTGCGCGAACTCGAAAAGCAATTCAAGCGTGCGTGACGCTCACAGAGCGGTTCATCTGTCCTTCACGGAGTACTCCATGCGCATCGTCGTCTTCAGTTCCAAACGTTACGACCAGCAGTTCCTGTCGGCCGCCAACGAAAAACTTGAGCTGAAGCACGAGCTGGTCTTTCTGGAGCCGAGGCTCACCATCGAGACGTGCTCGCTGGCGTTCGGTTATCCATGTGTGTGCGTGTTCGTGAACGATGATGTGAACGCAGCCGTCATTGAACAACTTGCCGCGGGTGGAACGCGGTTGCTGGCGCTGCGATCAGCCGGGTTCAATCACGTGGACCTGGGGGCGGCGGCAAGACATCAGATGACGGTCGTGCGCGTGCCCGCCTATTCACCACATGGCGTGGCGGAGCATGCAGTCGGCCTCATCCTCACACTCAACCGCAAACTGCACCGGGCGTTCGCGCGCGTGCGCGAAGGCAACTTCGCGATCGACGGGCTGCTTGGCTTCGATTTACATGGCAAGACGGTTGGCGTTATTGGTACTGGCAAGATCGGCACCGCCTTCGCCCGCATCATGATCGGCTTCGGCTGTCGTGTCATTGCGATCGATCCTTTCCCCAACGATGTCTGCCGCGAGATGGGCGTCGAGTATGTTGAGCATGATGTGCTGCTGCGCGAATCGGACATCATCGCGCTGCACTGTCCGCTCACGCATGAGACGCATCACATTCTCGATGCGAATGCGTTTGCGCGGATGAAACGTGGCGTGATGGTGATCAACACCAGCCGGGGCGCATTGCTCGATGCCCGGGCGGCGATTGATGCGCTCAAGTCAGGGCAGATCGGCTACCTCGGTCTGGACGTTTACGAGGAGGAGCAGGACCTTTTCTTCCGTGATCAGTCGGAAAGTGTGATTCAGGATGACATCTTTGCCCGACTGCTCACCTTCCCCAACGTTGTCATTACGGGCCATCAGGCCTTCTTTACGCGCGAGGCTGTGCAGGCGATTGCTGAGACCACGCTGATGAACATCACACAGGTGGAGCGTGGCGAGCCGTGCGAAAATGAGGTGAGGTTCACCTGACCGCGACGCAATCGTTTCAGCGAGCCGTGAACTTCAGGGTTGCCGTGCTGGGTGTTGCGGCGGGTTTCACCGCGAGTGTGGCGATGGCCTTGGCGATGTCACACGGCGGCAGGCACGCGATGGGCAGTGCGGCCTGCGTTACCGCCTTGGGCATGCCGTACACCACGCAGGTTTCTTCGGACTGCGCGAGGATTACAGCCCCGCGGCTGTGCAGTTCCCGTGCGCCCGCCAAACCATCGTTGCCGATGCCGGTGAGCACGATCGCCAGCACACGCGACTGCATCGCCTGCGCGGCACTTTCAAAAAGCGCATCGACGCTGGGCCGATAGATGGCGGTTTTGGGTTCGTCGTTCACCCGAAGCTCCCAGCGGGCGAGGCTGAGCTTGTGAATGTGGATGTGCTGTGCCCCCGGGGCAATGTAGATCGTGCGCGGCTCCAGCGGCATGCCATCCTCCGCGTGCTTCACGGGCAGTTGGCACAACTCGTTGAGCCGTTCCGCCATCGATCGCGTGAAGAGTGCGGGCATGTGCTGGGCCACGACGATGGGCGTGGCGAGCGTCTGAGGCAGCTTGGCGAGGATCGTTTCCAGCACGGGCGGGCCGCCGGTGGATGAGCCGATGCAGATCACATCGAACTGTCCGGGCCGAAAGACCGGCACGGCTGCGGCGGCAACGGGTTGCGGTCGGTTCTGCCGTTCGGCCCGCGCCCCCAGCGCACGCACGCGCGCGATCAGTTCATCGCGGATGTTATCGATCGACAACGACACCTGTGAGGTGTCCTTTGCAAGCACATCGGCAGCCCCCAGGCACAGCGCGCGCAGCGCTGCGTGAGAGCCTTCCGTCGTGAGCGATGAGAGCATGATGACCTGTGTGGGGCAATCGCGCATGATGCGCGATAGCGCGGTCAGGCCGTCCATCTCCGGCATCTCGATGTCAAGCGTGACGACGTCCGGCCGCAGCCGTTGCACCATTTCCAGTCCTTCACGTCCATTGCGGGCGGTGCCGATCACCTCGATGTCCGGCGCGCTGGTCAGCATCCGCGTTATGGCGCGTCGCATGAAGGCCGAGTCGTCGATCACAATCACACGCATGGCAACCTCCCTCAGGCGATTACCCGGCACGACGGAAGGAGGGGTGGTCCTCTTCGAGCGTACCAATTTCGGTCAGCTGGGCGGTTCGGCCCTCGCGCGTCCAGATCACACCGCGGGTGTCGAGCGAAATCTGCAGTGGGCCAGCTACATCACGGTCGATGCGCCACACCTGGCCACGTACGTTGAGGAGGACACCCTCGTGCAGTTGATGCGCGATGCTGACGCTCACTGCGTAGCGGCGCTGGATTTCCTTCATCACGCCACGAAGTCCGCTCGTGGCCCGGCGGATGGAGCTGTCGAGTTTGCCCAGCTCGAACATGAGTTCGGTCTGTCGCTCCCGTTCGCGCGGGCTGGACGCCTCCGTGCTGAGCCGCCGCTGCTCATCAAGCAGTCGCGACCTGCGGGCGTGGAGCATGTTCAGGATGTGTTCGAAGCGCTGGGCGATCGGTTCGAGTTGTGGCACGAACCCCAGCTCCAGCCGCGTGGCGGCGTGTCGTGGTGAGCCAAGTGTGCCCAGTGAGACCGTACCCGTGACACTGACATTGCCGCCCATGAGTGTGGCATAAGGCGCTTCGATGTTGCCGTGTACGGTGAGACGGCAGCCGACGATCCGTTCACGCACCGTGAGGTTACCACCCACTTCGCCATGCACCGCTTCGAGGTACTCGGCAGTGGCATTGCCCCGAATAAGTAGTTTGCCACGGTCACGCCCGGCCACACCTGACTGCGCGATCAGATCACCGCCGCATTCGATGATCGCCGCACCGATCAGGCCGGCCACCTCGATGTTGCCCGTTGCCCGCACGCTCATCCCATCGCGCACCGCCTGCGCGATTACCACCGCGCCATCGTAATCGACGTTGCCAGTGGAACTATCGACATCATGCGGAATGGAAAGCATGAAGGAGTGCAAGATTCAGAGTGCAGAGTTCAAAGTGCAATTTGAAAATCGTATTGTTCATTCGGAAATCCAGCCACAAAGTGGCTGGGACAGATCCTGATATAGCATTAACTCTCACGCCGCCGTCATGCGCTGCAACGTCTCCGTAATCCGACTCCCCAGTACTTCCGGTGTGAACGGCTTCACAACGTAGTTGTTCACCCCTGCCTTGATGGCTTCGACGACCCGGGACTTTTCCGCCTCGGTGGTCACCATGACGATCGCGGCCTTGCCACCTCGGGCACGGTACTGCTTCACAAAGGTCAGACCATCCATGTTGGGCATGTTCCAGTCCAGCAGGATCAGGTCCGGCTCATAGGCACCGACCTTGCTCAGTGCGTCCAGCCCATCTGTGGCCTCCAGCACATCGTTGTATCCCAACTGCGTGAGCACACTCTTTTGAATGTTCCGCATTGTCTTGGAATCATCGACCAGCATGATCTTCATGGCTTCTCACTCCGTATCTGCGGCACGCCCAGGCGCGCATGGATGTTTTATGAGTGTGGGTAAAACCCGCCGTTCGCTGTGCTCAGGCCGGGCATTAATCGTTGCGTCTTGTTACGAGCTTGCGACCGGCGCAAGATCATTGGCACGCAGGGCGACTTCGACGGCAAACTCGCCGCAGTCGCTGGTGCAGGGGATGCTGATGCACACCAGGTCCTTGCGTCCGAAAACGGTATGGTCGCCACCGATGATGACTGAAGGACAACTGATGCTCACGGACTTACCGGTGAACTGCGCCTTGGCGCCGCCGGAGATCATATTGACCAGTTCGCCCACGGCGTCGGCGAAGTCCTCATGCTTCACGTCGATGCTCATGCCAGTGAAGATGCTGACCACGCGTTCAGCGGTGGCGGTGGGGAAGCTCAGCACGACCGCGCCTTCCACATCACCGACCATGCCGATGATGCCCGAGACGTCATAGCCCGGCGCGGGTGACGTCTTGAGCGTGGGCTGACCGGTCTGCACCGGCATCTGCAGCATCGTCTCAAAGACGTTCTGCACCGATTTGACGAATGGGATGATGAATTGACTATCCACCGTAAGCTCCAGAAAAGTTCAAAGGGCAACGTTCAAAGTGAAAAATCCTCCGAAGCCAGCCACAAAGTGGCTGGGTACTCCTTCATTTGTTCATCAGACATTCGTCATTCGGCATTCCCCCTCACGCGGCCTTTCTCTCCACCGTCGACCCCGCCTGGCGCAGCAGCTCAACTACGTCCAGGATCAAACTCACCTGTCCATCCTCGCGAATAGTTGCGCCGCTGAACGGGCCACCGTGCGTGGATTGATCGTCCAGCGGCTTGACAACGATCTCCTGCTGACCGATCAGCCGATCCACCAGCAACCCGGCCCGCTGTTCACCCACGCACACGACCACCGCACATCGTCGACCGGTCGGCGCGATCGTGCCCGCTACTGCCTGACCCTCTCGCGAGGGCAGAGCATAGGGCGACCGGCGCAACAGATCATCCAGATCGACCAACGGCAGCACGCTGTCACGCAGGCGCATCACCGGCCGACCCTTGATCGAGTGCAACTGAGTCGTTTCCGGCCGCACAATCTCAACGATGCTCTGCAGCGGCACGCAATACAGCTCATCCTTCACCTGAACGACCATGGCAGGCATGATCGCGACGGTGAGGGGGATCATGATGTCGATGCGCGTGGACTTGCCCGGCACGCTGCTGACGTTGATCACGCCGTTCATCTTGGTGACGTTGGTGCGCACCACGTCCATGCCTACGCCACGCCCGGACAGATCAGAAACCTTTTCCGCCGTGGAGAAGCCAGCGGCGAAGATGAACTGGAAGACCTCACTGTCGGACATGGTCGCCAGCTTCTCTTCGGTGGTCAGGCCGCGCTCCACCGCCTTGCGTCCGACAAGTTCGCGGCTGATGCCCCGGCCGTCGTCGATGATCTGCACGAGCACATGGCTGCCCTGATGCTCAGCCGACAGACGAATGCAGCCGGCCTCCGGTTTACCCGCGGCACGACGGACCTCCGGCGGCTCAATGCCATGATCCGCACTGTTGCGCAGAATATGGATGAGAGGATCGCCCAACAGTTCCAGCACGCTCTTGTCGACTTCGGTCTCTTTACCGATGATCTCGAGGTTGATCTGCTTGCCGGTGATGCGCGCCATGTCGCGGATGACGCGCGGGTAGCGATCAAAGAGCTTGCTCAGCGGCTGCATGCGCGTGCGCATGACGCCGACCTGCAGTTCGCTGGTGAGCCGATCCAGATCGCCAGCACTGGCGGCCACCTCCTCGCTCAGGTCCGGCGCGACCGCTTCCAGCTCGCGCAGACGACGACTCAGCGCCAGCATCCGATTCTTGGTCAGCACGAGCTGGCCTACCAGGTTCATAAGCGCTTCGAGGCGACCGACTTCAACGCGAATCGTCGCTTCAGGGGCGGCGCTGTGGCGCCCAGCGGTGCTGCGTGCATCACTGACATTGGTGTTGTCGTTGGTTGTCTGTGCGGGTTCAGATGTGCTGTCAGATGCGCCCGCTGAGGCATTGTCCGACGGGAGAACTCCTTCGAGCGTCAGCAGCGTACGAACATCGTTGCGATGATCAGCGAGCTTCTCATCATTAAGTGGCTGACCGGCAGCCAGATCGGCAATGTGCTGCGCCAGACCCTGCACCGGCCATAACCCCACGCGGTTATGTTCCAGCAGGGTGGTCTGCTCATTCATGAGCCAGTGCACCGCACGCAGGCGGATCAATAGCTCGGCGAAGCTGTGGTCGCCCACCCCGCCCAGCCGGGTTGCCGCATCGTGGACAGCTGAGAGCAGCGTCGTGAACGCATCAAGCTCGAAGAAGTCGGCTGTCCGTGCAAGCGATTCGGAGAGCTGCGCCAATTGCTCGGCTGCCTGCGAGCGCTGAGCCTGATCTTCCAGTTGACGCAGGCATGCGTCGAACTGCTCGGTTGAGCTGCGCCAGTCATCGATCATGAAGCTCAGCAGTTCGCGCTTTTGTTCGGGCAGTTCGAGTGGATGGGTTGTTCCGCAGCTTGCCGCTTCATCTGATGTCGCGACGGTTGTCTTGTTGCTCTGCAACGACGCATCCGTTTTGGTACCCACTGCGTGCAGCGCTTCGAGCAGGTCGGCTGGACAAAGCGGCGGTTCCTCGCCCGCAGCCAGTGCGCCGGTCATGCTGCGCAGCACATCCACGCTGCGCAACAGGGCATCCATGACCACCGACGTAACCTGCGCTTCACCATGCCGAAGCCGGTTCAGTGCATCCTCCGCCGCATGAGCGAAGGTGGTGACAGTCGTCAGCCCCAGAAACCCGGCTGCGCCTTTGACGGTGTGCAACGCGCGGAAAATGCTGTTGAGCAGTTGGGTGGCTTCCTCGCTGCCCGGCGTCACGCGCTCCAGGCGCACCAGATCGCCATCGAGCTGTTCGATCAGTTCAGCCGTCTCGGTCAGGAAGTCCTGTAACAGTTCGCCGTCGCCTGTGAATGCCACGGTGGGGTTCCCTCCTGCGTTCAGCGTGCCGTCGGCGCCTTGGTGTAGGCAAACGCCTGGGGCGCGACCACCGGATTAAAGGGTACGCCCACGTTGCGCAGCGTTTCACTGTGGCCGATGAACAGCGTGCCGTCCGGGGCCAGCTGGTCGTAAAACAATCGCGCGCAGTGCGCCTTCATTACATCATCAAAGTAGATCATCACGTTGCGGCAGAAGATCACATCCCAGGTGCCAAAGCGCCTGGCTGCCACCGCGTCCTTGAGATTCAGCAGCTCGAAGCGCACCATGCTTTGAATCGTCGGGTCGATCTGGTAAAAGCCATCGACCTGTCGGAAGTAGCGGTTGAGTACCAGAGGGTTTACCGATCGCACGCTGTAGGAGGTGTACCGCCCAGCCTGTGCGGCCAGCAGCACGCGCTCGGAAATATCGGTACCCAGAATTTCGATGTTCCAGTCCGCCAGTCGAACGCCCAGCGAGCGATGCACCTGAATCGCCAGTGTGTATGGCTCCTCGCCGGTGGAGCAGGCGCTCGACCAGATGCGCAGCCGCTTCAATGACGAACGTGCTTTGATCAGATTTGGCAGAACCTGACTTTCAAAATATTCCAGTTGCGGCTCGTTGCGAAAGAAGCTCGTTTCGTTGATGGTGATGCGGTTGAACATCTCCTGAAACTCGTCCTCACGATACGGCCCAACCGTGAGGAACATCAGATATTGATCAAAGTTATCGAAGCCCAGTTCCTCCACCCGGCGCGACAGCCGACTTTCCAGCACGTACTTCTTCGCGTCCTGGAAGTGGATGCCGCTGCGCTCGTAGACGATCTTGCGCAACTGGTCGAACTGGGCGTCGGTCATGGTCAGCGTTGCGGTCATACATGCTCCGCCGTCAGGTCAAAGTGGGTGGAGAACAGAAGAACGCAGAAGAAGCGATAATCCTGAGTTCACCCGCATGTTTCTTCGCGGAAGTCGCCGTGACCTTGCTGCCTCGTGCTCGCTCCGCGCTCTTCTGTTCAACCCGGGCTCACGCCGCGTTCCTGGCGGCTGCTGTGACCTCGTCCAGTTCTGCAGCCTGGAACAGACGCTCCAGATCCAGCAGGATGAGCAACCGGTCGTCGAGCTTGCCCACGCCCCGTACGTAATCACTGCTTGCGCCCGTCGCCAGCGCCGGCGCCGGCTCGACGATCGAACCGTCCACGCGCAGCACCTCGTTCACACGGTCCACGGTGAAGCCCAGCACCCGGCCGCGCACCTCCACCACCACGATCCGCGAATCGTTGCCATGCTCCTGCGCCGCCAGCGCGAACCGCTTGCGAAGGTCCACCACCGGAATGATCCGCCCGCGCAGATTGATCACGCCTTCCACGCTCGGCGGGCTTTGCGGCACGCGCGTAATCTGCATCATCCGGTTGATTTCCTGAACCGTCAGGATGTCGATGGCGTACTCCTCATCGCCCACCTCGAACGTCACCAGTTGCAATTGCTCGCCTGTGTCATTGGCGTGCCTGCTGACCGCCTGGTCCTGCTCCGTCATCGCCGTCTGCGTTGTCGTCGTCATAGCTTCACTCCACCGGTAAAAGGTTCTTCACCCACTCACGACCCGCACGCGTGCTTCACTCTTTTTAGAATGTCCAGGTCGCCCCCATGTAGACGAAGTCGATGTCCGAGGAAGGCCCGCTGTTCTCCACGAAATCACCCGTGAAGAAGTGGCTGTAGCCGAGCATCAGCTCCAGATGCGCATCGACCTGATAGGTCGCCATCAGATCCAGCTCGTAGCCAATCTCGCGATCATCCGCCAGATCGCCCCCGCGCACCACGCCTGCGCCCGCGTTGTAAAGCGCATCGCCGCGATCGGCGCGGTGGAAGGTGAAGCCCTGCACATGCAGCGTCAGCCGTTCGATCGGCTTGACGGAAACTCCTGCACTGAAGGCCATGATGTTCTGCCGGCCCACCACATCGATCCACCCCAGATAGGCATGGCCGAGTGGCAGGAGCTGATTGAACGTGTTCACTTCATCGTTGTCTGCACCGCCGGTGGCGTAATCGAAGCCGACGAAGAACCGCGGCGACCAGGCGCACTGCACGGTGTAACCCAGTTGCGATCCGATCATGAAGGCAGAGATATCAGTCGAGCCGACTTCGCCGAACTGATAGGCTGCCTCGATGTCGTAATCGAAGCCGGTCGTGCCGCACTTGCCGTGCAAGCGGAATCCAAGCGTGTGACGATCCTCATCACCTGTGATGTTTACGTAGGTCACCGGGTTGTCCAGGTCCAGCCCGATCCAGTACAGGTCCAGCCCGATGTCGGTGTTGGGCACGCGACCAGCGGCATACACGCCGAAAACCTCTACCTGAGCATCGCTCCGGTTGAAGTTGTATTTGCGCACTTCAACGAGCTGCGCCCAGAACGCGGTGACGGTCCAGTCGTGCACGACGAACACACCGGCGAACCCGTCAAGCGTGCGGCGGGTGTTGGCCCAGTCCAGCGGGCTGACCAGACGCTGGCGGCCGAGCAGAAGTTCCTGTCGCCCAGCCCGGAAGACGAAAGTCACGTCGTCGCTCAACGGTGCCGTCAGATCGATGAACGCGTTGAGCAGGTCGACGCTGTCGACATCCATGGTGCGTCGGCCGCCCACCAGATCGCGGTCGGTTGACCAGGCGCTGATGCCCTCGGCGAAGATGCGCACGTGATCGCCCACGTGCAGGTCGCCGTGCAGTCGGAAACGCGACAGCAGGAACGTATCATCATGCTTGACATCGGGCGGCGCGCCGAAGTTGAAGTTATTCCAGCCCTCAGCCCGCAGTCGCACCTGACCACCGAAGCTCGCCCAGATGTCGCCATCCTCGGTGAGCGGCATGTACTTGATCGGGTCGAAGATGTCGCCGCTGCTTGTACGGTCGACGTTTGCCAGGACCGACCAGTCTTCGGCGTAACGCACCGTCTGATACCGTGGCCGTTCAAACGTGGGCTCATCCTGTCCGTACGAGGTGCCGGTCATACCCAGCGCCGCCGTCACGGCCAACCCAAGTCCTGTCCATCGTTGCTTCCGGTTCACATGGTCGTTTTGCATCTCTTGTCCCTTCACTATCACGCTGCCTGCCTGACAGCGAGTTTGAACTGTCTCACGAGTTGTTGGAGTTGCTCCGCCTTGAGGGAAAGCTGTGCTGCCGCAGCCGCCGCCTGCCCGGCGCCTTCGCTGGCCTGGCGTGTGACGGCGGAGATTGACTCGACGTTGCGGCTGACCTGCTCGCTGGCGGCGGACTGCTCTTCCGCCGCAGCCGCGATCGACTGAATCATCTCCGCGACTGAGCGAGCCTTGTTCACGATCTCCTCCAGGCTTGCCCCAGCCTGCTGGGCACGTTCCACCCCTGTGCGCACCTGCTGTGTGCCGGTGTTCATGCGTTCGACGGCCTGCATCGTCTCGGTCTGGATGGCCTGGATGGACTGGGCGATCTCCTCGGTGGCCTTGGTGGTGCGGTCGGCAAGTTTGCGCACTTCATCCGCGACGACCGCGAAGCCACGGCCGTGCTCACCCGCCCGTGCGGCTTCGATCGCGGCATTGAGTGCCAGCAGGTTGGTCTGATCGGCGATGTCATTGATGACGTCGATGATCTGACCGATCTGTTCGCCACGTTTGCCCAGTTCCTGAACGCTGATGGCAGAAGCGCTGACGGCTTCGTTGATGGCCTGCATCCCCTCGATGGTCTGCTTGACGACGGTGCCGCCTTCCTGGGCAACACGGCCCGATTCGGTCGCGTTCGTGGCAGCCTCAGCGCTCTTCTGTGCGACGTCAGCCATGGATGCGTACATTTCCTCGATGACGGAGGAGATCTGCATCACCTGTTGAGCCTGTTCATTCATTCCGGCCGCCATTTCGTCGCTGGAGGCGGCGATTTGTGTTGCTGCGGAAGCAACCTCGTAAGCCGAACCTGCCACCTCCGCGATAACATCGTGCATCTTCTGGATGAACGTGTTGAACGCGCGGCCGAGCTGTCCCAGTTCATCGTTGCGGTCAGCTTCGACGCGCTGGGTCAGGTCGCCTTCTCCGTCGGCGATATCCTGGAAGCGGGCGACCAGCGCAGCCATGGGGCACGTCAGGATGCGACGCATCAGCCAGATCAACAGCCCAGCGCCAGCCAGCCCCGTTGGAACCGTCCAGCTCAGGCCATACTTCACGAAGCCTGCCACGGAGGCGTCCAGCTGATCCAGTGGCATCGTTACGTGGTAAGCCCCGTGCATCTCACCTTCCTTCCAGCCTTCCATCGCGAATCCGAGGGCATCCCTGCCGGTCTGCAGACGATCATCCGCGGAGCCGGGCTTGCCGTGACAGATCAGGCAGTCGTTCGTCAGGCGAATTGCACGCATGTAATGAAGCGTGTTGGTCGACTCATCGACGGCGTGGACGTCGTCACCTCCACCCGCTGCAACCTGATCGGTCAACCGACGAAGCAACGATTCGCTGAACGAACCGGGCTCTGGTTCATGCTCCTTATTGCGGGCATCGAACGAGGAAATCTGAAACTTGATCGATTCGCGTTGCGCGGCTTCCGTGGCCGCCATCCAGCCCGCCACGATCGGGATCGTCGCGAAGTAACGCGATTCCGTGTAAGGCCGATTGGCTTGCAGGGTGCGTTGCAGGTCTTCCGTCAGCTGCTCGCGATCGAACGCTCCCTGTCGATGCAGGTTGCTCGTGTGGTTTTTGGCGGCATCCGCGACTGCGGTGAAAGCGGCGGCTCGCTCGATCATCGCCTGGTGAACGCTGTGGCTGTAGGAGCGGACGAATACGAGATAGTTCGCCGCGACGACCACCACGAGGAATGACATCACCGCGAACACAATGCGGGAACTAATTGTCATGTCTAACAAAAACTCCATGGTCGTTCATCGTTGAGAATGTTGGTTCGTTCCCCCAGGCAAAACCCGCTCTTCCGGTTAAGGAAGAACGGGCGAAAGCGTGGATACGGTCATGCTGCCTGTCTGAGCTTGAACTGCCCGACCAGTCGCTGCAGTTGTTCGGCCTTGGTGGAAAGCTGTGCTGCCGCAGCCGCCGCCTGCCCGGCGCCTTCGCTGGCCTGGCGTGTGACGGCGGAGATTGACTCGACGTTGCGGCTGACCTGCTCGCTGGCGGCGGACTGCTCTTCCGCCGCAGCCGCGATCGACTGAATCATCTCCGCGACTGAGCGAGCCTTGTTCACGATCTCCTCCAGGCTTGCCCCAGCCTGCTGGGCACGTTCCACCCCTGTGCGCACCTGCTGTGTGCCGGTGTTCATGCGTTCGACGGCCTGCATCGTCTCGGTCTGGATGGCCTGGATGGACTGGGCGATCTCCTCGGTGGCCTTGGTGGTGCGGTCGGCAAGTTTGCGCACTTCATCCGCGACGACCGCGAAGCCACGGCCGTGCTCACCCGCCCGTGCGGCTTCGATCGCGGCATTGAGTGCCAGCAGGTTGGTCTGATCGGCGATGTCATTGATGACGTCGATGATCTGACCGATCTGTTCGCCACGTTTGCCCAGTTCCTGAACGCTGATGGCAGAAGCGCTGACGGCTTCGTTGATGGCCTGCATCCCCTCGATGGTCTGCTTGACGACGGTGCCGCCTTCCTGGGCAACACGGCCCGATTCGGTCGCGTTCGTGGCAGCCTCAGCGCTCTTGCGCGCCACCTCGACGACGGAGGCCGACATCTCCTCGATCGCGGAGGAGATTTGCGTCACCTGCTGGGTCTGCTCGTTCATGCCCGCGGCCATCTCCTCGCTGGAGGCGGCGATCTGCGTCGCGGCCGAGGCGACTTCGTTGGCGGAGTTGTTCACTTCCGCGACCATGGCGACGAGCGATTCGGACATCTGGTTGACCGCGATGGTCAACTGCCCCAGTTCATCCTTGGTACGCACGGGCAGCGGCACACCCGTCAGGTCCTTGTCGGCGATCTGCTTGGCACGTTCGACGATCGGCAGCACACTGCGGAGGATCGCCCGTGAGAAGAGCACGCCCACGATCGCCGCCGCCACGCAGCCCAGCAGTGCGACGACGATAGCCAGTGTGGTCGAGAACGACGCGGTCGAAAGCCCGGTTTCCACCGCTTCCTTGGTGTCGGTCGTGGTGAGTTCAGCCAGTTCCTCGAGCAGCGCACGGCAACGCGCCCAATGTCCACGGACTTCCACAAGCTTGCTGGCTGCCAGCTTCTGAACTTCCTCGATCTTCTTTTCGTCCCCGGTGGTAAGCAGCCGTTCCCATTCGAGGTTGGCAGCCAGGAACGCATCCACGACCGCCTTCCAGTCGGCGTAAACAGCCTGGTACTCATTCCATAGCCGCTGTTCCTCCGGTCCCTTGAGCAGCGATGCATACTCATCCCATGCTGCGCTCAGGTCCTGCCAGACGCCTTTTTGCTGGTCGCGCATCTGCTGGCGATCCTGCGCGGTGAAATCGGTGTTGAGCATCGTGTTGTTCAACGCGCGGATTTCGACCTGTGTCCGGTAAAGCGTGAGAATGCTGCGGAGAGAGGGGAGATTGTGGTTTCCAATGTCGTCAATTGCGGACGATGTTCCGCGCAGGCCCATGATGCCCACGACGCCAACAATCGCACAGATAGCTGCGATCCCCAGAAAAGCGGCAATCAGCTTCGTTCCCAGTTTCACGTGTGTGCCTCCCTCGGTGATATGCGACGCAACACACCACACGCCGCAATGGCGATGAAAGTTCAGTCAACGATCACGATGATCGCCTACTGACAGAATTCGTCAGGCATGACATCGTCGTGGTGGACATACCCTGGCGATCAGAAAAATCTGATGCGTCGTCGGACGAATCCGGCAAAGCGGTGTACCCAATGCGCGGAAATGGTTCAGCGATGGGACAGGTGTTCCACCTGTTGTATGCCGAAAGCGAAAGTGTATCTCAGGATCATTCGCGTTTAGTTGCGCGGACAATGACAGCCCGAATGAATGTCTCACCGTTCACGGTGGGGATAAAGATAGAGCCGTGCGCGTGTCAGTTGGAGAGGGCGATTGTTTCCCGCAGCGATGCCGGCTCGTGAAGGTACAGCTCATCATCTGTATCGAGGACGCGGGCGATTTCGATCAGGCTTTGCGCGTTCAGTTTGGCGAGGATATTGGCGCGGTGGGTGGAAACGGTTTTGGCGCTGAGATTCAGTTTCACCGCGATCAGTTTGTTCGGCTTGCCCGTCATCAGTTCGTGCAGCACCTCTCGTTCGCGCTGGCTGAGCGAGGCGATGGCGTCGATCATGCGTTCCCGAACCGCCAGCCGTTGTCGTGTCTGTCGGTCGCGTGCCAGCGCAGCCTGCACCTGATCGAGCAGTTGTTGCGGGGAGAAAGGCTTTTCCAGGAAATCGACGACGCCCATCTTCATGAGCTGTACCGCGGTGGGCACATCGCCGTGCCCCGTGATGATGATGGTGGGCGGGCAGTAGTTCCACCGTTCGCGGAGGCGCTGCATCAGTTTCAGACCGCTGGTGTCCGGCAGACGCAGGTCCAGCACAAGGCAGCAGGGGCGCTCATGATCGTAGGACTGATAGAACTGTTCGCCGGTTGCGAAGGTTTCAGCCGGAATGTCGACGGACTGCAGCAACGCTCTGACCGATTTGCGAATGGCCAGATCATCCTCCACGACATATACAGTTGCCGTCGCGAGACGGTCAGGGGCTCGCATCTTCATGTCGGTTCCCGGCGGCGGACGTTTCGGCGGTGCCGCCGACTCCAACCACGTCCGCCCATACCACGCAAACCTATCTATCGGATGGTTCGTCGCGCAAACTTTCAAGAGGCAGCCAGAACTCGAACTGGGCACCGATGCCCGTCACAGTGGGTAACAGCGTGATATCGCCGCCGTGTCGTTGCACGATGTCACGACAGATCCACAGGCCCAGGCCGGTACCTTCGGCGCGCGTGGTATAAAAAGGATGGAAGATTCGATCGTGTTCCAATTGGGGTACGCCGGGTCCGGTATCGGTCACACGGACATAGGCCCGCCCGGTTTCGACGTCACGCCACGTGACGATGCGCACCAATCGCTGTGACGAATTGCCGGCAACCACGGCGTCGATCGCATTCCGCACCAGGTTGCACACCACCTGCTGCACCTGCACCGCGTCCGCCAGCGCGAACATTGTTTGCGCATCAGGCTCGAACGTGAGCATCACCTCGTGCATCCGCGCATCGGCACGTACCAGCGCCAGACTCTGCCGGATTGTTTCGTGCAGGTCGATGATCCTGCGTTCGTCCTCGCCCGGGCGAAGGAATACCAACATGCGGTTGATGATCTGTCCGGCGAGCATCACCTGATCACGCGCATCGCGCAGATGCTGGAGCTGATCCTGGATGTCGTCGTCGCCACGGCGTTCCAGTCCGTGCAGAGCGGCGTCGATGAACCCGGCTGAGGCTGCCAACGGCTGGCGCAGCTCGTGTGCCATGGCAGCGGTCATCTGTCCCACCAGTGCCAGACGGGCGGTATGGCGCATCATGGCGTCGGATGATGGTGTATCCGGCGGAACGTCGGCGGGAGGCGTGTCTGCGATCGGGGTGTCCGGGACGGTGCGCGGGCGAGGGAAGAATGTGCCCGAGTGACGGGCGACCGGCACGGTGGCAGCGAGCTGCTGCATCAGGTTGGCCCGCAACGCAGCTGCGATCACCGCGCTGGATGCGATCACCAGCGGCCAGAAGGGCGACACCGGGATGGGTGGCGGGGCGACTAAAAGGCCCACACGGAACGCGGCGTAGCTCATCGCCAGTGTGGCGCTGATGAAGCTCGGCCATGTGCCCAGCGCCAGCGTGATGACGACGACCAGCAGCATCAGGGCGCCCAGCGGCTCAGCCGCGACGTTGAGGGTCCATGTCGCCAGGGCGCTCAACGCGATCCCAGCGCAAGATGCCACAAGACTGATCAGACAGTGGCGGATGATCTGTCGGCGTTCACCGATCACGCGTGACTGCCTCCATCCGGGCTATTGGGCACGACGCGTCCCGCAGTATGCGGTGCATCATGTGGTTACCGGCAACGGGAATTTCGCCGGGCGTTGCGTCTCAGCAACTAAACCCGCGGGACAATACACGCGATTCACGCCGCCGAACCATAGGCCGTCGTGCCGCAAGATGATTCACACAAACGCCGTCGCTACAAGGCGTCCTGCCCCGACCGGGCAATAAATGCCTTGTTGGCGATAGTGCCCATTACTTTTTTGCTCTGCCTGCGTCGATGAACCCCCGCGAGGCCCCGCGACGCGAAAGACATGCACCGCGGTAGCATCAACATCGACCCGGCTTGTCGGATCGTCCATCAGATGTTTCTGAGTCCCGACTTCAAAGTGGACATCCGCGCCGGCCCGGCTGTGCTATATTGCCCCCATGCTTGCGGCAAGGACGCGAAAACGCTGGCAGTTCATCCAGGCGCGGGTCGATCGGGAACAGGTGCAGGCGCTGGCACGCACGCTGGCGGTTCATCCCCTGGTGGCGCACCTGCTGATCAACCGTGGGCTGGATGATGCCGATGCCGCCCGGCGGTTCCTCAACCCGTCCCTCAGCCAGTTGCATGATCCGATTCTGCTGCCCGGGACGGCCCGAGCGGCTCAACGCATCGTGCAGGCCGTGCGCGACCGTCAGCCCATCGTTATCTACGGCGACTACGATGTGGATGGGGTGACCGCCAGCGCGATTCTCTGGCATACGCTGCGGTTCATCGATGCGGAGGTGTATACCTACGTGCCGCACCGCATCGAGGAAGGCTATGGCCTGAACTGCGACGCCATCGCGTCGATTGCCCGGGGTGAATGGCACACCGCCCAGCCGTACTACAGCCCGCCGGCCGACGCCATACCCCGTCAGCCGCTGATTGTCTCGGTCGACTGCGGCATCACCGCGGTGGAGCCCGCGAACGTTGCGCGCGAACTGGGGGCAGACCTCATCATCACCGACCATCACGAGTTTGACCCCGCCAACCTGCCCCATGCGTATGCCCTGGTCCACCCGCGCCTGTCCGGATCGGCCGTGGGGGCGGCGGAGGGCGAACCAACTGCGGCCTACCCCTTCCCCGACCTGTGCGGCGCGGGTGTGGCATTCAAGCTCGCCTGGCAGGTTGCTCGCGCCTGGTGTGGATCCGATCGACTGCCCGAAAGCTTTAAGACGCTGATGATCGACCTGCTTTCGCTGGCCGCGCTGGGCACGGTGGCGGATGTGGTGCCGCTGATGGATGAAAACCGGGTGATTACGCGATTCGGGTTGGGGCGGATCAAGTTCACCCGTTTCGTGGGGCTGAATGCGCTGATCGATGCCGCGGGGTTGCGCGATGAGAAGATCGATGCGTATCACGTGGGCTTCGTACTGGGGCCGCGGCTGAACGCCTGTGGCCGCATGGGCCATGCCGCGCGGGCGGTGCATCTGCTCACGCGGGCGGAACCGCAGGAGGCTGCCCAGATCGCCGAGTTCCTGACGCACGAGAACAACCGCCGACGTGCCACCGAGCGGGAAATCTTCGAAGAAGCCCGACAGATGGTGATCGAGTCGGGGTTCGATCATGAGGATCGCCGCGCGATCGTTATCGGTAAGGAGGGCTGGCACGCGGGAGTGATCGGCATTGTCGCCAGTCGGCTGGTCGAGCGTTTCAGTCGGCCGGTGGTGATCCTCAGCGTCGACAACGGCGAAGCGCACGGTTCGGCCCGCAGCGTCGAAGGTGTATGCATCCACGAGGCTCTTGCCGCCTGTGCTGAACACCTGACCACCTTTGGCGGTCACGCGATGGCGGCGGGTGTACGGCTGGCAACCGCCAACATTGAAGCCTTCCGTGAAGCACTGATCGCCAAAGTGAACACGCTGTTGCAGCCGG
The DNA here is from genome assembly GCA_937988825.1 of uncultured Phycisphaeraceae bacterium. Classification (GTDB taxonomy): domain Bacteria; phylum Planctomycetota; class Phycisphaerae; order Phycisphaerales; family Phycisphaeraceae; genus CALKHT01. Next base: position 136,723 of record CALKHT010000044.1, read on the forward strand.
ACGATCTGGCGCCAGTTGTGCGGATCGACGCGGAATGTCGATTGGCGGATATGGAGGCTGGGTTGGTGCAGCAGCTTCTGGATCTCGCGCCGTTCGGACGCGGTAACCCCGATCCGACGCTGTGTCTGCGTGATGTGCGTATCGCCCGTCTGCCCATGCGCGTGGGCAACGAGGGCGCACACCTCAGGTTTGCAGTCACCGATGGCACGCGCGTGGTGAACGCCATCGCATTCGGTCAGGGTGACCTTGCTGAACAACTCGCCCCGGGCGTACGCGTTGACCTGGCTTTTGAGCCGAAGCTCAACACCTGGGGCGGGCGAAGCAGTGCGGAACTGAACGTGGTGGATGTGGTCGTGCGGTAGGGGTAGATAGTCAATAAGCAATTCGCAATTCATTCGCGATCAGGCACGACCCCAACGCTCGGGTCCGCACTTTGCACACTTAGCGTGTTCTGAATTATCCATTGCCAATTGCTTAACGCCTGCTGCTTATTCAACGCGCTTATAAGCCCACGTTGTTTCCACCGCACCATCACTAATTACTCACTACGAACCACCACCTCCCCCAACAAAAACGCCCGACGGTTTTCACCGCCGGGCGTCTGATTGCTCCTCCTCCTGTTCCCTGGAATTACTCCTCGAAGTTGTTGGTGTTCACGTTGCTGAATCGGATCGGCTGGGTGCGAACCGGTTCGGGCCGCTTGAGTGTGCCTTCGATCAGCTTCGTGTCGGGCTTGTGGTTGGCTTCCTGCGAGGAGGCCAGGACGATGTCCCAGTTGGTGGCGGCAGCGCGTTCCAGCCGCTTCTGCTGCGCCATCATTTCCTCCAGACGCAGGCGGGTGCGCTCGCGGGCTGCTTCAGCTTCCGCCAGAGCCGACTCGATGTTGGCCGCTCGGAAGATCTCATTGCGACGCGCAATCGCTTCCTCCCGTGTCCGCTCGGCTCCGACCTGCGTCACCCGGGCATCGAACTGCGCCTTGACCGCCCGTTCCTGCGAGCTGGCGATCTGGCGATGCGCCTCCGCGCGAGCCTTGGCGATCAGGTCTTCCACCTTCGCGTTCACTGCGTCCACATCCAGACGCGCCAGTTCACGCTCTGCACTGGCGCCTGCCTCGGCACGCAGCCGTTCGACTTCCGCCTCGCTCTTGAGGCCGGCAATCTGAATCAGGCTGCGCGACCGATCGATCTCGGCGCCGGTGAGCGCCTGCTCGAGCTGATACTGAGCCTGCAGCCGGGCGATTTCCACGTCGACCATGCGGCCGGCCACATCAGCGCGGGTCACCGCTTCCTGATAGCTGACCTTCGCCACTGTCTCGTGCGACTCGATCGATTCATCCAGCTTCGCCAGCTCAGCTTCGAGCTTCGCCTCGGCGGCGGCGATCTGCGCTTCGATCTGCTGCGCCAGGGCGAGCTGCTCTCGCTCCACGCTCTGCGCCTCGGCCAGCAGGCGGCGGCGCTCAGCCTCACCACGCTGCTTCACGGACGCCAGTTGAGCTTCCAGAGCCGTGCGCTCGCTGTCGCCTTCGTTGCGGGCGGCTTCGGCTTCAATCTGATACTGACGTGAGAGCACCTGCGCGACTTCCAGTTCACTCTTGGCCTGGCTGCGCAGGTCCGCGACCTGAGCCATCATTTCATTGCGGAACGTCTCGGCCTGGGCCAGTTCGGTCGCGTGGTTCGTGCGCGCCAGCTCCAGTTGAGCCTTCAGCTCCGCCTGCGTGTTGGCGAAGCGGGCATCGGCCTGCACCCGCAGGTTGCGGACCTGGGCCTTGCGCTCCTCCGCCATCGCCATGCGCTGATCGCGCTCGGCACGCAGCTTCTGACGCGATTCGTCATAGGTCGCCAGCACCACCTGCTTCTTGGCATCAGCGCGGGCGCGTTCCTTCATCACTTCCGCCAGGGCGGCGCGGTAAGCAGCCACGTGCTCCGGCTCGATGCGCGGTGTCACCGGCTGCACCTCGGGCTGCTCAGGCACCTGATGCAGATCAGCCGTCTGCTCACTCTGCGGCGCGGTCTTCTTCGAGGTCTCCACCTTGCCGGCCTGCTGCTGACGTGCCAGCTCCGCGAGAATCTCCTCGCGCACACGGGCGGCTTCAGCGCGGGCTTCAGCTTCAATCTGACGCTGCAGCTCTTCTGCCAGCTCCTGCTGGTGAGCAGCCGTCTCACGCAGCGCGATCGCGCGGGCTTCGGCTTCGGCCTTCACAAACTCGTTGCGAGCCATAGACTCGGCACGGATCGCTGCGACGTGGATGTTCTCCACCTCCGCCAGCGCATCCTTACGCCACGCATCCAGCTCGCCCATCTGCTGTACGAACGCCACTTCCGTCTGCTGAGCCAGCTTCTCAGCCTCGGCCTCCAGCAACGTGATCTGGCTCACCTCACGCTCGAACGCGCTACGCGCCAGGCGCACCTGCTGAGCGTGCTCAGCCTGGGCCTGTTCCCAGCGGTTGTGGGCGGCCTGAACCATGACGTTGTATTCTTCGCCGGCCTTCTGCTGCTCGATGGTCGTCGCGCGGGCCTGCAGTTCTGCTGCCCGGGCCTGGGCTTCCTCCAGTACCGTGGCGCTGCGGGCGGACAGCTTGTTGAAGCGGGCGGTCGCCTGCTCCGACACCATCGCCATCCGGTTCTCCAGTTCCTTCACGTCCGCCTGAGTCTGTCGCAGCACCGAGTCCGCTTCGGTCGACAGCGCGCGAACCACCGCAGCGGCGCGATCGCGGGTCGCCTGGGCCGACTCACGCATCTGCTCGATCGAGGCGGTGCCTTCCTCCTGGGTCGCCTTGCGGATCGCACGCATCTCCTCCAAGCGTGCGTTGGCCGCTTCCAGATCCTGCTTCGCCTTGCTCAGCAGATCCGCCTGGATGGTGCGTTTCTCCTTCGCCAGCGCGGCGAGGATCGCCTGCGTTTCCGCCGCCGAGGTTGTCAGGTGACGTTCCCGGGCGACGATGTTGGACAACATCTTGTCCTGACGGGCCTGGTATTCGCTGGCCAGTGCCTGCGCCTGTGCCAGAGCGCGGGCATGTTCCGCCAGCACGCGCTGACGCTCCGCCTCGACGCGGGCCTGCTGTTCATCCAGCGCCGCCAGACGCTTGGCGTCGATCACGTCCGCCTCGGCCCGGGCATCCTCGGTGCGGATCAGACCCACGCGAGCCTCGTTGACGTACCGGCTGGGCACGTTGAATTCGCTGGCGCGCTGGTTCACGTACTGACGGGCCGGGGAGCTCGAGCCAAGGTTGGTCGTCGACGTCCGGCTGGTGCTCTCACGCGAAGTGCAACCGAACAGCGTGGCCGAACCCAGCGCCGACAGCAGCACCGCCGTGGTCATTCGCTTGCGAAGATTGCCTTCCGCGGACATGGTCTGCCTCTCTTTGATCGACTTGCTGTGTTTGGCTCGATGCTTGGACATTAGCTTTCTCCTGGAAAGTATGGCGATGTCGCCTCCCTGATACTTCGGCCGCGCATCACGGCCCACGGTTCAGACTTTCGTCCGCGCAGCGCATCGGCTGCACTGCTTCCACACAAACCACCGCAAAAATACGAATCGTGATGTGGAGCTATGCCGGTTGTGACGTTTGCGAAAACTTTGCACGCCCCAATAACCCGACCCACCCAGCCGAACGTGGTACGCGGGAACGGCTGACGAATTGATACCCCGTTGAGTTGGGTGGGATAAATGTCTCGCCTGTCTTTCACCGCAGGCGAAAGTGGTCATCCCCAAGCGGCCACCCCGTCGAACCGATTCGTTTTACAATAAACTTTTCACTTTCCAGAAAGGGGGCCGGGCCATGTCTGATGCGGATTTCTCCAAATGCGAGCAGCTCTTCCGGGTTTTCATGCTGATGCAGACCCGCAAGGCGGGTGATGCCCGGCGGCTGGCGGAACAGCTTGGCGTTACCGAACGCACCGTTTATCGGTATCTCAGGTGCCTGGGAAAGGTAGGCATTCCTTTTTATCTTGACCCAGAGACGGGTTACCGTATTCGGCGTGATTATTTCCTCCCGCCCATATCACTGACAGCCGGGGAAACACTGGCACTGATGTCGCTGGCGGAGCAGGTGGGTGGCAACGAGCAGATCGCGCTGACTGGTCCGGCTGCCCGTGCGGTGGAAAAGATTCGAGCGCAATTGCCTCAACGCGTTCACGATGAACTGGGGGATGTGGATGAGCACGTGGTGATCCGCCTGCCGGCGACCGGGCCGGACGGTGAAGCGATCGTTGACGTGTTCGATACGCTGAAGGAGGCAATCCGTAACCGACGTGCAGTGCGATGTCGGTATGAATCGCGCAATCCATCAAGCGATCGTGACAACCTGTTCGAGTTCAGACCCTACGCGCTGACGTTTGAGCAGCGATCATGGTACGTTGTTGGTTATCACGGTGGGCGCGATGAGGTGCGGTGCCTCAAGCTCAATCGCTTCGCCGCCATCGAGCTGACTGACAAGCCCTACGCCATCCCCGAAGACTTTTCCATCGAAACCTTTCGCGGCAAGGCGTGGCGCATGATTCGCGGCGACCGGGTTTATTCCGTTGCCATCCATTTCGATGCGGAAGTCGCCGAAACGGTGAGCGATACCCACTGGCACCCCACACAGGAGATTGAGGACCACGAGGACGGCTCGATCACGTTCACCTGCGAGGTGGAGGGGCTGGATGAGATCGTCTGGTGGGTGCTGGGATATGGTCCGCACGCGCGGGTGATCCAGCCGCCGGAGCTGGTTGAGCGTGTGGCTGAGCTGGCGCGTGCCACGGCGGCGAGATATTTCCCTACCGACCACTGACAGGACGCTGTCAGTCCTCTCAATAGCATGACTGTTGCCTTGTCAGGGAAGGCGGGCGACGGGACACGATCCGATGGAGCGTCAGCAGCCAGCTCGGCCGTTTATCCGGGGGACGGCCGAGGAACGGCTCAAACGCCTGGCGCGCTGGTGCGTGCAACGCAGCCGACGGGATGAACGGCTGGCTCGGGCACGCGGCCGGTGGATCGGACCACGTAACGTCGCCCGCATAGCGACCAGACGATGGGCACAACTGTGCCCCGACCTGCCATTCAACCGGGCGGAGGGGGGCTAAGTCCCTGAGGTTGGCGCGGCGTCACCGCCTGGTGACGCCCGCCAACATTTTTCCAATCACACAACCGGGCAGGCGGTTACTTTCAGCAGATGCCTCGCGTTGGCCAGGCTCCGGCGACGTGGAAGATTTCTGATCGCTGACCTTTGTGGACCTGTCTCGCCCTGTCGGGCGGTTTTTTATCTATGTGAAGGACAGGCGGGTGAGGTACACTTGTGTTGAATCGGGGAGATGAGGTGAGGCGAACTGCCAGGAGAGGGTTATCTGTGAATCAAAGTATAGGTCGTCCGTTGCAGACATGGGTGTGTTTCGCGGTTGTCGTGGTGGCGGGGCTTTTCGGTGGCATCGAGCGTGCTCATGCGGATGGCGTGGAGCGCATTTTGTTCATTCGGGCGGAGTTCACCAACGCTCCGATGCCGATGACGCACGATGTCTGGCTGAATGAACTGATCGGCGTCAAGGAAGCGGCGGAGACTTTTTTCGTGCGCAACTCCTATGGCCGCATCGCGGGCTACGACGCCGATTACACGCCAGTGCTCACCCTGCCGGGCGTATCGACCGATTACATTGGCGACATCGCGCTGATCACCTACGCCATGCTCGATGCCGCCCGGGATGCCGGCTTCGACGTGGATGCATATGACCACCAGGTGCTTTCGTATCCGGGTGTGCTGAATCAGAACTTCGGGGCCGCGGCCCTGCCGGGCCGGGTCTGGCTTCCCGGCGAATATCCCTGGGCGCCGGGCTTCATTCACGAAATGGGCCATTCCTATAACGTCGGACACGCCGGCGCGATTGAAGGCAATGGTGTGCCCTATCCCGGTGTTTATCGCGAGGGACGCGATGGTCTCTTCGTCATGGGCAGTGACGATGGCGATATGTATCAGATGCCGCTGCCGATGAAGTACACCATCGGCTGGGTTGACGATCAGCACATCGTCGACATCGATAGCGGCAACTACGGCACGTACCGCATCTACGCCTTCGATCGTGACACGCTGCCGGAGGCGAAGACGCTCGGCCTGCGGTTCGAGGCGGACGGCCGAACGTTCTGGATCTCCTTCGCCCCGGGGCTGGCGCAGCTTTACGACGAGCACGGTGGGGCCGTGTGGGAAGAGGGCGTCATCGTTCAGATGCAGGATTTCAGCAGAACGTTTCTGCTCGACTTCACCCCCGGTTCGCAGGGCGAAGGCGATTCGGCGGACTGGATCGACACGCGCGACGGGGCCCTGACGCTGGGCATGACGTACACATTTCCTAACGGCGGGCCGATCATCAGACCGATCGCGGTGGGCGAGACCGATGGTTGGAAGTGGATCGAGGTCCGCGTCATTCCCGAGCCCGCCACTGCTGCGATCCTGATGCTCACTGGGGCGGTACTGCTGACAGGGCGGCCATCCTCGCGTCGCGGCGATTTGGGACACGCATAACGATCGCGCTTCTCGCTCTTGCTCGCGAGAAGATGCCGACCTGCACACTTGACTGTCGGGTTGTCTGAGGCGAAGGCCCCTGGGGTCAAACGCCTGACAGGCATGGAAAGGATCGGTGGGGCGGCCCACCGTAACTGATCCAGTTGCCTTATTACTTTTTCGCGCTGGCAGTGGAGCTGGCGGGCTTCTTGCGGGGGCCGCCGAGTCGGACAACCTGGTCGGCCGAGTGCCAGATACCCCGACCGTAGGGTTGGTGGGCCGGTCGCAGGCGAACCCATTCCATGCCACCTTCCTCGCAAAGATCACACACACGGGCGGTGACGTTATCGCTCAGGGTCGCGACGGTGTCGCCCTTGCGGATTTCCTGACCGTCAAAGTCGGTTGCCCACTCGATCGGTTTTCTCGCCATAGGTGCAATCTCCGTAACGACTTGTCACATTGTAGGCACGCTCCTGCGGGATTTCCCGAAACGGGCGTACGCCGCGCCCTGATACCCTGCGGAGCCATTACCCCGAACGAGGTGGGAGTTGTCGGGGTCCGACCAGTTCACCGATCCACCCCCATCATACCTGAAACGGTCTGCCGGGGATACCACGAAAGTGGGATCGGTATTTAATTGCCTGAAATTGCCGTGGTTATGGACGTCACCCCGGTGGGCACGGGTGCCACGACGATGTTGTGCCTCCGAAAAGACGCTGACGCCGATGATGTTCGATCCGCTATACTCCTCCGGGGCAATCCACGGACGGAGACGCGATCATGGCAAGGCGGCGCAGGTACAGTCGGATGCCCCGGCGCGGGCGGGTGATCGGGGCGGCGTTTGCCGTCCTGGCAGCTGTGGCGGTGGTGCTGACGAGCTGCCGAACGAGCACCAGCCCACGTTTTGAGCGACCGCCGCTGGCAGCGGTGCCGCGCAGCGAACCGACGGTCCGCGTAAGGATCGCAGCCGGGGTGGACCGGGTGCTCATCGAAGGCCCCGGGCATGTACAGGTGGGCGTCTTCCTTGGCCCGGGACAGGTGGACCAGGCCCGCACCTTCTCAACGCCGCTGCACATCCTCCGCCGGGACAATCGTTTCGAGTTGCACCCCGCTGGCGGACAACCGCTGGCCTGGCGGGTCGATGCCCTGCTGGTGACACCGTTGAGTGGGGCTGACGGGATGAGTGTCAATGGCACGAGCTACCCGGGCAGGCTCGCTCTGCACGCTGCTAATCTGCCGCAGCGGCCGGGGACGGGGCTGGACGTAGTCAACCACGTGCTGATGGAGACCTACCTGCCGGGCGTGCTGGAGCGCGAGCTTTATAGCTACTGGCACTCGCAGACGTTTATCGCGCAGGCCATCGCCGCCCGCTCCTACGCCATCGCCACCATGGCTCGCACACGCAACCGCCACTATGACCTGGAAAGCACCACTGCCAGCCAGGTGTACGGCGGCGTGGCGCGTAACACCCGGGCGATCGATGCGGTGCGCCAGACGCGCGGCGTTGTGCTGATGTGGGCTGACCAGGTGCTGCCCGCCTACTACTCCTCCAGTTGCGGCGGCTCGGGCCAGGATGCTGCCTACGCCTTCCCCAATGCGCAGTCGATTCCGCCCCTGGCCGCGACGTATCGGGGCAACTGGTGCAGCAACAGCAACAGCTTCCGCTGGGGGCCGATCGCGCATGACCGGACGCAGTTGTCGCAGCGCATCGCGGCGTGGGGCAAGGCTGGGGGCATGTCGATCGCCAATCTGAAGAAGATCCGCCAGATCACCATTGCCAGCCGCAATGGGGTGGGGCGGCCGGTCTCGTTCCAGATCGTTGATGAGGCGGGCAAGGCCTACACGCTCGGGGCCGAGCACTTCCGCTTTGCCTGCAACTATGACGGCCCAGGTGCTCCGCCCCTGCCCTCCGGCAGCACGCTCAAGAGTAGTCACGTCACCCCAGTCGTCCAGGGCGAGCGCGTCGTCTTCACCGACGGCCGCGGCCATGGCCACGGTGTGGGCCTGTGCCAGCACGGCGCCCAGGCCATGGCCCAACAAGGCCACCACGCCGTGAGCATCCTCAATTTCTACTATCCTCAGGCGGAACTGAAGCGCATCTATTAACTAGTAGCAGGCGATTTCGGTCGATGCCATATGTCGGCCATGTGATTCAGACGATTCATCCGTGACATTCGCCTGCTGATGCGCGATTTGAAGATGACCAGCCTCGGGTCTGGTCGCGATCAGTGGCGAATTGACAGGCGAGACGTCTGTCCCGCCAGCCTTCATATGCGTTTATCCAGTGGCCTGCGCTTTGCTCCGTGTCGTGGTTGGGCAGAACCAATCGTGGCGGGGACGAGGCAGGTATGGATGAGCGTTACCCGGGGCTGGAGATGGAGCTGGATGAGCGTTTTCAGCGGCGGGAGTGGCGTGTCGAGCGGGTGGCATGGGGGGTGATGGGGGCGATCATCATCGGGGCGGTGGCAGGGGTGTTCGGAGGTGGGCCGGTCAGTCGTGGCAGGGCGGGCGATGTTGAGGCAGGGGTGATAGTGGAATTTGACCGCTTCGCCCGGAGGGAAGCGCCGATCACGCTTCGCCTCGTTGTACAACCTTCGCTCATTGACCGCGACCGCGTGCAAATCAGCTTCAACCGCGATTTTATGGATCAGCATCGCGTGCAGGCGATCACACCCACGCCGGTGGCGAGTGGCGCGACGGATGATGGGGTCGAATACCTGTTCGCGGCTGACCCGCAGCGACCACTGATCGTGACGATGAACCTTCATCCCATCCATGCGGGCACACATCAAGCCACGGTCAGCGTGGATGAAAAGGCGAGCGTGTTGTTCAGCACGTTCGTTTATCCGTAACGCCGCGAAGTTGTCACTTCACACAAGGAGAATCCGCGATGGATCCGGTGCTGCGCGCGTTGTCGATGTACTTTTTCCTTTTCTTCGTCTTTCGCCTGGTGGGCAGGCGGACGATTTCGGAGGTGACGACGTTTGATTTCGTGCTGCTGCTGGTGATCGGTGAGGCGACGCAGCAGGCGCTGCTTGGCTCTGATTATTCCATCACCAATGCGCTGATCGTAATCGTCACGCTGATCGGTGTGGACCTGGGACTGTCGATCTGGAAGCAGTATTCGCCCCGGCTGGACCGGTTGATCGAGGGTGTGCCGATCGTGCTGGTGAACAATGGCGAACCGATTCGCGAGCACATGAACAAGGAACGCGTCAGCGAGAACGATGTGCTCTATGCAGCCCGGCGCGATCATGGGCTCGAGCGCATGGATCAGATCAAATACGCCATCCTCGAGCGAAACGGCGCGATCTCAGTGATTCCGAAGGAACACTGATCAGCGCAGCAGGTCCATCGCAGCCGGTGGCGGTTCGGCCGGGCGGCGTGGCGCGATGAAGGTGTGGTGGCCGTGATGTTCAGTGGCGATGGTGCGCAGCGTGTGGCGCGGGTCATCGTAGATAAGCTGAACGGTATTGATCTGGATCGTGCGGTCAGAATTCAGTTCATCCAGCAGTGTCAGAAGCTCGCGATGCTGTTCATCGCTGGCGCGGGCGCTGACAAGGCGGTCGGAATAGATGAAAAGCTGATCGGGCTTGTATTCGACTGCCCGGCGCAGCGCGGCGGCGGCGTTGGACGCGCCCATCGGGAGAATGCGGCTGGCGCCAGGCGCGATCCAGTCCGCGACACGCAGTTTGGTCCGTTCATCAGCCGCCTTCAGCCCGTCGGGGGCGACTTCGATAACGCGGTCGCCCTGGAAAAAGAGGATGGTGAAGCGCTGGTCGGGCGTGAGGAAGCCGACCGTTTCCTCGAGATGCCGCAGCGCCAATGGCAGGGTATCGACCTGTGAGCCGGATGCGTCGACGACGAACACGATGGTGCGTGCGGCGGTGATGGGTGCTGGCGCGCGCGGGGTCGCAGGCGTGAAGTCGACGTCGGTATTTTCGGGGACGGCTGCGGCGTCTGCGTCGACCGAATTGGTATCGGCGGTGTTTGGGGCGTCGGCGCTGGTCAGGCTGCCGGCGGGTTCTCCGGCAGGCTCAGTTGGGATGACACCACTCGTGGGCGGTTCCTGAAGCGCTTCGACGGGCGGGATGATGTCAG
>CALKHT010000045.1 GCA_937988825.1 uncultured Phycisphaeraceae bacterium
GTCGGGTCATTTCCCCCCCAAGGCAGGTTGTTTCGCCGAAAGGATTGCACATGTTCACACATGCCCAATGTTCTGACCGTCGTCACGCTTTCACGCTGATTGAACTGCTCGTGGTCATTTCGATCATCGCGCTGCTGATCGCACTGTTGCTGCCCGCGCTGTCCTCGGCGCGGCAAACCGCGTACAGCGTGCAGTGCATGACCCAGTTACGGCAGATGGGCACCGCGATGGTTGCCTTCGCCAACGATCATGAGAGCACACTGCCAACCATGTGGGGCGGCATCTTTCAGGGGACGCGCGAGTGGCAGTACGCCTGGATGGGTGATGAGGTGCGCCGTTTCGATCGCACCTCGATCCTCGCGCCGGACTTTCCCAACCGCGAAGGCGTGATGGTGCCCTACCTGGGTGGTCGTGGTGCCGCGGCCCAGATGTACCGCTGCCCCGGGCTGGACGAGGGCGTGCCCGGCACCGGCGTGGGCAGCAACGGCATGTTCGACTACGCCATGATCATGGTCTTCGGCGGGGCGAAGATCGAATTGCTGCCCGTCCGCGCGGAGGTCGAGATCGCTCCGAACCAGTACGTCAATGTCGCTCCGCCGGTCTTCCTGGAAGAGGACCCTGCCTTCCACATCAACCTCGGCTTCGTCGACCCGGGCCACGGTGACATCAACCGCATCGGCACCTGGCACATCAACCACAGCGGCAACTACATCGCCACCGATGGCAGTGCCCACAACCTGAGCGTTGGCACGCAGCCCGGCCCCGAGGCCAGGCAATGGTGGGTCAACGCCCCCAGCGGCGCTCGCGTCCACCTCTCCACGAGCATGTTCAACGCCCCATGGTTCGGGACGTGGAACAGGCGGTGAGATGCCTTCCCCCTACGTGGATTGCTAAAGCAACCACGCCCCCTTCGTCCCCTAGTCCCTTAACCCCTCCGCGCCCTCACACCTCACTTGCCCTACAATACCCCGCCCGGTGCGTCCCGTACCGGGCGGTTTTCTCATTCCAGATCGATCGGACCTTATGCAGACGACTCTCCGCAACGTCGCCATCATCGCTCACGTCGACCACGGCAAAACCACCCTGGTCGATCGGCTGCTCTATCAGTCTGGTATGTTCCGCAACGAGGAACTGGAACGCCTGGCTGGCGGTCAGGACGGCCTGGTCATGGACTCCAACCCGCTGGAGCGTGAACGCGGCATCACCATCCTCGCCAAGAACTGCGAAATCCATTACGACGCGCTGGATGGCAAGCGCTACAAGATCAACGTCATCGACACCCCCGGCCACGCCGACTTCGGCGGCGAGGTCGAACGCGTGCTTCGCATGGCGGACGGCGTCCTGCTCGTCGTCGACGCCTTCGAAGGCCCCATGCCCCAGACGCGATTCGTCCTCCAGAAAGCCCTGCAGAACGGTCTGCGGCCCATCGTCGTCGTCAACAAAATCGACCGGCCGGACGCCCGCCCCGATCACGTCGTCAACGAGGTGTTCGACCTGCTCGTCGAACTGGAGGCGGACGATCACGCCCTGGACTTCCCCGTCGTCTACGCCTCCGCTCGCGAAGGCTGGGCGACCAACGATCCGGCGGTGAAGACGCAGGACATGCGTGCGGTCTTCGAGGCGATCGTGAAGCACGTGCCCGCGCCGCAGATGGACCCGAACGCACCGGCGCAGATGCTCGTTACTTCGCTGGACTATTCCGACTACGTCGGCCGCATCGCCATCGGCCGCCTCTTCGCCGGCATGCTGACCAAGGGGCAGAATGTGGCGGTGATCAACCGTCACGGCGGACAGTCCATTCAGCGCCTGCTGCAGCTTTTCCAGTTCGAGGGGCTTGGCCGGCGTGAGGTCGACCGCGTTGAGGCGGGTGATATCTGCGCAGTGGTGGGGCTGGACCCGGTGGACATCGGCGACACGATCGCGGATGCGGAAAATCCCATTGCCCTGCCGCCCGTCGCCATCGATGAGCCGACGCTGACGATGACCTTCCGCGTGAACGATGGCCCCTTCGCCGGGCAGGAAGGCCAGTTCGTCACCAGCCGGCAGATTCGTGAGCGGCTGGAGCGCGAACTGCAGTCGAACGTCGCACTTCGCGTCGATTTCGCCCGTAACGATGAGTTTCAGGTGTCCGGCCGGGGGCTGATGCACCTGGGCATCCTGCTGGAGAACATGCGGCGGGAAGGCTACGAGCTGATGGCGGGCAAGCCACGCGTCATCTTCCGGGAGGAAAACGGCAAAAGGCTGGAGCCGATCGAACTGCTGGTGGTCGATTGCCCAGCGGAATGCCAGAACGCGGTGATGTCGCTGGTGGGTGAACGCCGCGCGGAACTGATGAAGATGGACGCCAAGGCGGGCACTTCGGGGTACATCCACATGGAGTTCACGATCCCCGCGCGCGGGCTGATCGGTATGCGCAGCCGAATGCTCACCGCCACGCAGGGGCGGGCGATCATGCACCACGTGTTCTCGCATTACGAGCCGATGCGCGGGCCGATCCCGCAGCGGCAACTGGGGGTAATGGTGTCGACCGAAACCGGCCGGGTGACCGCCTACGCGCTGGATGGGCTGTACGACCGCGGCTTCTTCTTTGTGAAGCCGGGCGACCAGGTCTACGAGGGCCAGATCGTCGGCGAGCACTGCAAGGACAACGACATTACGGTCAACCCGACCCGGCCCAAGCCGATGAGCAACATGCGCACGACGAGCAAGGACGATGCAGCCCGCATCCGCCCAGCCCGCGAAATGTCGCTCGAAGCATGCCTGGAGTACATCCAGGATGATGAGCTGGTCGAGATCACGCCCCAGTCGATCCGGATGCGCAAGCGCATCCTTAAAGAAGCGGACCGACGCAGGGAATCCCGCCGCGAGAAAAGCCTCACGGGCGTGTGATCGCTCCCCTGCCTCGGCGTGGTCGCTTCAGTGACCCAGGTTCACGCACCGCCTCACTCCCGAGCGACTTCCTGAGCCAGCGCTTTGCGCCGCTGGGCACACCGGCTTTCCGGTCGACCCGGATCGACCGCCCGTCGGTGCGCCATTTCGCGACCGACCTGGCTGATCGCCTGCGCAACGAGCTTCCGCTTGGCCAGCGGAAAGATATGCGTGTCCTCGACGGCGATGTGCTTGCTGTACATCTCGGTCAGCTCGACCAGCAGCGCCTCCATCCGCTTGGCATCCTCAGGTGGAAGCGTCCCCTCCGCCAGCCAGCGACGGCCAAGCGCTTCGATCTCCTCATGCCGAAGCGCCGCCTGGTCGTGTTCGGCCTCCAGCGCGTCGATCGCCTCGAGCGCCTCGTTGATTTCCGGGTCGTTCATCTGCCGCAGCAACGGGAAGAGCGAGTCTTCCTCGTCCGCGGTATGGCGGGGCGCAGCCTGATGGAAGTAGTTGAGCGCGGTTTCCAGCGCCCTGCGATGCTCATCAGGCAGCTCGCCGCCGTGACACTCGCTGGCCACCCGCAGGAGGAGGTCGAGGAACCGCTCGATGCGGCGATGGCAATCCATCATCAGGTCGATCGGCTGGTTGAAGTCCGGTTGAGGCCCGGCACCCAGGGAGATAGGCACGGCACGTGCTCCAAAGTTAAAAGGATTATCGGATACGCTTATCCATAATAGAGGCTACCGGGCGGGTTGGCAAGGCGAACAAAGCGGGGTTCCGAGGTATACGCAAACCTCTGGCGAATAAGGAGCAGGGTGGATGGTTCAGGCTCGCCGCCGCCCTCGGCGTCCCGATTGCGGCGGGGATCGTCTGGCTGACGGTTGCAGGGGGGCGGGGGCGTGCTACAATTGTCGATCCGCATGTGCGGAAGGCGCCCCTGCGCGCTGCGTACGGGCTGCCGCGTGTTGGACTGGTCGCCGGACGTCACCGGCATTTGTCACCCTTAGCGCCAACCGTGATCAGGCGGTGCGGAATCCCCGGCTCGGAGCCAGGGACCGTTGCAACCGTCACAGGCGTTGTTGGCAGGAGCTTCACATGGCTACGCTCGTCAAGGAACTGGTCGAAGCGGGCATCCACTTCGGACACCGCTCGACCAACTGGAACCCGAAGATGGCCCCGTACATCTTCGGCAAGCGCAATCGCATTCACATCATCGATGTGAAGGAAACAGTCAAGGGGCTGCTGCTGGCGCGTAAGTTCCTCACTCAGGTCGTCGCCAGCGGCAAGGATGTGCTCTTCGTGGGCACTAAGCGGCAGGCTCGCGGCTGCATCGAGAAGTATGTCCGCGAAACCGGGATGCACTTCGTCACCGAACGCTGGCTGGGCGGCACCCTCACCAACTTCCGCACCATCCGCGAACGGCTGAAGCGGCTGGAGGAGCTGGAGCAGCTGGAGCAGTCCGGCGAGATCGCCAGCTATTCCAAAAAGATGGAGAGCCAGCTCCGCCGCGAAAAGACCAAGATCCTTCGCAACCTCGACGGCATCCGCAACATGACGCAGTTGCCCGGCGCGATGGTGGTCATCGACGTGAACCACGAGATCAACGCCGTGAAGGAAGCGCGGAAGCTGGGCATTCCCACGGTGTGCCTGATCGACACCGATTCGGACCCGAGCTACGCGGACATTCCGATTCCCGGCAATGACGACGCGATGCAGGCGATCGAGGTGGTGGTTCGCAGCCTGTGCGCTGCGGTGCAGGAGGGCAAGACGGCCCGCGCTCAGGCAAAGGATACGGCTGAACCGGCGGGCGAACCCGCGCGGCGCCGCTCCAGCCGTTCGCAGTTCCGCGCCGACAGCGACAGCGGCGAGACGGTCGCGGCGAGCAGCCAGCCCGAAGCCGGCCAGTAAGCGTCGACCGGCGCCGTTCGACCCAACATGGTCGGACAAAATTTGCCCCGTGACACCAGCGGGGTTGTCCCTTTTTCGTCAGGAGATTGAACCATGGCGATCACCGCCAAGGATGTGATGGCTCTGCGACACCGCACGGGCCTGGGCATGATGGAATGCAAGAAGGCGCTGGAGGATGCCAACGGCAACGTCGAGCAGGCGATTGCCCTGCTGCGTGAACGCGTCGGCGGCAAGATCGACGAGCGGCAGACCGAGGCCAGCGAGGGTGCGATCGCAGTGGCGGTGGACAATGGCCGCGTCGCAATGATCGAACTGCTCAGCGAAACCGACTTCGCCGCCCGCAACGATCGCTTCGTCAGCGGTGCGCAGAAGCTGGCGGAGCTGGCTGCCAAAGTGGACGACCCGGCCTCGATCCCCACGCCGGAGATGAAGGAGGTCGTTGAGGACCTGCGCATTACCATCAAGGAGAACATCTCGCTCGGCCGGACCGTCCGCCTGCAGGGCCAGAAGGTGGGTCACTACGTGCACCACAACGGCAAGCTCGGCGCGGTGGTGGCCGGCGAGGGCGACCTGAGCGATGAACTGCTTCGCGGCATCTGCCAGCACCTGATCGCGGCGGACGGCAAGGGCATGCTGGCGGAGCCACTGGCAGTGGATGAAGCGAGCCTGCCGGCCGAGGCGCTGGAGCAGGCGAAGGCGGCCGCGATCGAGGAGGCCAAGGCCTCGGGTAAGCCCGCCGAGATTGCTGAGAAGATCGCAGCCGGCAAGGTGCGCAAGTGGATCGATGATCACACCCTGCTGGGTCAGATCTACGTCCGCGAGATGGACGCCAAGAAGCCCATCCGTGACTACCTGCCCAAGGGCGCCAAGATCACCGGCTTCGCCCGCCTTCAGATCGGCGGTTAAGAAGCAACCCTCCACATTCCCCAATCCCCGAAGCCCAGGCACACCAGTGCCTGGGTTTTTTCTTCACACCAAAGAAAAAGCCCCGGGCAAAGCCCGGGGCCCTCCTTTGTAGCGCCGTCACTTCATCTGCAGATCACGCCGCCCTGCGTCGCAGCCGGGCGGCACCGCGTCGGCAGACCGAAAACGCCAGAATATACCAGCGATTTGATTCTTTTCCTGTACGCTAAATCGCGTAAATCTGGTACTTTATAGTCCAAATAAGTGGCACAGGCCCTGGACACGATCCTTTTCTGGCGATTTTTTTCACCTCGACGTTGTCCAAATCGCCTTCCGAAGCGCCCTATTTGGCCGAGCCGGTCAACATCTTTGTGCGGGGGTTGGGTCATGCACGTCGACACGTCACAACCAATTCACCCGGATCAGTTTGTTCGACTGCTCACCCAGAACGAACGTCGTGTCTACGCCTACATCCTGTCACTGGTACCCAACTGGGCCGACGCAGATGAGATTCTGCAGGAGACCAACGTTCGGCTGTGGCAGGAATACGCCAAATATGAGCCGGGCAGCAACTTCGCTGCGTGGGCATGCACGATCGCCTGGTACCAGATTCTCTCGTTCCGAAAGCGTCGGTCGCGCGACATCCTGCGATTCTCCGATGCGTTCCTGAAAACGGTGGCTGCGGAGGTCGATCGCAGCGCGGAGGAGGCAGAGGAACGTCATCACGCCCTGTCGAGCTGTATCGAGCAACTGACGGATACGAACCAGGACCTGCTGCGCGAGTGCTATCAATCAGGCAGCAGCATCCGCGAGGTGGCCGACCGCTTCGGACGATCGGTCGAATCGACCTACAAGGCGCTCTATCGCATTCGCAAGTTCCTGCACGACTGTGTGCAGCATCGATTGTCCGCCCAAACGGATTGATCGGGAGGCAAGGTGGATATCTTTCAGACCATCCACGAGATCGTCCTTGCACAGGCTGCGGGACAGATGACGCCGCAGCAACGCGATCTGTTGGAGCAACTGGTGCTCCACAATGATGAAGCGTGCCGTCTGTACGTGCGTTACGTTCGTGAAACGGTAAGCCTGCGCTGGTGGGCGGAACGTGCACCGCACAGCAGTGAGCGTGAGCTGGCACAGCGAATTCTGATAGAGGCGCTGGAGGATGATCTGCGTGCCCAGCGCGAACGTCGGCTGCAGCTCATGGCTGAGCGCGAGAAGGAGTTGCGCGAGGCGCGTGAGCGTTCGCAGTGGTTGCGCGCGATGGTTCAGTCCAGCGAGCCGGTCACACCGGTGCGGCATATCGTGATTCCACGAGCACTGGTGTATGGGCTGGTTGCGGGACTGGCAGCGATGCTGGTGTTCGCGGTATGGGTCATGCTGCCCGATCCGCCGACACCATCCACCACGCAGCCGACGGTCGCGGCGCTGGATGTGAAGCTTGCCAGCGCGGTGGATGCGGAATGGTCCGGAGGTGTTCGGCTGAAACCGGGCGATTCGCTGCCGCCGCATCCGCTGCGTCTGACTCGCGGGTGGATCGAGTTATCCTTCGCGCGTGGTGAATCAGTGCTGGTGGAAGGCCCGGCGACGTTCGAGGTGCTTTCGCGCGATCGGATGCGTCTGGACGCCGGCCGAATCACCGCGAATGTCCCCCAGACAGCCATCGGCTTCACGATCGATACGCCTCAGTCGCGCATCGTCGATCTGGGCACGGAGTTTGGCGTGCTGGTCGACGAACAGCGCACGACACAGGTTCACGTATTCGATGGCCTTGTCGTGCTGCGCCCGGACAACAGCAGCGACATCGATCAGATGCATCTGCGTGCGGGTCAGGCACGGGCTGTGAATCCAGATCTTTCCGTCATCGAGATCGCGCCGCAGCGTGATGCCTTTCCGCGCACCGTTGAGGACCTGCTGAACGTCAACCTTGTGGTGAATGGCGACTTCGAGGCGGATGAGCCGGGCGTGGCGCTGTCTGAACAGGAGTGGCGGCCCGTACGCATCACCGGCTGGCAGGCTTCGGATGATCGCACCACCACGCTCAATTACGAACAGGCGACGGCGTATCGCTACCCCGATCCGCGGGTTCATCGCATGCCTGAGCGTCGTGGCAGGGCCTACTTCGTCGCGATGGTCCCGGTGCAACTGCACCAAAGCGTGTCGCTGGGCATCCTCGGGCAGGAGGTCGATGACGGACTGGTGCGATTCGAGCTGACCGGCTGGCTGGGCGGGTTCGAAACCAACGAGGATCCGATCACTTTCAGCGCGATCTTCCTGGACCGGCACGGCACCGAGCTTGACCGCGCGACGATCGGCCCCGTGCCTTCCTCAGATCGCAACAACGAAACTGGTTTCATGCTGCTGGGCACGCATGGCAATGTTCCACCCGGCACACGACAGGTGAGATTGCAACTGGATGCCCAGAAGTCGGAAGAGGGCATGATCGTCGACGGCTATGCCGACAATCTTTCATTTGTGCTCAAGCGCGTGAATCAGTAACGCCTGCAAATCACGCAGGTTTTGAATAGTCGTCTGACGTGGTTGGATTGACATGCAACGTCGGTGTGTGCGGCTGTGACGCGGTCTGAGACAGTCTCGTCCCCCGACTGGGGCGGATCACATGGCGTCGTTTGTAAAGATGATTCCATAACACCTTTCAAGGCCAAGGAGGATCAGCATGACGACGAAGCGATTCAACAAACGAATGTTGGCGAGCATTTTCGGGAGCGGACTGGCATGTCTGGCGGTTAACCCCGCACACGCCAGGGTCATTATTCACAGTGATGGCTTCACGGAAAACAACGAACTATTGCCGAATAATCCCAACTACGGCTCCAACGTCACCGTATCAGATGCAAATATCACGGCACAGGCTGGCGCTCACGGCATCGTCGGCGCGCCGGATATCAGCCTGACGTGGATCGGCACCGGTGGCACTCAGGGCTTTGGGTTTGAAAGCTACACCAACTGGGATGGCCGGGGAAGCGTCATTCAGCTCGATATGACAAGCGACGGCTCGGGCCAATACCAGATTGTGTTCACGCCGCAGAATGGTGCCGCAGTGCGGATCGAGTCATTCGATCTTGATCTGTGGGCAGGTGGTGGTACGGTCCAGGTCGACTGGCGCATCGAAGGCAACGGCGGGATCCTCGCCAGTGGAACCTGGATGAGAAATACGGGCGGCCGTGACACCATCACACCTGCTGTCACTGGTTCTGCGAATGAAACCCTCACGCTCCATTTTGACCACCTTCAGGGACTTCCGTCCTATCTCGCCATGGACAACCTGGTGTTCGATCAACTCGTGCCTGAGCCGGCCTCAGCGACACTGGTTGTGGCGGGTATCGGTGCGATGGCGATGCGCCGCCGGCGTATGACAACCTGATATCACCTCCGGGGTTCCCGCTTGGGAAACCGGGGCGGGAACATTTGTCGTTCCAACCGTCACGGCCAGACTCGATGTTCCTGACCTGCCTCGGGCAGGAGTGAGTGATGACGACGATCCACGATCCCGACCTGCTGCGCATCTTCGACGACGCTGCGACGTGCGGCGATATGACGCAGGTCATTCGATGGTTTGACCGCGCCATCACTCAGACATCAACCAATGCTTCGCTGCTGTATCGGGCCGGACGTCTGCTTTGGGAAGCGTATGACTTCGTGCGGGGGCACCAGGCTTTCACACAGTTGATCGAACGTCAGGCATTGTCGCCGGACCAGCTCCTGCGTGTGGCACGTTGCTATTTTAGTGCGGGACAATTCGGCAAGGCAGCGACGGTGATGGAGCAGGCATGTCGGCTACGGCGTAATGACCCTGATGCGCTGGCAATGCTTGCAGCCTGCTGCGAACGAGCGAACAACATTGATCGAGCCCGTGAGATTGCTGAGCAGGTATTGGCGCATGATCCGGCTCACGCTCGAAGTGTGCGTCTGTTGGCGCATCTTGATCGTCGGGCCGGCCGATTCGACGAGGCGATTTGCCGTCTTCGCGACCAGCTCGCACGCCATCAGACACCCGATGACTGGCGCTTACGCTATGAGCTGGCGGCTGTGTTCGATCGCACGGGCAGCTATGACGAAGCGTTTGAACAGCTCAGCGCCGCCAAGCAGCAGCTTCGCCCACATGTCGCGGAACCATTGCGGCGATCGTATGCCGTGCGTCAGCGTCAGCGCGAACTGTTCAATATGATGACGCGCGAGCATCTGGCCATCTGGCGGCAGCGCACCGCAGCACTTATACCGCGGCGTATCGTCTACCTGGCGGGATTTCCCCGATCCGGCACCACGCTCCTGGAACAGATGCTCGCAGTCCATCCGGACTGCATCGGTACCGATGAGACGGGCATTCTGCGTTCGCAGTTCGTGCAGCCGATCGTGTACGACGCTGCATCGACGCGTCAGGCATGGAATGAACTGTGCGAATTCGACACCAAGGCGATCGACGCTGGACGCGATGTTTTCCTGCGCTGCACGGAAAGCTTCATTGGTGAACCGATTGGCAAACGTCTTCTCATCGAAAAAGACCCACTTCTCACCGCCGATCTGCCCCTGGCGTTCGCGCTCTTTCCCGAAGCCCATTTGCTGATGCCACTGCGCGATCCGCGCGATGTGGTGATCAGCTATTTCTTCACGATGGTCCCCCTGAACTGGTCGAGCGCGCCGGCGATCAGCCTCGCGGAATCGTGCCTCTTTTACGCAGATGTGATGCGTCACTGGCACGACTGGCGCGAACGGTTACAGCAGCCGGGTGTAGTGGTGCGGTATGAGGATGTGATCGCTCAGACGCGCCAAACCCTTCAGCGCGTGTGTGATGAACTGGGGCTGACATGGCAGGATGAGCTGCTTGATGTGAACCGTCGCGGTGCGGATCGCGCAATTCGCACCCCCACCTATCACGATGTATCGCAGCCGTTGTACACGCGGGCCATCGGACGCTGGCGTCATTACGAAAAGTATCTGGCACCGGCGATGAGCGTTCTTGAGCCGTTCATCGAGGCGTTCGGTTACGCGTGAGTGTTTCTTTTTTTCTTTTTGTAGGGAGGTTTTTGTGTTTCAATTTGTTGTGCGAACGTGTGTGGCATTGGCCTGGGTGATCACGCTGTTAAACGCCGCTGTGCTGCATGCGTTTGAACTGAAGGTGATGTCGTTCAACGTCTGGGCCGGTGCCGATGGAAGAGAGGCGGACGCGATCATCGCCTCCGGCGCCGACATTATCGGCATTCAGGAAAGCTCCGGCACAACCGCCAGCCTCGCCGGGATGCTGGGCATGTTTTACGCGGCGCTTCCCGATGGCAGCAACAGCATCCTCAGCCGCTTCCCCATCACACAGGTCTATAACCGTGGCGTCAAGATCGACCTGGGCGAACAGGGGGACGCGTACATCTTCAGCGTGCATCTGGCGTCGTCACCCTATCAGCCTTATCAGATTCATCCACAATCGCCGCAACTGGGCTGGGGGCCGACGATCAACACCGGTTCCCACGATGGCGATGTTGCCGCGGCAGTGGCACAGGCCAACGCGGCGCGCAGCGGACAGATCACTGCGGTCCTCAACGAGATCGCAACCAAAGTCCCACAGGGTGCGAAGGTGTTCCTCGTGGGCGACTTCAACGAGCCATCGCACCTGGACTGGACCGAAGAGGCTGGTCCCAACGGCGCAGGCCTGCACACGCATGTCGTACCCTGGCCTACTTCCATCAAGGTCATCAACGCCGGCTTCATTGACAGCTATCGCACGCTGTACCCCAATGAGGTGACACACCCGGGCTACACGTGGACGACGCTGAACAATAACCCTGAAGTTCACGACCGCATCGACTTTGTCTACTTCCGCGGCGAGGGCATGACGCTCATGGACGTGCAGCTTGTGGGTGATCCCGGCATGGCGGGTGGACAGCTCAGTGACATCACCCTGTCCAACTACCCCTCGGATCACCGGGCGGTTCTGGCAACGTTCCTCCTGCCCGAGCCGGTCACGCTGGTGTTGTTGCTTGGAACCACCCCGCTGTTACTGCGTCGACGAACTTAGACGTGCGATTTATATCCGACATGCCTGGAAACACAAAGGAGTCCAGCAATGAAACGGAGAAGTCGTGCACATGTCATGGGTTTCACGCTGATCGAACTGTTGGTGGTGATTTCAATCATTGCGCTGTTGATTGCGCTGCTGATGCCCGCGTTGACCGCTGCGCGGGAGTCCAGCCGGGGCATTTCCTGCGCGAACAATCAGCGCAACCTCGCAACGGTAGTTCATGCGTATGTGATGGATGAGGATCAGTACCTGCCACCGATGTGGGACAGCCAGGATGGCGCTCAGGCGGGTATTGATTACAAGACATGGCGCGGCTTCGTGTGGCCGTATGTGAACGGACAGGCGCTTGTGTTTGACTGCCCCAGCGAGGAGCGCGACCGCTACGCCGCCGCGGGTAGCAACTCGCAATACTACGGCCGCTACGGCGAGGGACGCATCGCCAGCGGCATCGGTGCGGTGAACGTGCACTGGGAGTGGGGTCACACCGCGCTGGCGCCCTTCGGCCGAGGCGCCGGCTCGCGCAACAAGATCGACGATGTCGAGAACACCTCGCAGGCGATCATGTACGGCGACGGACACAGCGCCGCCGATGAGTTCTCCACGCCCTACCCCGGTTATAGCTGGTGGATCTGGGCCGATGGTCCGTGGATCTACAACCAGGGCGGCTGGAACCGCAAGCTCAACAGAAGCTACGGGGTGAGCTACGGCGAGGAACGCCACGCCGGACGGGCTAACTACTCCTTCGTCGATGGCCACGTGGGCACGTACGCACCGGAGGAAATCCCCTGTGACAAGGATCAGTGCTGGTGGACGATGAACGTTGATCCGCATCCGTGAGGGGATGTGGTGTTGGCGAGGTGGCAATGAAAAAAGCGCTGCCGGGTGGGCGGCAGCGCTTTGTATTGCGTGCAGGGTTTGGGTGTCCCGCCCGGGGGACGTATCGACACCATCCTCCCGGCGACTGGGTCGCCGGGCTTCGGGGGAGGAGGTTGGGGTGGGGGAGACGGTTAGTGGAGTTCGAAGATCGACTGCGTGCGCAGCACCATGCCCGAAGCGCCCAGCAGGTGGTAGCTTTGGATATGGAACTGGTTCTTGAACTTCTGGCAGTCGAGGATCGACATACACATCGCGCCGTCGGCGTCGGTCCACTCGTAAAGCTGAGCCTCGACCTGCTGGGCGAAGTCACGCATTTCGCGGTAGGTCGCCTGATAGAGGTTATCGGTCAGCGATTCGGTCTGGATGGTGGTGACGTAGCCGAGGCGGCTGCCCTCTTCGGGCGCCATCTCGTAGTCCTTTTCGCCGAGGCAGGGCAGAGCATGGATCAGGCCGTTCTCCGGCAGGTGGTCGCCATTCTCGATCACCGTTTCGGTCAGGCACTGACCGTCGACCTGGAAGCGCATGACGTGGCCACCGGGAATGACCCAGCCTTCGGCCTCATATTCGCCATGGCGGTACATGCGACGATCCTGCAGGTCGAACAGCTCGGGGTGCAGAGCCCGGCGGTAGACCATCAAACGAAAAATCTGTGTGTTCGATGATTTATGACTGACGCTCATAGTATTTCTCTGTACCCCGGTGTCAGGTATTAGGGGGTAATTATAACGGTCCGTTCCTCGGATGGAAGAGAAAAAAGGGCGAAATTCATCGCGATTCTGGTGGTTTCTGACGGCTGTTACAGCCCAAACGGGCCACCGGCCGATAATCCATCAGGCGGGTGTTGTCGGCTGCGCGGGTCGCGCCGTCGCAGCCGCTTCAGCCATCGCCCGATAGCGCGCCTGGAACATTCCCTGATGTCCGTCCTGCACCGACTTTACGAAAGCCTGCGCTCAACCGAGGACCCCTCGGTTGATCTGTCGATGGCGGCGGCACTGGCGACGGCTGAACCGCGTGCCGCCCGGCTGATCGCGCTGTTGCTGCTGGAGCGCCGGCACCCGCAGGCAACCGCAGCCCTGGTGCGCTGCTTCGACCGCCTGCCCGCCGACGTGCAGGACACCATCATCCGACACGCCAACGATTTATACCGGCCGTTGCGGGAGGTGGCCGCCGAAAACAACCCGACCGCCACCGTCAATGCACTACGCATCATCCGCCGCAGCGGTTCGACCCGACTGGCCTACCTGGTCGCCGAACAGTTGCGCCACGGTCCGGAAATGGTACGCAACCAGGCAGCCGCATGTCTGCTGGAGATGGCCCGACACGTCGCAGCTCGCGACAAGCAGGACGGCCCAGCGGTCGACCCCGTCTCGGCGGGCTACCTGCAGGCCGCCGTCGAGGAGGCGGTGACACACTACCGCAGCCATGCCCAGCCCCTGACGCTGATCGCGCTGGCGGTGCTGGCACCCCGACCAATGCCCCAGACGCTGGCGGCCCTGGAGGATGCCACCCACGAGGCGGTCGAACCGTTACGGCAGGCGCTCGAACGAGCCGAGGATCCCGACATCCGCCGGTCGCTGCTGACGTGGGCAGCGGTGCCGAAGCTGACCGAGTCGGTGGTGGCAGGCATCGCCCGGGCAATCGAAACCGGCCGAGTGGCCGATGTGCTGCTGAACTGGCACCTGATGCTGTCGCAGGCGGTGCGTCGGACGGTGGCGCATCTGCCCCGGGTGGATCATCCATGTCTATATGAAGAGGGCTGGGCCGGCTGGCCGGCGGAGGCTGCCCGGGGACTGCCCGAGTGGATCACCGCCCTGCCACTGAAACCGGCTGATCAACTGGAGGCGCTGTCGCGGCTGGCACGTCATGCCGATAGGCAGGTCCGGCTGGGGGCGCTGTTGCGGCTGATCGACCGGGCGGAGCATGCTGCGGGCCATGCAATTCTGACCGACCGGACGGCGGCAACTTTCGCCACCGGTCGGCGCGGGTCGGCGACGGCGACGGACGGAGCCGTCTGCACCGCGCTGGAACCTTTTTGCTTCGACAGCGATCCGGCCATCGCACGGATCGCCCTGCGGCAACTGGCGCAGCGACGCTGGTCGGGTCTGCCCCGGCTGCTGCTGCAGCTGGTGAACGTTCCGCATCAGGAGATCCGCCAGCTCGCCGGGGATTACCTCGCCCCACTGGGGTTCGACCGCTACTGGGAGAACTGGCAGCGGCTGGACCCGACACAACGCATCGCCGCCGGCCGGGCACTCATCAAGCTCGACCCGTGCTTCCACCGCCATCTGTCCAAACGGCTGACCGGCCCGCGCGACCAGTGCATCCGCGCCCTGACCATGATCCAGGAGCTGAACCAGGGCAGCTTCTTCGAGGAGGCACTGATCGCCCTGTCACAGGATGCCGACCCGTACATCGCGGCGTCGGCGGTGGCGGCGCTGGGCACGGTCCAGAGTGAGGCGGCCGCCGCCGCGCGCGAAGCCGCCCTGTCGCATCGTGACAGCCGGGTGCGTGCCAACGCGGTCGAAGCAATGCAGCAGGCGGAAGCAGCCCGGCATGTCGACCAGCTTGCCGCCATGGC
The DNA here is from genome assembly GCA_937988825.1 of uncultured Phycisphaeraceae bacterium. Taxonomy (GTDB): domain Bacteria; phylum Planctomycetota; class Phycisphaerae; order Phycisphaerales; family Phycisphaeraceae; genus CALKHT01. Next base: position 15,168 of record CALKHT010000045.1, read on the forward strand.
GCTGGAGGAGGATAACCGCCCGCGTGCCAACGCCATCGCCCATCTGCTGCAACTGCGCAGCGGCCACGCGCTGACCGCGCTGCGTGTGATGCTCGAGGATGAACGGCCGGCCCACCGCCTCAGTGCTCTGTGGCTGGTCGAGGCAGCGGGGCTGATCGAGGTCGCCCGGCACGTGGCAGAACTGTCCATCAGCGACCCCGACCCCGAGGTGCGCCAGCGGGCCGCCCACATCATCGAACAACTCATGCGTGCGATGCGCGGCGACATGACCCCGGGCCGCTTCCCCAGCCAGGACACCGCCGAACAACTCGCCCGACGTTCCGCATGAGCCAATCCACCGTCATGATGTCCATCGCGAATGTTTTCATCCCGGCCGTCAACGTTGACCAGCCCCGTTATGGCGGGCTGGAACGGGCGAACGAGTTGTTCGGGCAGTGGAACACCCAGCACTCGTTCGAATTTCGCTGGCTGGGGGTCGCGCTGGCGGTACTGGCGGTGATCCTGCTGATCGCAGCGATCAGCCGACGACTTCGTGAACGGCGGCTGCGCTCACAACCGCTTGCCACTTTCCATCGGCTTGCCTCGGAGGTGGGCGTGAACCTGCGCGATCAGTGGCTGCTGATGACCATTGCCAGGCGACAGGCGCTGCCCTCGCCCCTCACACTGCTGCTGTCGCGAGCCACGCTGCACCATCACGCCCGCGCTTACGCGCAACATCTCCACCCCGGACGACGGCTGCGGGTGATGCGCCGCGTCGCCGCGCTTCGTCAACTGCTGTATAGTTGAATCGGAAGGTCGATTGTTTTGGACAATTCGACGCCAGTCGAAAGCCGGAAATGGCTCATGTGACGGCTTTCGACTGCGGGAATTGCCGTTCCTTTTGGAGTTTGTGTGTGGCGATTGAAATCGAAGCGAAGATGCGACTGGACGATGTGGCCGCGATGGAGGCGGTGCTGACATCAGCCGGCGCTCGTCGTGAGCTGGATATTCTGGAGATCAACACCTTCTTCGACACCCCCCAGGGCACGCTCAAGTCGGGCGATCAGGGCCTGCGCGTGCGCGTCGAGCAACAGGTGGATGGGCCGTACTACGCGGTGATCGTCACGCACAAGGGCCCGCGCGCCCACGGCCGGCTGAAGAGCCGCACGGAGACGGAACTGCACGTCGAAAACGCGCAGGATGCCGTGGAACTGCTGGGAGCGCTTGGGTTCACACCCGTCTTCAGCTTTGAGAAGCGCCGTACGCGCTGGCGGTTCGAGGACTGCATCATCGCGATCGACCGCGTGCCGTATCTGGGCGCGTTCATCGAGATCGAAGGCCCCAGCGAGGAATCAGTGCTGGCGACGCGGGCGAAGCTGGGGCTGGAACAGTCACCGCTGATTCGCGCCAGCTACATCGCGATGCTGCGCACGTGGCTGACGGAGCAGAACAAGCACGTGGACCACGTGAGTTTTGAGGCGGCCGCCGCTGGGTGAGTACGGGGGCGTGAGCGGCGCGCGGGTGTCAGGCAGCCATAAGTGGCTTTAAGGCGCGACACCATGAGCGGCTTCAGGAGTGGGTGGTGGAAGCGGCGAGCTGGATGCGCAGATTCGGCGCCGCAGCGAGTATCTCGATCAGCCGGCTCATATCCTTAATCTGAATTTTTCCGATGCGTGCCAACCGGCCCTTGCAGTCGTAGGTAAGCCGCGCGACCTGACCATCGGTTTTGACGTGCAGTGTCGCTTCCTGTGTCAGGTCAATGCTGCCGCCGTGGTGATACTTGTGGTAGATCAGCCGCTGGTCGGTGATGACCACGCCCGCCAGGCCAGCATCGTGGCTGGCAAAGTCCGCATCGTTGATATAGAGCCGGAACTGCTCGCGCACGTTGAAACGGCACCACACGTTCAGTCGTTCACGGCATTTTTCGCTCAGCGCCCGCCAAGCATCAGAGCCGAGCATTGTCACATCGTTGCGCAATAGTTCGTAATCCTCTCCGCAGATGCCGTTGACGTTGCCCAGCCAGTCCAGCGCAACGCGACTGTCGGGGATCGCCACCTCGCAGATGCTGATACCATCCGCGGTCATCGCGATCCGGCACTGCAGCCACTGTGTCGCATGATGCTTGCTGACGTAGTAGAGCAACGGGTGATGGAAGGGCGGGATCATGTTGTCGAGCTGACCGATGGTGCGCAGCAGTTCGCGCGGATGGGTCGCCGTGGTGGCCGGCCGTTCGTATTGTTTTTCGATGAGATGCACGGAGCGGTCACCGCCGCGATAGCGATCGACAAAAACCATCGGCCGAGCGATTAAATCGGCCCGCGTACTCACGCCACTGAACGCGCAGCGCATCGGCATCGATGCACCAAAGCCTTCGTGCTCCAGCCATCGCGGCTCGAACGCCAGCACCACACCATTCTGTGCGCAGTCGCGCACGATGAGGCGCGGCTGCGGGCCGAAGTGATGCAGATCACACGGATAGCTGGTGCGCGGCATGTCGGTGTGAACCGACGGCGCGGGGGCGACAGCCACAGGTTCGCGGTTCGGCGTGGGTGACGGTGCATGGGGACGTTCGACCGACGCGACAGGCTCATCATCCTCATCGTGTATCGCCATCGGTGTTTCGGGTCGCTCAACGGTTCCGGGCTTTTCCACTCCTTCCGTCGCAGCGCTAGCCCGGGATGCAGTTGTCTCCTGCGTGGCCGCGCGTGGGTGCTCAGCGAGTACGCCCACAAACGTGTCACCCTTGGCCGTGGACGATTCGCGTTCCTCCCGGTCGTGCTCCAGATCCTCGACAATCCATTGCGAAACCTGATCTTCCAGCACGTCATTGGGCGAGGGCACGGTGAATTTGCGGTGGCATCGCGGGCAGCGCGCGATGCGACCAGCCGCCTCCTGCGGGACATGCAGGGACACCCGACAGCCCGGACAATGAATCGTCATGTTCATGGCAGCGACTCCGGACGGGACCAGTGAATCGCCAGATGGGACAATTCCACTGTACCGGGCGGGGTCCGGCATGGCAATAGAAATCCGCTTCAAGAAGCGTCGGCCGTGCCGGAGTTATCGCTGAATTTCCGCGATTTTCCCGAGCAGCCAATGAGCAAACGCCTGCTTGTCCATGCGGCCGGGCGCATCACGCTGCGATGGGTCAGCCGTCAGCCAGACAGCATTGATCGTGCCGGATTCCATGGTCGCAAGCGGGTTGGCGACGATCGCATCCACGCCCTTGCGCGCCAGTTTCTCCGCAGCGCGCTGTTCAAGATGATCCGGCTCCTCCAGCGCGAACGCGATGATGCGCTGCGAGGGTTTGCGGCGCTGTGCCATCAGGGCAACCAGATCGGGTGTAGGCTGAAGTTCGAGTACGAGGTTGCCCTCACTGTTGCGCGGCAGCTTGCCTTCCTGCACGATGACAGGGCGATAGTCTGCCACCGCAGCCGCCATGATGAGCACATCGCAATCACCGAAATGCGCTTCGAGCAACTGTTGCAGTTCAGCGCTTGATTGAAAGCGATACACACGCGCACCTGCAGGCAGTTCGTTGTCGCGCGGACCGGGGCCGAGCAACAGCGTCACATCGTGGCCCGCCTCGACCGCTGCCGCCGTCAGCGCCAGACCCATCGCGCCGCTGGAGCGGTTGCTGATGAACCGCACCGCATCAATCGGTTCGCGTGTGGGACCGGCGGTGATGAGGATGCGCAGGGATGAACGCACAGCAGAGTCCGATGAATGACGAAACAATGCGCGGGTTATTTCACTTCCAGGGCGTTGGGACCGATCGTGGTGATGGTCATGTCGCCCGGAGCGTGTTCCCGGAGGAACCTGTTCAGGCGATCGAGTGTGACCTTGTCCACCTCGGCGGCCAGCTCATCGAGTGTGCGTGGTCGCCCAAACAGGAATTGATCCGAAGCGATCGCCGCGGCACGCGCACCAGTCGATTCGCCCTGCATCACCAGTCGCGACTTCATCCCAACGATGGCGCGCTGGAACTCGCTTTCGGTTGCACCTTCGCTCACTCTGCGAAGTTCGCCCACCAACACATCCAGCGTTTCCTGCGCTCGCGGTGCAGTGGTGCCGGCGTAGCTCAGCACCGCGCCCATCTGCCGATGCGAGGCGTAGCGCGCTCCGACGGAATAACACAGCCCGCGTTTCTCGCGCACCTCGGTGAAGAGTCGACCGCTCATCCCGCCGGACAGCACCGCCACTGCGGCACGCTGCACCATGGCATCAGAATGCGTCTCGGGGATCGCATCGTGCGCAACACCGATGTGAACCTGTGTCGTTTCCGCGTGCGTGTGCGCATAGCCGCGCGGCGCAGGATCGGTGGGTACCGGTTCATCGGCCCGGCCGGTCCAGTCGGCAACGATCGACTCCAGTTCGCGAATCAACTGGTCCCAGTCGAAGAAACCCGCCACACCGATGATCGTTCCCTCGGGCACGAAGCGCGACTGCCAGAACGCACGTACATCCTGAACTGTCAGCGCTTCAATGTGCTCGCGCACACCCATCGTCGACCGGCCCAGCGGCATCGGAAAGTGACGCTCACGCAACTGCATCATCACCTTCGACTGCGGCTCATCCTCCAGCGAATCCAGCGCCTGCAGCGCCAGGTCCCGACTGGGCGGCAGGGCAGACTCCGCCAGCATCGGCCGACGCACCATGTCCATGAGGAGCGGCAGGGCTTCCAGCAGCTTCGTGCCGATCATCGTGGCCGACAGCCGCAGATGCACCGTGCCGGTCGAGGTATCGCGCTGCACGCCCAGTTGGTCCAGGGCGTCGCTGTGGGCGCGGGCGTCAAGCGTGCCCGCCCCGCGGCAGATCATCTCCGACAGCACGGTCGACACCCCCTGCCGGTCGGCCGGTTCCGCAGCAGCTCCGGCGGGCAGCAGCACCGTCATCGACAGCGAGCGGGCCCCGCTGATCGGCTCCGCCACCAGTTGCAAACCGTTGTCAAATCGATGTTGATGGATCGTCCCCATGGCGCGGCATTGTAGACCAAGCCGCCCCGTACGGCACGGCTGGCCACCCATCTCACCCGCCAACATGCCGCTACAATCACCGCGATGGCCTGGATCGCCCGCTCCGAGCATGTCGTCCCTTACCGTTACGCCCTGGCGGCGGGGCGTATCTGTCGGCAGCGCTTCCCGGAGATCCATTTCGCCGCCCACCTGCTGCCCCGGCCGCAGCGTAACGCGGTACTGTGCCTGGCGGCTGCGGTCGATCAGGTGCAGCAGATCATCCACCCGCCCGCCCCGACGGAGCACCCCGACGCGGCTTCTTCCAGCTGCGGAAGCGGATGCTGCGGCTGCCACGGTGGGGACGAACGTCGGCGTATCGCCCTGGCGGTCATCGACCACCTTTACCGTGGCGAGCCGACGGGCAAACCGGAGCTGGACGGGTTCCTTCTCGTCCTCAAGGCTTACCGCGTTCCCAGTGAACCGTTCCAGACAGCGATCGATGCCGCGCTGGAGCATGCCGGCCGGGTCCGTTACGCGACCTGGTCGAGCCTGTATGACATGTGCCGTCGCACCGCCGGACCGTTCGCCTCGCTGGCGCTGCCCATCCTCGCTCCAGGCGCTGACACCACCGCGCACACACAGGCGATCAGCCTGGCCGCAGCCATGCGGGCAACGCACCTGTTGCTCCATGCCGGCGAGGAGGGCAGGGCGGGCCGGGTGACCGTTCCGCTGGATGATCTGGTGCGCTTCGGCCTGACCGACCGCCAGTGGCTCGCCTTCGCCCAGGCACGCGAGGGACACGACGAGCGCCTGACCGCGCTGGTGCGGTTCCAGATTGAACGGCTGAGCAATCTCTTCGCCGGTGGCCTCAAGTGCCGCAACGCCATCGACAACCCTCGCATCCGCCGGGCGATCGCCAGACTGGCGGATGATTACATCCACACGCTTCAGCGAATCGAATCAGGCACGATCGACATCTTCGACTTCAAATCAGAACCGCGCGATCTGTGGCAGCGCGTGTGCGACATGTTGAAGTGATGCACACGTCACACGTGTCGCTGGTTCATAAGATCAGGGCATATCTTCCAGACGCCCCCAGCTCACACATCCAGCAATACAAGCCGTGAGAAAAGATCGGTGCCGTGGCTGCGCGCCAGACCATAATCCAGCGCATCCACCAGCCCGTCGCGATTGAAGTCGAACACGTTTTCCACATCCACGCGAACAAACGGCAGGGAGGTGTTGCTGCGCACACGGCCCATATCCAGCGCGTTCACTTCCGCCTCGCGCGTGCGGTTACCCGTCTCGCCAATCGCGTTGCCGAAATAGAAGACATCGTCCTGCATCAGCCCCGTGTTCGCGTTGGCACGCACTGTGACCTGCAGCCACTGCTTGCGAATCGCGCCGTCAGCCCAGATGAGCGTCACGCGGTCGGAGCCACCCACCCCCTCGCCGCGCCGAATCGTCACGCTCACTGGCAAGGGCGCCTCGGTCCAGGTCGACAGATCGTGGCTGTTGCCCACGCGGAAGATGAAATCATCGGCACTCAGATCGCCCGGCAGATTGGCGATGTCGATCATGATGCCGTTGATCCCGCGCAAATAACTCGTGTAGTTGATGAACGTGGCTGGGCCATTGCCCGGCAGGTACGCCTGTTTGTCCGTCGCAATCGCCCCATCATCCGCGGCATTTGCACTGGCATTGCGGCCGTCGTGATACGAGTTGTTATAGAAGATGTACCGCCCCACCACTTCCGCGTTCGGCTCGATGGTGACGCTCGCCTCATCCTCATCCGTCATGCCAAAGCTGTCGGTCACACGCAGGCGCACGGTGTACGTTCCCGCCACACCCAGACCCAGCGCCTGCAGCGTCGACCAGTCGACAACCGGCTGGGCGCCAGCCGCATCATCAAACTGACCATCGCCATCCAGATCCCACGCATATGTCACGATGTGGTCGCCCACCACCGCGTCGGCATCGAACGATCCTGAACCGTCCAGCCACAGGTTCTCGCCCATCTTCACCGTGTAGGTACCGCCCGCCTTCGCGGTGGGTGGCTTCAGCGCGTAGCTGCCGAAATCCGCCTGCACCAACTGGCCTAGCGCCAGGCTCTGCACCATGCCGGGCTGCACCGGCCAGGTCTGCACCCAGCCCGCCGGCAACGATTGCGCCACGCGGTAATCCCCCGCCGCCAACAGCGTGAAGGTGTATCGCCCCTGACTGTCGGTGACCTGGCTCGGCTCAGCCGTCCAGATGTTCAGCGTCCAGTTCTCGATCGCTCCGCCATCCGCGTTTGCCCGGTCGTGCACCTCCAGCCGCCATGTGCCGTCCGCGATCTCCCCGATGAACCTGGCCAGCGGTTCCTGCGGCCGGAACGTGCCGGTAAACGGCGCACTGTGCTGTGAGATGACGGTGCTCGCGGCGTCATCGAATGTGGTGTTGATGAAATGGTCGCCGCTGCCGCCAATGCGCGAGAAAAGCTGCACTGATGTGCCGCTGGGGCTGATGAGATACGCTTCCAGATCTCCCACCCACGTGTGCGTGATGTTGAGCGTCAGCGTCACCCTTGTGATCGGAGCCGCGCCCAGCCCGCTGATTACGAGCGAGGAACTGACCGTCGGCGTGCCGAACGCACTGATCGTCACGCGCTGCATGTTTTTGAACGTCGCTGATGCGCCATCCAGCACGCCGTTGCCGTTAAGGTCCAGGAACACCGTCCTGCCAGCCAGCGGCGTTTCATCTGCATCGCGCTGACCGTCGCCATCCGCATCATGCCACACAACGCCGCTGATCTGACCGGGCGGCGGGGGCGGCGCCAGCGCCTGCAGTGCCTGATACGCGTTCAGCCGCCCACCCGTCACCGTCCTGCCCGTCAGCGATGCGACCGGATCGACGCTGTTGAGGATGGCGGACTTGATCTGACTGGCTGTTGCGTTCGGGTCCGCCGCTGCCAGCAGCCCGATCACGCCGGAAACATGCGGCGCCGCCATCGATGTGCCGGTGTACGTCGCATATCCGTTGTTGGGAACGGTCGACAGGATCGATACCCCCGGGGCGGCCAGATGCACCGACGTTGCCCCATAGTTGGAAAAGCTCCCCAGTTGATCGCGCCGATCGGTTGCCGCCACCGCGATCACGTTCCACACGTTGTAGCTGGAAGGGTAGGTCGGCCGGGCATCGTTGTTGATGCCGACGCCGTTGCTGTCACCGTTGCCCGCTGCCGCCACGAACAGGATGTCCTGAGCTGCTGCTGCCTGAATCGCATTCCGCAGCGATGTCGAGTAGCCGCCCCCTCCCCAACTGTTGTTCATCGCCACGATGTTCACGCCATAGTCGCGCTTCATCATCGTGGCGTAGTTCACCGCCTGGATGGCGTCCAGCGTGCTGCCCCTGCCATCGCTGCCCAGAAAACGCAGCGGCAGGATGCTCACCGACCAGTTGACGCCCACCACCCCCAGGCCGTTGTTTCCCACCGCACCGATGGTGCCCGCCACGTGTGTGCCGTGGCCGTTGGTGTCCATCGGGTTGCCATTCTCCTCGATGAAGTTCCAGCCGCGCACATCGTCGACGAACCCGTTGCCATCATCATCGATGCCGTTGCCCGGAATCTCCCGCGGGTTGATCCAGATGTTCGCCACCAGGTCCGGGTGGTTGTAATCCACGCCCGAATCGATCACCGCGATGACCACATCGCGCGAGCCGGTGGTGATTTCCCACGCCTCCGGTGCATCGATGTCCGCATCCACAAGCCCGCCGCTCTGCCCCGTGTTATGCAACCCCCACAGCGACGTCCAGCGCGAGTCGCCGGGAATCACCTGCAGCTCCAGCACCGCGTTCGGCTCGATCACCTTCACCGCCGCGTGCCTGCGGGCGAACGCCTGCAGCCGGGCACGTTTGGTCATCGGCGCCGTCAGCAGCGCCACGCCCGGCGTCGATGTCGCCGTCACCGTGACGTTCCGCAAACCCCCAAACTGCTTCAGCTTGCGCTGAATCTTCGCCTCATTGAGCTTCTTCGGGTTGTAATAGATGATCCACTGGTCGACGATCGCCTCGATCGTGTGGCCCGCCCACTGCGTCGTCACCGTCTCATAGGCAAGCGGTTCCTCAATAGTGGCCGACAACCCGGCCTCGCCCACCCCCACCGGCTCCGGCTCCAGCGCCGACGACGCCGACAGCAGCACCCGCCCCTCCAGATGCTCCAGCCCCCCAAACATCGCCGCAGGCCGGACCCGACGCCCCGTCCGCCGCGCAGACACGAAACCCCAGGTCCAGCCTCGACATACGCGCATCAGCCTGAGCCACATCTGCCTGCCCTCAACGTCGGCGGAGCAACACCAGTCACAACCCCCTCAGCAAGCACGGAAAGGCCGTCCCATCCTAACCCCCGGGCAAGATCAGGCCAAGACCTAAAACCACCTCCCGCCACCTCTTCCGCAAAAAAATCGCCCACCCGCTCCGAGACTTGACACCCCCGCCCCTTGCCCTAGAATCGCTGCCCGCTAACATTAATCGCGGCCCAGCCGCACCCCCTCTTTGCCTCCCTAGCTCAATTGGTAGAGCAGCGGACTCTTAATCCGCGTGTTGAAGGTTCGAGTCCTTCGGGGGGCATTTCGTGCCAGGCCACCGGGGTCCACATGTCAATAGAGAATTGTTCTTGCAGCACAAGTGCCCACCGGTCTGCCACTGCATCTTGAATATCTGAAACGTTTTGTGCCAGAGTCTCAGAGCCGGCAGTTGCAGGGGGCCCTACAAAGCCCTGACCAAATTGTGAACATGTTCCCCGGTTCGTTTGGAATTACCCCGTTAACTTTGAACCACAGATAAACATTGTCAACGTCTCCGCGACAGCGACACGCCCGCCAGGGTGGTCAGCAGGATCATTGCGGTGGCCGGTTCGGGGATATAAACGCCATCGGTCAGGGCGATCAGGGTCAGGCCGGTTGGGTCGAGGGACAGGTCGTATTCGAAGCCTTCAGCCAGGTTTTCGATTGTGACGTCGAAGGAACCTTCCAACGTGCCAGCGGTGAGCAGGTCGAATGTCTGGCCCTGCAGAGGCGCGAAGCCATCGATGAAACGGAGCACGAGCCTGCCGCCCATGGTCAGGTTGCCCGTCACGTTCAGCACGTCGAACTGACCTTCGCCGATGCCCGCGATTTCGATTTCCAGCACACTGCCTTCCTGGAAGACAACGTCGCCATCGATGGTCAGTTGGCCGGGAGACAGGCCCGGGGCGATGTAGCCGGCGTTGACGAGCGGGGCGGTGAGGATGAGCGAGCCGACGCCGATGATGCGGCCGCCGGGACTGACGTTACCGCCCGCCGCCATGAGTGCGCCGCCGGTGAGGCTGACCGTGCCGCCCGAGCCGACGTTCAGCATCCCCTGCGTCGAGACCACGGCACCACTGCCAATTTCCAGTACACCCGTCGCGTCGGTGCTTCCGACGAGGATATTACTGTTGAACTCACCCAGGCTGCCGTGGGTGAACCGGGCGAAACCGGTGCCGCCAGCCGTGCCTAGGAAGAGCGTGGTTCCGCTTGCCTGCGCTGCGTTGGTCACCGTGAGCGTGCCCACACCGCCGTTCACGCCAACCTGCACCACACTGGCTTCCAGCCGTGCGCCCGCGCCGTCAGCGGTGAGCTGCCCGGCCCCCTTCTCGCCGATGACGAGCGTGGGCGTTTGGACGAGCGTGTCCGGCCCGCTCAGCGTCACGGCACCAGCACCGCTGATCTCGATGCGCTGAGCGTTCAACTTACCGCCATCTGAAATGGTTACCTCGCTAAGGAAATTGACGGGCGGATCGTCCACGATGCCGATGGCGTTGCCCACCAGCACCTCACCGTCGAACACTGCCTCACCCGATTCGCCCACCACGAGCGAGCCAGCCTGCAGCCGACCCGCCGAACCGCCGACGAGCTGAACGTGCAGCTTCGCGGTGCCGCCCCCGCCATAGGTTCCCACGCGCAGCGCGGGATGGCTCCCGCCGCTGCCCTGCAGATACAACGACAGATCCGGTTCAATCACCAGCGTCGCCGAGGCGCCCGCGGCGGACTGCACCTCCACATCCTGATCGGCGATGAGTGTGCCGTTACGAAGCGTGAGCGAACCGTCATCGCCCGCCTTCAGCCCGATGCGGATCGCATGCGTCGCAGTGGACTCGGCATGGCTGAGCAGGCTGAGCGTGCTGCCTTCCAGATCGAGCGTGACCTTGTCGCTGCCGACGTGCAGCCGGTTCGCGATGCGGTCGATGCCATTGATCACTTCGTAGGGCTGACTTGAATCGATATCGAAGAGCACACCTGCTGATGTCGTCAGCGGCGCGTGACCGTGATTCCACCGGTCGAAGTCATCCCACCAGCCGGAAAGCGAACCGTCCTCACTCGACGGCACCCAGTCGTACATCGGTGCGAAGATCGGAATCAGCGGGCCGAAATGAACCGTCAGCGTGCCGCCGGCCGTGCTGGTGACGGACGTAGAGCTGGACGGTTCGGCGTCGGCGATGGCGTAGATATGCGCCCCCAGATCGATCATCCAGTTCCATTCATCGCCCACGATCGTGAGGATCGTGAATGTGTGATACGTCTGGACTGCGTCCGGGCGGATCGCAACGCTCCGATCGACCGTCTGCCCCCACATGCTGCTTCGCATTTCGAACCCGCCACCCACCGATGCGGGAATCCATCGCTCGCCCGGCCCAAGGTAGGGCTCATGGGGCGTGTCGTAGGCGCCCGACAACTCAACCGTCACGGGCAACTCCACCAGCGTGCCCCATTCCCATGGCCCGTCCACCACAAAAGTCGAGCCATACGACGCCCGGGCGGAAGCAGTGCCCCATGAGGAGATGGTCCCATCTCCATCGCCCTCCACCCAACTGGCGAAAACATTCATGCGCGTATTCACCGACAGCGAGCCCGTGCTGGCGGATGCGCTGGCTTCCCCGTCGACCCGGTAAGTGATTACCTCACCCGTCGGCTCATTGTTGGGAAAATAGAACTGCCGAATGTATTCATCAATGAAGCTGACACTGCTTCCAGGCTTCGCGCCGCCGTCACTGAGATGCTTCGAGTTGGCGTAATACCACGTCAGGCTAGCGCTCGTATCGAACCACTCCTCCGCTTCAGCCCCCGTGACGAGAATGCCCAGCGCCGCCAGCCCTGCAACACTCAAACCACCGAATCGCTTCATTTTTCAACCCCCTGAGAACATGCACCAATGGACAAGCGGCGTCGCGATTGTCGCTGCAACTTCCTCCATCACGCCGGCCACATCGGCTGCCTCAGGTGAGATGCCCCGTACGATGCGGCCCATGCGTGTCAATCAATATATTCAGGAATCGTCCCCGACGGAATGCTCACGAAATGAAAAATGGCCTTTGGCCGTCCTGCTACCCGCCATCACCCCCACCAACCATAACTTCCAGTCCGCACTACCTCACATCCCCACCTTGTCCAAGCGCACGCCGTGCTGGTCGGCGATGAGCGTGAGCTGTAACGCGGGGGTGGCAATGGTGATGGTGTGGCGGCCGGTGACGGAGTTGCTCACGCGGACGCTGGTGATCGGCTGGTTGACCAGAGCGCGCAGGGCCTGGTTGGTACGGGCCTGCGCCTCGCTGCGCGTCTGGCCCGCAGGTGTGCGATCGTAGAGGGCTTCGAGCTGGCGTTCGCCATCGGCGCGGTGGATGTGGCGTGCCCGGCCGCTGGCAAGGAGCAGTTCCAGCACCTCAGCCAGCGCATCAATTTCCTCAGGCGGAACGACACCGCGCTCCACCGTCGCCGCGAGCGCTTCATAGCGCTGGCGACGATCGGGTGGCAGCGCTGCAATCAATGCCTGCAGCTCCTCTGCAAGCATTTCGCGCTCGTGTTCCTCCAGTGTCAGCGGTTCGACGCTGTTCGTTGTCGTTTCGCTGGTCATAAGTTTTCCTGTTGCATCAGATGCCATCGCCCTGTTCGTGCGTTTCACCGAGGATGGCCTGCACTTCGTGTTCGAAGCCGCCGGTTTCGATCGGGCAGTGGATGCCGCACTCCTTGGGTGCATCCTTTTCCCACCACCATCGGCCGGCCCGGCTGTCCTCGCCCGGCTTGATCGCTCTTGTGCAGCAGTCGCAGCCGATGCTCGTGTAACCCTTCTCATAAAGCGGATGCGTGGGAATGCCGCGCTGGCGCACGTAATCCCACACCTCCTCTTCCATCCAGTCAGCCAGCGGATTGATCTTCACGATGCCGTGATGGTCGTGATCCAGCTCAGCCTTGCGGATGTTGGAACGTGAGGCCCACTGATCGCGGCGAAGACCCGTGAACCAGGCATCCAGATCTTCCAGAGCGCGCAACAGCGGCCGCACCTTGCGCACGTGGCAGCACATCAGCCGATTGGGCACACTGTCGTAGAACAGATTGATGCCGTACTGGTTCACCATCGGTTCCACGTGGCGGTGATCCGGGAAATGCACCTCCAGACGAATCTTCGGGTAGCGCTGCTTGATCTGCGCCATGTATTCGTAGGTTGCCGTGGGCAGTCGGCCGGTGTCGACAGTGATGACGCGCACATCTGGGCGAATCTGATACGCCATATCCAAAAGCGCGATGCCATCAATCTGGAACGAGGTGACGAAGGCGGCACGGTCGCCGAATGTCTCCAGCCCCCAGGCGATCACGTCCTGCGGATCCTTGTCGTCCAGTTCAAGCGCGATCTCGCCCAGTTCCAGATCATCGAAGACGACCCGCTGTGTTGTGGGTTGCAACTCTTTGGTCTGCGTATTGCTCATGGCAGGCACTACTTTCCTGTGTCTGTTTTACGTGCGGTTTATCTGTTACAAGGTCGGGAAACGGAGCGGCGCGTCACCCGGATGTCACTTCACTCTCGCCGATCGCGATCGCCTGAAGCTGTTCATCCGTTCGCTCATCGCAGAACCGGCGGAAGGTCAGCTCATCTTCTGTATCCGCCTCGCGTTGATCGCGTGCTTCAAGCCATGCGGTGATCAGGCGTTCGAGATAGGCAACGACCTGATTGCTGGGCACACGACGGATTACCGGCCGGGCGATCGCTGCGCCGATCCCGATCCCGCCGCGAAGCAGGATGTCATAGCCTTCCATCTTCTGGCGATCCGCCAGGCGCACCGTGGTGCCGGTGAGGTTGATATCACCGATGAAATGCTGAGCGCAGGCGTGCGGGCAGCCATCCAGGTGAATCTTTAACTGCTGAACACGATCGCCAAACCGTTGCTCCAGCGCTTCGAGGATTTCCTTGAGCTTGTGCTTGGTCTGCGAAACCGAGTAGTTGCAGAACGGCTCACCCGTGCATCCGATCGCACGGCCGTAGAGACGACTGGTCTTCAGCGAGAAGCCCACCTTCTCAACGCCGGCGATCAGTTCATCGATGCGCTCGTTGGGCACGTTGCCCACGATGAAGTTCTGCTGGCGTGTGAACCGTACATCGGCCCCAATCGATTCGACCACATCGGCCAGCGCCTGCATCTGGTCGCCATTCAGCCAGCCCATCGGCACGGGAAAACCGATATACGAGAATCCCTCCTGCTTCTGCGGCTGGATGCCCAGGTGGTCCGTCTCGCCGCTGGTGGCCGCCTGGGGCGCAGTAAAGCGTTCCAGTCTGCGCCCCAGGCGCTCCTCCACCATCGCGCGAATCCCCTCCGCCCCGTATTCATCCACCATGAACTTGAAGCGGGCTTTGGCGCGACTGCGGCGATAACGCAGGTTCTCCATCCATGCCCCGGTGATCGCCTGCAGTACCACCAGCGCATCCTCCTTCGGCACGAACACATCCAGATCGCGCGCCAGTCGCGGCTGAGCAGACAGCCCGCCGCCCACCGTCACAGCGAAGCCTTCGCGCCCATCCTTGATGACGCCGATCAGACCGACACAGTGAATCTCCGGCGCGTTGCACTGGTGCGGGCAGGCGCTGATGGTGTACTTGTGCTTACGAGGCAGGTCGGCGTACTCGGGGTTGCCGTAAAAGAAGTTCGCCACTTCCTGCAGGATCGGCCGCACATCAAATGCTTCGCCGTGCTCCAGACCACACACCGGACAACTGGTGATATTGCGCAGCACGTCGCCGCAGGCGCCCGCGGTGGTCAGACCGTGCGCCTTGAACGTCTCGAAAATCTCCGGCAGGTCCTCCAGTCGAAGCGAGTGAAGCTGCACATCCTGTCGTGTGGTGATCTCGCCGTAGCCCCGACCGAAGCGATTGGACACCTGACCAATGGTGCGAAGCTGGTCAGCGTTGAGCAGTCCACCGGGGATCTTCACCCGCAGCATGAACGTGCCGACCTTGGGCTTGTCGTGGTACAGGCCCCACCATTGCAGACGGACGATGTCCTCCTCCGGGATCGCCTCGTAGCCGATGTCGATCAACCGGGGCAGGTCACTGAGGATTTCGGTGGGCGAGCGATCCTTCTTCAGGCGCTCGATGCTGTTGCGCTTGAGCACCTCGTCCCACGTAGGGATCTCCAGTTGAGCGGCACCAGCACCGGCAGAGCTTCCGGGGGTATTGCCGGAAATACTTCCGGGGGTGGGGGCATGGATATCGTCAGCCATGGTTTTCCTCAAAAAACGAAGGCGGGCGAACCTGTCGTCCGGGCACTCACATGCCCACCTCTGTACGGCAGGACAGGCGTCCCCCTGTCTGTCCTGGGTGGGGCAGCACATCTCGCCCGTCATTTCGCCACAGGCGAAAGCATCTCCTCGCAGCTCATCGTCCCGCCCCCCGGGAGCCATTTCGTGTGACCGGCTCACACGCGTAGCAAGCTTACCCGTGGGCGACGGCCAACGTCAATATGACAAGTAATGTTTTTCATTTTGATACAACTATCGTACAAAAACAATGTTATATCGATTTTTTCATATGTATTGATTTACATGTATCCATGTATTATGCTTGAAACATGCCTGAACGCGGCACACCAACCCGGACCATCGAGCAGGCCACGCGGCTGATGCGCGTGCTGGCCCACCCCCTGCGCGTACGGATCATCGAGCGTCTGGCGCGCAGCCCCCGGCCGCTGACGGTCAGCGAACTGATCCACCAGCTCCGCCAGCCCCAGCACACCATCAGCCACCATCTTGGCCAGATGCACCTGCACGGCATCGTTGCCCGCCGCCGCCGCGGCCGCGAAGTCCTTTACCACATCCGTCACCCCGAAGTGCCCAAACTGCTGCTATGGATCCAACAGTTCCACCGCGAGGAAGGCTGGGTCATGGAAGGCGAGGCCATCTGAGATAATGGACGGTCAGGCAGAAGGTCGCGACCGCCAGGCACACATTTCGTACGACGCTCAAGCTCGGGGCGGCTGGAGGTGCCCCCCGCTACACTACAGCCGACATGGCTGAAGCGATTTTGTTTGCGGCGTTTGAACCCAGTGGCGACGCGTTGGCGGCGGCGGTGATTGCGCGGTTGCGGGCGCTGGAGCCGGGGCGGCCGATTTATGCGCTGGGCGGGCCGCGGATGCGCGAGGCGGGGGCAGAACTGCTGGAGGAGACCACCGGACACGCCGTCATGCTCGCCGGGGCGCTGTCGCAGGTGCAGGTGCATCGTCGGCGGCTGCAGCGGCTGCGCGAATGGGCGGCTGAGCACGAACTGGCCGCGTTCATCCCCGTGGACAGCCCGGCGGCCAACTGGTCAGTGTGCAAACTCGTGCGGCAGACACAGCCCCAGGCGAAGATCACGCACCTGGTCGCGCCGCAGTTGTGGGCCTGGGCACCGTGGCGGATCGGCCGGCTGCGACGGCTGACCGACCGGGTGTTGTGCGTGCTGCCCTTCGAGCCGGAGTATTTCGAGAAGCGCGGCGTACCTGCGGTCTTCGTGGGGCATCCGCTTTTCGATCCGCCCCCGGCCGAGCGTACGCTGGAGGAACTGCCCGACGACCTGCCGCGCACACCGGGCACGCGACTGGCACTTTTGCCCGGATCGCGCGCCAGTGAGATTCGCGCCAACTGGCCCACGATGGTGGAGGTAGCGCGGATGATGCGCCGGCGGGATGTGCGCATGGAAGTCGTCGCGGCGGCCAGCAGTGAGGCGAATGCACGGCTGATGCGGTCAATGATGCCCACACTGCAACGGCCGATCACGATCCTGACCGAGCGGGTCGACGATGTCCTGCAATGGTGCGATTTGGCGCTGGTGGTGTCAGGCACTGCGACGCTGCATGTGGCGGCACACCGTCGGCCAATGGTCGCACTCTACAACGTGAAGCGGCTGGCGTGGTGGGCGGCGCGGTGGATGATCCGCACGCGCACGTTCACGCTGCCGAACCTGATCGGCCAGTGGATGGGACTGGGCAGGGTGATGCCGGAGTTTGTACCGCATTTCGGGCAGGTGGCGCCGATCGAGAACGCGATGGATGCGCTGATGCGCGATGAGACGTTGCGGCGTAAACAGGTGGAGGCGTTTGAGCGGATCGGGCAGGCGTTTGCGGAGCCGAAATTTGGGGAGGCGGCGGCGCGGGAGATACTGGGGGTGGTGAGTAATCAGTAATCAATAATAAGTAATCAGTTATCAACGAAGGTGAGGCACGGAGGCTGGGGAATCTATGATGCGACGCGACTTGTCGCGTTTTCGGGGGTCAGGTCATCCTCATTCAGAAGGTCGTTGGCGTGGACTGCATGGCGCAGGCGGCGGCCGATGACTTCCTGCAACCGGGCGGCGGGGATGCCGGTGCCGGGGCGTTTGACGGTCAGGTCGTCCCCGGTGAGTACGTGACCTGCGGGCAGATCGCGGCGGACGCAGACGCTCTGGCGCGAGACGGTGCGAACATCGATTTCGACAGGCTGGACCGTCTTGGCGACAGGGCCGAGCATCGCGGCTGCCTGACGCGCCAGTCGCACGTAGGCGGCGAAGTCGGCACGTTCAAAGCTCGCGGCGTGGTCCGGGCCCTGCGCCGTGCGGTCCCAGGTCAGGTGTTTCTCCAGCACGCACGCCCCGGCTGCGACCGCCAGCGCCCCGGTCAGCGGGTCGGTCGTGTGATCGGAATAGCCCACCGGCAGGCGAAACCGCTGCGCCATCGCGCGCATCCCGCCCAGCGCAGCGGCATCCACCGGCGTGGGGTAACTCGACACGCACTGCAACAGGCAGCCAGCCTCCGCGTGGACATGCAGCAGCTCCGCCGCGAACGTCAGTTCCTCCAGCTCGCACGTGCCGGTTGAGATGAACAACGGCCGGCCCAGCGCCGCCACCCGTTCCAGCAGCGGTCGATTCACCGCATCGGGCGAGGCGACCTTCACCCCATCGACCTGCAGCGCCTCCAGTAGAGGTACATCGTCGAGGCTGAACGCGGTGACGATGAACGCCAGCCCCAGTTCGCGGGCAGCCTGCCCGACGGCGAACATGTCATCCGGATCGAGCGCCAGGCTCCCCAGCATGTCGTGGACACGGTCGGCCCCGTTGTCGGGAGCCTGGATTTCATTCTGCTGGTAGACCGCCAGTCGGGCCTGGTTGGACAGCAGCCGTTTGGGATGGAAAAGCTGCAGTTTGATGGCGTCCGCACCCGCCTCGGCGGCATCACGCACGAGCTGTAGTGCCCGGTCCAGTCGGCCATCGTGGTTGACGCCGATCTCCGCGATGATGCACAGCTTCGCCGGCCCGGCCGCATCGGCGGGACGGAACAACCTGGCGGTATGAGTCGTGGCGGTGAACAAGGTGCGGACCTCCCGGAAGGGTTATCGGCGTTTGGGGCAATACTTCTGCAAGGCCAGTCAAATAAGCCATTGGCAATGGGTGAATGAAGACAAGGCTGATCTGACTGGCGATATACTGACCGGGGAGAATCCGGGCACCTTCTGATCGGGAAACGCGCATGATTGACCGCGACGATCTGGCTCTTTTCGACGAAATTCGCACGCGATGCGAGGCGTTGCGGTCCCAACTGTCGCGCGTGATCGTGGGACAGGAGGCGACCACGCAGTTGCTGATCACCGCCCTGTTGTGTCAGGGGCATGTGCTGATCGTGGGCGTGCCGGGGCTGGCCAAGACACTGCTGGTGCGGACGTTGGCGCGGGCGATGGACCTGAACTTCCGCCGCATCCAGTTCACTCCCGACATGATGCCCAGCGACATCCTGGGCACGGAGCTGATTCAGGAGGATCCCGCCACGGGGCAGCGGTCGCTTAAGTTCGTACCGGGGCCCATCTTCGCCCAGCTCATCCTCGCAGACGAAATCAACCGCACCCCGCCCAAGACACAGGCAGCCCTGCTGGAGGCGATGGCGGAACGGCAGGTGACAGTCGCCGGCCACACCACCCGGCTGGAGCCTCCCTTCGTCGTGGTCGCCACGCAGAACCCGATCGAACAGGAGGGCACCTACCCGCTGCCCGAGGCGCAGCTCGACCGCTTCCAGTTCAGCCTGTGGATGGATTACCCCTCGCGGGAAGAGGAAGTGCGCATCGTTGCCGAGACGCCGCGCATTCACAGCGCGCAGATTGAGCAGGTGTTCGATCAGGCGACGCTGCTGCGCTGCTGCGATCTGGTGTGGAAGATGCCTGTAAGCCCGCACGTGGTGGAGTATGCGGTGTCACTGGCACGGGCGACGCGGCCGGATTCCAGTGAATCCCCGTCGGAGGTTCGCGAGTATGTGTCGTGGGGGGCCGGGCCGCGTGCGGGGCAGTACCTCATCCACGGCGCCAAGGCGCTGGCGGCGATGGAGGGTGAGCCGACGCCCGGCTGCGATCACGTGCGGCGGGTGAGCATGGCAGTGCTGCGCCACCGCGTCATGGTCAACTACGCCGCCAGCGGCGAAAACATTACCTCGGCTGACATCGTCCAGCACTTGCTCGAGTCGGTGGATGAGCCGAGTTACGCGTGATCGCCGGGGTTACCGGGGCACGCGCGATCACAACCGTGAGATCCAAACGTTCCATCCTGATCCTTCTGGCAGCCCTGATCGTTCTGGTGGCGCTGGGCCACGCCCTGCTGCTGCCGCTGATCGTGCAGCGGGTTGCGATCTCTCGCCTGCGCGATCTGGGGTTCCACAACGTGCGTGTGGATGTCGATTCCGTGCGGCCGTGGCGACTGGGCCTTCGCAACCTGGCGATGGGCCACCACGACAACCTGTGCGCCGCGACCGTGGCGGTGGCGGGTGATCAAACGCTGCTGTTGGGTGGCACGATCGACACGGTCGAGCTGGCGGATGTGCTGTTCAAGGTTCGACTGCGCGATGGGCGGTTCGACTGGAGCGACCTGTGGCAGGAGACCCCCACCACCAAGGTGCCCTTCGAACGCCTGGTGGTACACAGCGGGACGATCGAAGTGGACTACGGCGGGCCGCCCATGCAACTGCCCCTCCTGCGCGGACATGTCCTGCATGAGGGCAACGGCCGAATGGTGATCGACCTCGAAGCCCAACTCATGAACATGCCCCTGCCCATCAAGGGATGGTTCGATGTGTACACAGGGAAAGGGAAGATCGAGACGACCGGTCTTCTGGACCTCATTCAATGGTTCAAACCGTCATTCTGAGCATTTTGCTGATGCAGGCGATCTCCCCGCGCTGATACAATCGCGGCTGGATCACTTCACGCCGCACCAGCGCCCGGAGCGCGCTGTTCCGGAGTCGAACCATGCGATATTCACGCCGCTATCTGCTCCGCCACGGAGCCTTCGGCCTTGCCGCCTGGGCTGCCACATCATGGAAGCTGCGTGCTGATGCGCAGGTGACGCCTCCCTCGGGCGATTTGGGTGATTACGCCCTCTTCCTGCAGAACGAAGCCGCAGGCACGGCCGGGGCGGCGGCCCAGTCGGCTCCGAAGGAGCTGGTGGTCACCGCGGACAACATCCTGGGCCCCTATTATCGCCCCGGAGCTCCCTACCGCGCCAAGATCACGCCGCCGCTGGCACCGGGCAAAGTGCTGGTGATTCGCGGCCGGGTGTGGGGCATCGACACCCGCCGTCCGCTTGCCGGGGCCACGCTGGACATCTGGCAGGCCGATGTGAACGGCCGCTACGACAACGATGACCCACGCAATCCGCCCGCACCCGGCGTCTTCAAGTACCGCGCCCGTCTCATTACCGACGAACAGGGGGTATACGAATACGAAACGATCCACCCGGGGCGATACAAGAACGGCAATACCTACCGCCCCAGCCACATCCACTACATGATCCGCTGCCCGGGTTACAAGACACTGGTCACCCAGCTCTACTTCGCCGGCGACCCGATGAACGACAGCGATCGTTTTGTTAAACCGTCACTCATCATTGAGCCACAAGCGATCACCACCCCACACGGCGAGTATCGCGAGGGGGTGTTTGATATCGTTCTCGCAGCGGCGGAATAAATCCGATCGATAATTGTGATGGGAACGGCTGCCCGCAGCCGCAAGTGGTTTCACAGTCGCTGGTAGCGAGCGATCAGGTCGACGATGCGGGGCTGGTCGGGGCGAAGCTGCACGCTGCGCCGCCAGGCCTGCAGGGCCGCTTCCTTCTGGCTGGTGATGACGCCGCCGCCCTGCAGGTAAAGCGTCATGAGGCTGACCCCCAGTCCATTCAGTGCTGCGGTGTCATCCGGGTCGATTGCCAGCGCAGCCCGGAAGCTGGCCAGCGAAGCTTCAAAACGATGCTGCTTGTATTGAGCGTAACCCAGTCGCTCGTAAGCGGTTGAGGTCGGCTGACGACGGATCAGCGCTTCCAGCACGTTGATCGCAAGGTCGTAGTTGCCCAGCTTCAGGTGCGCATCGGCCAGGCCCAGCAGCACCTCCTGCGGCATGTCGCCCAGTTCCACCGCCGCACGATACGCATTCACCGCTTCCTCGTACCGTTCAAGCAGGCTGTAGACCGCCGCCAGGTTCGCCCACGCCGACATCGCATTCGGCCGCAACTCCGTCGCACGGATCGCATAGGGCAGCGCCTGGGCAGGCCGGTTGATCTGCAGATAGGCACTGGCGATGTTCTGATTGGCGTCGAAGCTGTCGGGGTTGATCGCCAACGCCCGGAGGTAGACGCGGATCGCCTCCTGGATCTTGCCCATCATCTGCTGGGCCAGTCCGAGGTAGTAATGGGCGTCGAAGCTGTTCGGGTCGACCTCGACCGCCCGTTCGTAGGCAGCGGAGGCAAGCTGATAGTCGCCCCGCTTGAGATAGATGCTGCCCATACCCACGTGGGCGTCGAACAGCCGCGGGTTTTCCTCCAGCGCCAGCCCAAAGGCCGCCAGTGCCGAGTCGTCCAGCCCCGCCTCCAGATATCGCCGGGCGTCGGCCAGATACCGCTCGCCACTCCTCTGGCGTGCACCTGCGCCCTGACAACCCGTGAGCAGGGTTGTCGCGATCAACACCACCGCCGCGGTCGGGACGATTACCTTCATAAGCGTTAAAGGTAGGGGTCGGCGCGGATTCGGTCAATGCTTGCTGTTGTTTTGCCCCGCCGCGCCCCATCCGGCACAACGCTACAATGCCGCTGGGAAACACTGATGAAAGTCGCACTTGCGCAAATTAACCCCATTGTGGGAGATATCGAGGGCAACGCTGGTCTGATCCGTCGTGCCATTGACGCCGCCACCGACGCCGGGGCGGACCTGGTCGTTTTCCCCGAACTGGCGATCATCGGCTATCCGCCGCGTGACCTGTTGCTCAAGCCCGCCGCAATCGAAGCGTGTGTCGAGGCCGTCCAAGAGCTGGCCTCCGCCTGCACCCGTATCGCAGCAATCATCGGCTACCCCTGCCCCAGCGAGGCCCAGACCGGTCGGCCGCTCTACAACGCCGCCGCGTTCTGCCAAGACGGCCGCATCGTTAAGCGCCACGTCAAGCACCTGCTGCCCAGCTACGACGTCTTCGACGAGATGCGCTACTTCGAACCCGGGCCGGAGGTCGACATCACCGCGTTCGGTGGTCACCGCATCGGTGTGTCCATCTGTGAGGACCTGTGGAACGATCCTGCCTTCTTCCATCGCAGGCTCTACCATTACAACCCAGCCGAGCTGATCGCCGCCGAGGGCGCGACGGTCATGATCAACGTCGCCGCCTCGCCCTTCACGCTCGACAAACCCGAGTTTCGCCACCAGCTTTTCGCGCACACAGCCCGGCGATACAAGCTGCCCCTGCTCTACTGCAATCAGGTGGGCGGCAACGATGAGCTGATCTTCGATGGCAACAGTTGCGCCTTCAACGCACAGGGCGACCTGATCGCCCATGCCCGCGACTTTGAAGAAGACCTGCTGCTGGTCGATCTGGATGACGTCGCAGGCGAACCAGGCGAGCGCCATAACCGCATTGTGCCGCCACGCATCGGGCTGGAATCGCTCTATCACGCACTGGTGCTGGGGCTGCGCGATTACGCGCGAAAGTGCGGGTTCCGCTCGATCGTGCTGGGCCTGTCCGGCGGGATCGATTCGGCGGTGACGGCGGCGCTGGCGGTCGCGGCACTGGGCAAAGACAACGTGCGCGGCGTCGCGTTGCCCTCACGCTACAGCTCGAAAGGTTCCATCGATGATGCCCGCGAACTGGCGCATCGACTGGGCATCGCATTCGACATCGTGCCCATCGAGCCTGCCCATCAGGCATTCGAGACGATGCTTCGCCCACTCATGGCCGGCACCACGCCCGATACCACCGAGGAAAACGTGCAGGCACGCATCCGCGGCGTCGTCCTCATGGCGCTGAGCAACAAGTTCGGGTCGCTGCTGGTCACCACCGGCAACAAAAGCGAACTGGCGGTGGGTTACTCCACGCTCTACGGCGACATGGCGGGTGGACTGGCAGTCCTCAGCGATGTGCCCAAGACCACTGTCTGGCAACTGGCACGCTGGATCAACGAAGCAGCCGCATCGCCCCTGCGCCAGCAATACGGCGGACCGGTCATCCCCGAAAACTCCATCACCAAAGCGCCCTCCGCTGAGCTGCGCCCCAATCAGACCGATCAGGATTCGCTGCCCCCCTACGACATCCTCGACCAGATCGTTGAACGCTATGTGGAACGCGAACAGTCCACGCAAGAGATCATCGAGCACACCGGCTTCGATGCCGCCACCGTGGAGCGCGTCGTGCGCATGATCGACCGCAACGAATACAAGCGCAAGCAGATGCCCCCGGGATTGAAGGTGACCGGCCGCGCCTTCGGCGTCGGCCGCCGCATGCCCATCGCCCACCGCTACGAAAACCGCCCCACCCGCGTGGCGCGCTAACAACAATAACAATATGCACCCTCTCCAATCGGCGTGGTCGCTTCAGCGACCCACGTCCTACCGCCCATACCGCTTGTATGGCACTCCCTCCAGAAATGCGCCTAATTCCAGCGCTCGCTTCACACCACGATCCACATCGATGCGCACCCGTGTATGCGGATACATCGTGTGATCGTTCACGATCCCATGGCGCACCGACTGGGTGAGTGTGTACCGATATGCCTTGCGACACTGCTTTTCGTTGCGAATACAGCCATCGAAATAATCCTGATTGCCCGCTGACCGCCAGAACGGTCTGGCGCGTTGAGGCAATAGATCGTTGACCAGTTTCGCAACGGAACCGTGGATTCGCTGCATCATCATGCCGAGTTGCTTACCGTCGCGCAGATAACCCAGCGTGTGGTAGTGATTGTCCATCAGTGAAGTGATCCATCAGACAAAGCCAGCTTCCTGTGCGTAATGTTCAAAGCGATCCCAGAAGATCGCCTTCGCTTTTTCGGAAGCAAACGCGGGTACACGATCTCGGCATCGCGCGGTAACGAAATAAACCTGATTATCAACGTACCAGTGTTCGAACCGGTGACGCCCTTTGTACAACTCGTGTTTGGTGTACGAGACCTTGCGAATGGGTTTGGACATGGTGCGCCTCCCGGATATTCGCGTGGCTCGCTAAAGCGACCACGCCAGGCGCTCTTATCGGTTCATCGGCGTGGTCGCTTCAGCGACCCATGTGGAGCGTTCGCTCGCGCAGCGCCTCCACTGTACGCGCGAAAACTGTATCCGCATCGGCGCGGGCATCGATCACGATGTAGCGTTGTGGATCCTGGCGCGCCTGGTCGAGATAGCCCTGGCGCACCGTGCGGTGGAAGGCGCTGCCCTTTTGTTCGATGCGGTCGAGCAGCGGACTGAGGCGCGTCGCGGCGGTCGCTTCGTCCACATCGAACACGACGACGATGTCAGGCCAGCAGTCGCGCAAAGCGAATCGGCCGATGGCGAGAATCTCCTGCGAGTCGATCCCCCCTGCCGTGCCCTGATACGCCAGTGTCGAACTGATGAAGCGATCCGCCAGCACGCATCGGCCCTCGCGCAGCGCCGGCGCGATGCGCGTCGCCACAAGCTGCGCCCGGCTGGCCATGTACAACAGCAGCTCGCAGCGCACATCCATGTCGTCGTGCGCGGTGTCGAGCAGGATTTCGCGAATGCGTTCGCCGATCGCGGTGCCGCCCGGCTCGCGCACCTCGCACACCGACAGCCCCGCTTCGTGAAGATAGTGCGCGAAGCGCCGAAACTGCGTGCTCTTGCCGCTGCCGTCCGGCCCATCGAAAACGATGAACCGCCCCGCCAGACGCGACACCCAATCGGTTGGTGACTCAGGTTGCTGCATGCCGCCGCAGAGGATAGGAGTGCCAGGTTTAAAGTGCAAAGGTCAAAGTGAACCATGCCCCGAAGCTGTGGAAAGGTGATCGCGCCGGGTCACAGTGCAACACGCTACACTTCCTATATGGCAGTCGGGCACAACGATTCCTATCTCGACCCCTACCGCGCATCACTGAAGCGCTACGGGACCGATTTTCCCATCACACAGTGGGCAAGCAAGCGATCACAGCTTGCCCGCTTTCAGGTGATGAAGGAGATGTGCTTTCTGCCGGGCAAGCGCATTCTCGATGCCGGTTGCAGCCGTGGCGATTTCGCCGCATTCCTGCTGGAGCACAACGTCGCCTTCGCGAGCTATACCGGTGTGGATGCCCTGCCCGAGGCGATCATCTACGCCCGCAGCCGCAACCTGCCACGGTGCACCTTTCATGAAGGTGATTTTCTGGTCGACCCCGCCCTGCTGTCGCTCAACAACCCGCAGGTCATCACGATGAGCGGCACGCTCAACACCATGACCGATGAACAGGTGTACGCGACGCTGGAAGCAGCCTGGCAGGCGACATCGCAGATTCTGATCTTCAACTTTCTGTCGGACCGCGCTGACCGCCAGGCCCCACCACAGGGGCATCCGGTGCGGCGGTTCAACACGCTGGCACTACTGGACTGGGCCTTCCGCCACACCGCCATCGTCGCCCTGCGCCAGGACTACTTCCGCACCGGCCACGATGCGACGATCATGATGCGGAAAAAAACGGGTTGAACCACCACGGACACGAAGAAAGGCCGCGAGAGAAATAGTGTTAATCAAGTCGCCTAGGGGCCAGGAAGCCAAGATTATGATGAGATAGAAAAAATGGGAAGTGAACTGGAGCAGGCACCTCTATTGAAACTGCGTGCACTGGTTCATGTCCCACGATTTCAAAACACTTAAACTGCTTTTTTCTGCTCTCTTCTCTCTTTAATCCTTCTTGGTTCCTTCGCTTCCTGGCTCCTTGGTGTCAAACCAAGTCTCCCTGTCTTTCTTCGTGTCCTTGGTGTTCTTGGTGGTTCAAAATCAAGTCGTCTCGATTTCGAGTTCGACCAACGGGATGCGCAGGTGGAAGGTAGTGCCCTGACCGGGGGTACTGGTGACGGTGATGTCGCCGCCGACTTTTCTTAAAAGATCGCGGCAGATGCACAGGCCCAGGCCCGTGCCCTTGCCTTCGCCCGAGCCTGCTTCGTCCCGCCCGGTCACAAAGGGCTGGAACAGCCGTTCCATGATGTGTGGAGGGATGCCCGGGCCGGTGTCCGCCACATCGACGCGTACCTCGTTGCCCGCGACGCAGCCGGTGATCGCGATGCGTCCGCCCCGCCGGCGCATCGCTTGTCGGGCGTTAAGCAGCAGGTTCACGAACACCTGCTGCAGGTTCAGAGCTGGTATGGCGACCGTGACGCGCGGCACGTGGACCGTCAATTGAATGCCATCCCGGGCCGGATCGCGTCCCAGGCACGCGATCGCATCGTCAATGGCCTGGCGCAGTTCCGCGGTGTTGCTCGCATCACCCTCGCGTGCGAAGCCTAGCATGGAGGACGAGATCGCCGCTGCCCGTTCCGCACCCGACAGCGCCTTTTGCACTGCCCGGATGAGCAGGTCGTGATCATCCGGGTTCGCCAGTGCCAGTTGGGCGTAGGTGATGATGGGCGTGAGGATGTTGTTGTATTCGTGAGCGACCATGGAGGCGATGGTGCCGATGGTCGCCAGGCGATGCGAATGGGTCAGGCCGTCACGCAGTATATGGAACTGCGTTTCGAGTTGCTCGAGGTGATCGAGCAGGTGCTCGACGTGTGCCAACTGCTCAGATTGGGCGTTTGTTCGTGGCAGCATTGCTCTAACCATGTATCGGTGAACACGTTGCGTCGCCTTGATGTGATGCGGCGAAATTCCGATAAGCGCAGGACCCTGAAAGAGCAACGAACATCGTTCACGCATTCGCGGCTGTCGCATCCGTTTCGCGCAACTGTTTCAAAACCTGAAGGTTAGAAATAACGCCGAGTGATCGGCCTCTTCCGCGCCTTAACAACGCCCCGACAGGATAGCCTTCTCACGGGCGCGAACATAGCCGCGAAAACGGTGCGGGTCAGGATGGATTCGGGCGGCGCAGGCCAGACATCATGCGCGGCAGCCCCCTATCGCCCGGAACAAATGAAAACATGTCAAACGCAAATGATGCAAGATCCAGATGATAGCCGCATGATGGCGTGCGATGGGAAGGATGTCAAGAGGAAGAACGTGCAATATGCAAAGTTCAAAGGTGCAAACGAGGAGGTTCGAGGTGCAGGGTTAGGGACCCGAACACGGAACACCGTTCAATGATTTGGCGATGTGGTGAAGGGAAAGATCAGTTGTGTGTGGTGAGCGGCGTGGTTGTGAGTGGTTAGTGGAGAGTGGTTTTTAGTTGTGGCGACGCTTGTCACGTTACGTCATGATATGCGTGAAACGACACACAGCGTGCATCAAATAAGGCGAAGTTGTCGAGGATGCCGGGAGGGGTCCAGCAGCTGCGGCCGAGAATCGCCCTCCTGGCCAGGCGAGCCAATAGGCGGCGCATCTCCCACTCCGCTGCGAATCCGAAATACAGAAAACCATATCACTTACTCGCCTTCAAGCCTGTCCGTCTCCTGAGGACGCCCCGGTGGCGAGGCGAAACGCATCAACCTTTCTCAGATGCGCCGAATCGCAGCCCACGTTCCACGTGAAACATTCATCCTGACTGTCCAACCCTCGCAGCACATGTTTCACGTGAAACATCACCGCCATACTCAGCACCGTGTCAAGAGCGTTCCACGTGGAACATCTGAAATCGCAACCATCAGCATCCATCACTGACGGTTCCACGTGAAACATCTCTTTCAGGGCCTCGCACAGTACACCCACGCCACGCATCATCACTTCGTCAAATCGCCCAATCACCATCTCCCCTCTTTTCAATTTCATCCACAACGTTACACTGTGCACCAAAACACAGAACACGCAAACCATCCTTTCTCACGACACGGAGGTCGTCATGGCGAAAGCTGTCGATAAATCCAAAACGAAGCGCACCAACCGGCTGGGCAGAGGCCTGAGCAGCCTGATGGCTCGTCCTGTAACCATCACGCCCCCGTCAATCGAGGAATCCATCGAACAGGATTCACGCGCCGATGAGACGCCAACAGCGATTGCGACGGCTGAACCCGTTTCCACAGCGAATGCTACTGCAACCCCTGAGCTGTCGACAGCGACCACAAGTCCGGACAACCGTGCATCCAATGCGGGCCTGGTTTATCTTTCAGTTCACGTCATCCAGCCCAACCGCCATCAGCCGCGCCAACACTTCGATCAGACCGCTCTGCAGCAGCTTGCTGACTCAATCCGCGCGGAGGGCCTGATCCAGCCGATCGTCGTGCGCCCTTTGTCGCAACCGGACGTCCAGGCGACGCACGAACTGGTGGCAGGGGAGCGGCGCTGGCGGGCCGCTCAGCTCGCCGGGCTGGAGGTGCTTCCCGCGATTGTGCGTGAGCTGGACGATCAGCAGATGGCCGAGTGGGCCTTGATCGAAAACCTTCAACGCGAAGACCTCAACCCGATCGAACGGGCTGAGGCGTTCCAACACCTGATCGATCGCTTCGGCTTCAGCCATGAACAGGTGGCGTCACGAGTGGGGGTGGACCGCTCGACAGTATCTAACCTGTTGCGGTTACTGATGTTAAGCGAACCCGTGCGGCAGCTTGTGCAGGCTGGTCGGCTTTCGATGGGCCAGGCGCGGGCGTTGGCAGCTGTGTCCGATAAACAGTTGCAGCTAACACTGGCGAATCAGGCGATCCGGCAGGAATGGTCGGTGCGGAAGATCGAACAGGCGGTTCGGGCAGCGATCGAGGGTCAGCCAGACACCGGCCCGATCGCACCCGCGAAGGCTCGCACCGGACATCTGCGCGACCTGGAAGAGCAGATCGGCCAGCAGTTGAATACCCGGGTTCGCATTCGGCCGGGCAGGAAGAAGGGTAGCGGTACGCTATCGATTGAGTTCTACAGCCTCGATCAGTTCGATGCGATCCTCGCCGCTTTGGGTGTGCAGACCGAGTCGTAACGGCAGGGGGGATAACGCTGTCGGAGCAAACCTTGGCCTGATGGGACGGCCGACTCGTCAGTCGTTGGCCCGAAGGACCAAGCATGTGTGCTGTTACAGCCCCGCACATGGCCACTTTCGTCTATGGTGAAATGACCGCTGCGTCAGAACGCCACACCTACCTGCCGACGAAGCTCATCGAGGACGCGCATATTGCCCATCGTGTCCGCCTCGGTAACGGTCAGCGGTGCGCCATCGAGTACTGCGGCGGCGAAATCATCCGCCTCCAGCGCGTAGAGCGGCCGATCGCAACTGACCTCAAAGGTCCGCGGTTCGGGCCGATCACCCTTGCCCGCACCGTCCATCTTCGGCCGCTGGGAGTAGCCAACAGTGAACACCGATCGCGCTGCCGGTGGTTTCCAGGGTACGGGAATCTCAATGTAACCTTCTTCCCCGCAGATCGAAACGGTATTATCCGCCTGCACGGTCAGAGCGCAGGTGAAGGTCGCCAGAATACCGTTCGCGAACGCCAGTACCCCGGCCGCGTAATCATCCACACCTGATTCGTGCAGGTGACCCCGGCAGTGAACATCGATCGGTTCTCCGCCGGCGATCATGCGGGAGAAGCTGGTGCAGTAACAGCCGATGTCCATGAGCGCCCCGCCCGCCAGTTCGGTGCTGAACCGTGTGTTCGCGTGAACGTTGCTCACGCAAAAACAGAAACTCGTGCGAACAAGTTTCACTCGTCCGATGCTGGGTAACGTCTCGATCACCTTATGGATGAGTGGGTGCGATTTATACATGAACGCTTCCATAAGCACCCGGCCGTGGCGACGGGACGCGTCAAACATCTCAGCCGCCTGAACTGCGTTCGCGGCGATCGGCTTCTCGCACAGTACGTGCTTACCCGCCTCCAGCGCACGCAGCGTCCAGGCATGGTGCATACTGTTGGGGAGTGTGAGGTAGATCGCATCGATGTCGGGGTCGGCCAGCAGGGCGTCGTAGCTGCCATGGGCGGTGGGGATGTTGTACCGCTGCGCGAATGCGGCGGCCGAGTCGGCGCTGCGCGAACCAACCGCGGCGAGTGTACCCCGTCGGGCGTGCATTACATCCGCAGCGAACTGATTGGCGATGTTGCCTGTCCCGAGAATTCCCCAGCGAAGCTTCTTCATAGCCGGTAGGATACAGTCGCATCGCGGCATGATCGATGCGAACATGGTCCCTGCTGCGAGTCACGACAACTTCTTCCAGAAAACGCCATGGGCCAGCGCATTTCACACAGTGTGCTCGATCCCTTCATCACTCCGCTGGTGCCGAAGCTGTATCGGCTGCTGCCCATTCCGCGCTGGTTCCCGCCCGAGGGGATCGTGCTGTTTGGTCACATCTGGGCGGCGGTGGGAGCGGTCGGGTTCGCCTACTCGACGAAAACATGGTGGGGCGGGTTCCTCGCCGCGGCAGGAGCGGTGGGCAACCACCTTTCCGACATGGTCGACGGCACGCACGCGCGGACGACCAACCAGTGCCGAAACGGTGGCGAACTGCTGGACCACCTGCTGGACCCGATTTCGTTTTCTTACTGGCTCGTCGGCCTGGCGGTGGCGGTCGGCCGGCTGGACCTGGGCCTGGCGGCGGTCATCATTCTCAACGCCATGGCACTGCTCACCAGCATCCGCGCCAAGATCACCGGTGCGTTCACCCTCGCGGCCTTCGGCCCAACCGAGTTTAAGACGCTGCTCGCCCTCTTCGGCATCACGATGAGCATCTACCAACTCGCGGGCGGGGCAGCCCTGGGCGTCGAACCACGCACCATCACACTGACCTTCTTCATCGGCCTGCTCATCATCGGTGCGGTTCTGCTGCCGGTCAGCATCATACAGTCCGTCCACGAGGTGAACCGCGCCGGCCAACCGCCGGACACGACGAGCTGGGTGATTCAGCGGACCGCGAACGATCGTGAATAGAAAAAAGACCCTTACGGGGACGCGAATCAACTTGTGTCGTTCATTTCGCGCCACGCTGGCCGCGTGTGGTTGTTGATGTGGAGTTTGTCGACTTTGCCTTGCCGACCGCCAGTTCGCCGGCGATCGCTGCCAGCGCCTGGATGTCACGCTGAGAGACAATCCGGTTGATGCGCTGAGGATCGACCCCCGCCCCGGCCAGCGCAGCTGCCGCCCGGTCCCACAGCTTGGTCGATTTCCCTGAATCAGCCAGATACAGCTCCGAGACCAGTTCCGCCAGGCGGTTGGCCTGGATCGTATCCTTGTGCTCGTAATAGCGCTCGATGATCTTTTTTTGATGTCGCGACATACCGCCAAGTGTAGGGCGGAGAGCGCGAGGTTGGCAATCGCACGTGTTACGGGGCACACACCGGGACGATCGCGGCAAGGACGACGCCTGGTAAATGAGCATTACGCAATAAGCAATTGGCAATGGTTCATTCAGATATCTTCAGGCTGCGCGGTCGCGGATGGCGGTGACGCCTTCGGCTTCGGCGCAGTGGGCGCAGCAGTAGAAGGTATCATCGGATTCGACGCCGTGGCCGATGATGCGGATGCCGCAATGAGCGCAGCGCGGCGCAAGAGCGTCAATCGCGCACTCGAAACAGTCGAAGGTGTGCCGAACACCATCGCGCACGACCTCGATGCATTTGTCGTATTCGTTGCCGCAACGTTCGCATCGTTCCATGATCGTCACTCCCCTTGTCCTGTCACTCGTCATCACATGATCGTAGGGCTGACCGTGCGGGCTGGTGATCGGCCGATTGCTGAGAGGCGCATCGGGAGATTGCCGCGTACGCCCCTCACGTCGTTTCCACCTGCACGTTCGCTAAGACCGGTCGACTGGACGCGAAGCGAAGGTTCTTTCGACAGATCCACTGATCGATCGGATCGCGGCGCAGTTCGCCTTCCGGTGTGCGGTAGGTCACATCATCTATCGATGCGCCAATGATCTGGTAGCCCAGCCGCTGATAAAGCGCGTTGGCGCGCGAATGCTTCTCGACACCCAGTTCTGCCCATGTGAACCCACGCTGGCGCAACTGCTGTTCCGCCACGAGCAGCAGCGTGGTGCCGATACCGTTGTTGCGCAGGAAGGGAATGACGCGCAGCGCCCAGATGTAGCCCACTGCGTCGATATTCCGTCGACCATACTCAACCCACACCTGACCAATGGGAAAACCCTGCAGATCGGCAACAATGATGCTCGCATCGCCACGCTCCTGGCGGCGATAGGTCGCGCGGATCGCATCGCGGAAGCCGGTATACCAGCCAAACCATTCAAGATGAGGCAGATCATCCTCGACACAGTCGCGAATGATGATGTTGCTCGTGAGGTTCAACCGCTGATGCACGCGCTGGGCAGCCTGAATCATGGGAAACCTCCGAATACAAAAGAACGCGGCGTACATTCAATTCTGACATGATCTGAATCATCACAATCAACACGGCTGATCGCCACAGGTGTGTGCTCGCACACCGGTCACGCCTCAACCGCGTGATGGTCGACGACGCTGTCGTGCCTTGCGCTGGTGTGGCAGTAGTTGGATCGCATCATCCTCCACAGTCACCGAATCGCGACTGACCAGCCTGAAGAATCGGCTTTCGCTGCCATCCTTCGTGTCCTGATACAGAAATGCCAGCCCGTTCTGATCGAATGCCCGGAACCAGTCATCCCAGTCGATGTGTTCGAGCGTGTCCTCGCCGGTGAAACCGGGAAAGTCGATGCGGAGGATGCCCGGATCGCCTCTTCCGCCCGTGCCCCTGACGCAGGCAGGGTTTCCGCCACGTGCTTCCACCCATTGCCGAATGGTGTCGTGGTTAACTGTTGCCTTTGCTGCACCAGTCATTGATTTGCTCCATGATGATTAGCGCGAAACATCAGTCTCGAGGTCACAACATCCCCAGTTACCGAGATTAACCGTGTGCTCGCGTACATCACATCAGCGCGGACGACCGATGGGGCGGGGGATTCACCTGAATTGCTCGTGCGGGATCTCCCGAATCGATGTGCGGTTGCAGATCAGGGCATACAAGGCCCACAGCGTGCGGAGAATCCGCAATTGTGCATCGTCATGTACTTGCGACACGTCGACACGGCGTGATGGCGCTATAAATCCTCTGAGGTTACCGCTGTGTCGAACGAACACGATCACTCAACGATACCCGTGGACTGGTCGCGTCTGGTCGCGGATCGCGAATGGCAGCTGTATCGCCCAGTACTCGAACAGGCAGTGCAGGACAATCTGCCTTTTGCCATTGGGGGCGGCATTGCGTTTTCGCTCTATTCGCGACGCTGGCGCAACACACGCGATATCGATCTTTTCGTTCGGCCTGACGACCGTGAATCCTTCATCACACTGCTCACACAACATGGCTTTGAGGACTACTTCAGTCGCGAGTCCTACGACCGAAGCTGGATCTATCGTGGATATCAGGATGGCGCGATCATCGACATCATCTGGCAGATGGCCAACCATCGCGCGGTGGTGGATGATGCATGGATCAAGGGCGGTGCGGCGTTCGTGGCAGATGGTGTGTCGTTGCGCCTCATCTCACCTGAAGCGCTCATCTTCGCCAAACTTTACGTCATGCAGCGGGAACGCTGCGACTGGCCCGATCTGCTCAGCGTGCTCCATTCGCAGGCGGATGTGCTGGACTGGGATCATCTCGTGCGATGGGTGGGCGATGATCTGCCGCTGCTCACCGGCCTGCTGTGTGTGTATCGCTGGCTTTGTCCGGAGAATGCCCGGCGGATACCCGAACATATCTGGGCACAGTTTCATCTGGCGGATCTTCCGCATCAGGAGCAACCTGGGCTGACTGTCAACAAACGGCGCATTGATCTGCTGGACAGCCGCGACTGGTTCGGCCCCAACGATGATTCAGGCACACAACAGGAGCCATCATGCTGATCGGCGCGATGAATGATCCGCGACACGACCTCTACAAGGAGCTGGCGTGGATCGCCAGTGTCGGTGCGGCGTTCGTCGATCTCACGCTCGAACCACCGCTCGCAGCAAGCTGGAAGGTCGATCCGCAACACATTCGCGCTACGCTCAAACATCACAACCTCGGCGTCGTCGGCCACACGCCCTACTATCTGCCTCTGGCCAGCGCGTTTGAACCGCTTCGTCTGGCAGCGGTGGACGAGCTGCGTCAGTGTCTGCGAGTTTTTGCGCAGATCGGCGCGAAGTGGATGAATGTACACCCCGACCGCAATGTACCCATGCACAAGCGCTCGTTCTGGATAGAGCGCAACATTCAGAGCCTGAGCGAACTCTTGCCCGAAGCGAAAAGCCTGGGTGTGGGCATCATGCTGGAGAATCTGCCGTACAGTTACAACACCGTGGCGCAGCTCGATGAGATACTTGGCGTGCTGCCGGAGCTGGGCTTTCATCTGGACATCGGTCACGCGTATCTTTACACACGCAACGACACCGCTGATGAACTGATCCGTCATTACGCGGATCGTCTCAGACACGTTCATCTGCATGACAACAAGGGCGGTACAGCCGATCTGCATCTGCCTCTGGGCACGGGTGTCGTGCGTTATCACCAGCATCTGCGCACACTGCGCGAAGTGGGCTATGATGGCACCATCACACTGGAGGTGTTCACCCCCGATCGCACGCACTTTCGCACGAGCATGGAGAAGCTGCGTCACGGGTGGGAACATCCCGAAGACCGCGATGAAATGGAATACGTTGACTGGTGAAGACTTCGTCGCTGTCGCGGCCCGCCATTGCCAGTCGACCCTTAACAAGCCCATCGTCAAAATCAAATCGCCATATCACCAATAAACAGCGGCACGACTTTCGCCGTGCCGCTGGAACCCCCGATAGCCCTTCTCCTGCTCGTTTGCTTGCTGCTTCACGCCTCCATCGGCCGTTCGCGTCGCGGTGACACACCAATGCCGAAGCGATAGGACAGTTCGCCGCCATACCATCCCGTCACCAGCAGCGCGACGAAGACGATGGCTGACAGCACCATGCCCCACGGCAGCACCGCATCCACCGGATCGTTCCAGCGGATCGCGACGTTGATCAGTGTCAGCAGCATCGCCAGCACGTTGCCGATGGCGTGAATCCATGCGGCTCCGTAATCGCGTACGCGTTTAATCGATGAGAAGTCGATCAAACCGAACACCGCTGCCAGCAACCCGGTGATCAGCCCCGCCAGCGCCAGCCAGAATGACAGATGCGCCCAGAAGCGATCCTCCGTGGCCAAGTAGACGATGTCGGTCACGAACAACCCCACCAGAAACGCGATGGGGAAGGGGATGATCATGGGGTGGATCGGATGCCCCATGATCGACGCCTTGCTGCGAACACCTTCCACACGGTCATCACGGTCATACTGATCCGCCATGTCGCACTCCTTTCTGTTAGCCCCAAACACTGCCGGGCGCCTCTGACGAATCATTGGCGGCCAGGTGTTGCGAGACGAACAGCAGGGTGGTCGGGAATCGGATGATTTCGTGATAGGACGGGTACCGGAACCATTCATGGATGCTGATGAATACGGAACCGCGAATGTACGCGAAGGGGCGCGAAGAGCGTATGAGATGTGTGATGAAGCGATGCGACTTGTCGCGTTTTGCTTATTACTAATTCCTCAGCGTTCGTCAACGGTTCTTGCTCGACGATCATGCTGGAACGCATCGGGAAGCAATTGTGCCAAATCGCGTGCGGTCATACCGCTGGGGCCGTGCTGGTCGCGCCAGAGGTCTGCCGCCAAACCGTGCAGATGGGCACCGAGACACGCGGCATCGAACGCGTTCATGCCCTGTGCCATCAGCGATGCGATCAGGCCGGTCAGCACATCGCCCATTCCCGCGGTGGCGAGGGCAGAGTTGCCCGTGGTGTTCATCCAGATGCGCCTGCCGTCACTCACGACGGTGTGTCGGCCCTTGAGAAGCACGACCGCATGATGTGCCTGCGCCAGTCGCGCAGCGGCGAGCGGTCGCGTGGTGGGATCTGTCGGCGATTCCTCAATTCCCAGCGGTTTCGCCAGCCGGGCGAACTCACCCGGGTGCGGCGTCATCACCAGCGTAGGTCCGCCTGCAGGTCGCGGTCGACCATGTCGGGCCAGCAGGTTCAGCCCGTCCGCATCCAACACCATTGCCCGCTGCCCACGCAGAAGCTGCATCACCAGGCGCTGTGCCGCATCGCTGCCACCCATACCCGGCCCGACCGCCAGCACAGCTGAGCCACGCTCATCCGCTGCGTCGATCCCGGCCGCATCATCCTCGCCTTCGCGCAGCAGAATGCCCGTCGCGCTCGGTTCGATCGCGATTGCCACCGCCAGCACCTCGCGGGTGGACGCGATCTTTACCAGCCCCGCCCCGGCTCGCAGTGCCGAAGCCGCACACAAAGCCGCCGCCCCCGGCATCGTCACCGTACCGCCCACGACAATGACTGTGCCGAACGTGCCCTTGTGCGCATCCTCCGGACGCTTGGGGGGGGCGGGGATGTCGCGGATTGTGAGTAGTTCGTTCATACCACCAAGGACAGGAAAGGCAGAAAGAGAATCAGATTCCGCGCCAGGAAGCCAAGGAACCAGGAAGCCAGGATTGGATTGAGATTGAGATAAAAAGTGGGAAAGGAACTGAGGCAACACCTCGGAATGTACGCGGCAGTTCAATTCCACAACGTCAAACACATAAACTCACTATTCTTCTTTCTTTCCTTAAATCCTTCCTGGCTCCTCGCCTCTTGGCCCCTTGGTACCAAAACAAACCCTCCTGTTTTCCTCGTGTTCTTCGTGGTTCCAACCATCACGTCGTAATGGGAGACTCGGGGTCGAGCGTGTCGCCGCTGGTTTCTTCGTGCTCGGCGCCGCAGGGGAGGGTGATGATGATGGTGGTGCCGTGGCCCGGTGCGGAGTCGACGTCGATGTCGCCGCCATGCTCCTCGACGAGCTTCTTCGTTACCGCCAGCCCCAGCCCCGTGCCGCGCAGGCCCTTGGTCGAGTGGAACGGCTCGAACAGCCTCTTCATCGATTCAGGCGGGATGCCTACACCATTATCGCTCACGCCGATGCGCACGAAGTTCTCCGCGGCGTCGTAGCTGCAGCTCAGCACCACCGCGCCGGTCTCCGGCTCCACCGCATCCAGCGCGTTGCTCAACAGGTTCAGCACCGCCTGGTGAATCCCCGACGCATCCAGCGGCACCGGCGGCATGTCCTCCGCGAAATCCATCAGCAGCGCGACCTTCTTCTGGTCATACTGCTTCTGCACCAGCTCGACGATCTCCTCCAGCAACCGGGGCAGGTTGATCATCTCGCGTTCAGCCTTGCGCTGTTTCGAGAACGCGAGCATGTTCATCGTCAGTTCATAGATGCGGTCGAGGTTGCGGGCGACGATCTCCCACCCGCCGTTGATGAGCTTGATGTTCTGCTTGCGCAGGCCCAGTTCGACGAGGTCCGCTCCGCCTCGCAGCCCCTGAAGGATGTTCTTGACCGAGTGCGACAGCGTCGCGACGGTCTGGCCCACCACCGCCAGTCGCTCGCGCTGCAGTCGCTCATCGTAGAGTGCCGCGTTGGCCAGCGCCAGCCCCGTCTGCACGCCGATCGCGGTAAGCAGGTGAAGCTGATCGTCGGTGTAAGTGTAGTTGGCGACGTGGCTGTCAAGGTAGATGACGCCGAACAGCCGTTCCTTGAACTTGATGGGCACACACAACACCGAGCGGATGCCCAGCGAATGCACGCTCTCACCACTGGAGAACCGCTGGTCGCTCATCGCGTTGCTCGACAGCACACCCACCTGCCTGTCCATCGCGTACTTGATGATGGTCTGGCTCACCGCCAGGGGCGGCGCCTTGACATCCTTGGGCACATGTCGGTGTCGCACCACGCGCGGGTCGGGCTTGTCGTTGGGGTTTTCCGCCAGCAGGATCGCCCCGTGGTCTGCCTCGAAGTAGGCGAACACCACGTCCATCACGCGGTCCAGCAGTTCATCGCGGTCGGTCGTCGAACCGATCAACTGCGTCAGCTCATACAGCACCTTGAGCTGAAACTGCGCAGCCTCGCGCGGCTCGGGCACCGCCATGATCATCGAGTCTTCGTTGCTGGGCACCTCCCCCGAGAAGTTCACATCGCTATGGTCGCGATCGACCATGAGCATGTTGGCCCGACGGGTGTCCGGTGCCTCACCGAACATCAACAGCGTTGATCCGGTACGGATCTGGTCGCCATGCTTGAGCAGCACACGACGCCCATCCACGCGCAGGCCGTTGACGAACGTGCCGTTGGTCGAGTCCAGGTCCTTGATGTACCACTTGCCATCGTCGGGGGTGAGTTCGGCGTGCCGACGGGAGATGGTCTGATCGCGCAGCGGCAGCGACTCGCTCGACCGGCCGATCATCTGCGGCTCGTTGTCGGGCAGTTCAAACCGCCGGCCCTTTTCCGGCCCCTGCAGCACAGTCAGAATCAGCAACGCTCAAACTCCTGGGTCGTCGCTGATTATATCGGCCTCACCTGTCACGCGGACAAGAGCGTATCATGCCACCCTGAGCAGAAAAACCCGGTGATTTTCAACGTTCCTGCAGCCGCTTGTCCCATGCCATGAGCTGCTCC
This sequence comes from uncultured Phycisphaeraceae bacterium, assembly GCA_937988825.1. GTDB lineage: Bacteria > Planctomycetota > Phycisphaerae > Phycisphaerales > Phycisphaeraceae > CALKHT01. Next base: position 54,244 of record CALKHT010000045.1, read on the forward strand.
TGCAGGCCGGTCAGCCCCGCGTTGCCCGCCGTGCGGTAACGCTTCACCACGTTGACGGCCCCCAGCCAGTCGTAGACATCCTGTCCGCAGACCGCCTGCTGGCCCGCCTGCGTACAAGCCGCGTTGAAATCCTCCACGGCAAGCTGCGAGAGCTGTGTCAGGCCTCGCTCCTCACACAACCGCACCAGCGCCCCGACGATCTGATGGCCTGTGCGGAAGGGCACGCCCTTGGTCACGAGATAGTCCGCCAGGCTCGTCGCATCGAGGAAACCGCGATCGAGTGTGACGGCGATCTTTTCCCCGTTGAACTTCGTGGTACTGACAATGCGGGCAGCCATCTCCAGGCAGTCGTTCACGACGTCGTACGCGGCGAAGAGGTGACGCTTGTCCTCCTGCAGATCACGGTTGTAGCCGATCGTGATCCCCTTGCACATGGTGAGCAGGGCGATGAGGCTGCCATAGACATTGCCGCAGCGCCCACGGATCAATTCGAGCATGTCCGGGTTGCGCTTCTGCGGCATCATCGAGGAGCCGGTGGTGTAGCGTTCATCCAGCTTGATAAAGGAAAACTCGGTGGAGGCGTAGATGATCCACTGCTCCGCCCAGCGCGACAGCCACATGGCCGTCATGGAAAGGGCGTAGACGAAGTCGATGGCGACATCGCGCGAGGCAGTTGATTCAATCGAGTTGCGCGACACTTCGGGCAGACCAACCCCACCGAGTACCGTCGCCCGATCCAGGGGCAGGCTGCTGCCGGCAATCGCGCCCGATCCCAGCGGGCTGTCGGCGTTGATACTCAGCAGCGCCGTCACACGCGTCCGGCAGCGATCGAACGCCTCGGCCCACGCCAGAAGCTCGCCACCGGCGACGATGGGCTGGGCACGCTGCAGGTGCGTGTAGGAGGGCATCACAATCTGGCCATCACGCTTCGCCAGCTCGACGAACGCTTTGCACAGGTCGATGTGTCGGCCTGCAATCTCCTTTGCAGCCGAGTGCGCCCACATACGCAAATCCAGCGCGACCTGATCGTTACGGCTGCGGCCGGTGTGCAGCTTGCGGCCCGGGTCACCGATCTTTTCGATCAGCGCAGCCTCGACGCACATGTGCACGTCTTCCAGCTCGACCTTCCAGCCGGGCCAGCCGTCGAAGTCTGCCTCGATCTCCGCCTGAATCTCGTTCAGCCCGCGTTCGATGGCAGTCAGTTCCTCGGTGGTGATGAGGCCGACCTTTTCCAACATGCGGGCGTGGGCGATGGAACCGGCAATGTCGTGCTTGTACATCCGCCGGTCATAACTGATCGATTCGACGAACCGGGCCGCCAGTGGATCACTGGCCGACCCCGCCCCCGCTTTGGCATGTTCCCAGGGTTTGGCACTACTCATGGCGGCGAAGTGTACCACGGACCAACGCCAAGGGGCCAAGAACAAGCCAAGACCCATCTAAATCACTCTCGTTCTTGTGTCTTGGCGTTTTACCTTCCCGCTTCCACCGATTCGAACACAAACCGTGTCCTCAGGTCCGGTGGCAGCATCGGGCAGGCGTCGCTCGGCTTTTTGAACAACCGGTGCCGAATGCGCGCCACGGCGTTGTATCCGCCGTCACGGATGAAACGCGGCAGCATCGCCAGCAACGCTCCCAGCAATCGCCAGATGCCCCCCAGGCGGCGCATGATGTGCGCCACCGCATCTGATCGGCTGAGCAGTTGGCGGTCCTCGGTCATCACGATCACGCTGTCGGGCAGTTCCGCCCGTCGGTCAGCTGGCACCGCCCGCTCGAATGCCGGACTCTGCAGCGGGGCGAACTGAAACGCCCGGCCGGCCGGATCCTCCGCCAGCGCGAACCGCACCCAGCGGTGGCAAAGCCCGCAGTAGCCATCGTAGAAGATCGTTTCCGGATGCTGCTGTTGAGTTACCCAGGCGGGGCCTTCCTCGCGTCGTCGCGGCAGGGGGGGTATCCACGCCGGATTGAACGTAAAGACATGCAGCATCAATAGTTCCGCACGGAACACCTGTCCGGTGAAGGCGAGCGCCAGCCCGATGTTCACCACCACCATCGCCGTCCAGATCCACGGCCGCAGCCGTCGCACCAGCGCCAGCGGTGCGTACGCCAGATGCAGGGCCAGCACCGTCCATGTTGCTGCACTGAAAAGCTGCGGGGTGACAACCCGCCACCCCTCCTGCCGGGCCATATCCCCCAGCGCATCACCCATGCGCCACGCCTGACTGGGCGCCGCCAGCATCGTCACCCCTGCGGCGGTGTATCCCAACGCCATGACGGTCCACAGCCCGGCGAACACGCCCGGCCGTATACGCCAGCCCCCACCAGGGTCCGGTCGGCCTCGCATCGACCAGGCGCCATACGGCCGGGGCAGCTGACAGGCATGCGCCACCAGCAGCAGGGCGGTAACTCCCGGTCCCACAAAATCATGCAGCGCGGGGCCGGCCCAGGCCGTCATCCCCTGTGTTTTTTGCCAGATGTGATACCCCACCAGAGGCAGCAGTGCGATCGCCGCGATGCGGTCGTGCCAGCCGATCGCCAGCAGCAATGCCAGAACCGTCGCAAGGGCTGCCCCCACGAGCATGGCCGTCGACTCGTCCACCGCCGACCACGCCTGTACGGCCACGAATGTGCCCAGAAGCACACGCGCCAACGAATACTGGGCACCCGTCCAGCCGATCGTCATATCCTTTATAGTATCCGTCCAGCCCCGCGACCGTGATGAATTCCACCTGCTCCGCGCGACTAACCACTTATCGTCACGCGGCCAGCCCAGCCACTGCCTGCGGACGCATCATGTCAACGAAAACCTCACTCGCCATCGACCAGATTCCCGCCGCTGTCGAATCGGCTGTTCAGCGACAACCCGTCACCGACATGCACACGCATGTCTTCGCCCCGGCCTTCGGCTGCTCACCCGACCCTCAGGGGCTGATGCTCTGGGGCATCGACGAACTGGTCACGTACCACTACCTGATCGCTGAGGCTTACCGCGTGGTGGGGCCCGACATCCTGCCATACGACAAGTTCTGGTCCCTCCCACGTGCCGAGCAGGCGGACCACATCTGGAAATGCCTTTTCGTCGATCGCACCCCGATCAGCGAAGCCTGCCGCGGCGTCATCACCACGCTTACTGCTCTTGGACTCGATCCCAACGAAAAATCACTCGAACCCTACCGCCGCTGGTTCGCTCAGCAGGACCCGGACGCCTATGTTGACCGGGTCATGGAACTGGCGAACGTCGATCGCATTACCATGACCAACGAGGTCTTCGCCGACCATGAACGGAGCCTCTGGCTGCGCGACCCTGAAGCGATGCGACGTGACGGCCGGTTCCGGCCGGTACTGCGGATCGACACCCTGTTGCTGGACTGGCCCCGGGCCTGCCGGGTGTTGTCGCAGCTCGGTTATGAGGTCGGCGGTGAACTGAATCGCGCCACCATCGATCAGGCGCGGCAATTCCTGCGCGACTGGATCGCCCGCATGAGGCCCGACTATGTCGCCGTGAGCCTGCCGCCCGATTTCCACTACCCGTCAGATGGTCCCGCCTCAGCCGCGATCCCCACCCCCGATGCGATCCTCGATCAGGTCGTCCTGCCCGATCTGGCCGAGGCGAACCTGCCCCTGGCGCTGATGATTGGCTGCCGGCGCGCCATCAATCCCGCCCTGCGCGATGCGGGCGACGGTGTCGGCAGGATGGATGTGCAGGCGGTTTGCAACCTCTGCGTCCGGAACCCAGGGCAGCGATTCCTCATCACCATGCTGTCGCGTGAGAACCAGCACGAACTGTGCGTCGCCGCCCGCAAGTTCGCCAACCTCATGGTGTTCGGCTGCTGGTGGTTCCTTAATAACCCCTCGCTCATTGAGGAGATCACGCGGATGCGGCTGGAAATGCTGGGCACGAGCTTTGTCCCCCAGCACTCCGATGCCCGCATCCTCGACCAGCTCATCTATAAGTGGCAGCACTCCCGTGCCATCATCGCCCGCGTGCTGGCAGACAGGTACCAGGACCTTGCCCGGGCAGGCTTCGCTGTCACCCCCGCACAGATTCAACGCGACGTCGCGCTGCTCCTGCGTGACAACTACCGAGCCCTGCTGAACTAACCGCCCTTCGGCGTGGTCGCTTCAGCGATCCACACCATAGTCCATCCAACGCACCTGAACCTCCCCCCCTGTGGGTGAGACCTTGCCCTGCTTCCGGTATCATGATCGATATAAGATTAACCCCAGGAGGTGTCCCGTGGTGTACCATTTGAACCGTCGGCAGTTCATCAGTCGTTCGATGCAGGTTGGGGCGGCGTTGGGAGTCGGGGCCATGCTGATGCCACAGCGTGCGAAAGCAGCCGAGCCGCTCTACCGCATTTCGCTGGCGGAATGGTCGCTGCACCGGACCCTCGGGGCGGGAAAGATGACGAACCTGGACTTTCCACGCGTGGCGAAGGAGGAGTTCGGCATCGACGCGATCGAGTACGTGAACTCCTTCTTCAAGGACAAGGCAAAGGACCAGGCCTACCTGACGGAGCTGAAGAAGCGCTGCGACGACCTGGGTGTCAAAAGCCTGCTCATCATGGTCGATGGCGAAGGCGCACTGGGCCATGCCAATGACGCTGAACGTCAAAAGGCGGTCGAGAATCACTACCGCTGGGTGGAGGCGGCCAAGTTCCTGGGGTGCCATTCAATCCGCGTCAACGCTCAGAGCAGCGGCAGCTACGAAGAGCAGATGCAGCGTGCGGCGGATGGCCTGCGAAAGCTCACCGAGTTCGCCGCCCCATACGAGATCAACGTCATCGTGGAGAACCACGGCGGGCTGTCCTCCAACGGCGCGTGGCTGGCGGGCACCATCGCGAAGGTCAATCACCCGCGCTGCGGCACGCTGCCGGACTTCGGTAACTTCAACCTCGGCGGCGGGCAGTGGTATGACCGCTACAAGGGTGTCACCGAGCTGATGCCCTATGCCAAGGCGGTCAGCGCCAAGTCGCACGAGTTCAACGAAGCGGGGGATGAAGTCCACACCGACTACCGCCGCATGATGAAGATCGTCGTCGACGCGGGTTATCGCGGTTACGTCGGCATCGAATACGAGGGCGGTAAGCACAGCGAACAGGACGGCATCAAGCTGACCAAGCAGTTGCTGGAGCGCGTGCGCAAGGAGCTGAGCGCCTGACCGGCGATCGTTCGCATCCTCGTCGGCGGGGGAGGTGAGATCGTCCGCGCGGCTGTTGCGCGCGTGCGTGGCGCGCCACCTGCGACGATAAACGCTGATGGTTGTTTCCGGGGTGTTGATACCCCGGGTGAGGGGGGATACTCATCTCACCCTCGCGACTCACCGATGGTTCTGCCATGACAAAAGCGCGGTCTTCAGACACTGCCCGACGGTCCCGCCGCACAGCGACGCCTTCGGCGAAGACGATTCAGCCGCCTCCGCCCGTGACGCCCATCAGACTGCAATCCCGTCCAGTGGGCGAAAACAGCGTCAGCGCCAGTGACACCGTGACCGGCACAGGTTCCAACGCCACCAATGAACACGCTGAGGTGATCGACCAGCGCGTCAGCGAGCCGCGACCGTCACGCGCCCGGCGGGGTGAGCCGCTGCTGATCGAATGCGCCTGGGAGGTGTGCAACCAGGTCGGCGGCATCTACACGGTCATTCGCTCGAAGGTGCCCAGCATGATCGACCGATGGGGCAGTCGCTACTGCCTGCTGGGGCCTTACCATGCGACATCGGCCGCGGTGGAGTTCGACGAGGGCCCGCTCACCGGCCCCATTGGCACCGCGGTGAAACAACTGCGCGAGATGGGCATCAACGCCTACTTCGGCAGGTGGCTGGTCACCGGGCGGCCGCACGTCGTGCTGATCGACTATCTGAGCGTGTTCAGCCGACTGCACGAGATCAAGTATCGCCTATGGAAGGATCACGGCATCGAAACGCCGGCCGATGATCCGCTCATCAACAACGTCGTGGCATTCGGCGAGGTGGCAAGGCTGTTCCTTTCGCTGCTGGCGCAAAAGGAATCGAGCCGACGACAGATCATCGCGCACTTTCATGAATGGATGGCAGGGGCGGCCATTCCCTCACTGCGCCGCGAAAACTGGCCCGGCGCCATCGTCTTCACCACCCATGCGACACTGCTGGGCCGATATCTGGCGATGAATGATCCGGGGTTTTACGATCACCTGTCACTTTTCGACGCTGAACACGAAGCTGCTCACTTCAACATTCAGCCGCAGCATCGCATCGAGCGGGCCGCAGCTCACGGCGCGCATGTCTTCACCACAGTGTCGGATGTCACCGCACAGGAATGCCGCAGCCTGCTGGGTCGCAACCCCGATATCCTCCTGCCCAACGGGCTGAACATCCAGCGTTTTGCCGCAATCCACGAATTCCAGAACCTGCACCGCATCTACAAGGAAAAGATCCACGAGTTCACGATCGGGCACTTTTTCCCCAGCTACAGCTTCGATCTGGACAAGACGCTGTACCTGTTCACATCGGGGCGATACGAATATCGCAACAAGGGCATGGACCTGACGATCGAAGCGCTCGCCCGACTGAATCATCGCCTGCGCATCACGGGCAGCGACATCACCGTCGTCGCGTTCATCATCAGCAAGACGCCATTCAGGTCGATCAACGTCCAGGCGCTGCAGTCGCGGGCGATGCTGGAAGAGTTCCGCGAGGGTGTAAACGCGATCAAGGATCAGATCGGCGAGCGAATGTTCTACGCGGTGACTGCCGGTCGATTCCCTGATCTGAACACGCTCATGGATGACTACTGGCGTCTGCGGCTACGGCGCACGATGCACGCCTGGCGACGTGAATCGCTGCCGTCTATCGTCACGCACGATCTGGTCGACGATGCAAATGACCCGGTGCTCAATCAGCTTCGCGCCTGTCGGCTGTGGAACGATCGGCACGACCCGGTAAAGGTGGTGTTCCACCCCGACTTCATCACGCCGATGAGTCCGCTCTTTGGCATGGAGTACGATCAGTTCGTGCGCGGCTGCCATCTGGGCGTGTTCCCCAGCTACTACGAGCCGTGGGGCTACACGCCGCTGGAATCGATCGCGCTGGGTGTGCCGGCCATCACCAGTGATTTGTCGGGCTTCGGGTCATATCTCATCCAACTGCTGCCCGACCATGAGGAACGCGGGCTGTACGTGCTGCGCCGGGCGCACCGCAGTTTCCACGAGTCCGCTGATGAACTTTGCGAACAGATGTTCCGCTTCGTGCGGCTCGGCCGACGCGAACGTATCGCCCTGCGAAACCAGGTAGAAAGCTTTTCCGAGCATTTCGACTGGCACAATCTGGGCAAGCGCTATCACGAGGCGCACGAATTGGCGCTGGACCGGGTCGGGTGATTCACGGTACCTTGGTGTGTCCGGCCGGTGTGATAACCCGGCGACCACGACGGCACAACGGCATCAACTGACGACAGAAACCTTGCGGAGGCGCAACGATGAAGCGATTGAGCAACAGCCTGACACGTCGGGGGATGCTGGCGGGCACAGCGGCAGGACTGGCAGCAGCGGCTATGCCCACCGCGCATACCACCGCGCTGGCCGCCACACAGGACAATGCCGAAGGCCCCGTCATCGTCAACAAGCGCATCCGCCAGTCCGTCTGCATGTGGTGCTTCGGCGGCGTGAGCCTGGAACGTATGTGCGTCGAAGCCAAACGCATGGGCTATGAGTCCATCGAACTGCTCAACGAACCAGAGATTCGCAAGGTGAAGGAGCACGGCCTCACCTGCGCCATCGTCAACAGCCACGGCATCAACAACGGTCTCAATCGCACCGAAAACCACGAACAGTGCCTCGAAGCAATCCGTAAGGCGATCGACATCGCCGTGAAATACGAATGCCCGAATGTGATCACCTTCTCGGGTAATCGTGGTGGCATGCCTGATGATGTCGGACTTGCCAACTGCGCCGAGGCGCTGGCCAAGATCACGCCTTACGCTGAGGAGAAGCAGGTCACCATCATCATGGAACTGCTCAACAGCAAGGTGGATCACAAGGACTACATGTTCGACAACATCGCCTGGGGCGTTGAGCTGTGCAAGCGTGTGAAGTCAGACCGCTTCAAGCTGCTCTATGACATCTATCACGCGCAGGTGAATGAAGGTGATGTGATTCGCTCGATCCGGAATTATCACCAGTACATCGGCCACTATCACACCGCGGGAAACCCCGGCCGCAATGAAATCGACGACACGCAGGAACTGTATTATCCCGCGATCATGCGCGAGATCGTCAAGACCGGCTACACCGGCTTCGTCGGCCAGGAATTCCTCCCTCGTCGCGACGCCCTCAAGTCCCTCGCCGAAGCAGCGAAAATCTGCGACGTGTGATCCAGACACACGACGCCCGAAAGCCCGCAATCTTTATTTCCTCTCTCTCTGGGAGAGGTTGATGAGGGCGCACGTTCAATGACGTTGTTTGCGTGAAGAGATCCGCGCGGTGCGTGTGTGGTGATGTGGTGTTTGCGGTGGTTCGGTCCCTCACCTCTTCCCGAAGGGAGAGGGGGGATTAAGCTGTTTCACGATCCACCATCACACACCACGAACCACTCACATTACCTCATTTCCGGTGTTTCTCGCGCAGTGCTCGCAGGGTGCTGCGATAGGGTTCGCCGCCGAGGCCGCGATCGATGCCTTCCAGGCCGTTGACGCGGATGGGGATGTCGGCGGTGGCGTGATTGAGTTTGTCCATCACCTGCAAACGACGCATCCACGCGTGCCAGAAGAGTTCCGACAGCCTGCCCTGCTCGTCGTACTGGTTCTGAAGCCCGTTGATCAGCGTGTCGAAGCGCTGCACCGCGGCGATCAAATCCTGCTGATTGTTTTTCGCCATGCCACGGGTGTACAGTGCTTCACCCATGTAGTGGATCACCAGCGCATCGTTGGAGTAATCGCGAACGATCGGCTCCAGCGTCTTGACCGCCAGATCGCCATCGCCGGACAGACACAGCGCCTTCACATAGACCAGACGGAAGGGCAGCATTTCATCAGAGGTGTATTGCTGGCGCAGCGCCCAGTCGACCAGGTTCTGTGACAGTGTAACGAGCACCTTCGCCATCGCCTGCGCCCGGTCGTTGAGTTCGCGCTTGCGGCGTTCAGCCAGTTCATTGTTTGCCTGCTGGCGCAACTGGTCGATCTGCCGTTCAAGCGTGGCCACCACGTTGTTGACCGCGGCGCCGGCATCGTCGGGATAGAGCTGAATCATGCGCTGCGCTTCGCGGCCGGCGTCATCGATGCGGTTGGCATTCACCAGCACACTGATGCGACGGCTGAAGCCCTCTACCGCCAGAGCGCGATCGGCGGCGAAAACCTGCTCGAAATCCTTGAGCAGGTCCAGCGCCTTGTCGAACTGTCCATCCTCCTCGGCGAGCTGCGCGAGGATGAGCCGGGTGTGACCGGCCGTGTTGAACGCCCCGCCCAGACGCCGCAGCGCGCCATCGGCATCGGGATCGCTGAGGCTGGCGACTGCAGCCGCCAGTTGCTGTGCGGTCAGTTCAGCCACCTGGGCCTGGGCCTCATCCAGCAGTGTTTCAGCCGCGGTGAGAAGTTCCTGCCGTGCCTTGACTCGCTCGTCGCCCTCGGGCTTGCGGCGATAAACCTCCAGCAGGGAATAGAGCATTTCGCGGCGTGCTTCGTAGTAGGTGTTGTGCAGGAAGGGCACACCCGCCGCGATCCGTGCCGCCTCCTCATACCGATCGGCCGGCATGAGCACCTGTGTCACATACGACAGGCGGAAATCGTCGGCGAACGCCGTGGTCGGGAACTTTTCAAAGAGAATTCCCAGCCCGCGATTGAACGCTTCCTCGTAGCCCGGCGTGCCCGGTGCGACGAAGTAGATGCGGGCCAGCTCCTTCACGGCGAACTCGATGCCAGATTCCGATTCAGCCTGTTCGGGCAGTTCGTTGGCCAGGTCGATCCACATCTGGGCCGCACGCAACACGCCTGCCACATCGTTGGGGTTGAGCCAGTAGATCGCCAGCCCCAGATTGAACATCGCACGCGAACGAACACCAGGCAGCAACCCTTCGCGGCGCAGCAGCGGTTCGAGCACATCAACCGCTCGCTGCAGCTTCGCCCTGGCATCGCGCTCAAGTTGTGTGGCGCGCTGCGGCTGACCGGCGGCGTAGGCGTCCATCGACTGACGCACCAGCGCTTCGCCCTCAGCGCGGGCGGCCGTGCCAATACCCATCACCACCGCGGCTGGCATCGTGTCCAGCGACACCGCCGGGTCCAGGTTGTTTTGCCAGCGCAGGTAGATGTAGTTCTCCAGTTGCGTCGCCCGCAGCGCCATCTCCGGATCGTTCTGCCGGCGCATATCGTTGAGCAGGTCGAAGTAGGGTTCGTAAGCCTGAGCGACAGCATTGGCGCGCTGCGCTTCGGGCGCCTTCTTCGCCACATCCATGTACAGCCGATGCAACGCATCCTTCACCAGCAGCCGCAACGCCGGGTCGCTGTAAGCGAAGGGGTGCTTGTCGAGGCTGAGCAGCACTTCCTCAGCCGACCCGGTCTGCCCACTGAGGTGCAGTGCCATTGCCCGGCCAAGTCCGGTCAGCAGATCGGTCATGTTGGTGTGGCGGGCGTTGTGCACTTCCTGAAACACCTGCATCGCCTGATCGAACTGTCCAGCCTGCGCCAGCGCGCGGCCCTGCAGCGACATCGCCAGCAGCCGCCCTTCCTCGCTGATGTTCGCATTACTGCGGTCAACGATCGGCTCCAGCGTCCGGGCCGCCAGTTCGAAAAGGCGCTTACGTTCATCGGCCGGGTTTTGCCGCTGCAGCGGGATGCGCGCATCGCCCAGGTTTTTGAAGTAGGGATGCGAATCGTCCAGCAGCGCGGTGTGATAGGCCGCCTGTGCCAGATAGAACTGCGTCGAATTGCGCCAGTAGTAATCGAACATACGCTGCCACTGGCCGGAGTTGTCCAGTTCCCGCCGGCGATCCGCATCGCGCGACAGCGAATCCTCCAGTTGGCGGAAACGCACATCCGCCTGTGCCAGATGCGCGAACACTTCCGCGACCAGCCCTTCGACCGCTCGACGCTGATCGGGGGTGCAGACACCAAACTCGTGGAACTCAGCCGCGTAAATTCCCGCGAACCGCAGCTTGCCGTAGTAGCGCTCCGCCAGATCGGTCTGCCAGATCGGCCGCTGCTCATGATCGGGATGGTCGTTGATGAGCTTGAGCGTGACGGTGATCGCCTGATCGACCGCGGCAATACGTTCCTCGCGCGTCAGGGCATCATCGTTGGCGCGCATCGTCAGCCGGGCGATCTCAATCTGGGCGTTGACGACAGGGTCGCGATTGGGCTCGGTCTCGACGAGGTGGCCCAGCAGCTCGCTCATGTTTCGCCGCGCCAGCCCGTCGATCAGGGTGCCCGGGTCCAGGTGCGATTGCGCCCAGGCCGGCGTCGACCAGCCCGCCCACATCAGCACACCCACAGTAAGAATCGAAAAACGTCGCTTCATGGCAAACCGAGACAGTTCAAAGGAAGAAAGCCGTCCTGTGCCGGTCGCAGTTGGCCGGCGTCATGTGTCGAGGTCCGCGTGCCGCCGCGCACACGCGGGGCGAATCACACCGATGCGTGAACCCATCCGCATCACGGCTCAATCCGAGGCGGACTGTCCGAAACGCACATCCGTGTAGCGTGCCGCGATGGCGGCATTGAACGCGTTGACCGCGTGCTGCCAGCGCACCTGGCCATCAGGCTGGATGACGACCGGGTCGTCTTCCTTGGCCGCCACGCCGCGCATCTGTCGCAGCACCTCCGCCAGCTCGCGGAAGTTGGTCGGTCGCTCGGGCCGGCCCTGCACGGTGATCATGTACCCGGTCGGGTCGGCGCCCACGCTGTTCACCTGCACGATCAACCGCGTCTTGGGAGGATCCAGGGGGGAGGGCTCGACGCCGCTGCCCTCGGGCATCTTTGCCACGATCACACCTTCACCGACCGCGAAGCTGGCCGTTACCACGAAGTAGATCAGAAGCTGAAAGATCACGTCGATCATCGGCGTGAGGTTCAACACCATCTCAGGCGGCTCAAGTTCGCGCTTGCGCCGCGAGTCATCGTGCTCGACCAGCTCGATGTTCCTGCCGACGAAGTCGCCCACGTCACCGCCGCGGGATGCACTCATGCTCGACATGATCGTTCTTCCTGTCTGCCGGAGAATTGCACCGCGCTTCGCGCGGGCGCCGTTGCCGGCTTAGTCCTGCGGCAGTTCAGCCACCAGGTTCACTGTTCCAATCTTCGCGCCTGTGATCGTCGCCATGATCGGCTCGATCTCCTGATAGTGCAGTGCCGCGTCGCCGCGCAACAGCACCTGCACATCAGGGTCGCGCGCCTTCTCCTGCTCGAGGATTTCGGCCAGCTCCTTCATGGCATCATCCATCGTTATCTGGTTCAGGTCCCATGAGCGGAACCCCACCGAGATGATCCGTGCCCTTGGGTCGAACGCCAGCGGGTTGGCCTCACGCGCCTTATCGTCGTAATCGTCCGATGAGGTCACACTGATGATGATACGGTTCACATCGCCCAGTTCGCGTGTCTTGGGATCCTCCAGGGCCGGCACCTTCAGACGAATCGCCTCGTCCGCAGCGATGTTGTTCACCAGCATGAAGAACATGATCAGCTGGAATGTGACATCGATCAGTGGAGTGATGTTCATCGCCGCCTTGGCGGGCCCGCGTTTGTGGACCTTGGACTTGGCCATAACGTTGCTCGATTCGGGTTGGTTGCCCCTGTACTCATACGGCAAAGGCCGCTCATGGCGACCACACGCCCATCATCAATCAGCCGCCGCGAATTGGCTGCGGCTCGGCTGCCGCCTCATTGAGGTCGGGGCACCGCCTTGGGGCGCTCCGACGCCGTGCTGCTGCCAGCGCTGCTGCTGGAGGAGGAACCTGAACCAGAGCCGGAGCGCTTCTTGCCCGAGGGCTTAAAGGGCGAGATCAGCTCTTCCGCCTGGATCAGGCCCTCGGCCGTCAGTGCATCGATCTTGTTGCGGATCATGGCGTAGGCGGCCATCGTCGGGATGGCGACGACCAGCCCCCAAAAGGTGGTGACCAGCGCGGTGGAGATACCGCCCGCCAGTTCAGCAGGGTCGGGTCGGCCGCCCGATTCCACCAGCGACTGGAACGCCACGATCATGCCGTACACAGTGCCGAACAGCCCAAGCATGGGGCTGACGTTGGCGACGATGTTCAGGTACTCCAGCGGACGCAGATAGCGTGTCGTGAGCAGGTCGCCGGTCTCCTCGATCGCCCGTTCCATCGCCGAGTAGCCGTTGCTCGCCTCATTCAGAGCCGCGCTGACGAGCTGGCCAAGGTAGCTTTCCTCGTTCTCGACGAACTCAATCGCTTCGCGGTACTGCTTGCCCTCGAGCATCTGCTGCACCTGGGCGTAGGTTTCATCCGGCAGCACCATCGACCGGCGGAAGCGCATGATCAGGTTCATCGCGAACCCCATGCACACAATCGACAGCAGGAACAGCAGCCACACGATCAGCGTGCCGATCCAGTCCCATTCGCTGTCATAGAAGAACATGTTGAAGAAGCGCATGACCGCACCCTGTTGCGCCTCCTGCGCCATGGCGGGCGCAGCGAAGGTCAGGAGCACGGCTGACGCGAACATCACGGGAACGGAACGGCGAACGAGGCTGTGAACGGGCATAACTTCTCCTCGAAGGGGCATCGTATAAGGGGATGTTTATCCCTGGGTGGCGCTCAACTGCTTGCGGAACTCGTCCAGCCGCTGGGCGAGACCGGGGTTGGTTTCCTCATCGATCAGCGGCAATGCTTCGTCATATAGCTTCGACGCGATGTCGGGTCGGCCGATCTTGGCATGTACGTACCCCGCCTCGATCAGCGCGGGCCCCACATAGGGCGAACGCGGGAAATAGATGACAGTCCGCATGAAACTCAGACCGGCATCCTTGTAAAGCTTCTGAGAGGCTTCCAGCCCCTGGTCTGCCTCGGCCTGCTCGGCCAGCTTCAACTGGGCCAGCCCGCGCAGATACAGCTTCATGTCCGTGCCGCCGGGCACCCGCAGCGATTCCTCGGTCGCCTTGAGCGCCTCCTCGAAGGCGCCCTGTTCCAGCAGCCGGGCCGCCGGCTCGGTCTTGCGCATGTTGGTGGGCAGGGTCACGGCCGGGGGCTTTTCCTCAGCCATCTCCTTTAACTCTGCCGCATCGACCTTGGCGGTATCGAGCAACTGGCGCAGCAGGGGGATGGCGGGGCTGCGGGCCGGCTGGGCATCCAGCGACGCCTGAATACGGTTAACCAGCCGTGCCCGGGTTTGATCATCCGCCTTGGCCAGCGCCTGCACCGGCACGTTCTGCAGGTAGATGGCGTCGGCACGCGTCTGAATCAGATCCAGGTAAGCGGTGATCGCCGCTTCGGAATCACCCGCCGCAGTTGCGGTCTCCACGATCCGGGCGTTCACCCAGTGTCGCACCCACTGCACAGGCGTACGGATGTCGCGCAGTTGCTGCAGGGCCTCCTTGTGCTTGCCTTCGGCCTGCAGCGCGATCGCCCGCTCAAGCTGCGGGTGGGCATCGAGCTTCAGCGATTGGATGCGGTCCAGCGGTTGACGCACTTCCGCACCCGTGGCGGTCGTGTAGAGCAGTTGCCCGTTGGCGATCTCCTCCACACGGATGTTGGGGATCTCAAACCCTTCGATTCGGATGGCGTCGGCCTGCGCTACACCAGCCAGGGCGAGGCAAAGGCCCGCAGCCGACACGCGCGACCACCGACACAGCCGGCCGACCCAAACACCATTGACGGGCGATTTTGTTGCAATCATTCGCGATTTCGTTCGTTGGCGCTGAAGGCTTGGGGTGTGGGCCATATCGCACGCGATCCCAGGCAGTGAAGCTGGTCAGCGCTCCCGGTCAGGGCCGCCTTGCACGGCGCCTGCGCCAACCATGCGTTACAGCGTCGTGCAAACGACGCCTCCCGTGAACGTCCATGTCGCTGAACTATTAAAGGCAGGCCGGCACGGCTCCCGAATGGGGCCGCTTGCCAAGCCATCTATTGAACCGAATGATCGCCCGCCTGTCCAGCGGCCCCCACCGCCAGCGCCGCTGCGGTCATCGGCCGCCCAGCTCCCGTCCATCCACAAACTTGTATACCCCCCCGGTCTCCTCGCTGATCTGCTGCATCGTGGCCTTGCGGCCCAAGGGTACCAGCGGATCAGGATACACAAACTGAATCGTGTTGATCTTGCTCGGCTTCTTATTGGCTTCGCGGACAGCCTTCAAAAGGTCATCCGGGTGGATCGCGTACTTGCCGCGTCGCGTGAAATCGGCCGAAAGCAGGTACACCAGCTCCGGCTGATACCGCAGGCCCATCTGGATCGCCTCGATCGGGTTGGGCTGCCCCTGCGGCCGCACGTTGCCCGCGCTCAGGTCGATCCACTCGATCACCGCCTGCTTGGCAGCCGGCGTCGCTTCCTTCAATCCACGGCTGGGCACCGGCACCTCAAACGCCTTGCCACCGGGGAAGAAGATCACGTTGAACTTCTGCTGCTCACTCAGGCTGTTGATCGACCGCTTCAGTTCGTCCAGCACGAACGGCATGGTGTCGATCATCATGCCGCCCGCGTCAATGATGTAGACGATCGACCGCGCATTGCCCCCTGTGCCGAAGAATCCGACGCCCAATCCTTCACCCGGGCGCGGCCCCGTACCGAACGGGCTGGCGATCGCCTCCTGGCTGCCGGCAACCCCGAACTCCCGCGTCGGTGTTCGCACTTCGCTCTTCACCGCCGAGGTCGGCCGAACCAGGTTCTGCGTCACCGCCCGGCGGGACGATGAGGCCTCCTGCTGTGTGATCTGTGGCGTCACCAGGCTCAGCGGCACCCCCGGCGTGTCGCTCAACGTCGCCACCGGGATCACGATCTTTTCCTCATCCACCACCTGGATCGTCGCCCAGACAGTGAAAAAGGCCAGGATCACAATTGCAAGGTGAAAGAACAGCGACACCAGCCACGGCACAACGTCCGTCAGTACCGCATTCACCTCACGCCGCGTGTCATCCTCGTCGGCATACTGTTCGACCAGGACCTCCTGCCCCGGCAATTGCGGACCCGGCTGGCCGGCATTGATTCCAGCAAAGCCAAAACCAAAACCTAGTCCCGGCATAGTGATGCTCCTGACGGGGGTGACGATTCCCGGGCCGAGGATGCCCGTGTTCCTTATTGAACCGCATTCGAGCCGTTCTGTCCAGAAGAAATCATATGCAAATCACCCTGAGTACGAGTACATACGCTCGCCCACTTCACCCAGTTTCCCCACCCCGCACGACACGCATGAGAAAGAATTGGCTGGACGGCACGCGTACATTCCTCCGTTCCCTCCGAAGGCCGGGGGACGGTCGAAGCAGGGCCAGGATCCCGATGCAGCCGCCCACGAGGAGGGGACAGTCGTCGCTCAACACCCCGGATCGACCTGCCCACTTGACTGCCGCCCGCCCTTGACCTAACCTCATCGGCCCGGCGTGTATGCCACACGGGCTCGTAGCTCAGTTGGTCAGAGCGCACCCCTGATAAGGGTGAGGTCGGAAGTTCGAATCTTCCCGGGCCCATTCCCAAAGCCCTGATCCTTAATGGTCAGGGCTTCTTCTTGCGCGGACTGGCATATCGTGGGGCGTTCGCGTTATCACTTCGACCCTCTCCGGGGGACAGGAGATTTTGGTTCGCGACACCAAAGACGTGCGGCGGCAGGGGCTTGGGGACTTCTAAGTCTTTGGGCGATTTCTGTTTGACATCACTGGGGGTCGCTGATAAGTTTGCCCGTTTGTGCGAGCGTGCTTTTTCGGATCAGGCGTTGTCTCGCCGCTGATTCGCTCTCCCGGAGATGGATAGATGATCAGTAGCCGAGCGCTGATGGGCGCGATCGTGGTCGCCCTCTTGTGGACCACGCAGGCGGCGGTGGCTCAGGACCGGACCCAGACCCTGCTGCAGGCGCTGGTCAGCAGCGAGGACGATCAGGCGGTCGCGGCCGCCAGGCAGGAACTGGTGCGAATTCTCCGCGCTCCGACACCTCCCGATGCTCAGACCCTCAATGCGGTGGTCGCAGCGATTCCCAAGGGTCTGGACCCCAGCCAGCGGGAACTGGTGCGGATCAACTGCGCCCTTGTGGCCGGGGCGGTGAACGACCCGCGGGCCGTGTCGCTGCTCAAGCTGGCGATGAAGGACCCGCATGAAGCGGTGCGGCTGCCGGCGGCGCGCGGCCTGAGCAGCCTGGCCAACCGGGTGCGCGAACAATCGCTGCACGAGAACCCCGCCTGGAGCAAGGCGGTGGACGAACTGTTGGAGACGCTGCTGGCCAGCCAGAAGGAAGAGACCTACGGCCGGGTGCTGGAGGAAACCTTCCAGGGCGTGAGTCAGTTGCTGGACGTGAAGCCGGACGTGGTCGCCCCGGCACTGCTGGAGGCGCTGGCGGAGCGGCCGACCGAGCGGCTGCGTCATCCTAACGCACGGGTGCAGGCTGAGGTCGAGGCCCTTCAGCGCGTCTATCGCCGCATGGTCAGCCCCAACGTCAAGTCCGACCCGGCGCAACTGCGGCGGTTGCTGGATGTGGCCTTCCGCTCCATGGAAGCGAGCGTGGTAATTCTCGAAGCGCATGAAAAGGGACGGATCACCCTGTCGCCGCAGCGGCAGCGCGAGCATCGCGAGATGATCCGCCTGGGTGATTTCGCCTCCCGGTGGGCGGCGGAACAGCTTAATCCGTCGGCGACCGAACTGGTCAGCCTCGCGCCGATCCCTGAAAACAACCTGCCCGAGGCCCGGCTGCGTGTGATCGCGCTGCGGGCGACCTTCCGTGCAGCGCCCTTCAACATGAACTTTCCCGAACTGAAGATGCCGGCCGGCGAACAGGCCGCCAGCGATCGGTAAGGGCTGCAGCGGGCTGGCTCCACCCTATCACATCAAGCGACGGCCCGGCGGAGCATCCTCCGGGTACGGCGGCAGCGCGGGGACTCCATCGCCATGGCAAAGCAGTACTGGCTGGTCAAAAGCGAACCGGACGTCTACTCGATCGATGACCTGGCACGCGACGGCACCACCTTCTGGAACGGCGTACGCAATTACCAGGCCCGCAACTTCATGCGCGACCAGATGAAGGTCGGCGACGAGGTGCTCTACTACCACTCCAACGTGCCCGCCCCGGGTGAACCGGGCGTCGTCGGCATCGCCAAGGTCGTGAAGGAAGGCTACCCCGACCACACGGCTCTGGACCGCAAGAGCAAGTACTTCGACCCAAAGGCGACTGCGGACAATCCGATCTGGTACATGGTCGATATCGCGTTCGTGGAGAAGTTCCCGCGCGTGGTGACGCTGGCCGAACTGAAGGCGGAACCGGGTCTGGAGGGGATGCTCGTGACGCGTCGCGGGCAGCGCCTGAGCGTGCAGCCGGTTGAGCCGGAGCATTTTCGCATCGTGCGGCGAATGGGCAGGGGGAAGTGATTTGGTGATGTGGTGATTGGGTAGGGGCGTGAAGGGAATTATGAAGCGACGCGACTTGTCGCGTTGTGTTCCGGTACAATCCGCCCGTGATCTCGCAGACCTTCATCTTCACCAAGATTCTGGCAACGGTCGGGCCTTCCAGTCAGAGCGTTGAGGTCCTTGAACGACTGATTGAAGAAGGTGTTCGCGTCTTTCGCCTCAACTTCTCGCACGGCAGCTTCGAGAGTTTCGCAGCCATGCTCGCCAACATCCGCAAGGCGGAGGAGGCGGTGGGCCAGCCCGTGGCGGTGCTGGGTGATCTGTGCGGCCCGAAGATTCGCGTCGGCAAAGTGGCGGAAGGCGGCATCGAACTGCAACCGGGCCAGCACGTCGTCTTTCAGCGGCAGGACATCGTCGCCCAGCCTGTTTCCGATCCGACCGAGCCGGTGGTCTTCTCAACAACGTTCCCACCGCTCATTGACGATGTGCAGCCAGGTCAGCGATTGCTGGTGGACGATGGCAACGTACGCATGTTGGTCCTCGACCACGTCGGCGAGGGTGAGGACCGCAAGCTGGTCTGCTCCGTTACCGTCGGCGGGCTGGTCACCACGCGCAAGGGCATCAACCTGCCCGATACTGACCTGAATGTCCCGAGCATCACCGATTACGACTGGCAGTGTGCCGCCTGGGCGATCGAGAACGAGGTGGACTATCTGGCGTTGTCGTTCGTGCGGCAGGCGTCGGACGTGAACGAGCTGAAGCGTTACCTGCACGCCAATCGCAAGGCGGACGGCCGGGCGATTCCCGTCATCGCCAAGATCGAGATGCCCCAGGCGATTCGCCATCTGGAGGCGATTGTGCGCGAAGCGGACGGCGTGATGGTGGCGCGCGGCGATTTGGGCGTGGAGATGGACCTGGCGCAGGTGCCGATCATCCAGAAGCAGATCATTCGGCTGGCGCACGACTACGGCAAGCCGGTGATCGTGGCGACGCAGATGCTTCAGTCGATGATCGACGCCCCGACGCCCACGCGGGCAGAGGTGAGCGACGTCGCCAACGCGATCTATGACGGCGCCGATGCGGTGATGCTCAGCGGTGAGACGGCTGTGGGCAAATACCCCGTGCAGGCGGTGCACACGATGGCTCGCATCGCCGTTGCCACCGAGGCGGACATGCGCGCCAACTCGAGCGACTGGGATCGGCCGCCGCGAAAGCTGCAGGAGACGCGCTATCGCACCGCGGCGCTGGCGCATGGCGTGAGCGTGGTGGTGCGCGATCTGGATGCGAAGCTGGTCATCACCTGGTCGCAGAATGCAGGCGGAGCACGCTATCTGTCGCAGAACCGGCTGCACGTGCCGATCATCGCAGCCAGCTCGAACCCGGCGGCACTGCGGCACATGTGCCTGATGTTCGGCGTGTGCCCCATCGCGCTGAAGCCGCCCGCCGATGCCGAGCAGTTCATCGCACTGATGGATCAGGTGATCCTCGATCGCGCGTGGGCTAACCCGGGCGATGCGGCCGTCTACGTCATGGGTGAGACGCTGGGTATCAGCGGAATCACCAACAAGCTGCAGATTCACTACATCGGAGATGTCTGCCGGTTGTAACCGCTCGCTCAACGCCCGTCCTGAGCGGAACCAAGGGCGGGATTAATCCGTTGCTTTCTCTACAATCCCGTCATGCTCAGCGCCGCTGTCTATCTGCATCGCATCGACCCTTTCGCGATCAAGTTTTCCGCGGGTTTTCCCATCGAGGGCATCCGCTGGTACGGGCTGAGCTATCTGCTGGGGTTCTTCATCGGGTATCTGCTCATCCGCCGCATCGCCGCGGTCGGCCGAACGACCATCAAGCCGACGGAAGTGGGCGATATGGTGGTGACGCTGGCGATCGGCATCGTCGCAGGCGGCCGCATCGGCTACGCGGCTTTCTACAACCCCGAACTCTTCGTCACCTTCAGCCCCAGCTTCCCGTGGTGGAACCTGCTGGCGCTGCATCACGGCGGTATGGCGAGTCACGGTGGCATCATTGGCGCCATCCTCGCCACCTTCTATTACGCCAAACGCCACGGTCATTCCTGGCCCCACGTGCTCGATCTTTTCGCCTTCGCCGCGCCGCTGGGCGTCTTCTTCGGTCGCATTGCCAACTTCATCAACGGCGAACTGTATGGTCGGGCCGCGTCGCCCGATTTTCCCCTCGCGGTGAAGTTCCCCAAGGAGCTGTTGGAAAGCCCATTGCCCGCCGGCACCGATGCCGCCATCACCAAAGCCGAGTCGCTGGGGCTGCTGCAGCCGTATTACGACGCGGGCATCGGGCCGCTTTATGCGCTGGTGGATCTCGTGCAGCGGGGCAATGCCGATGTGATCGCGCTGGTCGAGCCGATCCTCACACCACGACACCCATCACAGTTGTACCAGGCGCTTTTTGAGGGACTGATCGTCTTCATCGTGCTGCTGATCGTCTGGGCGAAACCGCGCAAGCCCGGCGTCGTCGCGGGGTCAGCCGCGTTGAGCTACGCCATCATGCGCATCCTCGGCGAACAGTTCCGCGAACCTGATGCCCACATCGGCTACGACCTGCTTGGCCTCACTCGCGGCCAGTGGCTGAGCCTCGGCGTCGTCGCGCTGGGCATCGCCCTGCTCACCATCTTCGCCCGCCGCAAGACCGACCCGATGGGCGGCTGGCGCGCATGAGAACGTACGCCAGAAACGCCAAGGAACGAGGAAACCAAAGCTGGGTGAGGGAACGAAGGGGGCGTTTCGGCTGCATACGGGAGGTTGAACGTTCTCGCAACATATTCACGTAGCAATGGTTACGGAACGTTCGAACCCTCACCCCGCCCCTCTCCTGGAGGGAGAAGGGGTTTAATGATCTCAACCTTGCTCACACCCTGGCGGCCTTGGCGTAGCTCTTGGTCGCTTGACGTTTTTCCCCGGTGTTTGACTCATCCGTGAGCACATCCAGCAGGGGCTGCAGGGTGGCGGACCAGTGGTAGTGCTGCTCAATCTGTTCTCGCGCGGCGGTGGCGAGGGTGTGGCGGGCCTTCAAGTCGGTCAGTAGCTTCGTCAGGGCGGTGGTCCACTGGTCGGGGGTGTCGGCGACGAGCAGGTGGCGGTTGGGTTCGGCGCGGATGCCCTCGAACGCCTGCGGGCTGGCAACCACGGCCCGGCTGCACGCCATCGCTTCGAGCACCTTGTTCTGCACACCACGAGCAATGGGCAGGGGGGCAATCATGACGCTGCAGCGCGCGATCGCATGGCGAACATCATCGACCGGGCCGACCACCTCGACGCCGGGCGTGCCGGCCAGTCGTAATACCTGTCGCGTCGGGTTGCGGCCGACGATGAGCAGCTTCGCCTCGGGCACATGCTGGCGCAGCTTTGGAAGTACTTCCCGTGCGAACCAGCAGATGCCGCGCTCGTTGGGTGGATAGTCCAGGACACCCACGAAACCGATGACGGACTGATCCGGGTCGGACAGGGGGTGGAAGTAACGCAGGTCCACACCGTTGCCCGCGGCCAGAATCTTCGCGCGCGTGGTGCGCCGGCCCAGCACATGCTGATGGTAGGCCCGCACCTCCGCGTCGCTGATGAGCGTGATCGCGTTGACGTTATGGGCAGCGCGAATCTCAATCTCGCGCAGCCGCTGCGCCTCGGTGCGATAGACCCAGCGCATGGGCGAGCGTGTCGCGTCGGCGTAGGCGGCCCACTTGAGGCTGTCGACGTCGACCATGTCCAGAATCCGCACGCGCGGCGGGGGGGTAAGCGCCCCCAGATACCGCCACATACCCGTGCAGAAAACGATGACCGCGTCGAAGGGATCGGCCCGGTGCCATTCTGCCACCGTGTCCGCCAGTACCGGTTCATAGAACGCGGCCGGGGTTGCCGCCTGACCGGCGAGCAGCGCTTTCACCCCGCGCCAGCGACTCTGCGCGGCCGGGACCTGCGCGATGGCGAGCTGCCGGGTCAGCTTTTCCAGCTCACGCTGCTGAGCGGCGGTCACCGGCTCATCGCTGACGCACGCCAGCGAGACAGCAAAGTGGCGTGACAGCACCCGCAGCAGGTTGTAGCTGCGAATGCGATCGCCACGGTCGGGCGGCCAGGGCACACGATGCGTGAGCAACAGCACCCGCCGCACGGCTGAGGATGGCCCGCTCATAAGTAGATGAATCGACCGACTACCCTCGTCGACGATATGTAAATGCCGTTATCGGGCATCACGACGAATAGGCCAAGCGCAACACCCCCCGTGGTAAAAGGCCTTTGCCATTTACCATTGCCAATTGATGATGGCGTACTGCTTATTCGTTTTGGCCCCAGCTTTTCCCCGCAGCGAGACGACAGACAGGCCCCCTGTCCCACCGTCTCGCCGAACCCGCTGAAATCTCAGCGGCCGCTGGTGACTTCCTCGATTTCCGGCTGCACGGTCAGGCCGGTCGGCAGTTTCGGCACCTCAACGGCGGCGTAGGGATGGGTGATCACCTGGGCCGTGATGGCATCCCCAGCGGGGCGGGTTTCAACACCCTGTACGTAGAGCGTGTCGCTGCCAACCTGCACGCCGGTGATCCGAACGGCGTAGCCGGCGGTCGGCCGCTGGCCCAGGGTCACGATCACCAGCGAGCGATTGGAGAAGTCGATGTTCTTGCCCGCCAGGTCCTGGCTGCCCAGCGCTGCCAGTTGCTCAGCGGAGTTGACCACGTAGACATCCGGGCCGGCGAGGTTCGCATCGCTGCCCTCGTGGGACGCCAGAATGGGCACGGGCTGCGTGTTGTACGTCATCGACTGTCCCGATTCACAGGCGGCCAGCAGGCCGAGCGTCAACGTCAACAGGGTAACCGAAAGGATGCGTAGGCCCATCGTGGTTGTCTCCGTGAGTGTCGATGGGGGAACATGATACACGAAGTGAGTTGTATGTGCAGGGGGGTGGTGGGCGGTTAGTGGTATGGAAACAAAGTGGGCGGACCGGGTTGGTGGCCGCGCCACCACAACCACTCACCACGAACCAACAACCCCCTACAATACTCCTTATGAGTTTCTCGCTGTCGCATGGTCGTGAACTGGACGTGACGGGCTATGGCCTGATGTGGGAGGAGTTGCCGCCGCTGGAAGCGGGGCCGATTGATCTGGGGTCATGGTTCGGGCCCGAGCGTGCCCACCTGCCGCTGGAGCTTGAGATCGGTTCGGGCAAGGGCACCTTCCTCGTGCAGCAGGCAACCAAAACGCCGGACCTGAACTACATCGGCATCGAGTGGGCCAAGGCGTTCTGGCGTTACGCAGCCGATCGCGCCCGGCGGCACGGACTGGCGAACGTGCGACTGCTGCGGGCCGAGGCGGGTGCATTCATCCGCAACTACGTCCGCGACAACGCCCTGCGCCAGATCCACATCTACTTTCCCGACCCCTGGCCCAAGGCCCGCCACCACAAACGAAGGCTCATCCAGGAACCCTTCCTCCGCGAAGCGTACCGCGTGCTGCAGCCCGGCGGCATCATCCGTATCGCCACCGACCATGCCGACTACTTCCAGTGGATGCAGGAACACGTCGCACGAACGAGCGACATCTACAAGGTGCTGCCCTTCGAAAGCCCCGAATCGGCGGGTGAAGGCGAACTGGTCGGCACCAACTTCGAACGCAAATATCGCCGGGAGGGTCGGCCGTTCTTCAGCATGGTGCTAAAGGCGATCGAACGGGATTGAACCGCGAACAGACACGATTGGGGCAGTTGAAGTCGCGTCGCCCCATGAGCCTTTCGCTGCCTATTTCTTACTCGCGGTTCAGAATTCGCGTTTGATGATGATTGCCGTCAGGTCATCGGCCTGGGGGGCGCCGGCGGCGAACTGATCGAGCGCTTGCAGGAGAGCGTCGAGGATTTCTTTGGCCTGACGGTGGCGGTTCTCCGCGATGACTTTCGCCACGCGGTCGCGGCCGAATTGGTCGCCCGCCGCATTCTGGTACTCGTAGAACCCATCGGTCAGCAGTACGACCAGGTCGCCCGCTGTCAGCCGCATCGGTTCGGGCGGGTCCAGCGGCAGGTCGGCAACAATCCCCATCGGCATCGTCGAGGCGTTCAGAAACGCGCATTCACCTGTGCAGCCACACACCTGTAAGAGCGGTCCCTGCCCAGCAGCCTGATAGGTCAGTTCATGCGTCGTGCCGTCGAGCACGCCCACGAACGCGGTGACGAACCGATTGGGCGCAAGGTCAGCGGCAAGCTGACGGTTCACCTGCGTGATCACCTCATCGAGCGGCACCCCCAGTCTTGCCGCAAGACGAATCATCGACCGCACCTGCGTGACGCTCAGCGCCGGGCCGATGCCGTGACCCGTCGCATCGGCGAGCATCACCAGCATGCGCTGACATGCATCGGTTTCATCATCGATGGGAATACCCGCCAGGTCGTAGATGTCTCCACCGGTTTGTTCCGCCGGCCGGCCGAACGCCGCAAGGTCGTAACCCTTCATCGCGGGCAGCTTCTGCGGCAGCACCGCCTGCTGAATCTGCCGCGCGACTTCCAGATCACGTTCCAGCTTCAGGCGAATCAGCCGCTCCTCAAGCAACAGTGACCGCTGGATTGCCACCGCCGCGTGCGAGGCGAAGGTCTCCGCCAGCACCTCATCAGCCGCGCTGAACCGCCCGTTGCCGCTGTTGAGCAACTGCATCACGCCCACCAGTTGGCCATCCAGCCCGATCAGCGGGGCGGCCAGCAGCGTTTGCGTGCGGTAGCCCGTCTTGCGGTCGATCTCCTGATTGAAGCGAGGGTCGGCGTAGCAGTCCGGCACGTTGATGATCGCGCGCGTCCGGGCACACTCCCCGGCAATGCCTTTATCAATGCTGAAACGCAGCTCGTCGATGCCCGTGCCAATCTTGACGTACAGCTCGCGCGTGGCGGCATCGTAGAGGAACACCGTCCCGCGATCGGCGTTGAGGACCGTCCGCCCTGCATCGACGATCCGCCCGAGCATCTCGGTCAGCTCGTACGGACCAGCCAGCATCCGCGCTACCTCCAGCAGCTTGCGGAGCAGCCGATTGTCCGTGATGGGGGGCGCGGAGAAGTTCATGCGGATGTTCCAGTATCGGGACGCCGCACAACCCGGTCAATGACGATCGACCTTATCGCCCCTTCAAGTCGCACTTTGGCGTATCCGATGATTCTGATGAACAGGCATCACAGCTCCTTATTGAGCTGTGAATGCAGCCGGGCACGCCGGGGTAGTCGAATTTCCCGGGACCGGCACAACGATCTCCCCACGAAAGGGAGTCGGCTTGGCGTCCACCCTATCTCAACATAACGGTCGTTGCGGTTCCCGACCGCCGACGAGCAATCTCCACGATCACCCCCGCCATCTTCTGGAACATATTGCGATGCCCTACCAGCTTCATGAGGCCGGCCGACACCATACCGACATCCACGCTCACCAGGCTGTCGACCCCGACGCTCTGGCGCAACTGCGCATCCTGGTGGCGGAGGACGGCCCGGACAACCAGCGTCTCATCAGCCACTATCTGCGCCTCGCCGGTGCGACGGTTCACCTCGTCGCCAACGGTCGGGAGGCCTGCCGACAGGCGCTGGACGCTCAGCAGCGCGGCGAACCCTTCGACCTCATCCTTATGGACATTCAGATGCCCGAGATGGACGGCTACGAGGCGACCCGCACGCTGCGCCAGGCGGGTTATCATCGGCCAATCATCGCTCTGACCGCCCACGCCGCCCCGACCGACCGCGACCGCTGCTTCGCCGCAGGCTGCGATGACTACGAAACCAAACCCATCAACCACAGCCGCCTGATCGACCTGATCAACCACTGGACCCGCGGTCGCAACAACGCGGCCTAACATATTGAAAATCCGGCGCCCCAATCCAAGTCGAATCGCTACGGCCGGGCCGTAATCCATTGCGCGATATCCGTGACGACCTGCGCATCGACGTGGTTGAGTCGGTGGTACTCAGCCGGCGTGCTCACGCCTTCGCCGGGCATGAACAGATGATTGAGGTTGTCGTACCGCCTGATCGTAACGCCCTGACGTTCCTCCGCCAGCTTACGCCATCGCGCGAAATCGGCCTCGGTAACCTGATAGTCGCGCCCGCCCTGCAGGATGAGCATAGGCAGCTCACTTTTTCTCGCGGCGGCGACGGGGTCATAGCCACGCAGGTCCAGCCAGTACGCCGGCGGCACGTTGAGCAGCAAATCCTTCCGCTGGCGATCGGCATCGGTCAGCGCGCGAATCTGCGCCAGCTCTTCCTGAAGCTTCGGCAGCATCGCTTCAATCTGTGGTGCCTGTTCGCGGTCCACCTGGGCAATGTGTGCCAGCTGTTCAGGAATCAGCTCATCGAGCGGTCGTGTCGGCCCCGCCAGCACAATCAGTCCAGCCACGCCGACCTTCGTCTGCTCCACGATGCGCGGACCGAGCATCCCGCCGTGGCTGTGGCCCAACACGTAAAGACGATCCGCATCAATGCGCTGCATCCCGCGCAGCAAACGCAGCGCATGCAACACATCCTCCACCGTCTCCTCCTGCACGGTGAACGGCGCATCGCTGAACGCCTGCGGATGGGAGTGGGTGCGCTTGTTGTAGCGCAGCACCGCGATGCCGCGCGACGCCAGCCCCCACGCCAGATCGCGAAAGGGTTTGTTCGGCCCGATCGTCTGATCGAAATCATGCGGACCCGAGCCATGCACCAGCACCACCGCCGGGAACGGCCCGTCGCCCTCAGGCATTGCCAGCACCCCGCTCAGCGGCAGATCGCCCGTGAGCAGAACCTGCTGTTCCTTGAAACGAGTCGTATCGGCGTAGGCGGGCGGAGGTGCCTGCTCCCGAAGCCTGGGGTTCAGGAAAAACAGCCCGTGAACCTGCCGCGTATCAACGTCCACCGCAACGACAAAGTCGAGAATGCCGCGTTCGTGATGAATCGGGATCGTGACACGATGCAGGTCGCCCACCTGGTCGAACCGCGGCTTGTCCCGTTCACCGGTGGGCGCTCCGAAGACGCTGACGAGTTGCGTGCGTACACCGGCAAGCGCCTCAGCGTTTAACTGCGTGCGAACCGCAGGGGCGAGCATCGCCACAACGCCATCAAACCGTTGCGTCTGGAAATGCTCCAGAAGTTCAACAGCCACTTGAAGCGTTACACGCTGCTCAGGTGAGAGACTGGCGTCGTCCACGTCCGCACCATGCGTCCTTGAGACAGGCAGAGAACAACTGATCGCCAGTGCGAGCAGGAGGCTCCAGCCGTGTGGACGTCGCATCGCGTGTGTCCAGGCAGATTGTGACTTGCGTCAAGACGGATCCGTGATCAGCACGCGCGCTTGCCGCCAGCCATCGCGTCGCTTTCCCCGTATGCCAGGAAGTGCGCGTTCTGCACGGGGATGACCACATCCAGAATGTCGCGCAGCACCTGCGCGGGCGAGCCGATTGAATCCACCTCGACGATCAGGTCTGGGCTGTAGTGGTCCAGCACCGGCCGCGTGTCGCGCTCGTAGACATCCCAACGGTGGCGGATGACCTTCTCGTCCGCATCATCGAGGCGATTTTCCTTCAGCGCCCGGCGACGCAGCCGCTTGACCATCGCCTCCTTGTCGCTGCAGACCAGGTGGATGATCTTGAGCACGTCGATACGCTCGTCCATCAGCCGGGCCTGCACCAGCGTGCGCGGAATGCCATCCAGCACCAGCAGGTCCTGATACGGCTTGTAGTCGCCCAGCACGGTGTGGGCGTGGATGGACTGGGCCCACATCTTCACCGTCACATCGTCAGGCACCAGTTCGCCGCGCGAGGAATATTCATAAAAGATGCGGCCCAGCTCGGAATTGATGTCGATCCGCCGGAACACATCACCGCAGGCACAATGATAGAAGCCCGGGATGGTGCCCAGGATCTTGCCCTGCGTTCCCTTGCCCGCCCCGGGGGCGCCGAAGAGCAGCACACACTTGTAGCGGTCTGACATGATGACTCTCGCCTGAACGATCGGCCTGATCGGCTCGCGATGAACCGACCTCTTGAAAATAGGACACCCCAACAGGCGAAGCGCGCCCCAACGTCCTCGGGCGACGCGTCACCTTCACGCGCGGCTGAGCGCCTCGGCCTGATCGGCGACGGCCTCGGGATCCCGCCGGGCCAATGCCCCCATATCCAGCCCGGCCGTGCCCTTGAACCCGGTACTCACGGTCGAACGCACCCAGTCCAGGCTGCCCGAGTACCATTCATAGGCGTATCCAACGATGATGATCCCCAGGAACGGCGCCCCCAGCACCAACGCCTCCACCGGAAACTCACGATAGACCGTCGCCCAGGGATAAATGAGCGCAACTTCCACGTCAAAGACAAGATAGAAAAGCGCGACAATGTAGAAGCGAAGGTCGAACTGCACCCAGCTCGAACCAATGGTCGGCTCGCCACATTCGTAAATGGCCAGCTTCTCACTGCTGGGCAGGCTGGGACGCACAAGCTTGCCCACCAGCAGGTTGAGAAAGACAAAGCCCAGCCCGAAGCCGAGGAAAATCGTAATCGAAAGCAGTGCGTCCACTTGCGGAAACTCCCAAAATCCACCCCCGCCCATGATAGTCCCCACCCCCCAACCACTCAAGCGCCCCACACCTGCCCCCGAAACCCAGCCACACAGTGGCTGGGTGTCCAAACCAATGACTTTAACGTTGCGACCCGGCCACTTTGTGGCTGGGCTTCTGGTTTGTGTGTCACTTTCTTTACCCGGGTTAGGACGGGCCGATATAATGGTCAGCCGGATGGGCGGGATGCGGAACCGCCTTGGAGCCGGATTTCGCAACCTTTTTCGTAGGGACGGAGTGCATCATGGCCATTCATCTGACCGAGACTGCGGCTCGTGAGATCAAGACGATCGTCGAGCAGCAGGAACTCGATGCTGAGAAGATTCGTCTGCGGGTGGGGGTTCGTGGCGGGGGCTGCTCGGGGTTCAACTATCTGCTGGACCTGACCGAGCAACAGCGGGAAAACGACGAAATTTTCGAGGAGCACGGCATCAAGATCGTCTGCGATCCCAAGAGCTACCTGTACCTCAACGGCACGACGATCGACTTCAAGGATGAGATCATGGGCCGGGGCTTCGTGTTCAACAACCCGAACGCGACCAGCACCTGTGGCTGCGGCAGCTCGTTCAGCGCCTGACACGCACAGGCACAACCCAACCGGTCTTTCCACCAAGGACTTACCGAAACCCGCCTCCATTGAGGGGCGGGTTTCTCATGCGCGGATGGGCGGGTTCGCCCCGTTTTCGCACAGTCCGCAGACGCGTCCACGGAGGCATGCCTAAAAACTAGGCAAAGCCGTTACCTGACGAATCTTTTTACGACACCGGCGAATTTATCATAACTTCATATTGCATAGTGTATTACGGAAACCCTGACAATCCGGACGGACAAATTGGCACAACCGTTGCAAATTATTGGAAGCGTGGACGTCGCGCCCTCCGGCGCGCTCAGTTATTGAGCACCCCCGGTCCCCGGAATGTAGTCCCGGAATGTGCGACGCAATCCCACGGCCCCTGGTCGGCGGGATCTCCACTACGGAGTGTTTGGAGCACCTTTGGAACCCTTTGTTGGAGTTGGCAAGAAGATGAGTGGAAGCACGGTACGTTTGCAGGCAGTGGCGGCAGTCAACAACTATAAACCCATCACTCCGCCGCTGAACTTCGCGCAGACTCCGACAAAGGAGTTGTTCGGCGTCAACGTTTTCAGCGATGCGGTGATGCAGGAGCGGCTGCCCAAGCAGGTCTACCGCTCGCTCAAGCGAACGATCGAACGCGGTGAGAAGCTGGACATCTCGCTGGCGGACATGGTGGCCGCGGAGATGAAGGCCTGGGCCATCGAAAAGGGCGCCACCCACTACGCCCACGTGTTTTACCCGCTCACTGGGTTCACCGCGGAAAAGCACGACAGCTTCCTGGAGCCGGATGGCAAGGGCGGTGCGATCGCGGAGTTCACCGGTAAGCAGCTCATCCAGGGTGAGCCGGACGCCTCCAGCTTCCCCTCCGGCGGCATCCGCGCAACGTTCGAAGCTCGCGGCTACACCGCCTGGGACGTCACCAGCCCGGCTTACATCCTCGAAAACCCCAACGGCACGACGCTGTGTATCCCCACGGCGTTCGTTTCGTGGACCGGTGAGGCGCTGGACAAGAAGACGCCGCTGCTGCGTTCGATGCGTGCGTTGAACCAGCAGGCGACGCGGGTGCTGAAGCTGTTCGGCCACACGAACATCGCCCCGGTTTACGCCACCGCCGGTGCCGAGCAGGAATATTTCCTGGTCGACCGGAACTTCTACTTCGCCCGTCCGGACCTACTGACCGCCGGCCGCACGCTGTTCGGCGCTCGTCCGCCCAAGGGCCAGGAGCTGGAAGATCACTACTTCGGTGCGATTCCCGAGCGCGTGCTGGCGTGCATGCTGGAGACGGAGCGTGAGCTGTACAAGCTGGGTGTGCCGGTCAAGACGCGGCACAACGAGGTCGCCCCGGCTCAGTATGAAATCGCTCCGGTTTATGAGAACGCCAACGTCGCCACCGACCATCAGCAGCTCGTCATGCTGACGCTGCGGAAGGTGGCGCAGAAGTACGGCATGGAGTGCCTGCTGCACGAGAAGCCCTTCGCCGGGGTGAATGGTTCGGGCAAGCACCTGAACTGGTCGCTGGGCAACTCGACGCAGGGCAACCTGCTGGAGCCGGGCGATACGCCGCATGAGAACGCACAGTTCCTGGTGTTCTGCGCTGCGGTGATTCGCGCCGTACACAAGTATGGTCACCTGCTGCGTGCGGTGATCGCTCATGCGGGCAACGACCATCGCCTGGGCGCCAACGAGGCTCCGCCGGCGATCATCTCGATCTTCCTGGGCGATCAGCTCACGGATGTGTTCGAGCAGATCAAAAACGGCAAGGTGGAAGGTTCGAAGAAGGCCGGCACGCTGGAGGTGGGTGTGGACACGCTGCCCCCGCTGCCGCGTCACGCCGGCGACCGCAACCGCACCAGCCCCTTCGCCTTCACGGGCAACAAGTTCGAGTTCCGCGCGGTCGGGTCGACACAGTCGCTGGCCGGCCCGCTGGTGGCGCTGAATACGATCGTCGCCGAGTCGCTGGATTACATCGCGACGGCGCTTGAAAAGGAACTGTCGGGCAACGGTGTGGAGCCGGACAAGTTCAACAAGGCTGTGCAGAAGGTCCTGCAGCAGATCATCAAGGAACACGACGCGATCATCTTCAACGGTGACGGCTACTCGGAGGCCTGGCACCAGGAAGCCGCGCGTCGTGGTCTGCCGAACCTCAAGAACACGGTCGAAGCGCTGCCCGTGCTGGGTCAGTCCGATGTCATCGAACTGTTCGAGAAGTACAACGTGCTCAGCCGCCGCGAGGTGGAAAGCCGACGCGACATCTATCTCGAGCAGTACTGCAAGCAGATTCGCGTGGAAAGCCTGCTCACGCTGGAGATGGGCCGCACGCAGATCTTCCCCGCAGCGATCCGCTACCAGAACGAACTGGCCTCCACCTGCGCGAACCTCAAGGCGGTCGGTTACACCTTCGACACCGACACGCTCGACAAGGTCACCGCTCTGGTCAAGGCGCTGCAGGACAACCTGGCGGCCCTGGAGAAGGTGATCAACAATCACCATCACGCCTCGCTGCTGGATGAGGCCAAGCACTTCTGCTACGTGGTGCGACCCGCGATGGACGCAGTCCGAGCCGTCGCCGATGAGCTGGAAGGCATCGTCGCCGACGATCTGTGGCCGCTGCCCACGTATCAGGAGATGCTCTTCATCAAGTGAGCGTCTGAATCAACACAGTTCTCGCCTGCCGGACAACGCGGCTTTTTTCGGCTACCGTCGGTTCACACCCATTCGCGCGAGTGGGTGTGAACCGACCTGCAAGGCTGAAAAGTCGCGTTGTTCGGTTTTTTAGTTCGAGTTCGTAGTTTTCAGTTCGAGACGTTCAGATCGACCGTCTGCGTGTGCGGCGTGGCTGTGCGCTGACGCCAGTTGACGACGGCCACAACGACCAGCAGGATCGCCCCGAGTGTGTCGAAGAGCGCCAGGTGTAAGCCGAAGATGTTCAGCCGCTGATCAGGGATGAGCGCCCCGGCGGCCGCGATGTAGAGGACGATGCGCCAGTTTCGGCTCAGGGGAGCGAAGAGGTATCCGCCCATCGCCGCCGCCAGCGCGGTGATGCCGATGAGCGCCGCCGTGACCGCGTAGATGACCGCGCCGATCGTCAGCGGCTGATCGGGCGTCGCCAGCAACAGCAGCTCCGGCCGATAGACGAACATGTAGGGCAGCGTGAACCCGACGAGGGCGAATCGGAAGGCCGCCAGACTCGTCTGCGTGATGCCCGCCCCGGCGAGTGATGCGGTGGTGTAGGCCGCCAGCGCCACGGGCGGTGTCACCATCGACATCATGCCGAAGTAGAAGATGAACATGTGGGCAGCCAGGTCCGGCACGCCCAGCGCCCCCAGCACCGGGCCCACCAGTGTCGCCAGCAGCAGGTAGCTCACCGCGGAGGGCAGCCCCATGCCCAGTACGATCGAGCAGGTCATGATGGTGAAGAGCGCGAGAAAGAGGTTCTTTTCTGCCAGCGGGATGACCATGCTCGGGAACTTGTTGCCGATGCCGGTGAGCGTGACCAGCCCGATGATGATGCCCACACAGCCGGAGGCAACGATGAGCGGTATTCCGCCTTTGGCACATTCCACGAGCGAATCGAGCACGACGCCCCGCCAGTAGGGGTGCAGCATTGCCCCGATCAGCACGACCACCATCGCCGCAACAAGCGCTTCATCCCAGTTCTGCGCGAAGGTGAACCGCAATATCATCGGGGCTGCGGCACACACCGCCAGTGCAATCACCCGATGCAGCACCGACAGCGGCCGCTGCGGCCCCAGAATCGCCAGCACCATGATCAGGCCCATCGCATAGGTCACCGCACGCTGCGGCGAGTAGCCCAGGACAAGAAACAGCATGAGCGACCCGAGGGCGGCGAAGAAGGTCAGCCCTTCGAGCGAGAGCCATTTGCGCGGCTGCGTGCCGGTAGCGTCACCCCCCGCGGTCGACCCCGATGACACCGCCACCGCCTTCGAGGGCAGCGCCCCGATGCGATAGGCATAGAAATGGACCAGCAGGAACAGCGACAGGTAATAGAGGATCGCGGGAATCAGTGCCGCCTTGATGATGGTGAGGTAGGTGATCTCCCCGCCGATGATTTCGAGCATCATGTACGCGCCCGCGCCCATCACCGGGGGCACCAGTGCCCCACCCGACGAAGCCACCGCCTCCACCGCCCCGGCAATGTATGGCTTGAAGCCCGTCGACCGCATCATCGGAATGGTGAACGTGCCGGTCGTCGCGGCGTTGGCGACGGCGGAACCCGAAAGCGACCCCATCAGTCCGCTGGCGATCACCGCCACCTTGGCCGGCCCGCCCGGCTTGCCCCCAAAGAGCTGCTGCGCGAAATCGATGATGTACTGCGTCGCCCCGGTCGCGTTCAGAAACGCGCCAAACAGCACGAAGAGATACACATAGGTGAACATCACCAGCAGCGCGGTGCCGAACACGCCTTCGGTGCGCAGGAACGTCTGCGCAACCACTCGCTGCATGTCGTAACCGCGATGTGGGAAAAGCCAGTCCGGCAGCACCTGGCCGAACATCGCATAGCCGATGAACGCCAGTGCCAGGATCGGCAGCGCCCATCCCAGTGCCCGCCGCGTCGCCTCCAGCACCAGCACGATGCCCACCAGCCCCACGGCAATGTCCGCCGGTTTGTAGATGCCCGCCCGCTGCGCCAGTGTCTGCCCCTGCGCAATCAGGTAGCCGCAGCACGCGATCGTCAGCACACACAGCAGCAGGTCAAGCGCCAGGCCCGCGCGGCTCGCTCCCAGTCGGCCACGCATCGGCATGGTCAGAAAAGCCAGCACCATGCCCAGGGCCGCGAAGATCGACAGGTTCTGCAACGGTGACAGGACGGCGAAGTTCACCGCCAGCAACACGAACAGCGACAACAGCGTGGCCGCCACCGGCGTTATCGCCCGCCGCAACCACTGTTCCGCCGGCTCAGTTTGGATCGTCTGCGTACTCAGAGGTCACACACAACCGCAATATCCGGGACACGCCGCTGCCCATCCCGGTGTCGCCTCAGTCCGTCAGAATCGACCGGTCATCACTCCGGCCAGATGCCGATCTCCCGGTAGTACCGAATGGCCCCGGGGTGGAACGGCGTGCCGGTGTCCTTGATTGCATTCTTCTCGTTGATCGCCCCCGCAGCCGCCACCCGCTGTTTGATCGCCTCGCGATTGGCGAACACCAGCCGTGTCAGGTCATACACGAACTGCTCATCCGCCGATTCCGACACGATCAGATGCGCCGAACCGACGTTCAGTCCGTGATAGTCCTGGTCCTGTTTGGGGTATTTGCCCGCCGGAATCGTCACCCGTTCGAAGAAGGAATATTCCGCGATGAGTTTGTCCTTGGCGTCCTCATCGTAGGGGATGAAGTAGATGTCCAGCGTGGTGGCTGCGGTGGTGATCGACTGGGTGGGCACACCGCCACCCAGCATCGCCGCCGCGATTGATCCGTCCGCCAGCAGATCCACTGCCGTCTGCTGCGAGGCGTACACCGGCGTGATGTCATCAAAGGACAACCCGTGCGCCTCGAGAATCGGCTTCACGAAATACTCGAACCCCGCACCTTCCGGGCCGACGTAAACGCGCTTGCCCTTGAGGTCCTGCACCCGGCGGATGCCCGAACTCTGCAGCGTGATGAACTGGGCGACGTTAGGGAAGAGCGTCATCACCGACCGCATGGGGTAGGCCTTGTCCCACCCCTCGGTGCCGCGAACAGCGAAGAAGGTGATCGATGCGTTGGACAGGGCTGCCTGAATCTGATTCTGGTCCAGCAGGCGGATGTTCTCCATGGAGCCGCCGGTCGATTCGGCGGTGACGCGCCAGTTGTGCTCATCCTGCCGTTCGTTGATGACCTCGGTGATGGCCCCGCCGACGGTGTAGAAGGCTCCGCCGACCGGCGCGGTGCCGACGCTGATGTACTCGCGTCCCTCACCACAGCCGGCAATCGCGACCACCCCCGCCAGCACTGCCGTCCCGAGCAGCCTCATCGCACGCATCAAAGCACCTCCCAGCCAGAATCAGCCCTTAAATGCCCGCCCATCCTACCGCCCAGCCCCCACCATTGCGAAGGGGTTGTCAGATCAAAAATTACGAGCATGGGTCCCACAAAAGGTGTAATTTTGATCAATTATTCAAGAAAATTTGCAAGATCTAAGGGTTTTGACGGCAAAGTCCGAATAAATCCCGATTGCAGGACCGCAAAAAAGCGCAAAATGATACTTTAACCAGTTTACCTAAACCTCTTATCAGGATAGGAAGGGGCATGAAGCGGTCACTGCACGTTTTGGTGGGTATGTTGGCATGTCTGCTGGCATCGCAGGCGCAGGCTGGTCCGGTGCTGGGCATCCCGAGCACGCCGTCGTTCCAGCCCCCCAGCACGAACGAACTGAACTACAACAGGCAGGTGCCCGGCCGCATCGACCAGGATGCGCCTTACGTCATCCTCGTTGGTGCCACCTCCAGCAGCATTACACTCGAATTCCATAATCCCGCGACAGGGCAGGCATTCTTCGAGTATCGGCTCGACGGTAACGCGCTGACGCCCGATGGTACGCATCCGGTTGTTGGAACAAACTTGAACCACTTGAAGACGGGCTTGCCAGGCTTTGTCGACGATGATGTTTATCCCGGCATCGCAGTTACCAGCGGTAATGTGGTTACTCAAACGTTCAACGTAACAAACATGGTGGAAGTCCGCCTTGCACTCGGTGGCGAGCGTGACTGGGACTTCGACTGGACGGCGTTCACTGTGGTTCCGGTACCCGCAGCCGCATGGGCGGGCATGGCGCTTCTGGGTGGTCTCGGTGGTGTCCGCTGGGTGCGCCGACGGCAGGCCTGATCCCACATCATCCCTCAATCACAAAGGCGACCGGAACCGTTCCGGTCGTCTTTTTATTTGAATCGATAGTGATCGATGGGCGGTAAGTAAAGCGGACGCCGCAGCTCGCGCCGCACTACAATGCTGCCACTATGAAGCATGCTTTTCAGGAGTGTATCGACCCCAACTGCCGCGCCCGCTTTGGTGTGGAGGAAGTGCTGGTGAACTGCCCCGTCTGCGAGAAGGCGGGCAGGCAGTCGCTGCTGGATATCCGCTACGACTGGGACCGCATTGCTGTGCCGCGGACGTTCGGCTTCTTCGAGCATCGCTGGAATACGCGCGGCGAGAAAGGGGCCGGGGCCCTGGACTTCTCCGGCGTGTGGCGCTTCCGGGAACTGTTGCCCTTCTTCCGCAAGGAAAGCGATATCGTCACCATCGGCGAGGGTCGCACCAACCTGCAGGATGCCGAGCTGCTCGCCCGGCACATCGGGCTGGATCGCGGCAAGCTCTTTCTGCAGTACGAGGGCCTCAACCCGTCCGGCTCATTCAAGGACAATGGGATGACGGCCGCGTTCACCCACGCGCGGATGATCGGCGCCAAACGCGTCGCCTGCGCTTCGACGGGCAACACCTCCGCCAGCCTGGCGATGTTCGCATCGCTGTCGCAGATGACGGGCATCGTCTTCATCGGCTCGGGCAAGATCGCCTACGGCAAGCTGTCGCAGGCGCTGGACTACGGGGCACGCACGCTGCAGATTCAGGGCGACTTCGATGCCTGTCTCCGCCGGGTGCGTCAGATCGCCGTGGGTAACAACGAGCACGGCATCTACCTCATGAACAGCGTCAATCCCTTCCGGCTGGAAGGGCAGAAGACGATCATGTACCGCGTGCTGGAGGCGATGGACTGGCAGCCGCCCGACTGGATCGTCGTGCCGGGAGGGAACCTGGGCAACTGCTCAGCATTCGGCAAGGCGTTCCAGGAACTCTACGAACTGGAGCTGATCGATCGCATCCCCCGGCTGGCGGTGATCCAGGCGACCGGGGCCAACCCGCTGCATCGGCTGGTGAACGAACGCGGACTGAAGTGGAACGATGGCCACATCGACTGGCCAACCGTTCGCGCGTTCTATCAGGAAATGGACGCCTCGGACACCCACGCGCATACCGTCGCCAGTGCGATTGAGATCGGCCGACCGGTCAACCTGCCCAAGGCGCTGCGGGCACTGCAGCTCATGAACGGCGTCGTGCGCCAGGTCGACGACCAGACCATCATGGAACACAAGGCACTGGTCGGGCGCTACGGCTTCGGCTGCGAGCCGGCGAGCGCCGCATCCGTGGCGGGGGCGCATCTGCTGGTCGAGGAAGGCGTCATCGGCCGGGACGAACGCGTCGTCTGCATCCTCACCGGCCACGAACTGAAAGATCCCGACGCCACCGTGAAGTATCACACCGGCATCGACGTCAAGGCCGTCCAGCACATGGCCCCGCGCAGCAAACCCACCGGCCGCATGGCCAACGAACCCATCCCCGTCCCGGATGACCTGGACGCCATCCTGCGTGCGATCACCAGTTAACAGAGAAAGACGCAGAGAGATCAGAGATAAAAATTAAATCAGGCGAAGCGCCCACGATCCGACCAACGCGCGATATGGCTGTTTCAATTGCTTATTTGCGTATTGCTTATTGATTACTGATTATTCTTACACCCTCTCCGCGTTCTCCTGTTCAATTCTTTCACTCACGCAGCGCTCGCTGCTCGGGCGCAAGCGCCGGGTTTGGGCGATAGAGCAGCATCGTTCGACCGAGGATGTGTACCAGTTCCGCGCCGGTCGCCTGGCAGACCATGTCAGCCAGTTCCTGGCGTTCAGCACCCCGCAGTTCCGTGAAACGCAGCTTCACCAGTTCCTTGCGGTTGAACAGGTCATCGAGGTTGGCGAGGAATCCTTCACTCAGGCCCGCCTGACCCAGACGCACATCATCCGACATCGTCTGCGCGATCGCCTTGAGCTTTCGTTTCTGTTGTCCGGTTAGTGGCATGGGGAGTAGTGCAAAGTTCAAAGTGTTAAGTGCAAAGTTAAAGTTAAAACAATACTCGCTTTTGTCTTCTCCTGGCGTTTTTTGGCCATCATGGCGTCCTGGCGTTCGTCTTTGGTCGTCATCGTCCCGCGACGGTCATTTTGATGCGATAGAGGGAGCCCCCGGCGGTGATGAAGAGTTCGCGGCCGTCGAGTCCGCCGAAGGTGCAGTTGGTCGGTCGGCCGGGCACGGGGATGGTCGTCTGATGCTCACCGCGAGTGTTCCAGATGATGATGCCGTTCGGACAGGCTGCGTAAACATTGCCGCGTTCATCGACCGTCAGTCCATCCGCGCCCCCGGGCTGATTGTCACCGGTGTTGGCGAACAGCCGCTTGTTCACCAGCGTGCCATCGGCCCGCACATCGTAAGCGTAGATGCGGCGGGCCGCCTCATCCGCGACGTAGAGCGTTTCACCGCCGGGCGAGAGCATCACACCGTTGGGCCGTTGCAGATCGTCGATCACGCGCATGAGCTGTCCGCGACGATCGAGGTAGTAGACACCCTCGATGCGCATCCGCATGTTGTCGCGGTTGCCGTAGCGCGGATCGGTGAAGTAGATGCCACCCTGATCGTCGATGACCAGATCGTTGGGGCTGTTGAGCTGGGCGCCTTCGTAAACATCCGCGAGTGTCGTGATGCCGCCATCGCCATCGTACCGCACCAGTTGCCTTGCGGTGCCCTGACAGGCGATGAGTCTGCCCTGCCGGTCGAACGCCAGGCCGTTGGCACCGCCGGTGTTTTCGTATTCAACGGTGGTCTGGTTGTGTGCGACGCTGTAGCGGTGGATGCGGTTGTTTGGGATGTCGGTGAACCAGATGTCGCCGTGTTTATCCGCGACCGGCCCTTCTGTGAAGCGGAAGCCGCGTGCGACCTCCTCAAGTTTCGCGTCCGGTGCGATGAGATGCGACCGTGGGATACTGCCTTCACCCCCGCCCGGTTGGTTCGCCCTCACCGTGGCAGCCGCGTATACCCCCGCCAGCGTGACACCGAACCATGTTCGCCTGTTCATATGGACCCCTTTCCCCGTGGCGGGTACG
Organism: uncultured Phycisphaeraceae bacterium; assembly: GCA_937988825.1. Lineage (GTDB taxonomy): Bacteria > Planctomycetota > Phycisphaerae > Phycisphaerales > Phycisphaeraceae > CALKHT01. The sequence goes on from CALKHT010000045.1 coordinate 93,745, forward strand.
ATCAGACACCTCAGGCCTACCCCTGACGCGATGTCGCCATGCGAATCATAACCGTCATCGTGGCATTTCTCGCGGGTGTCGGCGCAGGCGTCGGCGGTGTTTTTGTCTGGCCCCACCTGACAGAGCAGCCCGAGCCTCCGCCGCCCATGGTGCAGCGCGTGCGGATCGAGCTGCAGAAGTACGTCGACGCCGATGTGAAGGGCAGCCGCCTCAACGTGCCCAAGCGGCCGAATCTGGTCAACTTCGACACGCCCGATTACTACCTGGAACTGCATCTGCGCGGCAACATCATCCTCAAAACCGAACCCCATATCGACACACCCATCGGCAACGGGCTGGAGTGGTATCTGGCTGCTCCGGTACAACTTGCGGACATCCACGAAGTGCGGGTGTTCGACGCGGGACTGATGTCTGACACCCTCATCGATCGTGTGAATGTACGGCAGCGGCGGTACGAGGAGGGCCAGCTTTTCAACTTTCACCTGCTGGAGGATGTGCCACTCTCCGCTCAGCCGCGCACGCCGCCGGTGGAAGAACCACGGGAGCAGAACACCGCCGCCACCCCATCTGCGAACCTTCCCCCCATCCCGCAACCGTGAACGTGACCTGCGACAAGCCGGTGGTGCGCATCGCCTCGCTGGAGGAGATTCTCACGCTGCGCCACGCGGTGCTGCGACCGGGTCTGCCGCTGGAGGCTGCCCGTTTCACTGAGGATACTGCGGCCGACACGTTTCATTTCGGCGCGTTCGATGTCGCCGGCCAGGCGATCAGTTGCGTGACGCTGCTGCGCGATCATTCGGAAAACCGCATCGTCTATCAGTTGCGCGGCATGGCGACCGCGCCCGAACATCGCAACCGCGGTGTGGGCGGCTTGCTGCTACAACTGGCTGAACATCATCTGCAAACCCACACGTCTGCTGTGCTCATCTGGTGCAACGCGAGGCTGGCGGCCCATCGGTTTTACCTCAGGCACGGCTGGCGCATCATCGATGGACCGTTCGACCTGCCGCCAGCCGGCCCGCACTATCGCATGGTCCGCGACCTGCCACGCTGACGAAGTGGTAACATGACCGCACTTCAGTCTCGGTTGATACCCACATGAAAAGGAAGTGCGCCATGTTCCGCATTGTGCGTTTGGCCATTCTCGTTCTGGTCACACTGATCAGTGTCGGCTGCTGCGCGACCGCCCCCACACCAATGCCCCTCCTGCGTGCCCACGCCCACAATGACTACCACCACTCCCGCCCGCTGGTCGATGCGCTGGCCCACGGCTTCTGCTCCTTCGAAGCTGACATCTTCCTCGTCGATGGCGAATTGCTCGTGGCACACGATATCGAGGATGTGCATCCCGACCGCACGCTACGCGCCCTTTACCTGGAGCCGCTGCGAAATCGGGCAAAACAGTTCGGCGGGCGCATTTACCCCAAGGGCCCGCCCGTCACGCTGCTGATCGACATCAAATCGGAAGCGGAGCCGACGTTCGCCGTGCTGGAACAGCAGCTTGCCGAGTACAGCGACATCATCGATGTGTACGACCCGGCCAGGCCCAACGCGAAGCGGAACAAGCCGGTGATCGCGATCGTGTCAGGCGATCGGCCGCGCGAACTGATGCTGCAGCGACCGCGTTACGTGGCGCGCTACGATGGCCGGATGAGCGACCTGGATTCGGGTTTGTCGCCACACTTCATGCCGCTGGTGAGCGACAGTTGGCAGCGTCACTTCAAATGGAAGGGTGAGGGTGAAATGCCTGCCGAGGAACGTGCCAAACTGCATGACATGGTCCAGCGTGCCCACGCCGCCGGCTACCGCGTCCGCTTCTGGGCCACCCCCGATGTCGAATCCGTCTGGCAGGAACTGCTTGACGCCAACGTCGACCTGATCAACGCCGACAATCTCCCGAAGCTGCAGGCGTTTCTGCTGAACCGGTAGAAGTAAGGCGATGCATTACCACTCATAGCCCTGATCTTCCGCAATCCGGTGGATTGCAATGAGCAGGACGAACATGCAGTTGAAGTAAGCGCGCCGCTTCTCCATGATCGCCACCTTCTCCGCATCCGCGTGCTGCATCGCTTCACGCAGCGCTTCATCCGCGCTGTCCCGAAGATTCTCAATCTGTTCGATCAGAGGGATGTCACATCGTGCGTCGCGAATGGTTGCTGCAACTTCGCTTAAGACCCCGGTTGCGGATCGTCGAGTCGCCCCCTTGCGCCTGATTGGGCAACCCCCTATAATCCGCGATCTGGACCTTTGAGGCAGGCGATTGGGGGGCTTGCGCCCGCCGACCGCATTGGAACTGTCATGAAAATCACCCTTCCCGATGGATCCGTCAGAGAGTACCCCGGCCCTGTGACCCCCGCGCAGGTCGCCGCTGATATTGGTGCGGGGCTGGCCAAAGCCGCCATCGGCGCCAAGGTCGATGGCCAGCTCTGGGACCTGCATCGGCCCATCGACCGCGACGCCTCGGTCAGCATCATCACCCGCCCGCGCACCGACAAGCAGGGGCTGAGCAAGGATGTGACCCCCGATGCGCTCTACCTCCTGCGCCACTCAGCCGCCCACGTCATGGCGGAGGCGATCCAGCGCCTCTGGCCCGAGGCACAGCTCGCCTACGGTCCGCCGCTGGAGAACGGGTTCTACTACGACATCTACCTCGAAACGCCTATCAGCAGTGACGACTTCCCGCGCATCGAGGAAGAGATGCGCAAGATCGTCGCGGAGGGCCGCCCGTTCACGCGTTACGAACTCGAACCCGCCACCGGCATGGCCAAGCTGCAGGCCGAGGGCAACAAGTACAAGATCGACAACGCCCAGCGCGCCCTGGAAGGCGGGGCGGCCACGCTCTCCTGGTATGTCACGGGCGAAGCCCACGGATGGAATCCGTGGGAACGCAACACCGCCGCCCCCCAGCCCGACAACTGGGAGGACCTGTGCATGGGCCCGCACGTGCCGGACACCTCCGTCATCGGCGCGTTCAAGATCATGAGCGTTGCCCAGTCGCACTGGCACGGCGACATCAACAGCGATCGCTTCCAGCGCATCTACGGCACTGCCTTTTTCACACAGGCGGACCTGGATGCCTACCTCGATCAGCTCGAACAGGCCAAGGCGCGCGACCACCGCACGATCGGGCAGAAGCTGGGCCTCTTCGCCATCGATGAGCAGGTGGGGCAGGGCCTGATCCTCTGGAAGCCGCGCGGCGCGATGGTGCGTGCGCTGCTGCAGGACTTCCTCCAGCAGGAGCTGCTGCGTCGTGGTTATAACGTCGTCTACACGCCGCACATCGGCAAGATCGATCTTTATAAGACGAGCGGGCACTACCCCTACTACGCCGATTCGCAGTTCCCGCCGATCAAGATGCGCGACAGCGATGAGGAATACCTCCTCAAACCGATGAACTGTCCACATCACATCAAGATTTACGCCTCCGAGCCGCACAGCTACCGCGATCTGCCCATCCGACTGGCGGAGTTCGGCACCGTCTACCGCTTCGAGCAATCGGGCGAGCTGACGGGTATGACCCGCGTGCGCGGCTTCACGCAGGACGATGCCCACATCTTCTGCACGCACGAGCAGGTCAGGGATGAGTTCCGCCAGACGATCGAGCTGGTGCAGTTCGTCTTCCAGACGTTCGGCTTCGAGGATGTGACGATTCGTCTGTCCCTGCACGACCCGACCAGCGACAAGTTCGCCGGCGACCCGGAGATCTGGGAGCGCGCGGAAAACGAGCTGCGCGAGGTGCTGCGCTCGATGAACGTCAACTTCACCGAGGAGCGCGGCGAAGCGGCGTTCTACGGCCCGAAGGTGGACTTCATCGTCCGCGATGTCATCGGCCGCAAGTGGCAACTGGGCACGGTGCAGCTCGACTACACGCTGCCCGAACGCTTCAAGATCGAATACATCGCGCCCGACAACACGCGCAAGCGCCCGGTCATGATCCACCGCGCACCGTTCGGCTCGATGGAACGCTTTATGGCGATCCTCATCGAGCATTACGCTGGCGCGTTCCCGCTGTGGATCTCACCCGAACAGATGCGCGTACTGCCGGTGAGCGACAAGTTCACGGAATATGGCCGCAAGGTGCTGGATGCGCTGCAGGCGGCGGGTTTCCGTGCAACGCTGGACGATTCCAACGACCGCGTGAACGCCAAGATCAAGATCGCCCAGGAGCTGAAGGTGAATTACATGCTCGTCGTGGGCGGCCGCGATCAGGAAGCCGGCACTGTCTCCATCCGCGACCGCAGCCGCGGCGACCTTGGCGCGCTGTCGCTGGAAGCCTTCATCGCCCAGGCCCAGCGCGAAGTTACCACCCACGGCGCGGAACCGGTCACGGTGGGGTGATTACCCATCGGCGTGGTCGCTTCAGCGTACCACGGGTTCCTGGTGCGAACGAGTCAGCGGTGGATTACTGAAGCGATCACGCCGACGCCGTTCAATACGCGCCTTTGCGGAAGAGGACGGCGCCGAGGGTTTGCAGGAGGATGTACAGGTCGAGCCAGATGGACCAGTTGCGGACGTAGTAGGCGTCCAGGTCCATGCGCTGCTCGTAATCCAGATCACTGCGGCCGGAGATCTGCCACAAACCAGTGATGCCCGGGCGGACTTTCAGATACAGCGGCAGGTGGCGACAATAGCGTTCGGTTTCGTAGGTGGGGATGGGCCGCGGGCCGACCAGGCTCATGTCGCCGCGGAGGACGTTCCATAACTGTGGCAGTTCGTCGAGGCTGCTGCGGCGGAGGAATCGGCCAATGGTGGTGACGCGCGGGTCGTCGCGCAGCTTGCCGTGCTTCTCCCATTCCTCGCGGCGCTCGGGATCAGCCGCCAGACAGCTTTCCAGGATCTGCTCAGCATCCTGACGCATCGAGCGGAACTTCCACGCGAGGAACCGTCGACCGTTGCGGCCCACGCGCTCCTGGGCGAAGAAGATTGGCCCGGGCGAGGTGCATTTCACCAGCAGCGCCAGCACCACCAATAGCGGCAACAGCAGCACCCCGCCAACGATCGTCAGCACCAGGTCCATCGCGCGTTTGAAGAATCGCGGCCCGGCCAGCAGCAGCCGCTGCCGTACCTCCAGCCCCATCACGCCGCCCAGGTCGCGGGCGGTCACCCACAGGCTGGAGAACCCGACCAGCCCCGGGATGATCATGAGGTTGGGGAACGCATCGCCATAGCGGGCATACATCTCGCGCAGGCGGGCGTCGTCCGCCCCGGGCATGGCGACGATGACGTAACTAATGCCATGACGGCGGAGCGTTTCGGGTGCCGCATCGATCGGGCCGACCACCGGCACCCCATCGATGTTACCGTGTTTGGCTGGGTCATCGTCGAAGAGCACGACCGGCCGCAACCCGAGGGCGGGATTGCGCTTAAGCGCATCGAACACCATTCGCCCGGTCAGCCCCGCTCCGAGGATGGCGACCGGGTGGCCCCACCAGGTACTGCGAGCGAAGAAGCCGCGCACCATCGACCGCATCAGCGGCACGGACACCACCGAGCCGAACCACCACATGAAAAACAGGGCACGTGAGAAGCCTGCCGGGTGGTAAATCCGCGGTTCGCCAGCCTGCTGGCGGTAAAGGAAGGTCACCGACGCCAGCGCGAGGAAGACGAGCGTGGTGCACAGCGTCGCCCGCCGCAGCTCATCCGCCGGACCGAGGGCGGCGCTGGGGTAAATCGCCAGGCTCGAGTAGAGACCCACCGTTGCGTAGACGATGGGGAAGAGGAAAACCAGCGGCCACATGGCGTAGTAGAGGTCCAGCCGGGCCACTTCCATGAACAGCAGTTTGAGCTGTACGCTGATGTAGCCAGCTGAGAGCAGGGCGATGAGGTCGCCGCTCAACAGCAGCAGCATGGTAAGCCACGGCCGGGTGGTGACGTTGACATCGAGCTGGACGTGCGAGGGCGTAAGCGATCGCAGCTCGTCGCCGACGTGCCGAGCGGGGGTCGCGCTGGTCAGGTGTGAGCTCATGGCGTGGCCCTGTGCCGCGCCCCGCCCTTCGGGGCGACAGTGGCTGCCAGTTCATGCAATTTCGACTCAAAACGACTCAGGATTGTGTCCTGATTCAACTGCGTACAAGCATAGCGACAGGCATTGTAACCCATTTGCTCACGCAGGGCCGGATTTTCCGCCAGACGCCGCATCGTATCTGCCAGTGCAGCCGCATTTTCCGGTTCGCAAATTAATCCAGCCTGCGCGTCCACGAGCACCATGCCCAAAGCGGTATTCGGCTCGGTGGTGGCGATCGCGGGTCGACCAGCCGCCAGAATATTGGTCAGCTTCGAGGGCATGACCAGGTCCGCTGCCTCGCGCCGCTGGATTACCAGATGCACATCTGCTGCGGCGAGCATTTCCGAAAGCTTTTCCTTCGGCTGCACCGGCACCATCACCAGATTGTTCAGCTTCAACTGTGCTCGTCGGGCTTCGAGTTGTGGCGCTGCCGCACCGCTGCCTACGACCGCGAAGCGGAAACGCTCCTCATGTCGCAGGGCGTAGGCAGCATCAAGCAGCACCTCCAGCCCCTGCTTCACCCCGAGGTTGCCCGCGTACATGAACAACACCTGGTCCTCGCGCACACCCAGCGACCGGCGAAACGCGTTGTCGCGGGGTTGGACCGTCACCAGATCCAGATTCGCCCAGTTGGGGACCAGCCAGGTGCGATCCTCGGCCAGCCCGCGATCGAGCAGGCGCTTTCGCATCGCGGCGGTGATGGTCGACACAGCCGAGGCGCGGCGGAGGAGGAACGTCTCGATACGATGCAGCAATCTGCCCAATCGACGCTGGCGCAGCATCCCCAGGCGCAGGGCGGCATCGACCTGCAGGTCCTGCACGTGGATGACCCAGGGCACCCGTCGGGTGAGGTGGTAAAGCCAGGGCCAGCCGCCGATCTGGGCCGGCGGACAGATGGCGATCACCACGTCGTAACGTTTGCCCAACCCAAGACATAAGGGCAGCCAGTACCGGGCCGCGCTGAGGCTGAAGGATAATTCATAAAGGATGCGTCGCCCGGCGGTGACGCGGTCCGGCGGGGGGATGTAGATCGGCGTCCGCATCACGCGCACGCCTTCGAGCGACTCGATATCGCGGAAACGCCGACCGCGATACGCCTCAAACACCCGCCAGTGTGGGTAGTGGGGTGGTGGGGCGATCGCATCCACCTCATGTCCGCGCGCTGCCAGCCACGCAGCCAGCTCCCCGGTGTACTTGCCCGTGGAGGTCGGCTCGGGAGCGTAGTTGATGGAGTAAATCAGAATTCGCACAGCGGTCGGTGGGGGGGTGAATCCGTGAGTATGAAGGACGTTCAGGCGAGTGATATCGGATGCGGTGAGTCAGTCACGCGGGCGGGTGTCGCATCGCGGGTGGCGGGTCGGATGAGGACAGCGCCTCACCCTCACCATCGGTCGCGTAGCCCAGTTGCCGCAGCCACGTGCCAGCCACCGCATCGATCAGGCGTATGTGTTCATCGGTCAGTGTGTGGCGCCAGCCGCCGGATTTGCCCGAGCGGAAGGTGTGCGAGCGTCGCGGGTCGATGGCCGATTCCGCCCGGCTGACCAGTGACGCCAGATCGTCTGCGGGCATCTTCGCCGCATCAAGGTAATGACGCACGATGCGTTCGATTGTTGTCCGCCTCTGTGGTCCCACCAGGTCCTCGAACCGCACCGTGCACACTGATGGATCGCTCAGCCACGGGTGGAACCGGGCAAAACGCTGGCCGATGTCCGGGTAGTCGAACGGGAAGGCTGGGTCCTTCTCACCGGTGATCGCCCATGCGATGCGGGTGTGGTCATCGGGCAGCCCACGGTAATAGCGGTGCAGGCGATGCCAGCGGTTCATGTTGGTCAGGTAGTACGCTTCGGAGATCGCCACATCGCGCAGGTCGCGATAGATGAAGTAGTGCACCGCGTTCTTGCGGCGAAGCGCCTCGGCACACAGCGGGTGATGGTGCAGATGAGCGGAGACGAGTTCACCCGGGCCGATGCGTCCGATGCGTGCCGCCATCGCTTCGGGAGAGCGTTCGCGGAAGGTGACCGAGGGGATCGACGCCAGAAACGCGCCACGATTGGTCACGCCCGGCAGCGCCTCGAGCACCTGCACCAGCAGATGTGTACCGCTCTTGGGAAAGGAGTTACAGATGACCGGCGGATGGGCGCGGTAATCCGCCTCGGTGGCCCGCCAGGCGCGCCATCGCCTGCCGGGCTCCTGCGCCAGGGCGACCGACTTGCGCAAAATGGAAGACTTGCGCCAGTTCACGGCGATATTGCCTCCCGTTGTCCCATCAGAGCATCGCCGAACGCCCGCAGCTTCGCATCGGCATCCTGCCGCAGTTCCCGGCCGCGCATCCATGCCTTTTGTCGCATAGCAGTGAGGGTGGCAGGGTCATCGATGAAGCGTGCAATCTGCTTCGTGGCCGCCGCAACGAAATCATCCTCCGCCGGCACGCACCAGCCGCCCGTTTCGCCGACTAATCCCGCGATGCACGCCCGGTCGTACGCGATCACCGGCACACCACACATCAGCGCCTCCGCCACCACCAGCGGCTGCGCCTCCGACAAATAACGCGTCGGAAAGAGCATCACGTCAATTCCACGGAAAAACGCCCATTTGGCGTCATCGTACACCGGGCCAAGATAACGCACCGCATCGCCCGCCTCGCGACAGGCTGCATCAATCAGCTTCCGTTCCTTCGCTGTCGCGCAGGGCCCGGCAAGTATCAGCCGGACCGATCGTCCCGACTGCCGCAGCGCTCGATGCGTTTCCAGCACCTCGTTCAATCCCTTGGCGAGCGTGAGATTGCTGATGTGGCCCAGCGTGACGATGCCATCGCGCCCGCCGGCCGGCGATTCATCCACCGGCGGGTTCACCGCCACCGTGTTGGGCAGGTGGATGAAGCGGGCGCTACTGCCATACAGCTCGCGGAAGCGATCGATCATCTTCGGGCACAGGCACACATGCGTACCGGTGGCGCCCATCATCTGGTCGATCGCAGCCATGCGGCTGTCGTGGCGATGCAGGTAGCTGTAGACCTGGTGGTGCAGCACGACATCCCAGCCGCGACGGCGGGCGATGCGTGTGAGCAGCCGATCGTAGACGAGTCCGCCGCGCGAGTTGGCGACGAGATAAAGCTTTTCGCCGGGGCGTGGGGTGGAGCGAGCGAGTCGGGCTGCGGCGCGCAGGTACATCGCGCCGCGCAGCAGCCGCCAGGCGAGGCCGCGATGGTATCGCCTGTGGCTGATAACGATGGTTCGCAGGTCGCAGCGCTGCCGCAGGTACGCCACGACGGTCGCGCTGGCGATCGTCATGCCGTTGACCGGTGGGGGCAGCACCCCGACAAACAATATGGGCGCCCGCGGCTCGCCATTCATGGCGGGGACTATAGCACAACGTCGCCGCAGGCTACGGGTCAGAAACGTGAGGCCGGGGCGCGTGGATCACTGAAGCGATCATACCAGTGGATCAGGCGCGCATCGTATCGCGCACAGCGTCCATGAAGGCGCGGACGCGCGCCTTGTCAACGGGGTTGTTCACATCGCCCTCGTGCTTGAACGCGGTGCCAACGATCAGGCCGCCGGTGGCGTAGGGTCGCACAGTCTGGAGCGTGTCGATGCTGACGCCGCTGCCGATCCACACGGGCCGGTCCGCCGCCGCACGATGCACGGTCGCCAGTTCCTCGACGTCCACTGCCGCGCCGGTCGATTCGCCGGATACGATGACGCCGTCCGCCCGGCCGCGCAACACCATATCGCGCACCTCTTCAGCGATCGGCCGCTGCCCCAGCGGGGCCGAGTGCTTCACGTTGATGTCCGCCAGTACCTGAATGCGGCTGCCGCCCAGCCGGGCACGATCACGCATCAGATCATGCGCGATGCCCTGGATCACCCCCTGATCGGTCACCCGCGCGCCGCACAACACGTTCACGCGAATGAACTGGGCGTTGACGGCATGCGCGATCGCCAGCGCACTGCGACCATCGTTACGCAGCACGTTGATGCCCAGCGGCAAATCAAACGCCCGACGAACCTGCGCCGCCAGCACCGTCATGTGCGCCACGACATATCGCGGCACCCGGCCCGGGTAGAAGGGGCTGTCGCCAAAGTTCTCGATCATCAGCCCATCCACGCCACCCTCGACCAGCGCAGCCGCATCCGCCATCACCGCGTCCCTCACCCGCTCAGGGTTGCCCGCGTAACCGGGCGAACCGGGCAATGGCGGCACGTGAATCATGCCGATCACCGGCAGCGAACTGGAACCCATCCTGGAAATCATGGGATCATTCCTGAGGGGAAATCCTTTCATGCACCTCCGGAATAACCCTATTAGCAGGGCGAACAACCGTCAACGCAATCGCCGGATCAGGCGGAGAAATCGGCTGGTTTCGCATTAATCCGGCACGCGCTTGGCACGGATGGGTCCCACCGGCTCCACCGTCACCTGTCCCTCTGCGGTGCGGGTCAGGCGGTAGCGCTGTGGCCAGTTGTGGTGCTTGAAAAGGTTGGCGTGGTGGATGCTGATAATGACCGGCGAGCGTTCCAGTTGCGTCCGTGTCAGACCAGTGATGGTGAGCGTGCGACTGGCTGGATCGAACCGCACGGGCAGCGGCTGATTGTTAAGCCGCGCAGCAATCGTCGAGGTGATGATCCGGTTGCGATGGCTGCCCCACCAGTTTTTCGGCAGGCCGTCGTCCAGCGTGCTGGTGAGCGTGATCGTGCCATCCTCGCTCACCGCCGCGACGGGCGTCGTCTGGGTGGGTCGGCCGCCGTAGGCGTACTCGCACAGCGCTTCATAAATCGCATACGCCTCGCGCAGGTTGTAGCGGGTGTCCTGCAGACGCTGCTCCTCATCCGGGTTGGAGTAGAACGAAGCCTCGATGAGCACACCGGGCACCTGCAGGTTGCGCAGCACGCCGAAGCCACCCTGATACATGAGCTGGTCGCTGTTCAGCGGCGATGTGACGCCCACGTTGGTGCGAAGGGCACGGGCGATGTGGTGCGCCAGGTAACGTGCCACATCGAGCGAGGGTTCCGACCAGTCGACCTCACCGTGATACCACACCACCGTGTGGTTTCGCGTGGGATTGGCGCTGGTGGCATCGTGATGCAGGCTCAGAAAGAGATCCGCCCCCGTGCCGCCATCGGGCCGCGCGATGTTGTTGGCAACAGCGGCGCGATCGACGAGGCTGACCTCCTCATCACCGTCGCGTGTGAGCGTGACGTGCGCCCCCGCATCCTCCAGCAGCCGCTTGAGCAGCACCACGACGCGCCAGTTCATCTCCGCCTCACGTGCTCCGGTGGGCCCGCGCTTGTAGCCTTCGATGTGCGCATCGCCGCCATGCCCCGGATCGAGCACGATCACCCAGCCGCGCAGGAACCGCTCCGCCGGATGCCTCGGCAGATTCAGGGGTGGATGCTCCTGCCACGCCTGCCGCGCATCCAGCAGCGCCATTGCCTCCTCCAGCGTCGCGCGAGAACGCACGACATCCACCGCCGTCGGCCCTGCATTGCCACCACACCCCGCCATGCCCACCATCGCGGTAACGAGTGGAAGCACCCGCAGCGACTTGATGAACGCCATCATGATTCCTTTATCTGGGTGTCGCCGTTCCACAAAGCCGGCAAGCTACTCATTCATAAGGGCTGTCCGAGTTATGGTCGTTCCAATCGGTTTGGAACACCACCCTGCACCAGACTAATCCGACACACGTTCGGCGCGAATGGGGCCCGCGACTCCATTCTCATCACATCCCACCGTACGGCGTGCCACGACGAGCAGCGTCAGAACCAGCAATCGCCCGGCCCATTGCCTGTGTCGTTTTGTCTTGGGATTCCAGCTTCCAATGCCTGCACACGGCAGCGGCGGCCAACACTGCCCCGAATTGGAACTATCTGGAAGGAAGGAACTTAGAACTGAAGAAATGGGCGCGGGAGGATTCGAACCTCCGTAGGCTTTCGCCAGCAGATTTACAGTCTGCCCCGTTTGGCCGCTTCGGTACACGCCCGGGCTGGCCGGCATCGGGCAGATGCCGGCTGGAATTGCATTTTAGGGGGCAGGACGGCGGTGTCAAAGCTATCCGGTCTGCCCGAATCGGTCTCACGCAAGCTTCGCGCCCAGCGGTACCGGCTTGTCGGGCACGCACAGCACCACGCTGCCATCCTCGCGGTAGAACCCGGTCACCAGGCACTCCGACCGCACGGGGCCGATCTGCTTCGGCGGGAAGTTGACCACGCCGACGATCTGCCGGCCGATCAGCTCCTCGGGGGTGTAGTGCGTGGTGATCTGGGCGGAGGACTTGCGGATGCCGATTTCCGGCCCGAAATCGATCTCAAGTTTGTAGGCGGGCTTGCGTGCTTCGGGGAAGGGTTCAGCCCGCAGAATCACGCCCACACGTAGTTCGACCTGTTCAAACTCCTGCCAGGTGATCTGTTTCATGGTGTGAATCCTATCTGTTCGGCTGCGGGGAATACAGCCGCGCGAACACTGATCCTCAGTTTTGCACCCCCGGGCAGATGCCATTAGCATTGGTGTGCGTATCATTCGGCGGAGTGACCCTATGGATGGCCACGGCTCCAGCCTGAATGCCCATGTCCTGGTGCTCAACCGAAACTGGTTGGCGGTACGTGTCACCGACGCCCGGCGCGCCTTCTCCCTTCTGGTTCGTAATCTGGCGGAAGTGATCCGGGTGGATGATGGCTCCTACACCGCTCACAGCTTCGAGAGCTGGGCGGATCTTTCCGCTGCCCGCGAGCATTTCGAGGGCCAGGATTATGAGTGGGTCCGCACCGTGCGGATGCATCTGGCGGTACCGAAGGTGATTCGGCTGCTGGGCTACGATCGGCTGCCCGAGCAGGATGTGAAGCTCAATCGCCGCAACATCTTCGCCCGTGACCGCAACACGTGTCAGTATTGTGGCCGACATTTTTCAACGTCGGAGCTGAGCCTGGACCACATCGTCCCGCGGAGCCAGGGGGGCCAGAGTACCTGGACGAACCTGGTCTGCTGCTGCGTGCGCTGCAATACCCGCAAGGGCGGCCGTACCCCCGAGCAGGCGAACATGAAGCTGATCCGTCCGCCGGTCAAACCCCGCCGCAACCCGGTGATCTCGCTGCGCCTGGGCAGCGACAAATATGCAAGCTGGCGGGCCTTCCTCGACAACGCCTACTGGTCGGTCGAACTGAAGTGAGACCACCTCGCTGCCTGCACGCACCCACCCCGGCGTGGCTGCTTCAGCGAACCACGCGACCCACCGATCGCCCCCAGCCCTGCTATCCTTAACTTCCGATGTACACAGCGGAACTGGATTATGAACTGCCCGCCGAGCTGGTAGCGACCGAACCAGTGTCGCCGCGCGATCAGGCCCGGCTGATGGTGGTGGAGCGAGCGGCCGACCGTGTGACACACCGGCGGGTGTGCGATCTGCCGGAGTTGTTGCGGCCGGGCGACCTGCTGGTCGTGAACGCCAGTAAGGTGCTGCCGGCCTATCTGGAGGGTGTGCGCGTGGGCACCGGCGGCCGGGTGACCGGGCTGTACCTCGTCGAGGCAGCCGATGGCAATGGCGACGCGGGTGACGGCGGCCGGCAGTGGCGGGTGATGCTGGAAAGCCGGGGCACGCTCCAGCCGGGTGAACGCATCCGCTTCGCCGGTGACCTGGAACTGGAACTTCTGGCCCGCGAATCGGGCGGGGCGTGGCGGGCGGCAGTCCATGGCGAGGGCGACACACCGACGATTCTGGCCCGTGCGGGCAAGCCCCCGCTGCCGCCATACATCCGTAAAGCTCGCCGGGCGCTCGATTTGCCCGAGCTGCGGGCGGAGGATGTCGAGCGTTACAACACCGTTTACGCCGCCGAGGCAGGCTCCGTCGCGGCACCCACCGCCGGGCTGCACTTCACACCCGAACTGCTCGATCGGTTGCGCGCGATGGGGGTGGGCATGGCCAGTGTCATTCTGCACGTGGGACTGGGCACGTTTCAGCCGATCCGTACCGAGCGCGTCGAGGACCACCCCATCCACCGCGAGTGGATGAGTGTCCCGGCCGAGACGCTGGAGCAGCTCCAGGCGACACGCCGGCGGGGCGGGCGGATCGTGGTGGTGGGCACGACGACAGTGCGGGCGCTGGAGTCGCTGCCACCGGTGCTGCCCGATCCGCTGCGGACCATTTCAATGGAAACCGCCCTTTTCATTACGCCGTCCGGGATGGGCGAACCGCAAGTGACGTTTCGGTATACAGATGTGTTGATGACGAACTTCCACCTGCCACGGTCGACGCTTTTGGCGCTGGTGGCGGCGCTGCCGGGTGTCGGCATCGAGCGACTCAGACGCTACTATCGTCTGGCCGTGGCGGAGCGGTACCGGTTCTATTCGTACGGCGACGCGATGTTGCTGCTCTGACCGCCGTCCGCCGCCGCAGCCGGGCCTGCCGCCCGACCCCCCGGCACTGAATGAGTGCGCCATGCCGACTTCTCTGGAAAAGATCAAGTCCAAAGCCCGGTCACGAAAGCCGCTGCACCCTGACGATGTGCGGATGAGCTTCGGCGACCACCTGGAGGAACTGCGGACACGACTGATCCACGCCCTGATCGGCGTGGGACTGGCGGCGCTGCTCACCTTCGCCTTCGGCCGCGAAATCATCGCCTGGCTCCAACTGCCGCTGCACCGCGCTCAGGTCGTGCTGGGCATGAGCCCCGGAACCTACACCACCGGCGTCACCGCCCCCTTCGCCATCTACATGAAGGTGAGCATGTTGGCGGCCCTGGTCGTGGCGCTGCCGTGGGTCGTTTACCAGTTGTGGAAGTTCATCTCGGCTGGTCTCTACGAACACGAACGGCGCGTCGTCTACATGCTCGCGCCCTTCAGCACCGCGATGATGGTGCTGGGCGTGCTCTTCATGTACTACGTGATGCTGCCGGTCTGCCTGGCGTTCTTCCTCAGCTTCGCGGTGAGCTACCCCGAAGCAGGCGGGCAGGAACCCAACTTCATGGATCGGCTGTCGCGACTGCTGGAGTGGGAGGCTCTGGTGGGCGACCCGGGCACCATCGGCACCAACCCCGACGGCGGCGCGACTGACCCGAACGGTGCCAACACAGCCGCCAATCCCGCGCAATGGGTGCTGCCCACCTATGAAGGGCCTCGCACCGATGCGACACCGGGGCAGATCTGGTGGGACACCCGCGACCATACCCTGCGATTGCAAACAGACAAGGGTGTGGTGGTTTTTCGCCCCGAAGCAGCCGGATCAGTCCACCCGCTCATCACGCTGCCCGAATACATCACCTTCGTGATGTATATCACCGTGGGCATCCTGGCGGGGTTCCAGTTGCCCGTGCTCATGACAGTGGCGGGCTGGACGGGCATCGTTGACCCGAATCTGCTCGCCAGTTCGCGCAAGTACGCGCTGTTCATCATCTGTGTGCTGGCTGCCATCCTGACGCCCGCCGATCCGTTGAGCATGATCGTGCTCGCGGCACCGATGTATCTGCTGTTTGAGTTCGGGCTGCTGCTGATGCGTCGAACGTACCGCGACCCGGAAGCCCAGACCTCATGACGCGCGGGGGCATGCCGCTGAGCACGCGGCGATCGCGCGAGGATTTCCACCACATGTTGATCACGCAAACGATCGAGGAAACACGCCGGGCACGACAGGAGCTGACCGGTCGCGTCGCGCTTGTACCAACAATGGGGGCGCTGCACGATGGACACATGGCGCTGGTCGAGGCAGCCGCGCATCATGCTCAGCACGTTGTGGTGAGCATTTTCGTCAACCCAACACAGTTCGGCGCGAACGAGGATTTTGACCGCTATCCGCGCACACTGGAAGCGGACCTTGCGCGCTGTCGTGAAGCGGGGGTGGCACTCGTCTTCGCGCCAACGGTGGCAGACATGTACCCGCCCAGCGCGATCCCCAGCGATCTATCCGTGCCATCACTGGCCACGATTCTGGAAGGGGCGCATCGCCCGGGGCATTTCAACGGCGTGTGCCGCGTCGTCGCCAAGCTCTTCAACATCATCCAGCCGGACATCGCCATCTTCGGCCGCAAGGACTATCAGCAGTGGCGCGTGATCGAGGCGTTCGTCGCGGATCTGAACATGCCGGTGACGATCATCGCGCATCCGACGGTGCGCGAGGCGGATGGCCTGGCGATGTCCAGCCGCAACGTGTACCTCAAACCGGAGGAACGGCCGCACGCTCTGGGCCTCTACAAGGCGCTCACTGAAGCAAAGCTGCTGATCGAGGAAGCGGGCGAAACCGATCCTGCGGTTGTCGAGCGCGCCATGCAGCAGATGCTCACTTCGCATCATGTCGCGGTCGATTACGCAGTGATCCGCCATCCGCACACGCTCGCCCCGCTGGATGCCATCAGCCCTGAGCTGACCGATGGCGTAGTCGCACTGGTAGCCGGCCGCGTGGGCAATGTGCGGCTCATCGACAACATGGTGATCGGCGAACGCTGAGTCACGCGACGTTCAGCCGTTCAACCGGGGAACTTGATGCCTTCGCCCGTCACGCGGTGATACAACATGCGGGTCTGATCGACCTGTCGCGAGATGGAGCGGTTGTGTCGCACCCATTGTCGAGCGGACTGCCCAAGTTGTCGGGCGTCATCGGGTGTATCGAAGATGCGACGCAACATCGCCGACCACAGCTCCGGATCGGCATCGGCGACGACCCATGCGTTGGTACCATCGAGCAGATAGTCCAGCCAGGGATCCTCACGTGCAATGACCGGCTTGCCCGCCGCCATCGCCTGCAGCGTGATGCCGCGGGACCGGCCAAGCGGCTGAGGCTGAATCAGCACATCAGCACGCAGCAGCAGCTCGCGATGCCCCAGTCGCCTCGGCACGAAGCTCAGGTTCGACAGCAGGTCATGCCGCTGGGCCGCCTGCCAGAGCTGATGCTGTTCCGCGCCCATGCCATCGAGGAAGAACTGCGTCTGCGGGTGTTTGGCCAGGATATCCGGCAGTGCGGCGAAGAGCGCTTCGTACTCCGCATCGTGGCGGCCGTTGCCCGTGATGACCAGACACATGGGCCGACTGTCCACCGGCTCCGCCGGCTGCGCCAACTGCTGATCGATGTTGCCATCGGGCACCGTTACACCCGGAGGAATCGTTTCGACGAGGATGTTGTATTCAGCCACCTCGCGTTCGATGGCGCGCGCCAACGGTACGGTGGCAGGCACGATCGCCATGTGAGCCGGGTCGAGCTGGCTGGCGATTCGACGCGCGTGCGGCACGTCCATCGCCGAGTTGGCGCTGAACACCGCCGCCACGCTCAGCTCACGCGCCAGATCAAGCGCGCCTTCCCACATGCGGCCGTCCAGCGCGTGAACCACCGTCACGCCTCTCTCCGACAGCGCATCGGCCAGTTTGCGGATGCGCCGCCGACGCAGAAAACGCCACGAGCTGTCGGTCCAGGTGATCCGCTCGCCGAACACCACCGATTCATCTTCGGAAAGGCCTGTCGGTACCACCTGCGCGACGCGCACATGCTCATCGAGCAGGCCCACGACCAGATGACGGAAGACCGCCAGCTCCTCGTCAAGCCAGGCCGTGTTGGCAATCAGCGCGACGTACATATGGCCTCATCATCATCCTTGCACAAAACCAGCCGCTCTCTCTTCCCTGTTCAATTGCTTATTGATTACCTCACACCCCTGCGGCGTTCCCCACTTCGTCTTGCGCGAAATGACAGGCCAGACGCCTGTCCCACCATCCCCATCATTATCGCGTCATTTCACGACGCCGGCTGTCGATCATCCACCAGATGCCGTTGCACCGCCGACTGCATCGCTTCCGCCGTGACCACCTCCTCGACGATCACCTCATCCGCCCCGGCCTGGGTCGCCAGCAGTCCCTGGCTCAGATGTTTGGTGCGTGCGGCGATGTAGATGTTCGGCGCCAGCCGCCGTGCCAGTTCGCACGCCTGAATCACCGCCTCGCCGTCGGGAATGGTCAGGATCAGCGCATCCGCCTCGTGGATGCCTGCCTCCTCCAGTGTCCGCTGATCGGTCACATCGCCATGCACCATCGTGCGTGCCAGTTTGCGCTGACGGTGAATCGTCTGTTCGTTCAGCTCGATGACGACGATGTCCATGCCCGCGGCATCGAGCTTGCCGGCAATGGCACGGCCGACCGGACCAAAACCGGCAATGATGACCTTGCGCGGCCGACCGTCCACCGGCGATGCCAGTTCCGACTCTTCCATGTACTGCTTCCTTCCTGATCCTTCGCGCCGTCTACATTCCATCGACCGATCAGCCCTGTTTCTGCCAATTCCGTGCCGATCGCGTCATTCGTCCGGGTCGGGCAGGTCATCCACCGCATGTTCCAGTGGAATCGCGGATCCCGCCGCGATCGGCTGCGCTTTGTGCAGCGTCCAGGTGTAAGAACGGAAGGTGATCGTTTCGAGGACGGGCCCCGGTTCAACCGAAAGCTCCGTGCGCATACGCACTTCCAGAGCACGTCGCATGGGCGCAATCATATAGATACGGTCGGGCGATTGGCGCAACGTCTCCAGTTGCCCCGGGTTCGTGCGATGCCAGCGGTTGAGCATCTTCCAGTTAGCGACCTTGTACCCGCTGTAGTAGTTCAGCACGCTGGAGGCATCAGCCAGAACCACCGCGTCCGCCGGCAGGGTCGCCTTCAGATGCTCCGCCACCTTCGCCAGACTGACGTACTTGCCATCGTTGTAGTGTTCCAGGAAGGGGGTCTGACGCTGCTCGTAAATGAACCGGCACGTGCGCACCAGGTTGGGCGCGATCCACAAACCCAGCGCAATCGTGAGCACCAGCCCCGCCCGCGCGGGATCGACACGTTCCGCCAGCGCCCGGGCCGCACGCCACCAGCCATACACCATGAGCGGCAGGATCGGCACGAAGTAGCGCACATCGGGCATGTGGATGATCATGGCGATGATGAGGGCGGCGATAAACACCCCCCAGAGCATCCGCCGTCGCACCAGCGCAATCCCCAGCGCGATGACGATGATGCCGCCCAGCGTGTTCAGCCCCGGCCCCAGGTCCAGACCGAACGCCGCCTCCGCTGCATCACCTTCCAGGATCTGCAGGCCATAACCTGCGAAACGTTTGAGCGACTCGCCCGCACCATGGCGCTGCAGCAACGGCAGCATGAGGTCGCGGCTGTAAGCTGCGGGCCCACCGCGCGGATCGAACAAAACCCACAGCCCCCCGATCGTCACCGCCCCCACCAGAAGGGCCGCGAACACCATGCGCTTGCGCACACTCGTCTGTCGCACCAGGTGCCACACGCACACCGCCAGCAGCGCCAGAATGAAGACGATCATCGTTCGCCGTGTCACCACCATCACACCCAGGCCCGCCAGCACCATACCGATGTCCAGCAGGTCGTGTCGTGTCAGGGCGATCCGGCGCGCGACCCGCCCGGCCCGCACGATCAGCCCCTCGTAGCCACACAAAAAGAGCATCACGCCAAAGAGAAAGGGCAGGTCAGCCAGCAGTTCGTAGGCATGGCGAAAAAAGTGCAGCGTCACCCCCAGCATCACGGTGACCAGCACCGCGACGGGGCGACCGTCGTGCAGGCGGATCGTCCGATGAAACAGCGCCAGCGTTGCCCCCGCGATCAGCAGGATGAAAAGGTCCGCCAGCCAGAACGCCTCGTGTCCGCCGATGCGAAACGCCGTGGCGATCAGCCACGGCACGCCCGGGTAACGGTGCATCGATTCCTCGTGATCCTCCAGCCCGCCACCGTTGAGAATGGATAGCGCGATGTTGACGTACCCCGCCGAGTCGTCGCCGATGCGCCACTGCCCGTTAAACGCCGCCAGATAAAGCAGCACCAGCCCGCCAAACAGGTAAAACCGATGCCGCTCCACCCACGCCAGTAGCGCAGCCACCGCCCCCACAGGCTGTGCCGCTTCCACTTCCCCGGCCGTATTCGGCGATTTCGTCACAACTTGCGCCACCCCCGAATCATAACGACTGGACGAAACCGCAACACCAGCCAGCGACTGGAAAGTCGCAACCTGCTAGCCTCAAACATCCGATCTGGTTTATGGGTTGACAACGAGATAACGTATTACAAAAATAGTGAATGGGTTTTGTTAGGATTCGGTGCAGAATAGAGGCCCGGTCATGCGACCACGCGAAGGCATCAATTATCTGACGGGGGCAGATATCCCACCCCTCAATGCGCCGATGATTGATATTCAGCGACTGGCAGAAAACATAGCTGAACGTGCAAGGCTTGCACACGGGGTTACTTTATTTGACCTGGTTGGCCAGTTGGGGGGCCGCGTTTTTACAGTAGACGAAGACGAGTGGGATCGCGAGGTTTCCGGGTCGATCATCGTGCATGGGCCGGGGGATTTTGATGTTGCGATTTCACGCTTCACCAGCCCTCTCCGCGATCGATTCACTCTGGCGCACGAACTTGGCCATTACTTTCTTCACTCGCTTCAGGGCAAACAACCAATCATTGCCCAGCGTTACGGTTCCGGGCGTCGCGAGTGGGAAGCCAACTGGTTTGCTGCGGCATTACTTATGCCCGCAGACCGATTCCGCACTGCTTATCGGGAAAATCGTGATCCGCGGCATCTGTCATGGGTTTTCAATGTGTCGATCCCCGCGGTCAAAGTCCGAGCGCGAGCTTTGAACCTTGACTGATCGCTGGAAGTGGAGGTTGCGATTGTTTGCAAGCGTCGATCTGACGGGATCGACCGCGTTCAAGCAGCGGGAGTCAGCATCGACCGAACGGCCATGGCAGTTTCACTTCGAGGATTTCTTCAAAAATTTCCCTGGTGCCGTTCACGAAGCCTACACTGAATCGGCTGCATTCCAATGCAAGGAAAAGCTTCGCGTCTGGAAGGTACAGGGCGACGAAATTCTCTTCGAATGTCCACTCACGCGATTTGAAGAGGTTGTCCCGCACATTCGCGCACTAAAGTCCGCAGCCTCTGAGTACAACACACTAAATCAGAGGAAGGGCGTGCGGTCTTTGTGCAAAGTCACAGCATGGACAGCCGGTTTCCCAGTGACCAACACGGAGGTGCGCATCCCTTCGCCCGGTGGCGAGGTCAACGACTATCTCGGCCCATCGATTGACATTGGCTTCCGCCTCACCCGGCATGCTACTCCGCGAAAATTTGTGATCTCGCTTGAGCTGGCACTTTTGCTATTGGATGCCTGGCAAAAACTACCCGATCTTGACCCTCCGAGTTATTACTTTGAGGAACCTCGCCGATTGGAAGGTGTACTTCGATGCGATGCGTATCCGTTGATCTGGATTGACCTGGACGATGGCAAGCCGTCGCTCGAAGAACAACTCCAGGGATTGAGGCGAAAGCCATGCGACAGCGATCGTTTGAGGCAATATTGTCACCGATTCCTTCGCGAGAATGGTTGGCATCCACCGTTCATCGATGGTGATCCCCATGAACGGTATGGATTAATTCCTCCGGAACTGGAGGAGCGTCGCGCAGCCCTGAAAAAGCAAGCCCGATTGCGTGAAAAAAACGAAGCAACCGGCAGACCGGTTGATCAAACCAAAGGTGATTCGACATTGATCGATCAGGTGGGCGAGCTGCCACCCGACCTGGGAGAAGTTGATCGCAACGAGGATTAGGAGACGACATGCGCGTCACGCTGCGGCGCGGGTTGGGATGTCGGTGGTGACTGACTTCGCCGCCAGTGTGAAGTGCGGCGAACGGTTGGCCATGTCGCGGAAGGTGGGCAGGCAGTCGGTCAGGCGGTACCAGGTGGGGTACATCTCAAGCAGGTGCCGCAGGCGGGCCGTGGTGCGGCGCAGGCCGGTGTAGGTGCGCAGGCGGTTGAGGCGTGACAGAGGCATGGCCGGGGTGGCCGGGTCGAACTCCCACGGGTGGAAATAAAGGATGGCGAGACGGTGGTCGCGTTGTGCCTGAGCGAGGCCAAGGTGCGTGAAGGTGGGCGGCAGGATGCGGAAGTAGGCGCCGCCGGCGACAGGCCAGTTGCGGCCGAGGGCGCGTAAGGTCAGTGGCGGAAGTTCCAGCAGGCGGGCACCGGGTTCGGCGGATGTGGTGAGCCAGAAGGGGGTCGTCGGCGCATCGGGCACGCCGTAGATGGGGTGGCGCACCGGGAAGATGGAGGCGTCATAAAGGAAGCCCGCCTCACGGATCACGTCTACAGCCCAGGCGGTTCGCCGCGTGAGGCTGAAGCAGGGGGCACGGTAGCCGAGCACCGCAACGCCAACCTGATCCTCCAGTCGGTGCCGGGCGGCGAGCAGGTCTTGGCGCAGGGTCCTGGACGTGAGGCGATCGAGCCGATCGTGCTGGTCACCGTGGCAGGCGATTTCGTGACCGGCCGAGGCGATGCGTGAGGCGAGCCGAGGGTGACGTCGGGCGACATCACCCAGGATAAACCACGTCGCCCGGATGTTGAATGCCGCCAGTAAATCCAGCAAGCGACCGACGTTGTAATCGACGCACGCCGGCCAGCGGTGGCGATCGGTGCGCGCGATGCACGTGCGGGCCGCCTCGATGTGAAAGTACTCCTCGACATCGAAGGTGAGGCAGCGGATGGGTGCGACGTTGTCCGGCGTGCACGTGCCTGACATGCCCGTCTCATCGGCAGGATCAGCCGGCCGCCACAGTCTCCGTGTGCTGTTTTCCGCAACAGATGTTGTTTCCCGTAAACATCGCCCATGTTGCCGTCACACCACACGCCGTCATAACCGTTACAGCCCGAATCATCGTTAAATCGCCGTAACTCATGTGATACACGCTGGTTGTCGCGGGTTGTGTTGTCCTTTGGCATCGTGGCGCGGGCCGTGTTGATCTGGTTGGCTGTCAGGGGAGAGCGGACCAACGGAAGGCAGAAAAGAGGAGACCAGACCGTGTCTGCGATTGGATCAATCGGCGGGAACATGGGGATGATGGGGATGGCCGGCGGCTTCGGGTCGGCCGGCTCCACCAGTGGGATCGGCGGGCAGGGGACGTCGATCAACAGCCCGGCGGCGACGATGCCGAACACCGGGCCCGGCAGCGCCCGCAACGTCATGTTCAACACTCAGGCTTCCGCGCTGCTCAACACCTTCCAGGCCGGGCTGGCGGGTGAGGACACGCTCAAGATGCTCCTGGCGATGCTCGTCCTGGACACCTTCTTCGGCGACAAGGACGACAAGGAGAACAAGTCTCCCAGCCTGACGGCAATGGCGCTTCTGGGCAACATGGCCGGTACCGCCGCCGCCGGCTTCCTCTCGGCCTACAGCCACATTAGCCAGATCGACAGTGCCGCCATCGCGAGCATGAATCAGCAGCTTGCCGGTGCGGCTGGCTACACCCCCGCGCCGAACATGGTGGGCGGCGCGATCAACGTGATGGCCTGACCGACACACGAGCGCCAGCACACGTATGCGCTCGCTCGCCATCCAGCCACCACCCGCCCGTTTCGGCACTGCCCGACTCCTCCCATCCTCCTGCACGAGAGACGCAACATGCAGATCAAGACCACCCGCAGCCTGACCATCACGACGCTGCTGAAACATCTCTTTTCACCGCACCGGTGTGAACTCAAGGCTGCGTTTCCCCGTCGACTGGCGAAGGTGGAGCACGTGGTGACGCACTCCTCGGTCCGCGTGCTGCCCACCCGGCGGCCGATCGTCATCGAGGAAGCATCACCCCTGGACATGTGCGAACCCAAAGCCTGGCCCTACGACACCGCGCTGCCCACGGGGCTGCCGCCGATCCCGGAGATCCCCGCAGTGCGTCCGGAGCCAGGTCGTGTTCGCGCTGACCTGCCGCCGCAGCGCCCGCTGCTGAGTGACAAGCTGGTGGACGTGATGGTGTGATGTGAGGCGTTTGTGAGGCGACATGCGAGACGACCGATGGCTTTCTATCGCAATCTATTGATCGTTCTGACGCATGGGCTGCGGGCCGACGCCGCGGGCTTCAGCCGCGCCTGGCCCCTGTGCACGCCGAACATGGACAAGCTGGTTGAGCGCGGGCTGAAGCTCACCGCCATCAGCGCTTCGCCCGTCAATCCCGGTGGGATGCTCAGCCTGCTCACCGGGCTGCACGCGCGACAGCACGGCTACCTGCAGGAACGCGAAACGATCGTCCCGTGCGAGGGCTGGCCCGGCCTGCTCAAGGCGGCGGGGTATCACGTGGCGGGCGTCGGCTGTGTCAGCACGATCGAGCAGGTGCTCGATGACTGTGTGGTGGTCGATTCGGTCGAAGTGCTCGATTCATCGCGGTGCAAATATCTGACCGCTACCGCCGCGACGGGCCTGCGCAGCGCCGTCGTGCAGCAGCGTCGACAGCGACTGCGCTACGGCCCGTTTCATCCCGATCGCCTGCTCATGGAGCCGGATGAGGACATCGACGGCTTCATCAGCGTGCAGGCGCGGCAGATGCTCACGCGCATGCCCTCGGACAAGCCCTGGGCGCTGATCGTGATTTACAGCGGCCCGGGCAACGAGCTGCCACCGCCCACGCTGTATCAGGATGTGGTTGCGCCGGAACTGCTGGAAGAAGGGTTCGTGCCGCCTGACTTCACTGAGCTGGATGCGCTGGCGGAGCTGGACTACCCGCGCGTAATGCTGCAGCGTCTGGAGCCGCATCAGGTGGCGCGCATCCGGGCGGACTATCTGGGCCGTGTGAGCCTGATCGACTACGGTATCGGCCGCATGATGAAAACCATCGCTGAGCGCGAAGACAACGAGCGCACCTGGTTCGTGCTCGGATCGGATCACGGCCAACTGCTGGGTGAACACGGGCTGGTGGGCCACCGCTCGTTTCTCTGCGGCGCGGTGGAGGTGCCGGTGATCATCACACCGCCGTTCCCCGCATCGAACAGGTTGCCCGGTGCGCTGGTGAGCAACATTGATGTGGCAACGACGATCGCAGCGTTGGGCGGGGGCGACGTTCCACCCTGGATGACGGGTCGATCGCTCCTGCCGCTGCTGGCGGGCGACACAAGCGCGGTCGACCAGCCACACACCGGCCTGCTCAGCGAGTTCGGCCAGCGCCTGCTGCTGGAAACCGAACGCTACAAGCTCATCATGCACACCCAGACCCACCGCATCCTGGGCCTGTACGACCTGCTCAACGACCCGGATGAAAAGACGAACCTCATCAAGACGATGACGGGCCGCAATGTCACCGACGCTCTGCGCTGGCGTCTGGGCGACACCCTCATGCCCCTCCGCGCCGCCCCGCGCCACATTTGAAAGAAACCCTCAAAGCCCAGCCACGCAGTGGCTGGGTGCTCTCCCCTGCGCGCAACCTACCCCTAAAACGGCAGCGGCTCCCCCTCTGTCTCCGTGCGCTCCCTGAAGCGCTTCTGAATCACCTCCAGCACCGACCGCTCATACCGCCGCGTGATCTTTCGACCGTCAATCTCCAGCACCGGCGTCAGCTCGCCCATGGTGCCTGTGACGAACACCTCATCCGCGTTGTACATCTCGGTAAGGGAGATACGCCGTTCGTAAGCCGGAATGTTCAATTCGCGGGCGATCTCCAGCACAATGCCGCGGGTGATACCGTGCAGACACGCATCCGGGGCGGGGGTGTGCAGCGAGCCAGCCTTGCACATGAAGATGTTGGTCGCGTTGGTTTCCGCAACGAAGCCTTCCTGATCAAGCATCAGCGCATCGTCCGCGCCGGCGTGGTTCGCCTCGATCTTGGCGAGGATGTTGTTCAGCAGGTTGTTGTGGTGGATCTTGGAATCGAGGAAACGCGGGTTGTTGCGGCGCGTGGAGGCGGTGATGAGACGAATGCCCGCGGCGTCGTACACCGGAGGCTTCCACTCAGCCAGCACGATCAGCGTGCAGCCGCGCTGGTTCAGGCGCGGGTCCATGCCCGAGGTGATTTTCTCGCCGCGCGTCAGCGTAAGGCGGATGTGCACACCATCGCGCATGTTGTTGGCCTTGAGCGTGGCGAAGATCGCATCGCGAATGGTCGCTTCATCCGGCACGTTCTTAAATGCCAGCGCGTGCGCCGATTCGCGTAACCGCTGCAGGTGCTGATCGAGCGCGAAGATGCGGCCGTTGTAAACGCGCAGGCCTTCCCACACACCGTCACCACCCTGCACGATGCTGTCGAAGACCGATACTCTGGCCTGATCGCGCGGCCAGAGTCGGTCGCCCACATAAATCTGAATGTTCGCGTTGCGCGGATTGAATTGTTGCAGCATGGCCAACTCACAGAGCGTGCTGAAGCAGGGTGCGATAGACCGGCTCGCACTCAGCAGCAAGCTTTTCCTGCTCGGGGTTCAGCGTGATCGTTTTTTCCTGCCAGGGCGCGAAGCCGGTGGAGTTATGGATGTTGGCGTACCAGTATTTGGCCCAGCAGCCGTCTTCCGGTCGGCCGCCACGCTCCCAGTGCAGCATGGCGGGGTCAAATGCCAGCCCCAGGCGTTCGCAGAGTTTTCGCAGTGTGCCGGCCGGATCGCGCTGCAGCGTGCGGGCGTCGAGCACAGCCGACACCTTTCCGCGCGACGCCAGCCGTTCATACAGATCAAGCTGCATCCGGATGCCGATGTCAGCATGGCTGGGCAGACCGTTGATCTTCGTGTAGGAGGCAATGATCTCGCGCGGGTCGCGAATGAAGATGATGTTATCGCACACATCCATGAAGCTGTCATCCAGCTCGATGAAATGGTGCGTCATCTGCTTGAAGAAGACGACCGGCTTGTCGTACTCGCCCAGAATCACATCGGAAATGACCTTGCGGCCGTCCGACTCCATCGTGGCGAGAATCTCATCACGCCCGGGATGATTCAGTCCGGTGACACGCAGATAGTGAGCGTACAGCGGTTCATCCACCACGATGGTATCGGCACGCTGAGCGAACGCGTACATCATGGCGGTGGAAAGATTGCGAGGACTTGACCAGAGATTGATGCGCATGACGGGCATAACCCCCCTGACAATGATGGGGAGATGGTAACAAAAGGACGCGAAGGAAGGAAAGTGGGGATCAGGGGGTTCAGGGTTCAAAGTTCAAGGCGGGGTGATTGCGTGCGAGGGCGTCGCGTCGTTCACCCACCCGTGAGTTGAACGATGAACCCGTCGCGTCCGATGTCGCCTGCGTCTTCGCGAATTCACACTTCCGCGCACGACGCCTCCTCGGGCAGCGCCTCATCCACGGGTACACCCTCGCCATCGTGGCTGTAGAACTCGCTCAGCACCGCGTGCCAGTCCGCCAGAGATTGAACTGCGATGAAGCGCCTGCGGATCTCGTCGTGCTGGGGGTGGTGGCGGCTGAAGCGGATGCCGAACTTACGCATCATCATGCCGGCGGCACGTTCGCCGTGCAGCCGGACGGATAGTTCGAAGTGCTCCAAAAGCACATTGCGCTGCTGGGCGATGGTGGGGGGTCGCGTGGCTGTTTCGTGGTCGCCGCGCATGAGCGCTCGTGCCTGGGTGAAAATCCATGGGTTGCCGATGCAGCCGCGCGCCACGCTGACCAGCTCGACGCCGGTCGTTTCGATCATGCGGAAGATATCGGCTGCCGACCAGATGTCGCCCGACCCGCCCAGAACGAAGCGCGGCTGCTCTTCCGTGCCATTTCCGGTCACGGCAGCACGCCCCAGTCTGTAACGCTGCACCAACTCGCGCAGGAAGCCCCACCGGCTGGGTCCGATGTATTTCTGCTCGACCGTCCGGCCATGTACCACCGCGCCGGCATAACCCAGTTCCAGCACCTTCTCAAAGATGCGGTGGAAGTTTCGCTCCGCTTCAATGGAGTCATCGCTGCCGCGTCGCAGCTTCACGGTGCAGGGGATGGCCGGGTCCACCGCCTGCCGCACGGCATCGAGAATGGCGATCGCCTCCTCCGGCACGCTCAGCAGATGTCCGCCCCGGCTTTTCTTCTTGATCTTCTTCACAGGGCAGGCCAGGTTCACATCGATGACGTCGTAGCCCAGCCTGACGAGGATCTTCGCCCCTTCGGCGATGTCAGCCGGGTGCGAACCCATGAGCTGACCGGCGATGGGGTGGTCGGCCTCGTCCAGTTCAGCCGCCTTGAGACCCTTGCCGCCGGCGATGAGGAACTGATCGAGCATTGCCTCTGTGACGCAGAAGGGCGCGCCATGCCTGCGGGCGACCAGCCGCATCGCCGCGTCGGAGTAGCCCGCCAGTCCCGCCTGAAAAAAGGGAGCGTCCAGAGTAAGTTTGCCGATCCGCACCATGCCGAGGATTATAGGGGGCTGCCTATGCCGGGTGTGGATGGGCAATCGGAAGGACGCGAATGTCAATGATCTACATGGATGCGCCCCGTGCGACACTGAGCCGCACCACATCGCTGGCCCTGCTGCTGACGCTGTTCACGCTGCTGACCGGCTGCGCGGCAGTGGGCACCCATGAGGTGAGCCAGCTCGCCCCCGCCCAGCGACGCTACCCCACCGATGCGCCGCGCGGCAGTGACCTGGACATCATCGTCGTCCGAAAGGGCAGCATCATCGAGCTGGCCAACCGCACGCCCCACAGCTATCGCAATATGCAGCTGTGGCTCAACGAACAGTGGGTCGGCATCGTCGATATCGCGATCGGCACCGACAACGTGTTCGATCTGAACGACTTTTTCGATCGGCACGGCCGATCCTATCCCGTGGGCGGGCTGCTCTCGCCCGATCGGTCGCAGCCGCTGGTTCATGCGGAGCTATACGACCCGGCAACGGACCATCGTCACCGCATCACCGTGCAACTGCCGCGACGTCAGGCTGTGCGCGGCACCGGGGGCATCCTCTCGACCGATTAACCGCCCCCGGGATTCAACCCTGCAAGGAGCATCATGGACGGCAATCAGCTCTGGCGACGGTACAACCGTTATCTGTGCGAAACCGGGCGGCTGGGCATTGCGCTCGACATTTCGCGCATGAACTTTTCAGATGACTACCTCGATGCGATGCGCCAGCCGATGCAGCGCGCATTCGCCGCGATGGACGAGCTGGAGCGTGGCGCGATCGCCAATCCGGATGAGAAGCGCATGGTGGGGCATTACTGGCTGCGCGATCCCGGCCGCGCCCCGACGCAGGAGATCGCCGACGCCATCACCCGCACGCGGGATGCGGTGATCCGTTTCGCTGCGGATGTGCATGTCGGCACAATCGCCCCGCCGAACGGTTGGCGGTTCACGGATGTGCTGCTGATCGGCATCGGGGGTAGCGCGCTGGGGCCGCAGCTCGTCGCGGATGCACTGGGTGGAGCCGGTTCCGTCACGGGCAAGCGCGACAAAATGCGCATCCACTTCCTGGACAATACCGACCCGGACGGCTTCAACCGCGTGATTGTTGGGCTGGGGGCGCGGCTGAAGTCGACCCTTGTCGTCGTGATCTCCAAATCGGGCGGCACGAAGGAGACACGCAACGGCATGATGGCGGTGCAGGCGGCCTTCCGTGCTGCGAAGCTGGATTTCGCGCGGCAGGCGGTGGCGGTCACCGGTGAGGGCAGTCAGCTCGATCAGACCGCTCAGAAGGAAAACTGGCTGGCTCGCTTCCCCATGTGGGACTGGGTGGGCGGCCGCACGAGCGTGATGAGCGCGGTGGGGTTGCTGCCAGCCGCGCTGCAGGGGCTGGATGTGGCCGGCCTGCTCGAAGGCGCTGCTGCCATGGACGCAGTCACGCGCAAGCACGACCTGCGAAAAAACCCCGCTGCGCTGCTCGCCCTCATGTGGCACTACGCCACCAACGGACGGGGCGAAAAGGACATGGTGATCCTTCCTTATAAGGATCGCCTGCTGCTCATGTCGCGCTACCTGCAGCAGCTTGTCATGGAGTCGCTGGGCAAGGAACGCGACCTGGCGGGCAACATCGTCCACCAGGGCATCGCGGTCTATGGCAACAAAGGTTCGACCGACCAGCACGCCTTCGTGCAGCAACTGCGCGAGGGGGTGAACAACTTCTTCGTCACTTTCATCGTCGTGCTGCAGGATGCCTTCGCCCGGGGCAAACATCCGCAGGACACGGTGAGGCTGGAAGTTGATGAGCGCACGACCAGCGGCGACTACCTGCTGGGCTTCTGGCAGGGCACCCGGGAGGCGCTCTATGAGAACGGCCGGGAGTCGATCACCATCACGCTCAACCGGCTGGACGCCCGCAGCCTCGGTGCACTGATCGCGCTGTACGAGCGGGCGGTGGGCTTCTATGCCACGCTGGTGAACATCAACGCCTACCATCAGCCGGGCGTGGAGGCGGGCAAGAAGGCGGCTGAGGCGGTGCTCGCCCTGCAGCGCCGCGTGCTGGCACACCTGATGGCCCACCCGGACCAGGCATTCACCGCGGAGGAACTGGCGGCGGCAATGAACGCGGCGGACCAGGTGGAGACGATCCACCATATCGGGATGCACCTGGCAGCGAATCAGCGGGTGAAGGCGGTGCGTAAGCGGTTTCAGGCAGTGCGGTGATAGGCACTTAGCAGCAAGCAATTGGCAATGAGAAGCGGAACCCGTTGTGTTGCTTTCGTACCTTCGTGCCTACCTTCAGGTTTTCTCCCACCACGCGGGCGCGGCCGCGCGCCATGATGTATCCGTGAAAGGGTGACAGCGATGCAGCAGATGGGGAGGGTCATCATCGTCGCTGGGGTGGTACTGGTCGTCCTGGGGCTGATCCTATGGGGCCTGGGGCGGCTGGGGTTCCGTGGCCTGCCCGGCGACATCGTCCACCAGGGCGAGCGCGTGACCATCTATTTCCCCATCGTCACCTGCATCGTCCTGTCCATCCTGCTGACCGCCCTGCTGTGGTTGTGGCAGTGGCTGAGCCGGTGAGGGTTTCGGTTGGATGAGGCCACGGGTTTTTTCGGTGCCTTCACCCGCCTCTTCCAGCGGGAGAGGAGCCAACTATTGGCACCGTAGCACTTTACATCCCCTCTCCCTCCGGGGAGAGAGCCGGCGTGAAGGCGAACGCCAGATAACCCCCGCTCGCCCCGACACCCCCTGCGGAACCGGGCGGCTCAACATCGCGTATGGATATAAACGATTAGGAAGGGGCCACAGCTTGCGCATCGCACTGGTCGGTGACCTGCACCATTACCGCATCCACTGCTCGCCCCGCCAACTGCTGGGCAAGCGGCTCATTGGCCAGACCAACCTCTGGCTCAACCGGCAGTTCGCCTTCAAACACGCTCTGCTCAAGCCCACGCTCGAACGCGTGCCGCTCATCAAGCCCGACCGCATCCTGCTCACCGGCGATGTCACCACGACCTCACTCGACCACGAGTTTCTAGATGTCGTGCGGCTGCTGCGGCCGCTGAGCGACAACTTCGACGTCAAGCTCGTACCGGGCAACCACGACCGCTACACCTTCGCCTCGGCGAGGCAGCAGCGGGTCGAGGCGCTGATGGAACACCTGCTGCCACCGGAGTTTCCGCACTTCGAGCAGCTCAGCGACCACTGGCACTTCCTGGCGCTGGATGCCGCCCGACCCCGGCTGATGCTCTCCTGCGGCCGGCTGGGCCGACACCAACTCGACCGCACCCGCGATTACCTGGCCTCGCTCACAAGCGATGACGGACTGCTTGTCCTGTGCCACTACCCGCTGTCCACGCCTGCCAACGTGCGGCCGATGGCATTCAACAACCGCGTCTCCGACGGCCGCGCGCTGCGGCGGATGCTCGCCCAATGCCCTGCCCGCGTGGTGTTCCTGCACGGACACATCCACCGGCCCTGGATCTACGAACCCCGCAGTGGCGACATGAAGGGCGTCACCTTCATCAATGCCGGGGCTCCCTGTCTCACCAATGCCCGCTACCCCGGCGGGCAGGGCTTCTGGCAGCTCGACCTGCCGCGTTACGGCCGGGGCGACCTGCGGCTGACCCATCACGTGCCCGTTCCCGCCGATCCGGATGCCGGCCGCCGCCTCCTGCTGCGTCAGCCCCGGCCGGATCAGCTCGTGTGGGAGCGGCGCCGCGTTCGCCGACCCGCACCGCAGTCGCCGACGGCCACCTCATCGCCACGCGGCGGACAACGCATCCTGGCCCGCGTCTAAAAAATTGTCCCAGCGCCCACGCTGGATCGATTATCCTCATGGACCGATGAAAACAGGTGCTCGGGTTTGGACGATGGGCCGGTCGAGGGAAGACCGCGGCCGCGCATCGACATGTCGGGCCGAGGATCGCAACTATGTGCGGTATCGTCGCTTACGTTGGGAATAAGCAGGTCCAGCCCCTCCTGATCGAAGGACTGAAGCGGCTGGAATATCGCGGGTACGACTCCGCCGGGCTGGCGGTCATGACCGACCAGGGCCTGAAGGTCGCCCGGTCGGTCGGACGTGTCAGCGTGCTGGAGGACATGCTGGCGAATCTGGGTGGGTTCGAGGGGACTGCGGGCATCGCCCACACCCGCTGGGCCACGCACGGCAGCCCCACCGAAGCCAACGCCCACCCGCATCGCGGCCGATCCAAATCAGGCCACACCGTTGCCGTCGTCCATAACGGCATCATCGAAAACTACGCGACCCTGCGACGCTACCTCGAAGGTAAGGGCCACACGTTCACCTCCGAAACCGATACCGAGGTGCTGGCCATCCTTATTGCTGAGCTGTACGACGGCAACCTCGAGGCAGCGGTGCAGACTGCCCTGCGCGAGGTGACTGGTGCGTACGCCATCGCCGTACTGTGCGAGAATGAACCGCACACACTGGTCTGCGCGCGCAAAGGGTCGCCGCTCATCATCGGTATCGCTGAGAACGGTTACGTGGTGGCGTCGGACGCTTCCGCGATCATCTCACACACCACGCAGGTCGTTACGCTGGACGACTATCAGGTTGCGCGCCTCTGCGCCGGGCCGAAGGATAAGGACAGCGGCGGGCCATGGGTCGTCAACTTCCGCACGACCACGATCGACAACATCCCCGTCTCGCGCGAGGTGACGGCGCTGGACATGGACCTGGAACAGATCGAACTGGGCGGCTACGAGCACTTCATGCTCAAGGAGATCATGGAGCAGCCCGAGTCGATCCGAAACTGCATGCGCGGCCGAATCGACCAGCGTGAAGGCCGTATCGTCCTGGGTGGCATCTCCAACTACACGCGCGATCTGGTACGCGCCAAGCGCTTCCTGCTCACCGGGCAGGGCACCGCGTTCAACGCGTGCAAGATTGGTGAATACCTCTTTGAGGATCTGGCGAAGGTGCCCGCGCGGGCCGAATACGCCAGCGAGTTCCGCTACCGCAACCCGATCATTGAGGATGGCACGACGATCATCGCCGTGAGCCAGTCAGGTGAAACGGCGGACACCCTTGCCGCCCTGCGCGAAGCGAAGGAACGCGGTGCGCTGGCGCTGGGGGCGGTCAATGTCGTCGGCTCCAGCATCGCACGTGAAACCGATGCGGGCGTTTACCTGCACGTCGGGCCGGAAATCGGCGTCGCCTCCACCAAGGCGTTCGTGGGTCAGGTGCTCGTGCTCACCATGCTCGCGCTCTATGTGGGCAAGCGCAAGTTCATCAGCGACGAAGTGATGAAAAGCTACCTGCGCGAGCTGGAGCAACTGCCCAACTACATCAGCCGCGTGCTGGAACAGTCCGACCACATCCGTGCCTGCACCGAACGCCACATCGAGCGCGAGAACTGGCTGTTCCTCGGTCGCGGGTACAACTACCCCATCGCCCTGGAAGGCGCGCTCAAGCTCAAGGAAATCAGCTACATCCACGCAGAAGGCATGCCCGCTGCTGAAATGAAGCATGGCCCGATCGCCCTGATCGACGAGGGCATGCCCGTGGTCTTCATTGCCACGCAGGGCAGCCAGTACGACAAGGTCATCAGCAACATCGAGGAGGTACGCGCCCGTGGCGGCCGCATCCTCGCCGTGGCGACCGAAGGCGATCGCGAAATCGAGAAATACGCCGACGCCGTCTTCCCCGTCCCCGCACTGCCCGAGCCGCTGCAACCAATCGTCAGCGTGATCCCGCTGCAACTGCTCGCCTACCACGCCGCCGTCCTGCGAGGCCTCGACGTCGACAAACCCCGTAACCTCGCCAAGAGCGTGACGGTGGAGTGAGATC
Organism: uncultured Phycisphaeraceae bacterium; assembly: GCA_937988825.1. Lineage (GTDB taxonomy): Bacteria > Planctomycetota > Phycisphaerae > Phycisphaerales > Phycisphaeraceae > CALKHT01. Next base: position 127,675 of record CALKHT010000045.1, read on the forward strand.
GTTTGCGGAGGATGCGATTGTCGCGTGCTGCCAACAGCGCAGTGTTAGCGTCACTCACCCGCTGTTCGGTCAAACGTTTCCACTAAAAATGCAGCATCCTTCCCTGCGTGCCCAGGGCGGCTTCGTGGACTGATTCGCTCAGGGTCGGGTGGGCGTGGATGGTGTTGATCACCTCATCCGCGGTCAGTTCGGCGCGTTTGGCGAGGCACATTTCGGCGATGAGTTCGGTCACGTTTTCGCCCACCATGTGGACGCCCAGGATCTCGCCATACTTCTTGCCGGCAATGATCTTCACGAAGCCATCGGTCGCGCCCAGTGCCTTGGCCTTGCCGGACGCCTGGAAGGGGAATTTGCCGACGGTGTAGTCCTTGCCAGCCTGCTTGCCTTCCTTCTTAAGGGCGGCTTCGGTCTTACCCACGGAGGCAATCTGCGGATGGCAGTAGGTGCAGCCGGGGATCGTGTCGTAGTCGATCGGCTCGGGCTTGTGGCCGGCGATCTGCTCGATGCAGATGACCGCCTCCTCGCTCGCCATATGTGCCAGCCACGGCGGGCCGATCACATCGCCCACGGCATAGATGCCCTTCACGCTTGTCTGATAGGTCGAGCGATCGACCTTGATGTGATCCTTGAACGTCTCGATCTTCACGCTGTCGGCCCAGAGGTTGTCGTAGCGGCCCTTCACGCCAATCGCCACGAGCACCTTGTCGCCGGTGAGCGTCTTCTTTTCGCCCTTGCCGTCAGCCGGTTCGATCGTCACTTCGACGCCCTTGTCGGTCGTCTTCACCGCTGTCGTCTTCATGCTGGTCAGGCATTCGATGCCCTGCTTCTGGAACGCCTTGGCAACAGCGGCGCTGACTTCCTCATCCTCGTTGGGCACGACGCGATCGAGCATTTCAATGACGGTCACCTTCGTGCCGAACGCGTTGTAGAAGTAGGCGAACTCCATGCCGATCGCGCCTGCGCCGATGATGATCAGCTCTTTGGGCTGCTCGGGCAGGTTCATTGCATCCTTCGCGGCGATGATGTGTGTGCCATCGAATTTGGCAAAGGGCAGTTCACGCGGCACCGCACCGGTGGCGATCACGATGTTTTTGGCCGTTACCTGCTGCGTCGTCTTGCCGTTGGCGTCGAGCACATCGATCTTGCCCGGCGCGGTGATGCGGGCATGACCCTGGATGTGCGTCACCTTGTTTTTCTTGAAGAGGAAGCTGATCCCGCGGTTGTCGGTCACCTTGCGTGAGCGGGCGATCACCTGCTTCCAGTCGTGGCGGATGTTGTCGGCCTGGATGCCGAACTCCGCGGCGTCGTGTTTGAGGCGGTGGTACAGCTCCGCGGCTGCGAGCAAAGCCTTGGTGGGGATGCAGCCCCAGTTCAGGCACACGCCGCCGAGCTGGTCGCGCTCGATGCACGCCACCTTCAGCCCAAGCTGGCCCGCGCGAATCGCCCCGACGTACCCGTCTGGCCCCCCACCGATCACCACCACATCAAACGCCTGTGTTTCTGCCATGATGTCATCCTTTGCGCTCGAAGCCCCGCATTGTAGCGGCTTCGCGAGGGCAGGGACGAAGGGACCGAGGGACTACGGGAGTTCTATGAAGCGACGCGACAGGTCGCGTTCAGCGCGGGCGTGCCTCACTGCATCATGCTGCGCAGCCGCTCCTCGAGCGCGGGATCGAGCTGCACGTGTCGGCGGGACATCATGTTTCGGACGGTGGCGATGAACTTGTCCGGCTGGTAGGGGCAGGCGTCCCTGTCGGTCAGGAAGGTCATGCGTGGCACGTACTTGGGCACGTAACCACTGTGGGCGATCATCGCGCCGGTGCCCACGCAGCAGCCGGTGAGCAGTCGTGTGCCGATGCCGGTGCGGACCATGTCGCCAATGATCGGGCCGTTGAAGGTTCGGCCGGTGTCCTGCGGGGCGGTTTCGCACTCCAGTTGCACGCGGACGGTGCCATACGTGTTCTTGAGGTTGCTGACGTTGGTGGCAGCCCCGAGATTGACCCACTGGCCAACGAGGCAGTGGCCCATGTAGCCGTGATGCGCCTTGTTCGAGTAGCTGTGCAGGATGGAGAAGCTGATTTCGCCCGCAGCCTTGCAGTTCGGGCCGATCACCGTGTTGGGGCGAATGTGGGCATGGCAGACAATGGTCGTGCCCCGGCCGACGTAGCACGGCCCTTCCAGCACTGACAGCGCACCGACCAGCGCACCGGACTCGATGACGATCGGCCCCTGCTCGCTGTTGAAGATCGCGCCGGGCTGAACCACCGCATCTTCCGCGACATAAACGGGATGCTCACCAAAACGGATGACCCGGCGGTCATCGCCGTTCATTTGGGGCAGGTCGATCTTTTTGAGATCGCTGGCCAGATTGGTTTCCAGCCCGTCGAGGATGTGCCACGGCCGTTCCAGCAGCACGGTGTCGTCGATGGTCGTCCTGCGAATGTGGGCTGGCAGTTCACCCAGTGTGCCCTGCGGGTTGAGGAACGTGCTGGCGTCCTGCGCAGCAAGATGAGCGGCGATTACCTGCCCATCGCGCTGCACCAGGGCTGACCCGAGCGTTAGTTTCGCCACCGCGTCGGCGTGGCGCGCACCTGGCCAGCGGCCGTTCACCGCCAGCACCGGCGCATCGAAAGCGGCGGGGTTGACCGGCAGTTGGTGCTGGGCCGCGATAAGGTTGTGCAGTGTGGTCCGGGCGGACCACAAGGCCGAGGTTGGTAGCCCGGTGGCGCATTCGATGCGTTGTTTGCTGGTGAGAGCCCCGGTGCGGAGGTCGAAAACGGCGCGTAGATCGGTAATCGGACCCCATTGCCCGCCGCCGTCTTCGAAGATGACCAGTTTCGACGGTGTCATGCGAACGGGAAATTGTATCGGCAGAGGGGCGGGGTTGGTTTGGTGTTTTGGCTTGCAAACGCGGAAAAAAAGTGGTAACGGCGGGTACGAAACAGGGTAATTGACAGGCGGGCGATGGGGCCTTAGTTTGAGCCTACCTTTGGGAAGGCGCCCGCGGTTGCCGTGGATGGAGCGGCAGCCCATCCCCGACGCGGGCCGGCGAGAACAACTGAACGGATCGCGAGAACGAGTTTCCCTCCGATGGCGAAATTGGCACCTGCGCTTTGGCGCGAAATGATGGACTATCTGCGCCGCCGACACGCGCCGTTGTGTCGGCAGTGGTTCGAGGAGCTTGAGCCTCTTGAGCTCAATTCGGGCCTGCTGCAGATTCGGACATCCAACAGCGTGCAACAGAACTATCTGCAGCGTAAGTGCCTGGATCAGTTCAACGAAGCTGCCCAGGCCGTCACCGGCGCGCTGGTGGCGGTGCGGTTCATCACGGGTGATGAGGTACAGACCTCCACCAGCCGTTCCACCGGCTCGCAGAGTGTCGCAGTCGGACAGGCGGCAGGTAGCAGCGCGGAAGGCGGCACGGCCACCGCGGTAGCGATGCCCCGGACCAGCAGTTCACGTTCCGACATCGAGTTCGATCAGGTCGTCATCAGCCCGGATAACTCGTTTGAGAACTTCATCACCGGGCCGAACAACCAGCTCGCCTATGCCGCCGCCGTTGCCGTGGCGAACCAGCCGGGCACGGCGTACAACCCGCTGTTCATTCACGGCGGGGTAGGGCTGGGCAAGACGCACCTGCTGCAGGCGATCTGCCAGCGCATCCTGCAGAACGATCCCTCCAAGCAGATTTACTACGTCTCCTGCGATGCATTCATGAACCAGTTCATCGAATGCGTGCAGGCCGGGCGGATGTCCGAGTTCCGCGAGCGCTACCGTCACGTGGACGTGCTGGTGATCGACGACATTCACTTCCTGGCCAACCGCGAGCGGTCGCAGGAAGAGTTCTTCCACACATTCAACGCGCTGTATCAGTCCAACCGGCAGATCGTGCTGTCCAGCGACTCGCCCCCGGCTGAAATCCCGCAACTGGAGGAGCGTCTGATCAGCCGCTTCCAGTGGGGTCTGGTCGCCAACGTGACCAAGCCGGGCTACGAAACGCGCGTGGCGATCATTCAGGCCAAGGCGAAGCTGCGTGGCATCACGATTCCCGATGATGTGGTGCAGATCCTGGCGTCGAAGATCGACAGCAACGCCCGCGAGCTGGAAGGCGCGATCATCACGCTGCAGGGCCACGCGGCGCTGCAGGATCGGCCGATCGACATGGCTCTGGCGCGCGAAGTGCTGGGCGAGCTGCCCGAAGAGGGTCGCACCAAGCAGGTGACGCTGCAGAACATCATCGACGCGGTCACCAGTTACTACAACGTGAAGCTGAGCGACCTGCAGTCCAAACGGCGGCACAAGTCGATCACTCAGCCACGACAGGTCTGCATGTGGCTGGCACGCAAGCACACACGCTACAGCCTGGAGGAGATCGGCGGGTATTTCGGCGGCCGCGACCACACGACCGTCATGCACTCGATCAAGACGGTCGACGACCGCATGGCCACCGACGCTGCCTTCACCCACGAAACCGATCGAATTGAACAGCTCATCCTGGGTCGCGCGTGAAGGTGATCAGCGTCCGGTCGTGGTGAAAGGAGGAGAAAAAGATCAGAAGAAGCCCCGCCACACAGTGGCGGGGTGTTGTATTGGGGGTAGATTGAGGAAAACGGGGGCCAGGGGGGCGCTGTGTCACCCAGCCACTGCGTGGCAGGTTTCACGCCATCATCTCTATCTCATAGCTCCATCCCAATATCCAAACCGCTCTCTTTTTTTGCCCCCTTCTGCCTTGTTTCGTGCTCTTCGTGTCTTCGTGGTTCACCCCGGCTTGACGCTTTTGGTGTTAGCCGTGAAACTGCGGGGGCATTTTGCCTGACTTAACATGGATTCGTAGATCAGGAGGTTCCAGCATGAGTCGCTTCTGGAGTGTTCGGGGCGTGGCGCGACTGGCATTGATGCTGGCCGGGATGGTGCTGGGTGTGGCGCTGGTGCAACCGGCAGCGGCCCAGGATGTACCCTACATCGGCATCGTGGTCGAGGATAACGCCGAGGTCCGCGCGGGGGCGGCTCGCAACTTCTACGTCGTCAACCGCCTGCCCAAGGACACCCTCGTCCGGGTGGAGGATGTCTTCTCCGGCTGGGTGATGATCGAGCCACCCGAAGGCACCTACAGCATCATCTCCCGCGCCCATGTGGACGCGAAGGGTGACGGCAGCACCGGCGTGGTGAACAGCGACAAGGTGTACATACGGGCGGTGGGCCTCGACCTGCCGGTGAGCGAGTGGTACCGCACCCACGCTTCGCTGAAAAAGGGCGACGTCGTCCAGATTGTCGGCGAGGTGGAGAGCTTCTACAAAATCGTCTCACCCAAGAATGCCTGGGTGTATCTGGCCCCGGGCACGGTTCGACGGGCAACACCGGCGGAAATCGCCCGTCTGCGAGGCGAACCTGCCCCCGAGCCTCAGCCGCAACCTCAGCCCAGGCCGGTAGATCCGGCGCCGCAGCCCGAGCCGACCCCCCGGCCGGACCCTACTCCCATGCCCCCACAGCCCGAACCTCAGCCCACCCCCGTCAGGCCGGAGCCTGAACCCACGGTCCCGGGTGGAACCGATACACCCACACCGACTCCGAAGCAGCCTGACGACCAGCCGACAACGCCCCAGCCCCAACCGCAGACGCCGCCCACGGACGAGTCCGGCACCAAGCCCGCCACCGGTGAACAGCCCAGCGAAGCCGAGGCGGGCAGGGCCCCGGCACTGAAGCTGCCCGAGGCGACCTCCCCGGCGGTGCGCGAGGCGGAGGCGAAGACCATCGCCGCCGAGAAGCTGCCCGTGGTCGAGCAGCCCATCGACGAGCTGCTGGCGACTTATAAGGCGCTGCAGAAGGATCCGGAGCTGTCCTCGATCGATCGGTACATCGTCAACGCCCGCATCGCCCAGCTTGAGCGGAACAAGGCGGTGGCCGATATTCTCAAGCGTGGGACGAAGCTCCAGGAGGAGATGGCGTCCCGGCCGACGGTCAATGTGCGCGACCTGGAGCGTCAGGCGATGCGGGCCTGCGGCTATGCAGCGACGGGAAGACTCGCCCCCAGCACGGTTTACAACGGCGAGAACCTGCCCAGGCTCTACCGTGTGGTCGACAGCGGCACCGGCCGAACCATTGCCTACGTGAAGCCGGGGCCCAACGTCGACGCGCGGATTATGGGCAAACTGGTGGGCATTTACGGTCAGATGCGGTATGATCCGGCACTGAAACTGAACCTGATCGACGTTCAGGAGGTGGAGGTGCTCGAAGCGCAGGGTCAACCCACGCCCTGACGATGCGGATTCGCGGGTCCGACAGGTGCAACACCTGCGCCGCGGTCGAGTGGCGGCATCGTCCGGACCGGGGCATCGGCCAGCGCTTCGGACGACAACTGGCTCGCTCACGTGCCCGTAGGCACACCCGAGGCGGGCGTCAGGTGAGCATCGTTTTCACAATAGAATCGTGAAAGTTGCGCTGCCCGGCAGCCGCGACGTTATACCCGCTATACGTCGGCCAACGTCCCACTGCTGGCCTTCGTGGCCCGCATTGTCCCTGTACATGGTTGTTTACGAACTATCCTGCCCCGCCTGCAAGAACGTGTCGCGCAGTCCATTCGTGCGCGTCGGCGCGGTGGTTGACTGTCCGGGCTGCCGCAAACGGTTCGTGGTCGACCGCGACATGATCCGCCGGCACGTCAACGGCAATACGGGCGAGGCGCTGCAGCGGCTGTTCAACGAGTTCGCCTGCCCCGGTCCGCCGATGCCGAACCTGTATAAGCCCACGAGTGCCAACGGCCACGGGGATGAACCGACCGACCCGGCCCCGGAGGGCAGGGCGATGGCAGAAGCGACGATGGATCCACCGCTGGAGGCCCCCGCCCCCACAGCCGCGCCCTTCGATCTTGCCACCAGTATTCCCGTCCCGCCCACCGCCATGCGCCGGCTGCGTCAGCGGCGGCTCCAGGCGCGGCTGGTCCGCCGACGCATCATCACCACCGTGACCATGATTATCGTCATCGGGGTCATCGTTGCGGTCATGGCGTATCTGATTCAGTCCGGCGGGGCGGACACCAACGCCGCACACGGCGTACAATCAGCCGTCAGCAAGGAGTAGCATCGCGCTGCTGCCGGCTTCGAACCGTCTGATTCCACACCCGACATGTTCTTCCCCATCCGCACCGATCGTCGGCAGCGCGCCAGGCCCTGGGTGAATTACACCCTCATCGCGATGAATGTGGCCATCTTCATCGCCACCACGGGCCAGATCACCCAGGCAAGCATGGCCATGCGGATGCAGGCCCCCATCGAACTGCTGGTTCGGCAGTTCCCCGTCCTGCACTACTACCTCTGGCCCGAAAATCCCCAGCTGTGGCAGTTCATCACCTACCAGTTCCTGCACGGCGACTGGATGCACCTGCTGGGCAACATGATCTTCCTCTATGTGTTCGGCAACGCGCTGGAGGACCGGCTGGGCCGGGCGGGGTATCTGGCGTTCTACCTGGCGGGCGGCATTTTCGCGGGCCTGGGTCATGCCGCGGTCGAATCGGCGCCGGTCATCGGTGCCAGCGGCTCGATCGCGGCCGTCACCGGCGCGTATCTGGTCCTCTTCCCGCTGGTTAACGTCACCATCTTCTACTGGTTCTACTTCTACATCGGCACCTTCGAGGTATCGAGCCTCGTGCTCATCGGCTTCCAGATCGCCCAGAACATCCTCATGCATATGCTCGGCGGCGTGGGCGTGGCGTACCTGGCGCACCTGTCGGGCTACGGCTACGGCATCCTGATCGGCATGGCGCTGCTCTGGGTGCGACTGCTGCCGCGCGAACCCTATGACCTGCTGTCACTGCTGGCACACCGCCGACGGCGGGCCCAGTTCCGATCCATGACGATGCGCGGCTACCACCCATGGGAAGGCTATGCCCCCAGCCGTGGCCCCATCGACCGGGCCGCACCCGACCCGCAGCAACAGCAGATCATGCAGATGCGGGCCAGCATCTACGACGCTCTCAACAACCACGATCTGGACACCGCGGCCGGCTACTACACCCAGCTGTTGGAACTGGACCCGCGCCAGGTACTCAGCCAACAGCACCAGCTTGATGTGGCCAATCACCTGATGGCGATGCAGCGTTATGGCCCGGCCGCCCGTGCGTACGAGCTGTTCCTCAACACCTACGGCAACTACCCGCAGCGCGAGCAGATCGAACTGATCCTCGCCCTGGTCTACGCCCGCTATCTCCGTCAGGCCAGCCGCGCACGCGAACTGCTCAGCAACGCTCTGCCCCGCCTGCATGATCCGGAGCAGCGAGCGCTGGCACAGGCCGTGATGGCGGAAGTTGGGTAGGGGAGATGGCGAATAGTGAATGTCGAATGACGAAGGAGCGTCCAGCGAAACACCCGTTCCACCAATCCACGAAAATCTGAAACGATTTCGTCATTCAGCATTCAACTTTCGTCATTAGTCATTCTTATGACAGCCGTTTCACGCACGATTCTCTGCACAACTCCGCTTCATCCGCTACAATTCCCGCTCGAATTTTCGGAGTGAGATTTACTGATGAGCGAGAAAATCGTACGCGGCAACGCGGTGATCGGTCAGTCCGGCGGTCCCACGGCGGTCATCAACCAGTCGCTGGTGGGCGTGGTGGAAAAACTGCGCGAATGCGGCGAAATCGAACATATCCTCGGCGCGGTGCACGGTGTACGCGGCATCGTCAACGAGCAGTTCATCGACCTCAAGTCGATCAGCCCCGACAAGCTTGATCGCGTCGCGCAGACACCCTCAGCGGCGCTGGGGTCCAGCCGTGACAAGCCCGATGCAGAATACTGCCAGCGCATCTTCAAGGCGCTGGAGAAGCGCAACGTGCGCTATTTCTTCTACATCGGCGGCAACGACAGCTCCGACACCTGCCGCATCGTCAACGAACTGTCGAACCAGAGCGGTTATGAGCTGCGCTGCTTCCACGTGCCCAAGACGATCGACAACGATCTGATGTGCAACGATCACACGCCCGGCTACGGTTCGGCTGCGAAGTTCGTCGCACAGGCGGTGCTGGGCGATAACCTGGACAACGCAGCCCTGCCCGGCATCAAGATCGACGTGGTGATGGGCCGTCATGCAGGTTTCCTCACCGCCGCGAGCGTACTGGCGCGACGGCATGATGAAGATGGCCCGCACCTGATCTACGTGCCCGAGGTCGCCTTCAGCGAAGAGAAGTTCCTCGCCGATGTCGATCGGATTTATTCCAAGCAGGGCCGATGCCTCATCGTCGTGAGTGAAGGTATTCACGACAAGGATGGCACGCCGATGGTCGTGAAGCTGGCTCAGGAAGTCGAAAAGGATGCGCACGGCAACGTGCAGCTTTCGGGCACCGGCGCGCTGGGTGACTTCCTCGCTGCGAGCATCAAGAAGAATCTCTCCGGCAAGCTGCGCGTCCGTGCGGACACCTTCGGTTACATGCAGCGTTCGTTCGCCGGCTGCGTATCGCCTGTCGATGCGGCGGAGGCGCGCGAAGTGGGTCGCAAGGCGGCGGAACTGGCAATGTCGGGTGACATCGACGGTTCGATCGCGATCCAGCGCGTGTCCGACAACCCCTACCGCGTCGAGTACAAGCGCGTGAATCTGGCGGATGTGGCTGCCAAAACCCGCCACATGGACCCGGCGCACATTCTCAACGACAACAACATCGCCCCAGCCTTCCGCGACTACGTGGCCCCGCTGGTGGGCGAACTGCCCGTGGTGGAATCACTTCGCTGACGTCGTCGACCGCACGGCTCACTGAAGCAACCACGCCACAACGACATTCTGTTCGATTGATTCGACCCCGGCTGACCACTCAGCCGGGGTTTCTGCGCGCCGGTGATTTCGCCTCCCAGTGGTTCATGGCGTAACATGTCGCCTCCTTCATTCCTCCTAACATTCAGCAAAGGTTCTGATCATGATGTATCGCAGCGTGCAGGGGGCGGGGCGGGGCAGGGTCGATGCGGTGGCGGTGGCGCTTTTCGAGAAGACGACTACGCTTCCGGCGGGCTATGCGGAACTGGACAAGCAGGTGGGCGGCGCACTGAGCGCGGCGATCAAGCGCAGTGAGTTCGGCACTGGCCGGGGCGTAGCGACGTGTCTCTATCCCCCACAGGGTGCATCGCGACTTTATGTGCTGGGGCTGGGTGCGAAGGAGAAGTTCAACGCCGATGCCCTGCGCATCGCCGGGGCGGCCCTCGTAAAAGCGGGGTGGAACGCCCGGCTGGATGCGGTTCGGGTTGATGTGCTGCCCGCGCTGGAGGAACTGAGCGAGCGAGCGCCGAAGGCTGAGGAAGTTGGCAGGGCACTGGGCGAGGGTATGGAAATCGCCCGGTTTGATTTCGACCAGTTCAAAGGCGCGGTGACGAAGGCGAAAAACAATGATAAGGATCGGCCGACAAAGTTGTCGGTGGATCTGCCTGCGGAACTTCGGGCTGGTTTTAACCGCGGTCTGACCGTAGGTCAGGCGGTGAACACCACACGGGAGCTGGCCGCCACGCCGCCGAACGTTGCGAACCCGAAGTACCTCGCCGATTACTGCAAGTCGATGAGCCGGCGGCTGGGCCTCAAATGCACGGTGATCGATGCAAAGCGCGCCCGGGAGCTGGGGATGGGTGGTCTCATCGCGGTGGGACAGGCTGGATCCACCCCGCCGGCGATGATCGTGCTGGAATGGCCGGGCAAGACGGCGGGGCGGGGTGGTCGTGGCAAGGCACGGCAGCCGGTGCTGCTCGTGGGCAAGGCGATCACCTTCGACACCGGCGGCTACTCGCTGAAGATCAACAACGGCATGCTGGGCATGAAGTACGACAAGTGTGGCGGCATGGCGGTCATCGGCGCGATGCAGGCCATCGCCACGCTCAAGCTCGATGTGCCGGTCGTCGGCATCATCGCGGCGGCGGAGAACATGGTCGACAGCACTGCTTTCCGCCCCAACGACATCATTACCATGGTCAACGGCGTGACGGTGGAGGTGACCAACACCGACGCCGAGGGCCGACTCGTCCTCGCCGATGCACTGGCCTACGGCTGCAAGACCTACAACCCCGCCGCGGTGCTGGATCTGGCGACGCTGACCGGCGGGGTGGTGGTGGCACTGGGATCACATTGTGCCGGTTACTTCTGCACCGATGATGCCCTGCGCCAGCGTCTGCAGGCCGCGGCTGACGCCTCGGGTGATCGACTCTGGGAGCTGCCGCTGTGGGATGAACATCGCGACCTGATGAAGGGCACGCACAGCGACCTGGTCAATTCCGGGGCGGAGCGCGGTGCCCACCCGATCCAGGGGGCGGCCTTCCTGAGCTATTTCGCCACCCCAGCAGGCGACGCGAGCAAGGTCGGCCAACTGCCCTGGGCCCACATCGACATCGCTGGCACCGCTGACAACAAGAACGACACCGCCCTCATGCCCAAAGGCCCCACGGGTTACGGCGTGCGCCTGCTCACCCGTCTGCTGGAAAGCTGGAGCTGACCTCTTAAACGCGGTCGCTTCGGTGATCCCCACACCCCAATCCACCGTTTTCCCACACCTCTCCCACCTGGAGAGGTGTTTTTTCTGCGTCGGAGGGGTGTCGGCAACGATGTGAATAAGTTGGGGATAAGCGCGCGGATGGTGTCAGGTCGGGTTGGGTTGGGGGAATCCTTTACCGACAGTGTGGATGCATGAACAATGTTCAAGAAGGTAAGGGGTGGCTGGAACGTCGTTCACAGGGGCGCTTTCGACGCGGGACCGACAGGTTTTCACTGTGTGTCCGAATGTCGCTACACATTTTGTTTTAATGAGTTATGAACATGATCCCTTGTTTATCCACAAAACGACATGGCTTAATACGAAGAGGACGGGTTTATTTCTTCTTCACTCACAGGAATCACAGGCAGGTGGCATAGCTGGGTCAGGTTCTGGACAACTGTGTCTTGTGGATAGCTCAGGGTTTCCCACAGGATGTTGGTGAGTTGTGGATAGTCTGGCATGCCGGGCAGTAGACGGTAGTCCGACCGGCGAGGGTGAGGCTCTGGAGGAGGGCCCGGCAGTTACGGCATGGTTGACCGGCTCGGCCGTACACCTTGTGGCGGAACTGGAAGCCGCCGGGGTTGCCCTGACCGTCGACATAGTCGCGCAGGGTGGAACCGCCCGCCCGGATCGCGCGTCCAAGCAGACGTCGCATGCGGCTGACCAGCGCGCGAACCTGATCGAACGTCAGACAGTCGCAGGGCGTAGAAGGATGCAGGCGACAGTCGAAAAGCAGTTCGTCGACGTAGATGTTGCCCAGCCCGGCGATGAGGTTCTGATCGAGCAGGGCAGACTTGAGCGGGCGACGCGAGGCAGCCAGGCGACTGTGAAGCTGGCGTGGGGTGATGGTCAGCGCGTCGGCCCCCAGCGTGTTCCAGCGGCTTTCGCGGAGTGCGGCTGGGTTCGGGTAGGTCCAGATGCCGCCGAAGCGGCGTGGATCCGCAAAAACGAGCTTCCCCCCATCGTCAAGCTGCCAGATGATGTGGGCGTGTGGCGGTAAATCAGGTTGGGTTGCGGATTTGGCGTGTCCGATCGCGCTTGAAGGGAAGTAACGCAGCGAACCGGTCATGCCCAGGTGAACGCAGAGGCACGGTGGGTTCGCGCTCGCCTGGGTGAGGATGGCCAACTGTTTGCCGTGGCGGAGGATGTCGCCGATCGTTCGGCCGCGCAGCAACGCGCTGGGCGTGGCGGGGCCGGTGACGATGTCCGGCCGCAATAGCTTCACCGCGGTGATCGTACGACCGGGAAGGTGTCGCAGAAGCGACCGTCGGACCGACTCGACCTCGGGCAGTTCGGGCATGGCGCGGGAATTGTAGGGTTGGGGGAGTTTTCGTGGATGGGTGGTGTGGAACCGGCGGCGGCGTGTGTTGAGAAGACAGCCCGGCCGGTGCAGCGCCCCCGCAGGGTATACTGTGGCCAGCACCGTTTCAGGATTTCTCCATGAGTCAAGAAAACCACGCATCGTCTGGGGCGTCCCAGGAAGCGACCGAACTGGTTCAACGGGTGCGGCAGGCTTATGACCAGCTCCACGCCGAGGTGAACAAGTCGATCGTGGGGCAGCGTGAGGTGGTGGACCAGGTGTTCATCTCGCTGTTCACCCGGGGTCACGCGCTTCTGGTGGGTGTGCCGGGACTGGCCAAGACGCTGCTGGTTTCTACGATCGCCCGGGGGCTGAATCTGGCGTTCAATCGCATTCAGTTCACGCCGGACCTGATGCCTTCGGACATCACGGGCACGGAAGTGATCGAGGAGGACCGCACCACGGGCAAGCGTCAGCTTCGCTTCGTGAAGGGTCCGATCTTCGCGAACGTGATCCTGGCGGACGAGATCAACCGCACACCGCCCAAGACGCAGGCGGCGCTGCTGGAGGCGATGCAGGAGCATCACGTCACCGCCGGTGGGATGCAGCACGACCTGCCCCGGCCGTTCTTCGTGCTGGCCACGCAGAACCCGATCGAACAGGAAGGCACCTATCCGCTGCCTGAAGCGCAGCTCGACCGCTTCATGTTCATGATCAAGGTCGACTACCCGACGGAAGCGGAGGAGCTGGAGATCGTCAAGCGGACGACGGCCCGTCATGAAGCTAAACCTCAGGCGGTGCTGGATGCTCAGAAAGTGATGGAGATCCAGGAGCTGGTGCGTGATGTGCCGGTTGCGGACCACGTAATTCGCTACGCGTTGCGGCTGGTGCGTTCGACGCGCCTGCCTTCGCGTGGCGCGCCGGATCTGCGGCCGGACTTTTTGAAGCGATATCTGGCCTGGGGCGCCGGGCCGCGTGCCAGCCAGTATCTGATTCTGGCGGGCAAGGCGCGGGCGATTCTCAGTGGCCGCACGCATGTGACGGTCCAGGACATACAGAGCGTCGCCCACCCGGTGCTGCGTCACCGCATCATCACCAACTTCAACGCCGAGGCCGAGGGCATCACAAGCGACGAGCTGATCGACCAGTTGCTCGAAACCGTGAGCGTGGACGGCACGGACGCCCGCACCGCCGCGACGATGGAAACGGTGATGCGATGACGCTCGGTAAATGAAGCACGCTCGAAATTCGATTGACCCGCATCAATTCGAAGTTCGAAGTGTCACGTGTCGTTTGATTCGTTTGTTCCGGGGATTCGAGCTTCGGATTTCAGTCCATGAGCAGCATCGCCCCTGATTATCTGTCGCATGAAACGCTGGCGGCGATCGCGCCGATTGATCTGCGTGCGCGCATGATCGTCGAGGGGCTGATGATCGGGCAGCACCGCTCGCCCTATCAGGGGTTCAGCGTCGAGTTCGCCCAGCACCGCCAGTACACCGCCGGCGACGACACGCGGTTCCTGGACTGGAAGGTGTTCGGCCGGTCCGACAAGCTCTACATCAAGCAGTATCAGAAGGAAACAAACCTCGACCTGGTCATCATGGTCGATGCGTCAGGGTCGATGGGGTATTCGTCGCTGCGGTATGACGATCGAGGCGCGCGGTGGCGCAAGTATGACTGTGCAGCCTCGCTGGCAGCGGCGCTGGCGTACCTGGCGCTGCAGCAGCAGGACCGGGTGGGCCTGGTCATGTTCAGCGACCACATGCAGGCGGTGACGCGCATGAGCAACGCGCGCGACCACTGGCGCACCATCATCGAGATGCTCTCGACGGAACGGGTCGATGAGGATCGCGATGCGCTGATCGCCGGCGGCGAAACCCAGCGCACGACCGATCTGGCCCGGCTGTTCGATCAGATGACCGCCAAGCTCGCCCGGCGGAGCCTGCTGGTGCTCATCAGCGATCTTTTCGATACGACCGAAGCGTTCGAGCGCGGGCTGGCGCTGTTGAAGCATCGGCGGCATGACCTGATGGTGCTGCAGACGCTCGATCACGCGGAGCTGACCTTTCCGTTCCGCTCACCCACGGATTTCATTGGGCTGGAGAACGAGGGCAAGCTGGGGCTGGATCCGGCGGCGCTGCGACAGGCGTATCTGGATTCACTCAACGCGCACCTGCAGAAGGTGGAGGATCTGACACGACAGTTCGGCTTCGACTACCTGCTGGTCGATTCGTCGCAGAGCCTGGGGGCGGCGCTGGGCCACTTCCTGGCACGTCGTGCGGCGGTGGCGGCGCGGAAGGTGGTGAAATGAACAGTCGGTGGGAACACCTGTTCCTGGGGAACTGTTTTTGAGCGCATGAGTTGATGGCGGCATCACTGGCACAAGCAGCTCCGATGTTGACCACCACAGGCCTCGCTGTGGCGGGGGTGGCGGCGATGTCGGTGCCGATCATCATTCACCTGCTGACACGATATCGGCGACGCCCGGAACTGTGGGGCGCGATGCGGTTCCTCATGGAAGCGTATCGCAAGCATCGCACGCGGCTGCAGGTTGAGCAGTTGCTGCTGCTGGCAGTGCGGTGCCTGATCCTGGGTGTGCTGGGACTGGCGCTTGCAGGCCCGATGCTCAGTGGCTGTGCCGGTTCAGCCCTGGGAACGCTCGCCGGGACGGGTCGCATCGTGCATCTGGTGATTGATGATTCGCTGACTACGCACACCATACAGACCGATGACGAACAGCGATTCGCCCGGCTGCAGGAAGCGGCGCTTTCCATTGTGGATGCGTTGAACGCGAGTGATCGTGTGGCGGTGT